>NZ_JBHRTN010000014.1:0-62028 GCF_042646265.1 Teichococcus globiformis
GGCGTGGCGACGAGTCTTGAGGGGAAAAGACTCGTCGCCACGCCGACATGACGCGTGTCTTTGCTGGTTTAGACAGGTGAGCTCCGCCACAAGGAAGGGGCAGACAGGCCCGGTTTCTTCATGGACGAACAACAGACCCTGGACTTCCGCCCCACCGATAGCCCGCTCATGGGCAAGGTGAAGGGTGACCGCAACACCATGGTCTACAACTTCTTTTCCCTACGGCGGGACAAGGAGACCGAACTGCCGCGCTACGATGATGGTCGGATCTGGATCGAGGTGGTGGGCACCAAGCATGGCGTCGCCTCGATCTGGGACAAGGAATTGCTGGTCTATTCGGCCTCGCTCATCGCCGACAAGATCAACCGGGGCGAGGTGCCGTCACCTCGGATCACCTTTACCGCCCATGATTTCTTTGTCACCACGGGCAGCACCACTGGTGGCTCGGCCTATGAGCGGCTGGAAGAATCGCTGGCGCGGCTGAAATCCACCTTTGTGCGCACCAACATCGAAACCGGTGGGGAAGGCGAGGATCGCGGCTTCGGCTGGCTCGATGAATATCGCATTCTTTACCGCCGCAACCATGACGGTTCGAAGCAGATGCGGGCCGTGGAACTGACGCTGTGTGCCTGGCTGTTCCGCGCCATTGTGCAGGACAAGCATTTCCTGACCTACAGCCCGCGCTATTTCGAGCTGCCCCCGGTGGCCAAGCGCCTCTACGAGATTGCCCGCAGCGGTCCGCCCGGCGGGTTCCGCATGAACCTGACTAAGTTGCGCAGCCGGGTCGGCACCACGCAGGATCTTCGCCGCTTCAAGGCCGAGCTAATGGCCTACGCCACACACAAGCGCAGCCTGCCTGATTATGGCTTGGCGCTGGTGGATCCGCGGTTGCGGCGCTCCATCGACAAGGGCTTCCCCAAGCCGTCGGGTCAGACGCCCTTGAAGGCGTGGCTGGTGGCCTTCTATCCCACCAGCAACATCACCAGCTTGGCGCCGCTGGAACAGATGCCGTTGCTGGAAGATGAGGAAGCCGAACTCGCCATGGCCTGATAACAGGGAAGGCCGGGGCCTTTTTTGCCCCGGCGCTGGCCTGTTCGGGAGTTCTCCGCGACAGAGACAGGCGCGGAATTTTTCCGCTTCTCCTGGTGTCACGCCCTGCAGGCTATCAGCCGGTGGGTGCCTCGACGCCTACCGAACCATCCCGACGGAACACTGCGCCGCCTTCGCTCAAAACAGACTGCACACGGCCAAGAGTGCGGCTGGTGACGTTGCCATCGCCCTCGATCCGGCTCAGCGTGTTGACCGAGATGCCGGCGGCCTCGGCCAGTTCGCGCAGGCTGAGTCCGAGGGCCGCACGCGCCATGCGGCATTGCGCCGCTGAAATCAGCATGGCCGTCAGCGTCCCGGCGTCAGGTCAATATCGATTTCACGCAGCTCCAGCGTCGGCGAGGTGCCGATCTTCACCTTCACATGGCCACCGCGTGCGAGCTTGCGGATCTCCCGCAGGCAAGCCTCCTGCAGCCGCTGACCAATATCCTCGCCAAACACGGCGATGCGATCGGCGCCAATCTGACGCTTGAGGCGTGCCGCTGCGAGATGCGCGGTGCTGCGGCGTTTATGGATCAATGCGATGAGCGACATGCTCCTGGGGGCTCCTTCTTCCCGTGGCGTGGTCCGTTGGCGTCTCAGGCCCGGCCGAACAGGCGGCGGAAGAAGCCGCGCGGCTCGCCGCTCGTGCCCATGGCGGCGCTGATCACCGCCGCATCCGGAATGTCGGCGGGAAGGTGGCCGGCGGAGAGAAAGCGCTGCACTGCCTCGCGATAGGCGCGGCCCGCATCGGTCTCGCCATCCAGGCTCGCCGGCACGCCGGCATTGGAGGCCTTCAGCACCGCCTTGCTGTCGGGGATCACGCCCAGCAGTTCGGCCGAAAGGATGTCACGGATCTCGGAAAGGGGCAGCATCTCGCAGGTCTTCACTCGCTCGGGATCGAAGCGGGTGACCAGCAGGTGCTCCTGCACCGGATCGAGGCCTTCCTCTGCGCGCTTCGACTTCGAGGCGATGAAGCCCAGGATGCGGTCGGCGTCGCGGATCGAGCTGACCTCGGGGTTGCACACCACCAGCGCGTGGTCGGCGTGGTACAGCGCCATCATTGCGCCGTGTTCGATGCCGGCCGGGCTGTCGCAGAGGATATAGTCGAACTCCTCCTTCAGCTCCGCCATGACGCGGCTCACGCCCTCCAGGGTCAACGCGTCCTTCTCATGCGTCTGGGAGGTGGCAAGCACGTAAAGGTTGGCAACGCGCTTGTCGCGGATCAGCGCCTGCTGCAGCCGTGCCTGGCCGTTGGCAACATGCAGGAAGTCGTAGACCACGCGCTTCTCGATGCCGAGCACCAGATCCAGATTGCGCAGCCCAACATCGAAATCGACGAGGCAGACGCGCTTGCCGGCCAGTGCCAGGGCGGCGCCGAAGGCTGCGGTGGTGGTCGTCTTGCCGACGCCTCCCTTGCCGGAGGTCACAGTGATCACGGTCGCGGTCATGCGGGATTCTCCCAGCTATGTGGAGTGGCGTTTCAAAGGATCAGGGGAGGGGTCCGAAGCGAAGCCAGCCATCATCGATGTGCAGCTGTGCCGGTCGCCCGGACCAGGTAGCGGGGATGTCCTCGGCGCCGAGCCACAGCCCGGCGATCGAGAGCAGCTCAGCATCCATGTTTTTCGCAAATATGCGGGCCTGCGTGTCGCAGCCCACTCCCGCGCTGGCCGAGCCTCGGAGTGCGCCATAGACATGGATGCAGCCATCGGCGAGCAGCTGCGCGCCGGGCGAAACGGAATGCAGCACGATCAGATCCGCCTCGGCGGCATAGATGCGCTGGCCGGACCGGACCGGCTCGGTGACGATCACAGGGGGACGGCGTTCGGGGGAACGTTGCAGATCCTGCTGTGTCTCCCCTTCCACCATGCGGCCTAGGCCACAGGCCAGAGCGGCCCGCTCGATCTCAGGCCAACGGGCGCGGAAGGCGGCCGGCACCAGACCGCAGGCACGAACCGCCTCGATCAGCGCTGCGACGCGTAAACCGGCACCTGGTGCCCAGCTGGTCAGGTCCAGCACCACGGGCGCATGGCGGAAGTAGCCGGCAACCATGCCGAGCCTGGCGACCAGTGCCTCCTGCAACAGACTGGCTTCCAGTTCGGGCAATTCCAGCGTCAGAAAGGAATGTGCCCTGCCGCGCAGGCGGATAGGCGCCTCGGTTGTCACGGTCCAGGGATTATCTGACGTCATCACGTCTGCCTTCTGCTGTCGCCGCCCGCTTTCGCATTATACCGGGCAGCGGTTAGGTCCTTCCGGTCCTGAACCTCTTCGTAGAGGCATTAGATGTTTTTCGCAACATGTTTCTGCTCTGTTCCAAGATATTGCGAAAAACACCAAGAGTTCGGTCGATGATGAAGGCGACGCCTCGGCCTATGCAGTCAGGCCGCCTGCAGCAGCCGCGGCGGAACACTGGTGGTAAAGCCGTGCAAACGCGAGGCCGCAGCCGCGAGCCAGAGCCTGAAGTGCCCAGCACCCAGAAACCCGCCCGCCAGCACTGTCTGCGATACTGGCAGGGCTCGGCGCTCCAGCTGTGCCAGCGCAACACGGCGCATTGCGGGCAGCAATTCCCTCTCGGGCGCTGAAGGATCGGGCAGGGCAGCAGCCTGCTGAAAGGCAGGCAGGGCGGCAGCCTCCGTTAACAGCGTTTCCGGCAAACGATCGAGCGGTCGCATCCGTGCGCCATCCCAGACCAGCAGCCGCATGTCATGCCGATGAGTGCCTGGCGGCACCAGAAAGCCCAGCACATCGCCAGGTTCGGCCTGCAGCAGACCACCCAGCCAGTCGATTCCTGCCTCCAACAACAACCGGCGAGGCGGCAGGCTGGCCGAAACCTCAAGCCGCGGCAGTGCCATGTCGTGCAGCACACGAGAGCCGCGGGTCGCATGATCGAGGCTTTCCCCTGTCAGCAACAGCGAAGCCTCAGGGTCGCGGAACAGTCGGTGAGGGTGATCCGTACCGAGCTTGCGCCCCATCAACAATGCCACCAGCGCCTCGGCCTCGAGCCGGGGTAGTGGGCGCCGCAAACCAACATCCAGCTCCAGCCGCGCCTCGCGCGGTGCGCTGCCCGTCATGACCGTTCCCGCGCCAGGCGACGGCTGGCACTGTCCAGCAACTGCGCCAACGAGGATGGATCGACTTCCGCCACACGCCGCACGAGGCGCAATGACGGCTCGTCATGCGGATCCTCCTCGATCACATGGACTTCCACCGGCACTTCGCTCAACACGGTTTCGATCAAGCCCTCCCGCAAGGTGACCGCAAGCCGCGGCATCCGGGCAGGGTCCAGCGCTTGGGCCAGTCGATCCAGCAAAGTCTCGAACTCCGCCTCCCCGGTATCAGCCTGGGTGATGTCGAGCAGGGTATGACCCTCTTGCAACAGGCTCGCCTCTCCTGGCGCATGGCGGATGATCTGCATTCGGCTTCTCCGGAATCGATCGCTGAGGTGGTTGGTGCCACGACGAGCGATTGTATTCAAGATTTTTCGCAAAATTCAGGAGGATTAGGGCCTTGGATTGATCTGCCATACCCATACCCAAGAGAGCCCATCAAAACCCTTGCGAAAAACAACCCATCTTCCTAGAGTATGATTCATCGCATAGGGGGACCCGCGGTGAAAATTCTGGTTGTTGATGACTATCCGACCATGCGGCGGATTGTGCGAAATCTTCTCGACCAAATTGGCCACAAGGATGTCGAGGAAGCCGGAAACGGTGCCGAGGCTCTGGAGAAGATCAAGGTTTCTCGCTACGATCTCGTGATTTCCGATTGGAATATGGAGCCCATGACCGGGCTGGAGTTGCTCAAGGAAGTCCGCGCCGACGCCGCGCTGTCGAAGACGCCCTTCATCATGGTAACGGCCGAGAGCAAGGCCGAGAATGTGGTGGCCGCCAAGCAGGCCGGCGCTTCGCAGTACATCGTCAAGCCGTTCACGGCCGAGACGCTGAAGGCGAAGATCGCGTCCGTCATCAACTGAACGGGGGCCGCATGAGCGCTGCTCTGTCCGGCCCGGCGGCAACGTCGCATGCGGGCCTGGCCCGCATCACCGGGCATGTTGCGGCCATCTCGGCCGAGGTGGACCGTCTGCTGGGCCTCGGCAGTACTGGGGAGGGCGCTGCGGCCGATAAGCTGGTCCAGGCGTGGGACGAGATGCGCGGCATGTCGCGCATCCTGGCCGAGATGCGTGCCGAGGTGATTGGCCTCGCGCCGCCCTCAGCGGATCTGGGCGACGCGCTGGATGCGGTGGTCAGCGAGACCGAGGGCGCCGCCTTCGAGATCCTGCGTCAGGCCGAGCGTGCCCAGGCGGCAGCCAGTCGGCTGCAGCACGGGAAGGCGGCCGATCCAGGGGTAGAGATCGCCGAGGTGGAACAGGCGGCACAGGCCATCGTGCTGGCCTGTGCCTTCCAAGACATCACTGGGCAGCGCGTGCGCAAGGTGCTGGTCACGCTACGCCAGGTCGAGGTTCGGGTCACAGCCCTGGTGGCGCTGCTCGGCATCAGCCCCGAGGAGGCACAGCGCGAGGCAGGCCGCATATCGTCTGATGATCATCGGCCTGATGCGCATCTGCTGAACGGCCCGAGCTCGGCAGTTGAAGGCGGTCTTGGACAAAGTGCCGTGGACGATCTTTTCGGCTGACTGGTCGCACACAGAGCCCTTACAGGCGGCAGGGAAAGAACCTCATGAGCATTACCCTGGGACAGCAGGCCCCTCTTCAGGGAGGGAGCCCGATGATCCGTGCCGGCATGCCGGGCACCGTCGCCGCGCCGGAGACCCAGGGCTTTGGCCTGGTGATGGCCCTTGTGGCGCCCGCCACTGTTTCGGCTCCGCCACAGACAGCATCCTCGCTGCTGGAGCCGGGCGGGACGGGCTTGGAGCTTGCGCCTCAGGAAGCCTCGCAGAACATCGAGCCGCTTGCCGCCAAGCCCGATATCGGCGCCTTCCAGGGCGGCTTGCCCTGGGATGCGCTGGCCGCGGCGGCCGAAGAAGCCGGCCGGCTGGCGATGCCTTTCCAGTACCCGCCGCCACAGCAGGCGCAGAATGCTTCGCTGCAGGCAAATCAGGTGCCAATATCCGGCTTGCCGCTGCTTTCTTCTGCCACTCGTTTGGAAGCAGAGCCGAGCCGCCGCTCCGTTGTTTCCGAGGAAGCCGGCCAACCTGCCATCTCTTCCACTCCTTCTCAGGAGAACGGTTTGGGGAATCTAGCGCCTGAACAAGGCGTAGCCTCAGCGGCACCGGAAGTGCCGCATAAACCGCTTCCTGGTGTTCAGCCCGCATCCACGGTTTCTCCCGGCATGGGGCCGGCACAGCCCTGGCCTTCCTCCGCAACCGCATCGGCAAAGATCGCAAAGGCAGCGGCGGGTGTCGTGGAAGCCACCTCGTCGGCCGTGGACACCGAGCCGACAGCCCCATCGTTCCTGCCCGACCCGGCCACAGCGCCGCTCCCGCGGCCAGTGGCCGGAACCATCGGTGCTGCCGTACCGGCCTTGCCCGCACAGGCCATGGCGGCGGCATCCGCGATACCTTCCCCGATGCGGGCCGATCCCGCAGCCCTTTCGTTATCCGGTGTTGCCGGCAGGAGCCGTTCCGGCGAGGATCTGTCTGATCGTCTGCAGCACTGGCCGGTGGTCAAGGCCCGCGACGCGACGGCACTCGCATCGGTGGCGATGATAGATCAGCCCGATCTTGCTTCCGCCGCCACAGCCTCGATGGCGTCCATTCTTGGGACACGGTCGGATCCAGGATTGCCGTCCCTCGCCGGATCGATGCAGCCGCAACAGAAAGCGGCCGAGCCGATCGTCGCCGTGACAGGCGATAGCGGCATGCCCGACCTTGCGGGCCTGGCAGTGCCGGCCGCGCCTTCACCCGTTGCCGCTCAAATGTCCTCCGTCCTGCCTCCCCTGGCCACCGCTCCGGCGCATCGCCCGCAGATTGCCGCCGAGGCGGCGCCACAGCTGGTGTTGCGCCTGGCCCAGGCCAGCAAGGATGGCGTGGACAGGATCTCGGTGGATCTGCGCCCGCCGGAGCTAGGCCGGGTGGAGATCCAGCTGACGTTTCGGGACAATGCGGTGCAGGTGGTGATGCGTGCGGAGCAGCCAGAAACCTTCGAGGCCCTGCGCCAGGACCGTCAGCATCTGGAGCAGCAATTGGCCGATGCAGGGCTGCAGCTCGGTGCAGGTGGGCTGGATCTGCAGCAGGGCCGCCTCCCGCGCCCGCAAGCCGAGGCGCCCGGCTCCACGGCAGGCGATGCCGATCTCGCCGAAGCACCAGAGGAAACAAAGGAAAGCATGGCTGATCGGCGCCCCATTGCCTCGGACAGCCTGATCAACATCTTCGTCTGACGCGACACGCGCCGCACCTTCCGGAGAGCCAGCATGGCCGCCACATCGAGCATCACCGCCACCAGTTCGGTGGCCCAGGCCAGCATCGGGCCGACCACGCAGCTCAAAAGCAGCAGCGAGGATTTCGACCGCTTCCTGACGCTGCTGACAGCGCAGATGAAGCATCAGGACCCGATGCAGCCGACCGATCCGACGCAGTTCGTGGCGCAGCTTGCCCAGTTCTCGCAGGTGGAGCAGCAGACCAAGAGCAATACCTACCTGAAGACCATCTCCGAGGCGCTGACCAACAGCGGCAGCTTGTCGGAGAATGCGGCGCTGCTTGGCCGTACGGTGCAGACGGAAATGTCCAGGATCACCCTGCCCAGTGCAGGCGCCACCTTGCCGCTGAGCCTCACCGTCAGCAGCGACGGCAATCTGCAATCCAAGCGCCTTGAGCTGCTGAGCGGGTCCGGGCAAGTGTTGCGGCAGATCGGTCTGGCAAGTGGCAGCACCACTATGACCTTCGACGGCAGGGACAGCTTCGGGCAACCTTTGCCGGCCGGTACCTATGGGGTGCGTGTGGTGGCCGACGACGCCAACCATGCGCGCCAGAGTGCCGGCGCGGTCAGCAGTTCCGGCAAGATCACCGAACTGCGCCGCGGCAGCGATGGCAGCGTCAGCCTGCTGCTGGAGAACGGCAACATCGTCAGCGCCGCCGATATCACGCGCCTGGCTTCAAGCTGACGCTCAACGGGGCGGCGCCTCCAGGCGGCTGATGGCCGTGGCCTGACCGAGCCGATGCCGCGCCGCCTGCAGCACCGCCTCGGCCATCCTGTGGCCTGCAGCCGGCGACAGGTGATAGGCGTCATCGAAATCGCCGCTGCTCAGCAGCGGAAGCTCGTCGCGCCGAAGGATCAGCAGATCAGGGTGGCGCTGCTGCAGCGCCGACAGATAGGCGCCGAAGGCACGGTGCTGTTGCAGCAGGCCCGGCGTTTCGCCGTGCGGATTGTACTGGCCCTCAACCAGTACCGTGCCGATGCCGGCCTCACGCAGACTGCCGATAAAAGCTTCGAGCAGCCGCGACATGCCCTCCATGGGTTGCGTGGCACGGGCGGTTAGGGCCGCATAGTTCACTGCATCATCCGCACCACGCTGCGGCCGGAATCCAGGCAGTCCTGCCAGCGACGCACTGCGCGAAAGGATGTCGCGGAAGACGAAGTTGTAGCGATACTCAGGCAAAAGCGCGCCAAGCACGAGATCGCGCTGCAAGTCGGGAAGCGCATCCGAAGGCAGTGCAGCGCGAAGCGCCGCCACCTGATCGGGGATGCGCAGCAGCGGCACCGGAGCCAGCCTTGCCCATTCCGGCCGCAGCTCGGCGGCCAGATCGAACTCCGAGATGTAGAGCAGCACATGCTGTGGCCGCAGGGCGAGGATGCGATCACGATACAGCATCATGTCCATGGGCGTCATACCGGCCAGCGAGAAGAGCTGCAGGTCGTCACGGCCGCGCGTGATCTCGCGGTAGATGGCAAAGGTCTGGCTGGAGCCGATGGCCAGGAACTCGGCGCCGGGCCGGGCCGGCATCAGGCTGCGGAAACGTTCGGCAATCACATCGGTTTGCCGCCAATCCGCATGACCCTGCAACGCCACGTAATAGGCGCCCCAGGCCACCGGATTGCCGAACAAGGCAACACGCAGAGCGAGCAGCCCAAGCAGCGCAAAGGCGCTGGTGCGCCACAGCCCGTGCAGACGGCGTCGCACCAGCCAGAAGCCGAGACCGATCGCGACAAGCTGCGTCAGCAGCACTGCCAACATCATTGGGTCGATCAGCTGGGAAAGGCGCTCGAGCATGGGTGGGGCTCCGCCGTCAGAACTGGAAGTAAATGAAGTGGGACAAACCGAAATCCCCAAAGACGGGAATGGCCAGGGCCAGGCAGGCAGCACAGGCCCAGCGTGCCGGACCAGGCAGGTTCAGTGGTCGGAGGGTGCCATCAGGAGCACGCAGCGCATGATCGGCAAGCAGGGTTGCGCCGCCGAGCATTGCCAGGCTGACCATGGAAGGCGTCAGCCCCGCCGCCATGTCCGCCGAGGTTCCAAGGGCGAGGGCCCGCAGAAAGCCGCCAACTTGCGCCAAGCTTTCGGCGCGGAACAGCAACCAGCCGAAGCAGGTGAGATGAAACATGAACAGCACGGCCAGGACATGACCAAGCCCCGACAGCAAGGGCAGATGCAGCCGTGCCGCGACCGGTGCCATGGCACGGTGCAGGATCAGCAGCAGCCCATGATAGAAGCCCCACAGCAGAAAGGTCCAAGCGGCACCATGCCACAGGCCGCCCAACACCATGGTGGCCAGAAGATTGCGGCTGGTCTTCCAATTGCCACCCCGGCTGCCGCCAAAGGAAATGTAGACGTAGTCCCGCAGCCAAGTGGACAGGCTGATATGCCAGTGACGCCAGAAAGCCTGCGGATTGGTTTGCCGGTAGGGATGGCCGAAGTTCGGCGGCAGCACAAAGCCCATCAGCCGGGCCACGCCGATGGCGATGCCGGAATAACCGGCGAAATCACCGAGGATCTGGAAGGCGAAGGCATAGATGCCGAGCAGAACATGGAGCCAGGATTCCGGCTGGCTGGTGGCAAAGGCGGAGTTGGCGATCGGCGCCAGGTTGTCGGCCACCACCACCTTGAGGAAGTAGCCGAACAGGATCAGCCAGAAGCCCTCCACCACCATGGTTTCCGTGATGCGACGCGGTGCGTGCAGTTGCGCCAGAACGGTTCTGGCTCGGATGATCGGCCCTGCCACCAGATCGGGAAAGAAGGCCACAAAGAGCGCGTAGTCGAGCAAATGACGCTCCGGCCGGATTTCCCCCCGATAAACGTCGATCGTGTAGCTCAGGCTCTTGAAGACAATAAACGAGATGCCGACTGGCAGGATGATGTTGAGCAGTGGCCAGCTGACCGGTTCGCCTAGCAGACCTACCAGATCCGCTGCTCCCTGGATGAAGAAATTGCAATACTTGAAATAGATCAGCACGCCGATGTCGAAAACGACGCTGAGACCGAGAAAGAGTTGTCGACGTCGCTGGGATGCGTTGCGGGCAATGGCATTGCCGCAAGCCCAGTCGACCACTGAGATGGCCGCCAGCAGAAGGCAGAACCGCCAATCCCAGCCGGCATAAAAGACATAGCTGGCGACCAGAAGCAGGCGGTTCTGCGCCTGATGGCCCTTCCATCGTCCGAGCGGCAGATAAAGCGCCATCAGCGCGGCGAAGAAGGCAACAAAGGTCCATGAGTTGAACAGCATGGTGCACGTCCCAGGAAGTCGGGCGGGACGTTAACGGCCACGAACAAGCACTCAACGAGATTCATTCATTTCTGGAGACAAGCACGCAAACTTGAAAGGATTCTTTTTAAAGAGTTGAAACCTATGCTGCTCCGAAACAATGCGTTGGATCGTCAGCTATGCAGCAGCCGGGTGATCACCACGTCCCGAAGGCCCGCTTCCTGAATACGGGCCAAGCTGTCGAACAAGCTGTCGCGCAGCAGGGAAGGATCGGTGCGGCCCGGACGCAGCTCTTGCCGTTCGGACATGGCCATCAGACGCTGCAGCACCGCCTGCTTGAGACGAGGCTGCAAGTCGCGGAAGCTCTGGCTCTGGTTTGTTTCGGTTTCCAGCGTTATCGACACCACAATGTAGGACATTCGACGGCCGCTGTTGGGCAGGTTCACCGTGAAGTCGCCCAGCGCAACATACTCAAACTCCTTCTTGGGAGCCGGTTCCGCAGCGCGGGCGGGTGTCATCGCGGCCACAGGCGCTGCCACAAGCATGCCGATCATGAACCTCCTGGACGATAAATTCGACATCAAAACAACCCCTGCGAGTGTGTTTCCTGTTTCGCAGCCGGCTTTTCTCAGGTCAAACAAATCATCCCGATTTTTGCGACGCAGCGCGGCCTCTTGCCGCCTGCGCCCATACAATGCCGATGACCCGAGCCACCGCCTCGAAATGCTGCGGCGGGATGGTGTGGCCGACCTCCACCGTGGCGTGGAGGGCGCGAGCCAGTGGCCGGTCCTCGATCACCGTCACCCCGGCCGTTCCGGCGATCTCGCGGATCTTCAATGCAATATTGTCTACCCCCTTGGCCACGCAGATCGGCGCCGCATCCTCGCCCCGTTCGTAGCGCAAGGCGACCGCGAAATGGGTCGGGTTGGCGATCACCACCGTGGCTTTGGGCACATCCGCCATCATGCGCCGCTGCGACATCTGCCGCCGCTTCTTGCGTTGCGCAGCCTTCACATGCGGGTCGCCCTCGGTGGATTTCATTTCCTCACGCATTTCCTGCAGGGTCATGCGTTGGCGACGGCGGTATTCGAAACGCTGGAATCCGATGTCGATGGCGGCGATCACCCCGGCCACCAGTGTCACGGCAAACAGCACCGAGACGATCAGTTGCTTGGCCAGCGCCGGGAAAACAGCCGGGTCGAGCGCGGCAAGCTGACTGCTCTGGTCATAAAGCGGCTTGCCGACCACCCAGCAGGCCGCGGCAAGGGCCAGCATTTTAACCAGGTTCTTGCCGAACTCGAACAAGGCTTTGAGGCCGAAGATCCGCTTGAGGCCGGCCATGGGCGAGAGGTGCGACAGCTTGGGCCGCAGCCTTTCCCCCGCCATCACAACGCTGTTCTGCGCCAGGTGCGGCAACAGGCATCCCACGATCAGCAGGCCGAAGACCGGCAGCAGAACAAGGCCCAGCGCCCCGGCCACGGCAGCGCCGGCCTGACGGAATCCTTCCGACTCCAGTTCCAGAAAGGCGTCAGGCTGCTCGATCAACGGCAGCATGATCGCCGCGACGTTCTGCGCGATCAACCCGCCGCCGAGGCCGAGCACGATCAGAAAGGCGGCGTAGAGCCCGAAGGCCGAACCCTCGCGGGAGATCGGGATGTCACCCTTCTCGCGCGCCTGCTGAAGCTTGCGCGGCGAGGCGTCGAGGGTTTTTTCCTGGCCGCTTTCCTCCGCCATCAGCGCATCACGGTGAAGACGTTGCCGTAGGCGCCAAGCATCTCATCCACCAGGGTGGGCGCCGCGACGCCGAGCAGGTGCAGCCCGGCCAGCAGGAGAGCCGGGGCGCCGATCATGAAGACCGGCATGGCCGGCATGGCCCGGTTGATGCCGGCGAGCGCGATGTTGAACAGAACGGACAGGAACAGGAACGGCATGGAGAGCTGCATGGCGAGGCGGAAGGCGGTGGTCATCCCCTCGCTCATGCTGCGGGCGGCGGCGGCGGCGGGCAGGGGCTGGCCAAGCGGGATCAGGTGGTAGCTGTCTGCCAACGCACGCAGGCCGGGATGATGGCCATCCATGGCGAACAGCGCGGCCAGGCAGGCGGCGTAGAGGGCAGCGCCAATCACCGCGGAGTTGTCGCTGCCGATGCCGAAGGCAAAGGCGTTGCTGATGCCAATGCATTGGCCGATGATCTGGCCGGCCGTCTGCACGGCGGAGAGCAGAAGCCGCGACAGCGTGCCGAGAAACGCACCGGCGACAATTTCCATCACCATCGCGAAAGCCACGCCCCAAACTGCCGGCTGCGGAACGGCGGGACCGGAGAGCGGTGCAATGCAAAGCGCGATAAGCAGTCCGGCCAGGATGCGGATGCGCGCCGGCACCTGGATCTCGCCCAGCCCCGCCAGCAGCAGCAGTGCCGCCGAAACCCGGCAGAACACCAGCAGCAGCCGGTAGAGCTCCGCCGAAACCCAGGTCTCCAGTGACAGCGCCATCATCGCCGGGTCAGATCTGGCCCACGGTGCGCAGCTTGACCCGCTGGTGCACCTCGGCGTGGGAGATCACGGCGATGGTGGGGTTGATGCGCTCCACCAGCTGTCGCACGAAGGGACGTGCTCCGGCCGAGGTCAGCACCGCCGGCCAGTCGCCGCGCGCGGCGGCCTCGGCGATGCGGGCACGGGTGACGGTGACCAGCTCCTGGATCTTGGACGGCGCCATGGTGAAGGAGCGCTGGTCGCCCTCCTCGAGAATGGAGGCACCGACTTCGCGCTCCCAATCAGGCGAGAGCAGAAGGGCGGTGACATAGCCATCCTCCTGCGTCAGCCCGCGGCAAATCTGCAAGGAAAGGCGCTGGCGCACATGCTCGGCCAGCAGCGAAACGTTGCGGGTGAAGCCGGCCGCTTCGTGCAGCGCCTCTAGGATCAGGGGCAGGTTACGGATGGAGATGCGCTCGGCCAGCAACGACGCCAGCACCTTCTGCACAGTGGCCAATGGCAGCACCGCCGGAACCAAATCAGAAACCAGGCGCTGATGATCCTTCTCCAGCCCGTCGATCAGCTTCTGCGTCGCCGCATAGCCCTGCAGCTGGGCCATGTAGCCCTTCAGCACCTCGGAAAGGTGGGTGGTCAGCACGGTTTCGGCGTCCACCACGGTGAGGCCCTGCGCCATCGCCATCTCGCGCAGCGCCGGCTCAATCCAGCGCGCCTTGATGTGGAAGGAAGGCTCCTGGGTGTCGATGCCGGGCACGCCGATTTCCTGCCCCGCCGGGGCAAAGGCCAATAGGCGACCGAGCACCAGCGTTTCGCGCGCCACTTCGACGCCCTGTACCTGCACCGAATACTCGCCCGAAGCTAGGTCCATGTTGTCCTTGATGCGCACCGCGGGCAGCACGAAGCCGAACTCCAGACCAAAGGCCCGCCGCAGCTTCTTGATCTTTTCCGACAGACCACCCTGGCGGCTGGCGGTCAGCGAGACCAACCCCATGCCCAGCTCCAGGCGAACGTCGTCGACCCGGATCAGCTCGGCCATGGTTTCCTCGCGAGGCGCGGTGTCCACGGCCTCAGGGCCTGCTTCGGCGGCAGCGGCGGTGCGGGCCTGGCTGCGCTGCGCCAGCCAGCCGCCGGCAGCGGCCAGCATGCCCAGCACCATGAAGGGCATAAAGGGCAGGCCCGGCATCACCGCGAACAGGCAGGACAGGCCGGCAGCGAGAAACAGCGGCTTGGGCTGGGCGGCCAACTGACCGATCAGCGCCTTGTCGGTGGAGCCGCGCACATTGCCCTTGGAGACCAGCATGCCGGCGCCGATGGACACGATCAGGCCCGGGATCTGGCTGACGATGCCATCGCCGATGGCCAGCGTCACATAGTTCTCGGCCGCGTCACCAAGACCCATACCGTGGCGCAGCGTACCGACAATAATGCCGCCCAGCACGTTGACCACGGTGACGATGATGGCGGCCACCGCGTCGCCACGGACAAATTTCGAGGCACCGTCCATGGCGCCGAAGAAGCCGTTCTCGTCCTCGATCTCGCGCCGGCGCCGCTTGGCCTCGGCATCGTCGATGGTGCCGGCTGCCAGATCGGCGTCGATCGCCATTTGCTTGCCCGGCATGGCATCGAGGTTGAAGCGCGCGGCGACCTCGGCGATCCGCCCTGCACCCTTGGTCACGACAATGAAGTTGACGATGATCAGAATGGTGAAGACGATCACGCCGATGATGAAGTCGCCGCCGACCACGAAGACGGCGAAGCCATGGATCACGCTGCCCGCCGCATCCGGCCCCTGATGGCCATTGGCCAGGATCAGGCGGGTCGTGGCCAGGTTCAGCGCCAGGCGCAACAGCGTCGCTACCAGCAGCACGGTCGGAAAGGCGGAGAAATCCAGCGGCTTCTCGATCCAGATGGCCACCATCAGGATCAGCACGGACAGGGTGATCGAGGTGGCGAGGCCGAGATCGACCAGCCAGCTCGGCATCGGCAGCACGAGGACGGCGAGCAGGACCACCATGGCGGCGGCGAAGAGCAGATCCTGATGGCCAAAGGCGGCGCGCATGCGTTGCAGGAAGCCCATGGCTCTACAGCCCCACAATCAGTTGTGCGATCTCTTCCGTGTAGGAGCGAAGTGCCGCGAAGCCGAAAGGCAGGGACAGCATGCAAACAAGCAAGGTCGCTACGATCTTCGGCACATAGGAGAGGGTCTGCTCCTGAATCTGCGTCAGCGCCTGCACAACGGAAACCGCAAGGCCCACCAGCAGCGCCGCCAGCAGTGGCGGGGCGGCGATCATCATGGTGGTGTAGAAGCCGCCGCGCAGCACCTCCACCACATCTCCTTCATTCATCGCGGATTCTCCGGCGAGCAGTGTGGCGGCGGATCAGACCGCCATGCGGAGCACGTCCATGTAGGCGGAGACCACCTTGTCGCGGAGTTGGGTCATGGTCTGCACGGTCAGCTCGGCATTGGCGGCGGCCTGCACCACCTCCTGCACATCGGCGGTGCCGGCGACGCCGCGCGCGGCGGTGACTTCGGCATTGCGCAGCGTGGCAAGAGAGGCGCGGGCCGCGTCTCCCACCATGGCGCCGAAATCACCGCCGGCGCCGGAGGTTCCGGTGGCGCCATAGGCGCGCAGAGCTGCGGAAGTGGGCTGGATGGCAGCGAGAGGAGCGGTCATCGGATCAGGACCTCAGAATGTCGAGCGTCTTGCCGTAGAGCGTGCGGGCCTGCTGCATCACCGCAATGGACGCCTCGTAGGAGCGGCCGGCAGCGCGCAGATCGGCCTGTTCGATCAGCGGGTCAACATTGGGAAGCTTGACGTAGCCACTCTCATCCGCTGCCGGATGAGCAGGGTCGAACTGGGTTCGGAAGTTGCGCTGATCGGCGCGGATGTTGTCGGTGCGCACCAACTCCGCACCGGTGCCGCGATCGACCATGTGGCCGAAGCTCACCAGTTTGCGGCGATAGGGATCACCACCGGCCACAGCGGCGGTGGAGTTGGCATTGGCGATGTTTTCGGCGGCGACGCGCATGCGGGTCGCTTGGGTGCTCATGCCCGAGGCCGCGGTCGCCATCGCCTGGGTAAGCGGGCCGCTGCCACTGACAGGCGGAATCCGCAACATCAGCGGCCACCCGCCGCGGTGCGCAGCAGGGCGGTGCCGCGCTTGTAGACCAGGGTCGTCAGGTCATAGGCCTTTGCCACATCCGCCTGCTTCACCATCTGCTCCTCCAGATTCACGGTGTTGCCGTCCGGATCCTCGCCGTAGGAATTCGCCCGGTCGGTAACGACATCGGCACCGCCGCGGGAGGCACCGAAATGCCCCGCCTGGGTCGAGGCCAAGCGCAGCGGCATCAATCCCGGCTGCGCGCGCAGCAGCGTGCTGTCGAAGCTGAAGGGCTTCACATCACGGGCACGGTAATGCGGCGTGTCGGCATTGGCGATGTTCTGCGCCAGCACATTCTGCCGCTCGGACAATTGCCGCATGCGCGCGCCGCTGATGCGGAAGACGTCGATGCTGTCGAGCATGGATGCTCCCTTTTCGCCATAGGCCAGCCATAACCCATGCGGCCGCTTCTGTCGAGATTTTTCGCATGGCTTTCTCATCGATCATCCATGACAATGAGGGGGCAAAGAAGCTCGCCACCACAGTTTAGGAAATTTTTTCGCATGCCCAGTGCCCGCTCCGAGCAGATCACCCTCGACGCTGCTTTCCTGCCCCTGACCCGCCTGCCACGCTGGCGCCGCTTCGGCACGCTGGCCGGAGTGCAAGGGGCCGCGCTTTCAGCCACCGGGTTGGGACAGGGCGCAGCCATCGGCGATCGCTTGCGCATCGACCGTCCCGGCCGTGCCGCCGTGGAGGGCGAGTTCGTTGCCTTCAGCCAGGGCCGCGCCATCGCCGTGCCGGAGGGCGGCACCGAAGGTCTTGGCCCCGGTGCCCGGGTGTGGCTAGAGGAACCGCTGGCGCTTTATCCGAGTGATGCCTGGCTGGGTCGGGTGATCGATAGCCTGGGCCGTCCGCTCGACGACCAGGGCCCATTGCCGCAAGGCTCGCGCGGCGTCGCGCTGCGCCAGCCAGCACCGCCGGCCATGCGCCGCCGTCTGGTGGGCAGCAAGTTGGAAACCGGGATCCGGCCCATCGACGTTTTCACGCCAATTTGCCGCGGCCAGCGTCTGGGCATCTTCGCCGCGTCCGGTGTTGGCAAATCCACGCTGATGGGCATGTTGGCTCGTGGCGTCGAGGCCGATGTCATTGTGGTCGGTCTGATCGGCGAACGCGGCCGCGAGGTTCGCGAGTTCTTGGACCACACGCTCGGAGAGGAAGGACGCCGGCGCACCGTGGTGGTGGTCGCCACTTCAGACGAGCCAGCCCTGGCCCGCCGCCGCGCGGCGCAGGCTACTCTGGCGGTCGCCGAACACTTCCGCGCCGAGGGCAGGCAGGTTTTTCTGCTGCTCGATTCCGTGACGCGGCTGGCCCATGCGCAGCGGGAGATCGGCCTGGCGGCCGGCGAGCCGGCAACGGCCCGTTCCTACACACCTTCGGTCTTCACCGAATTGCCCTCGCTGTTGGAGCGCGCCGGGCCGGGGCTGGAAGGAGAGGGAGACATCACTGCCATCTTCACCGTTCTGGTGGATGGCGACGATCATGACGAGCCGATCGCTGATGCGGTGCGCGGCATTCTGGACGGGCATTTGGTGCTGGACCGACGAATCGGCGAGCGTGGCCGTTGGCCGGCCATCGACGTGTTACGCTCGGTGAGCCGCGCCTTGCCGCGCTGCCATGACACACAGCAGAACGCGCTGCTGGCAAAAACGCGGCGCCTGCTCGCCACCCATGCCGACATGGCCGAGATGATCCGCCTGGGCGCCTATCGCGCCGGCAGCGATGCGGAGGTGGATGCGGCCATCGCGCACAATGCCGGGCTGGAGGCGTTTCTCAGCCAGGATATCAACGAGCGTAGCACGGCGGAGGATAGTTTTGCGCGGCTGGCCACTCTGCTGCAGCCAGAACCTTGAGGCGCGCCCGGGGCAACGGCCCCGGCAACCGCATCATCGGCTGGAGAGGATGGAGAACAATGCCGCCGAACTCGCGCCCGAGAACCGGTCGCCCCCCCAGGAGATCGGCTGCACCAGGCCAACGATGCCGTTGCTGCTGGCCAAGGCCTGCGCCTCGGCCACGCTGGTCTGGGCCACATAGCGTTCCAGCATCTTGCCCAGCTTCGCGCTGTCCTTGAACTCCGCAATATCCATACGCTGGCTCAGGACATCACGCTGGCGGTCAACATCGAGGCGGCCAAAGCTTTCCGGCAGCCCCAGGGCGGACTGCACCACAGCCGCCAGGTTCCGATCGGCGATGACGCTGTACCAATTGGTGATGGTGGGCAAGGTACGCTTGGCATAAACCGCCCGCCGCAGACTTTCGGACGTGCCGCCCAGGGATTCCTCGAACCGGGCCTGGGTGTACTTCTGGGCAATCGAGTCGAGAAGGGCGGCATCGGCAACCTTGGCACCGCCGACCACAGGGCGTCCCGGCGTGCCATTCGCGCTTCTCAGCACGGTTGCCGTGGAATCACCAGTGAAGCTGAACTCCGGCAGGTTGCGGTTCCGCGCATCGGTAAAAACCAGCGAGCCATCCTTTACCGCAACGCTGATATCACCATGTCCGCCATCGGCCTTGCGGAAGGCAGCCTGCAGCCGGGCCGCGATGTCCTGCGGCCTGTTCAGGCCCGAGAGATCGACATCGGATATCGCAACGGTGCCGAAGGTGCCGCTGAAGCTGGTGAAACCTCGGCCATCGTCCAGCCCGCTGAGCAGAACGCGGCCGGTCAGAGGGGACAAGCTGCCTTCGCCTTCAACTGCGCGAGCCTGGCTGCCGTCCGCGGGCTTGAATCCGAATTCAACAGCGCCCCTTCCCTTGGCATCCGTCACGATCAGGTTCAGGCCGAATTGCGTGACGGTGATGTCGCTGCGGCCCCCATCGGCCTTGCGAAAGGCGGCCTGCAGGGCAGCGGCCACTTCACCGCGGCTGTGCAGACCTTCCAGGGAAACATTCTCGACCTGCACCGTGCCAAAGCTACCCGCGAAGCTGTTGAAGCCTTTGCCGTTCACCGGCCAGCCAATCTGCAACGTGCTGCTGGTCGGAACCGCGGGAACCGCCGCAGTGACCGAAGCACCATAGTTCAGATCCGCCGCAAGCACCCGGTAGCGCGCATCGGTCATTCGGCCGGCCGTCGAGTTCTTGTCGCTGGGGTCGCTCTCCAAGACCTTCCGCATCAGCCCGTTATAGCCGATCTGGGCGTCGAGCCCGTAGGCCTTGAGCACGATCTCCTGCAGGCGCCGATCCTCCAGGAGCGACTTGGCGTCGGCCTTAGTCGGCAGCTTGTTCCGCAGATAGGCCAGGTCGTTCTGCAAGATCGGATCCTTGCTGAACGCCTTGAAGTCGGTGGGCGACTTGGTCTGCAACAGCTTCCAGCCGGCCAGGCCGAGCGGAACTCCGGTCAAGATGGCGCCAACGGTCATGCTTCGGTCGAGACCCCGCTTTCTTGTTCTGCTTCCGGCTGGTAGCCGCCGGGCAGACGCAGCAGGAGGCGATCGGTCTCGGGATCGCGCAATTCGGAGTAGAGGCGCATCGTCTCGCCATCGAGCCGCACGTCAAAGGCGGGGCTGCTGGCCACCACCTGCTTCTGCCGCTCGGCCGTCTGCATCTCGCCGCTCTCGGAGGGCACCTCCTCGCGCAGCGCCTGACGCTCCGGGCGGGTGGGCGCTTCCTGCGGGGCTACGGGTTTCTTGGCGGGCGGGGCGGGATCGATCATGGCGATGCGTCCTTGTTCTCGGATTGCGGATCCGGAGGCGTCTCCCATCCTGGGAAAAAGGGTGCTGGTCAGCCGGCGCGCTGTTCCGGCGCGTGCAGGGCCTGAACAGGGCCGGACGGCAGGCGAGGCGGCTCGCGGCGGAAGCGCTGCGGCGGCTCCATCTCCAGCAGCGCGGCCTCATACAGGACGAGGTCGCGCAGGGCGGCGAGGGCGCGATAGGTGTTGCCGAGACGCATCTGCCGCTCCGCCTCATCGAGCAGTTGCAGATGCTCGGGCTTGCGGAAGGCCGTGCGCAGCGTGGCCAGCTGCGTCTCGAACGCATCCATGCTGCCCAGCGAGGGCTGCGCGTTCAGCAGCACGTTCTGCGCGGCGAAGTAGGCGCGGCGGACGGGCGTGCTGGCATCCTCGGCCTGCAGCACGTCCTTCTCGCGCACGATCTGCGCCTGGGTCTCGACCATCAGATAGGCGCGGCGATCGCCGTTGGTGATGACCGCGCCATTGATGAACAGCCTCTCGCCGGGGGCGAGCTTCAGGATCAGCGACATCAGCTCATCTCTGTGGCAGGGGTGATGCCGGGCTGCAGCCCGGCCATGACGGCACGGTTCACATCGATCAGCGGCTGCACGCCCTGGCGTGCACGCAGCACGCGTTCGCTCTCGGTGAAGACCCAGCGGGCCAGTGAGACGAGGCGCGCCTTCAGCGCATTGTCGAAACTGTTGTTCTCGCCGGCGAGATCGGCGGTGAAGGCGATCCAGACCAAGCGGTTCTCGTGAATGGCGGCGGACAGAGCAGTCGGACCGGCATCAACCTGAGCGGCTTGGTCCAGCAATGCGGTGGCACGGGCCAGCACGCGGTACTCGATCTCGCGCGGATCCTCGGTGCCGCGGATCACCGCGCCATAGGCGGCGGCGGCGCCCAGCGGGCGGCGAACCGGGTTCGGGAGTGTCTCGTAGGCGTTTTGCAGCATCGGATTCTTCCTGGGGCACGTATTGGCCGGGTCCGGCGGGGCAAGGCGCGTGGGCTGGAGAGACGATCACCAGGCCACGCTGCCCGAACCCGCCGGGGGTCAGGCAAGGGTGCGTCCGGGACGGTGGTCCGCCCCGGGCGCGAGCTGGATCAGCGGCCGAACAGGGCCAGGATGCTCTGCGGCGCCTGATTGGCGATCGACAGCGCCTGGGTGCCAAGCTGCTCCTGTACCTGCAGGGCCTGCAGGCGGGCGGCTTCCTCGGACATATCGGCATCCACCAGGGCGCCGACGCCGCTGGTCAGAGTGTCGACCAGCTTGTCCATGAACTCCTTCTGCATGTCGACGCGCTTGCCGGCCGAGCCGAAGGAGGCGGCGGTGTCGGTTGCCGTCTTCAGCAGGCTGTCGACGCTGCTGAGCAGGCTGGCATAGTCAGTCTTCACCGGCTGGAAAGCGGTGAAGGCGTCATCGGTGTCGGCGGTGATGGTTACAGTTGCGCCAGCCGCCGCAGCAACACCCAGCGAGGTGCCGCCAACCGCTGCACCACTCGCGAAGTCATCGGCGGCGATCAGTGCCGCGCGGAGCGCATTGCCGATCGCGGCACCAGTGTACTCGCCATCCGCGTTCTTGATGTTCGCATCGTCCAGCTTGATCGAGCGGTACTCGATCTTGTTGACCGTGTCCTCGGCCTGGTATGCGGTGCCCGCGGCGAAGTCGTTGGTCGCCTTCAGCACCAGGGTGCGGCTCTCGGCTCCGACCTTATAGTTAAAGGTGAAGGTTTCGCCATCCTTCAGCGCGACGCCGTCCTGGAAGGTGAAGGTGGTGCCGGTGGTCGGATCGCCGACAGTGCCGTTGTCGGCGATCTTCGAGCCACCGATATTGGTGACCTCGAACTTACCCGATTGCACCTTGCGGTCAGCCGCGGCGATATGCAGGCCGTCCGCCGCACCGCTCGCGCGGAAGAGCGCAGAGAAATCCTTGTCGTCGTTCAGGGCGGTGATGAGGCCGGCCACGGTCGTCACGCCAGCGCCCACCTGCACCGTCAGGCTGCGCGCATTGCCTTCCGCGTCCTTGTAGTCGACTTTGAAGCTGCCATCAGTGTTGGTCAGGATCTTGCCGTTAGTGCCGGCATTGTCGTTGACGTCGAAGGTCTTGTAGGTTGTGCCCATCGCCTTCTCAGAGGCCTTCACGTCGGCGAGGTTGGCGTCGTTGAAGAACTGGTCGCCGCGCGACACCAC
Organism: Teichococcus globiformis; assembly: GCF_042646265.1. NCBI lineage: Bacteria > Pseudomonadati > Pseudomonadota > Alphaproteobacteria > Acetobacterales > Roseomonadaceae > Roseomonas > Teichococcus globiformis. The sequence continues at coordinate 22,177 of NZ_JBHRTN010000014.1, forward strand.
GGACAGGTTGGACAGCTCGCTCAGCTTGCCGCCGGCGGCGGTGCTCAGGTTCACCTTGTCCACGTCGATGTAGGATGGAACGCTGGCGCCATCGACCAGGTTCACGGAAGCGACCATGCGCTCCGTGCCCTGGCCGTTCATCAGGTTGACGCCCTTGAGCGCCGAGCCCTGCACCGTCGACTCGACCTGCTTCACCAGCGCGTCGATATCCGCCTGGATCGTGCGGCCATCCAGCACGCCCTGCTGAGCGGCGGTGATCTTGGACTTGATCTCGGTGATCAGGCTGGCCACCGCCTCGCCGCCCGTCTGCGCCGTGCTCAGCACCGAAGAGGAGAGGGACAGGTTCTCGCTAACCTGCTTGAAGTTGGAGATATCCGAACGCATCGAGGTCGCGACAGCCCAGGTCGCCGCGTTGTCCTTCGCGTTGCTGACCTTGAGGCCGGTGGAGATGCGGTTCTGCGTCTCAAGCAGGCTCTTCTGCGTCGACTTCAGCGACTGCAGCGCCGTCATCGCGCCGTTATTGGTGAGGATCGAGCTGACCATTGTTGCGCCCTTCGAGGGTTCCGGTTCAGGGGAGCGCCTTCTGACGCGATCATCGCGGGTGGGGCCCACATCGAGACCCGCAGCCGTGGCCGATTCCTAGCATCGGTCAGAATTTCGCGACAAGAAGTTCTGTGCCTCAACAATCGAATACTGAAGTTCACTAAGATTCGTTGATTTTTACTTTAGCATTCTGTTCATTGCTGCAGGTCCAGGCGCAGTGGATCAGGCGGTGTGGTCGAGTTGCGCCGCCAGGGTATGACGCAGCGGCCGGCGCCGAGCGGCGGGGCCGTAAAGCCCAGGATCGGCCGCGCCCGTCACATCCTGCCGCAACCGCTCGCGCACCATCTCCAGCGCACCGGCAACAGCGCCCAGCACCAGCGCATTTTCTTCCGCCGCGCGCAGCATCGCCGCCAGCGCATCCCGCGAAGCATCGTCTTCGGGCACGCCCGCCCCCGCCAGCGCCGCCACGGCTTCGCGCTTGCGGTCCACCATCTTGACCAATTCCGTCAGCTGCGCCTGGCGTGCGATGGCAGCCTCTGCCTCCAACACGGCACGCAAATCCTCCGCCGCCTTGCGAAACTCGCTCATCGCCCCGGCCCCACAGCGATGCCACGGATCGAGGCCTCCAGCGTATCGCCAAGGCCCAGGCCACCACGCGCCACCAGCGCCGCGCCCAGCGCGTCATCCATGAAGCTGTCGAAGGCATCACCGCCGGTACCGCGTCCGCTCATGCCGCCGGATCTGGCGGCGGGCCGTGCTGCGCGCAGCAATTCCGCCGCGAAGCTGCTTTCCAACTGGCGGGCCAAGCGACGTTCAGTGCCATCCGGCCTGCCTGCCAAAGGCGTGTTGAGGACATCCATTCTAAAACTGGCCTTCTGCTCAGGCGGATTTTTTGCCGCCTTCCGTGGATACGCCCCAATCTTAGTCGGTCATCAGCAAATTTTCGCATAACATGGGGCAACAAAGCCGCCTCCAGAAGGGACGGCTCCTGCGCACTCCAGAAGGGGACAACCCCTGCCGCAAGAAGCGGCTGACAAGGAACCGACGCCGTGGGCGTGGATGAAGACAATTGCAGCGAGTCGCTGGGGTCGAAACGGCGCCAGCAGATCCGCAGAAGAGCCCTGGCCAGCGAGTTGCGCGGCGATTTCGATCGCCGTTTGCTGTCAGGAGAAGACGTGAACAGCCTGGCCCGCGCCTTCGGCATCGAGCCTTGGTACGCGCAGCGTCGCGCCAACCGCATTCTGGCCAAAGCCAGCCGTATACAGGAGCAATCGCCCTTCATGGGCGGAATGTCGGAGGCGGATGATGACATGACGCCAATGCAGTATGCCTGCAGCCTGCTGGGCCTTCGGGTCCGTCCGTTGCGCAACGGTTATTACGTGCTGGATGGTCATCAGGCAGGCCCCAAGGAAGTGGCACGCGCCGCCAACCGCCTGCTGCGCGACCGTGGGCTGCCGGAAATTCCTTATCCGGGTCTGACACCGCTCTATCGCTGAACGAAGCGGCGCTCGCCTCCAAGGGTGGCGGGCACCTTCGTCAAATCAGACGGCCGGTACTTCGCTCAGCAGCTGCTTCGGTGTGGCGCGCAGTTCCGTTTCCAGCGTCACCAGGCCCTCAACGCCCTCGCCGGCCAGTTCACCGGCGGCCTGGGCCGCAGCCTGTCCGGCCTGGGCCAGTTCCTGCAACGCCGCCTCGGCCTCGGCGACCAGAGCCGCAGTGCTGGCGGCTGCGGCCATCAGAACAGCATCCTCGACGCTGTCGGACATAGCCAACTTGGCTTCCGGCTCGGCCACGGGCTCGGGTTCACGCTGACGGTGCAGGCCCCGGACCCTGGCACCACGCTCGATGCTGATCTCGTCATAAACCAGCTCGGCTTCCAGGATCGCGGTGCGGGCCACCTCGATCTCACGGGCAATCACGGTACCGCGCAGGGTGCCGGCGATCCGTACGCGCTCGGCGGTGACGGTGCCTTCCACCAGCCCCCCCACTTCCAGAAACATCAGCGGTGCCTGCAATGCGCCCCGCAGCACGCCCTCGACACGCACGGCGCCGCGGCTGCGCAACTCCCCATCCACTTCGCTGTCTGCAGCCAGCAGCATGGGACCAGGCGTGGCCGGTGCCGGGGCTGGACGGGCGGAAGGGCGTGGCTCGGCGGCCAGGTCGATATGCTCGAAGGTGATCCGCGGCTCTCCGCCGCTCGACTTGCCGAAGAGGCTCATATCCGGTCCCGTTCTAGGATGTGTGGGAGGCGGGCTGACCGCGCTCTGCCTTCTTCTATATTTTTCGCATCACTTCTGCAAATGTTTTCGCATGGTTTGTGGCGACAAATCTCACCCCGGCGGCGACGGAACGGCAGCGCAGGCGCGCATCATCTCATCCAGGTGCCATCCTTGTGCCAGCAACGCTGCCAGGGCCGTCATCTGCAGCGCTTCGGGCAGCAGCGTGGCCTGGCCTAGGCAGCGGGCCAAGGTAGCGAAACCCGTTTCCAACTCCGCCCCCAGCGCCAAACCAGGCAAGAGCGGCGCCTCCGGCGAGTTGTCGGCAACAGGCAAATGTTCGGGCGGCGCGCTCAGCTGGCGCCCGCCGGCCAGATAGAGCCTGCCAGTGCCACGATCCGCCTGTCCGCAGCAGGCCTGCAACAGATCCGAGGCAGATCCGCCGCTGGTCAGCAGCAGGCCAACCAAGCGCGGCCAAGCACCCCCCATCGCTTCTGCCTGCTGCCGCAGCAGCCCACAAGCGGTGCTATCCAGCAGCCAGATCCCGTCCGGTGCCGGTTCATCAAAAGCGTCGTCCAGGGCAGGGAGATGCATCTCGCGGAACTGCTCAATGGCCACCGCTAGCGCAGCCTGCTCCGCCAGCGCCAGTTCCGCGCTTCCCAACTGCAGCAAACGCCGTCGGCGCAGCGCCACCAGTTCGGGCGCGTTCAACAACGTCAAAGGCCAGGCACAGGCGGCATCCCGCATCAGGGCATCGAGACGGCGGATCGGCGCCAGATGCGTGCCACCCTCAGCGCGAGGCAGGGTGCCCTGATCGATGGCCCATCGCTGCGCCGCCTCCGCAGCGGTGCCCAGAAACCGTTTGCTGCCGATGCGGATGGTGCACTGCCGGGTGGCCAGAGCGGCCCGCGCTGCCCAGTCCTCGGCGGCAGCACGGTCCGGAAAGGCGTGGCGACCAAAGGCAGCGGCACCTTGGCAGAGTGCGGCTTCCCAGCCTCCCTGACCATCTGGTCCCAGCCTGAACACCATGAGCGATGCCCCTCGCGATTTCGTGAGCACCAAATGGCGAGTTCAGAACCGCGCATGCAAGCTTTCTTGGCCCGCGCCAGGCAAAAATCGGCGGCGAGCCCCAGACAGGCTGCGCCACCGACCTTAAACTATAGTATTTCGCATGGCATGGAGCCGCTTCCACACCGTCACGTCGCCTTTGGCCCACCATGTCTCGATGACCAATGGGCAGTGTGGCCTGTCAAATCAGGCGATCAGCAGCGCATCCTCGGCCACAACTGGAGCGGGCTGATCTGCCTTCGGAACAGTGGGCTGGACGGTCTGCAGCAGCGCCGCCAGGTCGGCCGGAAGCTGGGCTTCGATCACCACCGCTGCGCCGTCGATCTCCACCACGGAGCCGGAAAGGATGCGGGTTTCCATCTCCACACCGCGTGCGGAGGGGTCAACCAGGCGCAGGCTTTCCTTGGCGCGTGCCAGGGCGGCGCCGCGCAGCGCTTCCAGCACCTCGCCGCGGCCGAGCTGGATGGTGTGGCTGATGTAGAAGGGAGTGTGGGCTGTCATCGGGAGGATTCTCCTTCCTGCGGGAACGTAACGTCGAACGGGAAGCGTAGGGCGGCCTTTCCACCCTGCCTGAGCCTCGAGAACTGCGCAAAAGCGCAAAGCCTGCGAGAACGATTATGGTTTCTAGCATAATCCAAGCCGAGGCTCCATTTCGGGTTCTGAGAACATCTTAAAGAGAATCTTTCCGGTAAGACCGCCCTCCGCAGCCATGATGTCGCCTTGTTCCTTGATCCAAGGTGAACTGAGCGACCGGCTGCGGGAAAGAAGGCGTTGCGGCAGAAAGTCTATCTCCCAGAGTTTTCATATATTTTTGCATATGGCGTCAAACGCGAAAAAAGTCTAAACGCTTGCAGGAGCCTTGGCCCGCCGGCATAGCCAGACGAGCCAGGGCCCGCTCGAGGATGGAAAGGATACTCCCATGGCACGGGCCAATATCGCGGTGCGCAAAATGCCCTCTCCGGCTGCCCATCCGCCGGGCGGCAGGATCGTGCAGGTGCAAGGGCAGAATCCTGAAGGTCCGGCTTTTTCCATTGAATTGGTGACGCCGGAAAGCGCCACCGGATTGCTGCAGCACAAACGACCCAGTGCCGCCGAGAACACCAACGCCATCAATGCCTATGCCGAGGCGATGCGCGACGGGCGCTGGATCCTGAACGGCATGCCGATCATCCTCTCGCGTGGCGGCATATTGCTAGATGGTGTGCAGCGGTTGCGCGCCTGCATCAAGGCCGGCGTGCCGTTTCTGACCGTGCTGGCGCAGAACATCCCCGATGATGTGCTGCACACCATTGACCAGCAGCGCCGCCGCTCCTTTGCCGGGGTGCTGGAGGCACGCGGCATTCCGCACGCCCATGCGCTGCAATCGGCGCTGGTGAAGCTCATCCGCTACGATGACGGCAAGATGCTGCGCGGTGCGGGCACTGCCGCCTGGTCGCGCATGGATCGCGTGCTCACCGCCAATCCTGATCTGGAGCAGGCGGTGAAGATGTCGCTGGAAAGCGAAGCCACGGCCCTGTCGGAGGCCGTGCGCACGCCGCTGCTCTTTATGGGCTTCCGCACCGACAAGGCGGCGACGCGCCGTTTTCTCGACGCCATCGCTTTTCCCGACAAGCACAGCCCGATGGAGCCGGGCGCACGCATCCGCGACTTGATCGACATCACCCGTGGCGATCCGGCAACGCGGCTCAAGCCGGTCAATCTGTTTGCCCTCTGCATCAAGGCGCTGAACGCCACAATCAGCGGCGAGCACCTGCGCAGCTACACCTGGATCGACCGCACGGTGAACCCGACCAAGGGGGAAGATTTTCCCCATCTTGAAGGCTATTCCGGCCTCACCGATCCCGGCCATGAGGGCGATGCGGAGGAGACGACGCGCAGCTTGCAGGCGGCGGTGCAGCGGCTGTCCGACGAGGATGGCGTATTTCCGCTGGCGATCGAGGATATCGGCCCGGAGATGGCGGAGGCCTATCTGACGCACAATACCCGCAACCGGAAAATCGTGGCCGCGCATGTGGACGCCATTGCCCGCGACATCCGCGCGGGCAACTGGATGATGAACGCTCAGCCCATCTGCTTCAGCCGCTCCGGCCGGCTGCTGAACGGCCAGCATCGCCTTTCGGCCGTGGTGCAGGCAGGCGAGGCAATCGAGGTTCCGGTGATGCGCGGCCTGCCGGAAGAGGCCTACGACACCTACGACATTCATGCCAAGAAGGGGCCACAGCTCGGCGCCGCTTTCGACAATTTCGGCGACCGGCCGTTGATTGCCGCGGCCGCCGTGCTGCTGTGGAAGCGCGAACTGAAGCCTGCCGGCACGCGCAACGCCAAGCCCACCCCGGCCGAGGTGATGAAGATCGTTGAGCAGCATCCGCGCCTACTGGAGATGCGCACCTTTGGCCGCAAGATGATCGAGTTCGGCCGCGGCTCGGTGCTGGCCTATGCAGCCTACTGCATCGAGCGCGACGATCCTGAGCTGGGGCGGATCTTTCTGGAGCGTTTCGAAACCGGTGCAGACTTGCCCCGCGGCCATCTTATCCTTGAGCTGCGCAAGCGGATGCAGATCCTGCGTCGCGAACGCACAGGCCAGGATGATCAGCTGCGCGAGGTGCTGAGCGCCTGGGCAAGGTTCCGCGAGCATCCGGATCTCGACCGGCTGAACGAGGACTGACGGGGGAAAAGGTCGGTCACCCTGCCCGCGGCCGGCGCAGTTCCACATCTTCGGCCAGCTTCTCGGTCTTGCGGGCGGCGTGCTTCGCCGCCTCGCGCCGACGTGCCTCCAGCGCGATTTCGAGCCGCTTGGTCTCCGCGAAATCTTCGGTCAGCGCGGCCCGAATCTCCGCTTCGCGTGCCGCCAGCACGGCGTAAGCATGATCAAGCTGTCGCGTTTCCCGGGCCGAGCGGCGTGACCAATGCACCCAGGCCGCCATCTCCGAAGCATTGCCGGATGCCCGCGCCGTTTCCGCCGCCGTGAGGGCCTCATGTGTGGCGAGCCTCTGCCCCGCTTCACGAACGGCCAGCTCAGCTTCGGATAGTGCCACCCGGCGCGCATCGGCCTGGCGGCGGGCAAGGCGGATCAGAAGGGGCAGAGCTTGCATGGCAGTGTTCCAGGAAGGCCGGATGGTCCCTGTACCAAGCTGGCGTCAGGCTAGGCCTCATGATACTATTTAGTGGTTTTTCGCATAATGGTCGAGAGCGGAATGCGGAAGAGGCTTGGGCTGTTATTGACGGCCATCGGGATCATCGGCGGTCCAATGCTGGCCGGAGCCGTCTGGCACGGACTGGCCACCCCCACAGCGTTGCGCGCCGAACCGGCATCGGGGCTTTCCGGGTCTGGCTTCCTGGTGGCGCCCGGGCTTCTGGTCACCAATGCACATGTTGCGCTGCGCTGCCGCGCAGAGGGGCGGGCGATCATGACGGATCACCCGGACAAGGCCGCTGTTTGGCGCATCCTGGCCGAGGATGCCGGAACCGATCTGGCCCTGCTCGCCGGACCCATGGGCCATGAGTCGACGCTCCTTCTCTCCGCAGCCACGAGGCTGCCGGCAGGGATGCCCGTGATGCTGCTGAGTTATCCGGCGACAGGGCCGGCAAATGGCGGCCTTCAGGCGCGGACCGGGCGGATCGGCCGTGCAGCGCTGACTGTGCATGACCCTCAGGCCGGCCGCGCCGTGAGCTTCACCGTGACCGATCGTGATGGCCGCGAAGTCGCGGCGCAATGGGAAGACGGGCTGCGTTACTTTGGTGATAGTCAGGCGGAGAAGCTCCGCTGGCAGGTGGAAATCGACGCGCCAAGCGGTGGTGGCAGCTCGGGAGGCCCGGTGCTGGATGCACAGGGCGGCGTTGTGGCCGTTATCTATGCCGGAGCAGGCGGGCGTACTTCGGCCGTTCCGCTGTCGGACTTGCGGGAGTTCCTGGCCCGTGCCGGGGTGATGCCGAATTTCCGACCCCCGGCCGGCAATCGGACCCCGGACTGGCCGAAGGTGCTGGAGGATGCTCATCATGCAACGCGGCGCCTGACTTGCTGAATTTGTCAGTTTGCTGTGCGCGGCCGTCGGTTGCGCGAAGCTCAGAGCGAATTTGGTCACGATAGCCTGGATCTTCGCAAAGCACTGTGAAGTTGCGCAACGACCAGTGCCGCAAACCGGTTTGCAGCGCATCCCTTTGCGGCCTGCAAAGAAGGACGTTGCTTTGGGTGAGGAGAGGCTGGGTGCGACAAGGCTGGATCTGGGTTGTTTCGATGCTGTTGGGCGCACCTTCCCTGGGTTGGGCGCAGGCGGCACCGTTGCCGTCGCGCGGCCTGCCTCCTATTTCGAGCGTCAACTTGCCTTCTGACAGCTTCGATGTCCGGGCCTTTGATCCGTATGGTATGCCGAGGGCCGCTTTAGCGGCGCGCATCCTGCCCCACACAGAAGCCTCCCTTTCAAAGGACCAGGAGGCACGCGTTGCCCCTGCCCCAAACTTGTTCAGCGAGGGTTGGAGCCGAGATGGCTTCGGAAGTCTCCGATAACAGCACCATCTCGTAAATCGAGACACATGCCCTGTTTTAAAGACAGACGGCTCTGACGCATGATGGTTCCGCAGAAGAACAAGGAACCAGTGCGGCATGGCCGAGATATATGGCAGAGGTTTCGTGGTGCTGCATGCCGGGCTCGGCCTCTACGTCGGCCGGACCCCCAGCATGTCCTACTGGTCAAAGCTGAATGCCGCCGGGCGCGACGCCGTGGCCACCTTCCCATCCGAAGCCATGGCTCGATTCCATGTGGAATTATGGGAAGGGGGGTGGCCGGAAGATGAGCAGGCGGCAGACCTGCTGTTGTTGCCGGTGACCATTGACCGGCCTGGCGGCTGGGCCAGCATCGCCTCGCTGCGCGCCGCCGGGCTTGAGGATCATCTGGGCGAACTGGCTCATCGAGGTTGGAGCGGCCCGGGCGGGCGGTGCTGAGCCTCTCGACGCCGGTTGAGGCATCAGCCGCCATCCCAAGTTATCAGATGAATTGCAGCTCCGCATGCAAGGCGCCGCTGGCCTTCAGCGCTGTCAGCACCGAAATCAGGTCCCGTGGCGCCAAGCCCAGCGCGTTCAGCCCGTCCACCAAGTCTCGCAACGTCGTTGCGCGTGGCAACGTGGCCAAGCGCCTTCCGCGCTGATCGTCCACCTCCACCTGAGTGCGCGGCACCACCGTTGTTTCTCCGTTCGAGAAGGGCGCGGGCTGGCTGACGATGGGGCTTTCGGTCACCCGGATCACCAGGTTGCCATGGGTGATGGCCACCGGCTCCACCCGCACCTGAGCGCCAACAATGATGGTACCCGTACGCTCATCGACCACCACCCGTGCCACCGTCTCCGGCCGTACGGTCAGCGATTCCATTTGCGCCACCAGATTGGGCAGGCGGTCCTGGAAACCGGGCGGAATACGCATCTCCACCGTTCCAAGGTCGAGCGCCGCGGCGCTGCCACCGCCGAAGCGAGCATTCAGCGCCTCCTCAATACGGACGGCGGTGGTGAAGTCGGGCGCGCGCAAGGTCAGCCGGATGGTCTGCTGCGCGTTCATGGCCATCGGCACCTCACGCTCCACCAACGCACCACCGGGCACTCGTCCCTGGGTGGTGACGCCGCTGGTGATGCTTTGCGCCTGCCCGGCCGCCTGGAAGCCGCCCACCACCACAGGACCCTGGGCCACCGCGTAAACCTCGCCATCGGCACCCATCAGCGGCGTCACGATCAGCGTGCCACCATTGAGGCTCTTGGCATCACCCAATGATGAAACCTGCACATCGATTGGCGTGCCCTGCCGCGCAAAGGGCGGCAATGTCGCAGTGACGATAACGGCCGCCGTGTTGCGTGTCTGCACCCGCGCATCGGCAACGTTGATACCCATCCGCTCCAGCATGGCGGCCAGGCTCTGCTGAGTGAAAGGAGTGTTACGCAGCTGATCGCCGGTGCCTTGCAGGCCGATCACCAACCCGTAGCCGATCAACTGGTTGCCGCGCACGCCTTCGATCGCGGTGATGTCCTTGAGCCGCACCTGTGCTTCAGCCATCGGCGCAACGACGCCAAGAGCCAGAAGGCAGCAGCCGAGGCCGAGCGCGGCGCGGAGCCACAAGCGCATGAACCGTTCCTCCCGCTCAGGCGGCGTAGCGCAGGCCGGCGGCGGCCAGCGCCGCATGCGGCATCCGCTCCGGCGCCAGGCCGATCAAAGCCCGCATCGCTTCCAGCGCCTGCTCCGCCTGCCACTGCCGCTGCATCCGCGCCGCGACCTCGGCCTCAGGGAGTTCCGCCGCGAAAACGGCACCGCGCCAAAGTTGAACGGCCAGCTCGCGCGCCATGGGAGTGGCCAGCATAAAGGCCTCGGCACAACCTTCCGTGCCGCAGCCCAGCGCGAAACCCATGCTCGCATAAGCGGCAAGATCGGCATCGCCGAGGGCTAACGGAACGAAATCCTGTTCATCGGCCTCGGACAGAAAGGGTGCCATGGCAACGGTCATGCGGCTTCTCCGGTGCGGGATCTGAGGATCAGAGATAGTTCACCAGGCTCAGCTTCGAGACCTGGGCCGTGATCGAATAGGTGGCCTGGAGCTGGATCTGCAGCGTGCTGATCCGGTCCGAAATAGTGTAGTAGTCGACCCCTTCGAGATCGTTGATCTGAGAGGCGGCGGCGGTGACGGTGCGGTCCTGGATCTCGCCCACGCGAGCCAGCCGCTCCTGCTTGGCGCCCAGAATACCGGCGGCGGTGGTGAGCTGGCTGCGCGCGCCGCGCATGAGCGATCCGGCTTCACGCAGGATGTCCGTCTTGGCGTCTTCCGGCAGGGCTTCCTCCGGCTGGTCCAGCAGTGACAGCAGGCTCAGCGCGTGGAAGGCGTCACGGAAGGCAGGATGATCGGCGCGCATGTCGTATTGCAGCGTCTCGCCGGCGCCGATCCGCACCTGCGAGGGCTCCTCGCCGGTCCGGCTCGCCGCTTGATAAACGACGCCGTAGAAGGAGGCATCGGGATCGATCGCCGTGTTCCGGAACATGGCGTTGAAGGTTCCGAGCAGCGTCGCGTCGGTGCCGTCGTCGGTGCTGCCGCCGATCTCAACCGGATCGCCGCCCGCGGCCAGATCCGCCAGTGCCGTGGCGGCCCAGCCCGTTGCGCCGGTCAGCGCTCCGGCACCGGCCAGCGGCTTGGTTGCGCTGTCGAGGCCGGCGAAAAGGCTTTGCCCGTTCCAGCTGCTGTTCAGCAGGTCCATCATGCTGCCCATCACCTCACGGGCATTGCTGGCGATGGTCTCGAAGCTGACGCCCTTCAGCACATCCGCCTGCAGCGTCTCGGTCGACATCTGGTCCATCAATCCGCCCACCGACTTCAGCGCATCCTGCATGGCCGTCAGCCGCTGCCCGGCCAGCGCCCCGGTGTTGGCAATTGCCTCGCCCTGCTGGATATCGGCATGCAGCTTGTAGAGCAGAGAAGCGCCGACGCCGAGCTCACGCGCCGGATCGGCCTTGCGACCAGACGACATCTCCCCGGTGAAGCGGGCAAGGTCCGCCTGCATGCGGTTCAGCTGCGACTGACGGCCGATGGATACGCCCATCGAGGCAACACGATCATACATTCAGGCCGTTCCTTCAGCGGATTTGCGACAACTCTTCGAACATCCTGGACGCCGCCTGGATGATCTGCACCGAGGCCGAGTAGGTCTGCTGCACCAGCATCAGCCGCTGCAGTTCCTCATCGATGTTGACGGCGGTCTTGTTCACGAGCTCTTCCCGCGCCTGCAGGGCCAGGGCGGCGCGGCTGCCGGCGCGGTCCGTCCAAACAGCGCGCTCGCTCTGCATGAGGCCGACGCTCTGCGAGGCTGCCTGTGTCAGGTTCATCTTGGACGGCAGTCCGCTGCTGCCGGCGTAGTCTCGCGCCGCATCCATGGCGTTCAGCGCGGCCAGGATCCAGCTGTTGTCGGATGCATTGCCGGCATCGGTCGCCGAAGGGTCGAGGCCGGTGCGCATGCGCCACAGATCGCCGCCCAGTTCAGGGTCAGCGGCGGGATTGATGGTGATGCGGCTGGCCATTCCCGAGACCGGATAACCGGCATCGCCCGCCGCCAGCTGATCCCAAACCAGCTCCTCCGCAGAGTTCTTCTTCAACGGATCGACGAACAGGCCGGCCGCCCCGCCGCTCGGTGTTTCATCGGCCGCCTGGAAGGCATTGGCGAGTTGCGTCGCAACCTGATCAAGCATGTCGTTGAAGCGAGGCAGGGTCTGGTCGCGCAACGTCAGCGCCGCGGCGATGGAGCCGCTCTCAGAGATGCGCAGTGCCTGACCGTTAACCTTGACCTGCGACAGCCCGGCACTGCCCGATGCCGCCGGGATGCCCGGCGTGTGGGTGAAGCTGAGGTGATGAACGGTGGTGCTGTCATAGAGCGTGTTGCCGCCATCGCTCATCAGGATCAGTTGGCCGGGCCCGTTGTCGAAGATCCGCAGCGGCACCTTGGTGCCGATTTCGGCAACCAGCGTGTCGCGCCTGTCCTCGAACTCGGCGGTGGAAGCGCCACGGGCGCTGGCATAGGCCATCTGCCGGTCGATCTCGGCCAGGTTGTCGAGGGCACTGTTGACCGCGGCCACATCCTGCGCGACCGACTGGTCGGCGCTGACGCGGGCTTGCGCGACGGCATCGGTCATGTGGTGTAGCGAATCCACCATATCCTGCGCCGAGGAAAGGGCCTGGGACTGGGCTACCGCGTTGGCCGGCTCCGCGGAAAGCTTCGTCATGGCCGTCTGGAAGGCGCCCAAGCGATGTGAGATGGAGCGCTCATCCGATGCTTGGCCGATATGGGCCGTGTAGGCCTGCAACAGCTTCTGCTGGGCGGCAGCATACGCCTCGTTGGCGCTGGCGGTGCGCGAGGCGGCGGCCAGCGCGGCATCCGAAGCGCGCTTCACTGTGCCGGTGCTGACGCCCGCGCCCGTGCCGCCGACCAAGCTCTCGGTGCGCGGCAGGTCGCGCCGCACATAGCCTTCGGTATTGGCGTTGGCGATGTTGTTGGCGATCAGCGCCGACTGGCGTTGCTCCGCGGCCAGCGAGGACAAGGCGGTGGAAAGGGCGGCTTGCAGGCTCATCGTCGGGCTCCGGAGCAACGGCGCGGCGTTTTGCCGGACTCGTCACTGAAGACAGCAAAGGGTCGGGCGCGGCATCACCGCGCCCGGCCGGATCAGCGCTTCAGGTTGGTGGCTTCTTCCAGCATCTGGTCGGCGGTGCGGACAACCGAGGCGTTCGAGCTGTAGGCACGCTGCGTTTCAATCAGATTGGTCAGCTCGGTGCCGATATCGACGTTGGAAGCTTCCAGGGCGCCGCCCGAGGTGGTGCCGGCCGAGCCTTCGCCCGCAGTGAGCAACCGAACGGCGCCGGCTGTGCGCGACATCTCATAGGCATCGCCGCGTACCGGATTCAGCCCGTCGGCATTCGGAAAGACGGCGAGCTTGAGCTGGTAGATGGCGCGCGACTGACCGTTGGAGAAGGTGGCGATGACCTTGCCATCATTCTCCACCGACACACGCTCGAGCAGGCCGAAGGCCGAGCCGTCCTTCTCAATCTTCACCGGGGTGTAGTTGCCCGCAAGCTGGGTGATGCCGGAGATGCTGTCGACGCCACCCAGCTTGATCGGCAAATCAACAGCACCATTGGCGACCTTGATCTTCAGCATGCCATTGATCGGGTCATACGAACCGACGCCGTCGCGGAACTGATTCTGGGGCGGCGTCAGGGTGGAATGGTCCTGCCCATAGCTCGCGGGGTTCGGAACATCCGCCGCGCCGGAGGAAACCGGTCCGCTGGCCTTGGCGTATGTCCCGCTTGCATCGGTGAAGGCCTTGATGGTGCCGGCCTTGTTCGGCCCCGCCCCCTCATCCCAGAACTCAATGCCCGCCAGACCGACCAAGCCGCCATCATTGGTGGTGGCGCTGTCGAAGATTTCCAGTGTCCACTTGTTGGAGTTGGCCGTGACGGTATCGGGGTCGCCGATAACGGGGGTGAAGCGATAGGTCAGGGTCTGGCTGGCGCCCAGCGCATCGTAATAATCCACGCTGCTGATAAAGGCGTCATGGTCCGGCGGCGTGTTGGTCGGCGCCGTCTGCAAGGCGGGCAGATTGGCCCAGAAGGTCATCTCGGTGGTCGGCGAAGCGGCCACCGAGGTGTTGCTGATGTTGACTGTGGTCAGGCTTTCCAGGTTGTTGTCGCCCTTGTTGCCGACGGGCAGGCCATCGGCACCAAGCGGCACACCCTGCAGATAGTAGCCGGCCGAGTTCACCAGATTGCCATTGGCATCGGGGCGGAAGGAGCCAGCGCGGGTTGCCAGGTATTTGCCATCGCTGCCGGAGCCCTCATTGACCACCAGGAAGCCATTGCCGTTGACGGCGATGTCGGTGTCGATGCCGGTGCTCTGCACCTGGCCAACCTTGCTGATCTCCACACGGTTCTGCGCCGAAGCGCCGGCCAGCGCGGTGGAGCCGCTGCTGGTGCCTTCGAGCACCAGGCTCGAGAACTGCGTGTCGACCCGCTTGTAGCCAACGGTTGAACTGTTGGCGATGTTGTTGGAGATGCCGGCCAGCTTGGTGGCCTGGGCGTTCAGGCCGGAGGTGCTGGTGCGCAGGGCGTTGATAGCCGTCATGGCAGGGCCTCGGGGTTTTTCAGCGGGGCTTCGGATGCGGCGGGGCGGATGCCTGCCGGGTTCGGTCGGATGCGGGCGGATGGGCGGCGACGGCGTTCTGCCAGCCCCTCGCCTGGCCGGTGCACCGTCATGGCTGCACCTGCGGGGAAGTTTGCTGACGGGCCACTGCGGCTTTCGCCGCCGCCACCACATCTGAACGCAGCACCGTGACGGCGATGCGCCGGTTGCGCGGATCATTCGGGGCTTCGGCCAACAGCGGTTCAACCGCCGCCTTGCCTTCGACGCGGAACATCCGCAGCGCCGGCACGCCAGACCGCTCCAGCGCCCTTCGGGCGGTGTTCGCGCGGTCGGAAGACAATTCCCAGTTGCCGTAACCATTCCGGTTCAGCGTGCTGGCATCGGTGTGGCCCGCAAGAACAACGGCGTTCGGAACGCTGGCCAGCACGCTGCCGACCACTTCCAGGATGCGGGCCAGCCGCGGCGTTGGCTCAGCCCCGCCCGGCAGGAACATCGCCGCGCCGTCACGGTCGAAGATCTGCAGGCGAAGGCCTTCGGGTGTCATCTCGATCTGCATGTTCTGTGCGTATTCGCGTAGCGCATCGGTGGTCATCAGCCGCTCCAGCTCCGCCTTCAGGGCGTCGAAGCGCTGGCGTTCGATCGGGTCGCGCATCGCCTCCTGCTGGGGCGGGGCCTGACGCGGCGCCTCACCATCGGCTGCTGCCTCCCCGCCATCCATCTCCTGGCGCAAGCCGCCTTCCTCGGTGGGGGTCAGGGATTGCTCGCTGGAATCGGCCGCCAGCATCATGGAACGGCCACCTTCCAGCGCGCCATTCCCGGCCGGCAGGTCGAGGATGCTGGAAGCGGTGAAGAACTTGGCGATGCCGTCGCGTTGCGCCTCAGTGGTTGAGGAGAGCAGCCACATCACCAGAAAGAACGCCATCATCGCCGTGACGAAGTCGGCGTAGGCGATCTTCCATTGGCCGCCATGCTCGTCATCGTGGTCGCCATGGTGGCGCTTGATGATGATCGGGCGGCGATTGTGCTCATCGGCACTCATGCGACGGTGCTGCCTTTCTGCAGGGCGTTGCGCTTCTCTAGCCTCATTGTTTTTCGCATTTCAAGTGTCATGCGCTTGCTTCTGGTGCCGCAGCGTCAAACTGCCCTGAAGCCGCAGCTTCGGCAGCATCGCGGCGAAAGTGTCCGAAAGGTCGGCGGAGAAGGCCCGGGGCATGGATTCCGAGGTTTCCATCACCACATCGATGCGGCTGTTTTCCAGCCGCGCACGCAGATCCACCCGGCCGGCGCCCGGCACACTCAGGCGAGCAGCCAGCGCAAAATTTTCGCATCCGGCCGTACGTCCGGCTTCGCGCCGCCAGAAAAGATCGAGCCAGCACAAGGCACCTCTAGCTGTCAGCAGCGGCACTTGCCGCCCTGTCCAGCGTGCCGGCTCGCCTAGCCCTGCCGGCGGCAAGGGGGGAGTGTCGAACAACACCGCCAGGACCCGCTCGCGCAGGCCGAGCCGCTCCGCCAGCACCCTAAGGGCGTCTTCGCCCAACCAGCGCGGCACATCGACCCGCAACGCGGCAAGAGCCAGCGGCAAGGCGAGACCGCCGGCACCGCCCGGCAGCACCATGCGGGCGGCCAGCAACGCCGCCGCATCCAGCCCGGGCTGCGCATCCGGCCTCGGCGGGGCCTCGCTGCCAGCCACCGGCGGCATCGCGCTGAGGAAGCGTGCGGCGGCGGCATAGCCGGCCCCGGCGCCGTGCCCCGACGGGGCGGCCACCGGACGTACCGGAGAAGGCTGGTCATCCATCGGCATGGCCGTGGCTTACTCCGCCCCCACCTCATCCTCGTCGAGGATGAAGATGCGGCCTTCATCGGCCAGGCGCTTGGCGATGGTGATGATGTCGGCTTGCGCGTCCTCCACCGCCTTGCGGCGCTGTGCCGGCATGTTCTCGATCTCGTCGCGCATCAGCGTGGCGGCGCGTTCGGACATGCTGCCCAAGAACAGTTCGCGCAGTTCCGGTGTGGCGGCGGTCAGCGCCACCTGCAGCTTGTCGGCCGGGCAATCGGCCACCAGCGTCGCGAAGGTCGAACGGTCAACGCGGATCAGGTCATCAAAAGTGAACATGATGCGCTTGATGCGCGATGCCGCATGCGGCTCGCGGCTCTCGATCTGCTTCATCAGGTGCTCGACCAGGCCCTTGTCGGCACGGTTGAGGATCTCGGCCACGATCTGAGAGCTGTCGCGCTCATAGGAGCGGCTGAGGTTGGTGATGAACTCCTTCTGCAGCGTCTGTTCGATGTCCTGCAGCACGCCCTTCTGGATGCTGTCCATGCGCACCATGCGCAGCATGATCTCGTCCACCGAGGCCTTGGGCAGCAGCGCCAGCACCCGCGCCGCGTGCTGCGCCGGCAGTTTGGCCAGAATCACCGCGGCGGTCTGCGCCAGCTCAGTGCGGAGATAGGTTGCCAGCACCTCGGGCGAGATGTTGGCGAGCTTCTCCCACATGGTCTTGCCCTCGGGGCCGCGGATCTCGTCCATGATCTCGCTGACCTTGTCGTTGGGCAGCAGGCGGCGCAGCAGGCGCTCCGTGGTCTCGGCGGTGCCGATCACCGTGCCGGTGCGGCCAACATCGTTGCGGAACCGCGTGATGGTACGCTCCACCTGGTCGATGTCGACCTTGCCGAGATTGGCCATGGCACGGCTGACACGGCGGATCTCGTCTTCTTCCAGCCGGTCGAACAAGCCCTGGATGCGGTTCTCGTCCAGCGCCATGAACAGCACGGCGACATCGGCGAGCGGATCAGCCTTGGCCTCGACGGGGCGGACGGCACGGCGGGCTTCGGGCGCTTTCATCGGGGAACACTCCGCGGGGCGGTGTCAGGGCTGAGAAGGGGCAGCAGCAGCGTGGCCAGCAGGGCCAGCCATTCCGGCGGCAGCCCGCCGCCATGCGGCAGGCGCGCCATAATCTCGGGCAGGTCCGCCTCCGGCGGCAGAACGGTGCCGTGGCTTTCCGCCACGGCCCGCAGCCGCGCTTCCAGCGCAACGGTGTCGATGCCGCCTTCCTGCGCCATGGCGTGGCGCCAGGCCGAAGCCAGGGCACGGCGGCGGCGTGGCCGGCGTAGCTGCGGGATTTCGGGTCCGCTCATGTGGCGAAGCCGCGGGCCAGGGCGCCGGCCACCAACGACCAACCATCGACCAGCACGAAGAAGATCAACTTGAAGGGCAGGCTGACCACTACCGGCGGCAGCATCATCATGCCCATCCCCATCAGCACTGCGCTGATCGCGATGTCGATGGCCAGGAAAGGCAGGAACAACAGGAAGCCGATCTGGAAGGCCTTGTTCAGCTCGGAGATGATGAAGGCGGCGGCCAGGATATGGATCGGCACGGCGGCGCGCGGCGCGGACGGCGCAGCGCCAGCCTCGGGCTGCGTCGGCTGCCACTTGGCGATGTCGATGAACAGCGCCAAGTCGCGCTCGCGCACATTGGCTTCCATGAAGCCGCGGAACGGCGCGATGGCGCGCTCGGCAGCCATCTCCTCGGTGATGGCGCCGTCGATCAGCGGCTTCCCGGCATCGGTCCAGACGCGCTCCAGCACGGGCGCCATGACGAAGGCAGAGAGAAACAGCGACAAGCTGACAATCACTGTGTTGGGCGGCGTCTGCTGCAGGCCGAGCGCGGTGCGCAGCATGGACAGCACAACAACGATGCGGGTGAAGGACGTGGCCACCACCAGAATGCCTGGCGCGATGGCCAGAAGGGTGGTGATGACAATCAGCCCGACCACATTGGTGGTCAGGCTCTGCCCGCCGCTCGCTGCCGCCTGCGCGCCACCCGGACCAAGGCTGAGCGAGACGCTCTGGGCAAAGACCGGAGCGCTCAGCAGCAGAAAGCCGAGAACAAGGAACGTGGCCTTGAGGAGGGCTTTGCCTCCCTGGAACTCCCCTGACCAGGAAACGGATTTTCCGGGACCTTCCGGCCTCATGGCGGGGCCCGGGGTGACAGGGTCACCCCGGCGGGAGGATCCAGGGAGGGCAGCGCCCTCCCAAGCCACGGCATCAAATGGAAGCGGCATTCTGCACGCCTTCAAGACAGAGAAAAGATCAGCCGGCGGAGGACACGATCTCGGTGATCGAGATCGACAGCCGCCCGTCATCGGTGATCTGGATCTCGCCCCGCGCGATCAGCCGCTCATTGGCCATCAGGTCGATCGGCTCGCCGACCTTCTTGTCAAACTCAATCACCGAGCCGCGGCTGAGATTGAACAGGGCGGCCATGGGCAGGCGCTTGCTACCCAGCACCACCTGCACATTGACCGGAATGTCCATGATGCGCGGCTTGCGCTCGGCCAGGAACGGGTTCTCGGACTGAACGGTCTCGCTCACGGCGAAATCTCCTGGATGGTCGTTGAGGCCGGCGCGGCGGGTGCGCCAAGAAGGGCGAGCACCTGCGCCTGCAACGCGGCGGGATCGTAGAGCAGGCCGCCCTCGCCCCAGGCCAGCTCGGCCTGTCCGATGGGCAGGGCCGGATCGGGACGCAGGCGCAGCCGTTCCGGCATAACGAGCCCGTCGGTCCGAGCGGCGGCAAGGGTGTCGGGATGGGCGTGCAGGGTCAGCATATCTTCGCCGCGCTCTGTCAGCGCGGCGACGGCTAGCGCCGCCACTTCGCTGCCCACGGCACGCGACATCAGCACCGGGAACACCGCCTGCAACGCGGCACCCAGCGCTGCCCGCAGCGCGGCATCCAGTGCCCGCCGATCCTCATCGCGGCGTGACAGCAGCGCCTGCAGGGCTGCGGCACAGGCCGCCGCGCCCTGCTGGCCGCGCTTCAGAAGCTCAGCCTGCAGATCGCGCTCGGCCTCACCCCGGGCGACAACCAGACCTTCTTCTCGGCCCAGCCGCAGGCCTTCCTCAAGGCCCTGCTGCCGGCCGGCGGCGAAGGCGGCACTGCGGATGCGCTCCTCCGCCAGCATCCGGGAAGCGGTGGTGCCGTCCTCATCCGAGATCAGCGCCAGCAGCGAAGGTGGCTGATAGGGACGCATCATCCGGGCGTCCCTTCCTCGATCCAGTTGCGCACCACAGCCAGTGCTTCATCCGGGCGGTTGTCGATAATGTCGTGCAGCGCGTTGAGCGAGGACAGGCGGATCTGGATGTCCTGGCCCACCGTGGCAATGGCCTCATCCATGGCTTCGGCCTGGGCGGCCGCCAGGGCCGCTGCCGCCGCAGCCTCGGCCGCCGCCGCTTCCTCGGCTATCCGGCGCTGGCGCCGGCGCCGCATCATGAAGGCGCTGCCGCCCGCCGCGACCATCAGGCCGCCGCCCAGCAGCGCCATCTGCGCGCCGCTCAATGTCACCCCGCCGGCATCGGCGGAGATCAACGTGCCCGGCCCCTCCTCCGGCAGGAAGCGCAGCGTGTCGACGGTGACGGTGTCGCCACGCTTCTCGCTGAAGCCAACCGCCGAACGCACCAGAGCGGCGAGCCTGTCGAGTTCTTCCTTGGAGCGCGGCTGCGCCTGGCCGGCAGCATCGGTCAGCCCGTCCACGATCACGGCAACGCTGACGCGCTTCACCGCCCCCGGCTCCCGCGTCGTTTCCTCGATCTTGGAGGAAATCTCGTAGTTGATAGTTTCGTTGTTGCGCTGGCTGTTGCTGGCGCTGCGGTTGGCGTTGTTGTTGACCTGCTGGTTCGGCAGGTTCTGGCCCACCGTCACCGGTGCCTGGCCGCGGCCATCCTCGCTGTTTTCCTGCTCGGTCTGGACCTGCCGCCCCCGCTCGACCTGGCCCAGCGGATCAAAGGTTTCCTCCCGCGCCACGATGCGCGCGCCCTCGATCTCGACGGCGGCGACGGCGCGCACCTTGCCGCGGCCAACAATCGGCTCCAGCAGATCGAGCACCGCCTTCTGCAAGGCGTGCTCCTGGTTGGCGCGCATCTCGCCGATACGGCCTGCAGCGGCGCCGGTGCCACCATCGGCGGCCAGCACCACGCCGGTCGGATCCACCACCGAGACGTCCTCCTGATGCAGCCGCGGCACGGCGCCGGCCACCAGCAGCCGGATCGCCGCGGCCTGGGCAGCCCCGAGCCGCTGGTTGTTGTGCGTTGTGACGGTGACCGAGGCGGTAGGCGACGGCGCATCGCGGGAGAAGCTCTCACGCTCAGGCATCACGATGTGCACGCGGGCCGCGCGCACGCCACGCATGGTGATAATGGTCCGCGCCAGCTCGCCTTCCAGCGCCCGCAGCCGCTGCACGCGCTGCATGAAGGAGGTCATCTGCATCGGGCTAGCCTGGTCAAGCAGTTCGTAGCCCGCCCCGCCCTGGCGCGGCAGACCTTCGGCGGCCAATTGCATGCGCAGCCGCGCCACCTGGTCGGCCGGCACCATGATGCTGCCGTCGCCACGCGCGTCCACCGGGATCTTCAGCTCCTCGAGCCGCGCAGCGATGCGGCCGGCGTCGGCGGATTCGAGGCCCGCATAAAGCAGTCCTGCCGGAGTGCCGGTCGAACGCGCGACATAGCCGACCCCCAACAGTACCGCGAGACCGACCGCCGCGATGGCACCGATTTTCGCAGGCCCGAGCCGCTTCACCGTATTGCCCAGTCCACCCAGGTCGAAACCGGGCCCCAGGGTGCGAACTTGCTGCATCGACCTTCTATCGCCCCATTCTGAGCCAGGCTTCCGCCCGCGTCCCGGCGCAGCGCGGATGCTGCTGCGCCGGGATGCGGGCAGGCAGCGCCCTGGCCCTGTTCCGCTTCGCCGCCATGCCATGCGAGTCTTTTTGCTCTACTTGTTTTTGGCATAGCAATGCGAAGACAGTCCGGTTTATATCTCCCTCCACTCCACTTGTCCCGCGAAAAATCGCAACCGCCGGGAGATCCTTGGCCCATGTCCACCACCAGCGCGGATGCTTCCGCGAAAAATCAGGCAAATCCGGTCCGCCACTCTGGCAGGCGCCGCCTTATGCTGGCTCTCGCCCTGTTTCCGGTGGTGCTGGCGGCGACTGGCGCCGGCGTCTGGTTCCTGGTGCCGGGCGCCGCCGATACCGCACGGCGCTTGGCCGGGCTTGCGCCCAATGAAACAACCGAGGCTGCTGTTGCGGCACCCGCCCCGGCGGAAATGCTGAAGCCGGTCTTCGTGGAATATCCGGAGATGACGGTGACCCTGCCCAATGGTGGGCGGCCACGGCAGCTCCGTCTCAAGCTGGCGGTCGAGATACAGGCCGGCCTGGCCCCTGAGGCGCAGCCCGAGCTGATGAGCCCGCGCGTCTATGACAGCCTGGTGCTGTATCTGCGCACGCTGCGGGACGGCGAGATGGATGGGGCGTTGGCCATGGAGCGGCTGCGCGGCGATCTGCACCGCCGGCTGGAACTGGTGCTTGGTCCCAACACAGTGCGCGATGTGCTGATCACGGCCTTTGTGGTGGCCTGAAGCATGAGCGGAACCGACGAGAACCCGGTGCCTTCTCCGGCAAGCGAAGACATCGACCCAATGGCCGATTGGGGTGCTGCCGGCGTCGCCATGGGCCAGGGCGATATCGATGACCTGTTTGGTGGCGCTGAGACGGCGGCGGAGCCGGAGGCGCCGCGATCGGGATTGGAAGCATTGGTTGGTGGGGCAGTCCGCTACGAGAAACTGCCGATGCTGGACATCGTGGTGGACCGGCTGGCCCGCCTCATGACCAGCTCTTCGCGAAAATTCACAGCGGACAACGCCGATGTGGTGATCGACCGCACCCGGCCGGTGCGGGTGGGCGCCTTTCTCGACACCATCACCCTGCCGGCACTGATCGGCGTCATCCGCATCGAGGAATGGGACGGCTATTGCCTGGCCGCTCTGGATTCACGGCTGATCGGGTCCATCGTCGACATTCTGCTCGGCGGCAGGCGCAACGCGCTGCAGCCGATCGAAGGCCGCCCCTACACGCCGATCGAGCGCACCTTTGTGGAGAAGTTCGTCTCCATCGTGACGCAGGATCTGAGCAAGGCGTTCGAAGCCGTCTCGCCCGCGACCTTCACCCTGGAGCGGTTCGAGATCACCCCGGGCTACGCGCTGATCACCAAGCCAACTGCCGCCGCGCTCACTTTCCGCGCCGAGATCGCCATGGAAGGGCGTGGGGGCTTCATCGATTTCCTGCTGCCCTACTCCTCGATCGAGCCGGTGCGCGACCTGCTGAGCCAGGAAGTGCTGGGCCGCAAATCCGGCGGCGACACGATCTGGCGCAGCCATCTGGCGGAGGAGCTGCCGCGCGCCGGCATTGACCTGACAGCCGTGATCGAGAACCGCACCCTTTCCTTCGCCGAGGTGGCTGGCTGGAAGCCCGGCTCGACCCTGGTGCTGGACCGCCGGCAGGACGACCCGATCGAGGTGTTCTGCCAAGGCCTCATGGTTTGCCGCGCCGCCATCGCCGCCAAGGATGAGCGCATCGTGCTGCGCGTCGAGGATTGCGTGATCGAAAAAGGCTGGCCGGGCGATGTCACGCCGCCCGCATCCGAAGGGCTGAAGGAAAACCCATGAACCTGACACAGATCCTGGATGCTTCCGCGCTCGCAGTGCTGGCGGCTCAGGCAGGCTGGATCGGCTTGCTTTACCGTCGGATGGGGCGGTTGCGCACTACGCTGGAGGGCGCCGGGGCGGTGATCGGCCAGCTCGACACCGCCTCGCGCCGGCTAGACGATTCGGCCGGAGGCATCGTGCAGAAGGTGCGCGACGGCATTGCCGAGGTGGACAGCAAGATCGGTGCTTGCCGTCGCCTGTCGCAGGAATTGACCACCGCCTCGCGCCATGCCGAAGAGGTGGCCACACGGCTGGACCAGGCGCTGCGACAGAACCGCCGCCTGCAGACCGCCCGTGCCGCCGCGCCGCCACGCGAACTGGCCGAGCCTCTGGGCTTGGCAGAGCGCTTGGCCGGCCGGGAAGACCGTGCCTTGCCGCATGCGTCAGCCATTCCGCCGGGCAGACTGGTCGATGTTGCGCCCGAGCCGGAGGAGGCCACCATACCATCGCCTGAGCCGGCCATCGCGCTGGACGTCGCGCCGCTTCTCGCCTTGGCGATGAAACCGCACGACGTGCTGCCGGAGCCGCCATCCCTCGGCAGCGTGCTGGCAGCCGAGCTGCTCTTCGCCGAACGCGCCGCACCGGTGACAGGTGGCCTTGCCGGTCCGGTTCATGGATTGGCCCACCGGCCGGATGATCCCCGCACCGTTCGCGTGAAGCTGGACTGACGCATGATGACCGTTCCGAACCCTCCTTCCACCTTTCGGCCCCGGCAAGGCTTGGCCCGCGGTTATGGTCCCCGCCTCGGCCTGCCTCTGGTGCTGCTGGGGCTGGCGGCTCTGGTACCCGGCCGGCTGGCCGGTCTGTGGCTGGTGGAAGCGCCTGCCGCTGGTTCCGCCGCCCACTCACTGCCCGCTGCCGGCACTGCGGCAGGCTTGGTAACGCTGCGCGACGGCATGGTCGCGCGCACCGTGGTTGCGCCTGTTCTGGCGGGTCCTTTGGCCACGCCCATGGCGATGCCGGCCTCGCTAACCTCCGGTGCGGGACGGGCCAGCCCGATCGGTGAGGACCGTCCCGGCGACGGCCGGCTGCTGGTGGAAGTCGCCCGCCGCCAGGCCGAGATCGACCGCCGCGAGCGGGCGCTGGAAGCACGCGAAGCACAGTTGCGGGCGGCGGAGGCGCTGACCCGTACCCAGATCACCGAATTGACCCGTCTGCGCCAAGAGATGGAAAAGCTTGTTTCCAAGGAAAGCGCCGCGGCTGAAGGGGATCTTGACGCGCTGGTTTCACTCTATGTCAACATGCGTCCGCAGCAAGCCGCCAAGGTTCTGGAACGCATGGAACCGCTTCGCGCCGCGGCGGTTTTGCTGAAAATCCCCGAGCGTCAGGCCGGGCCGATCCTGGCCCAGATGGAACCGCCCGCGGCCCTGGCCGTAACCCAGGAAATCGCCGGGCGGCGTGAAGCCTTTCGCGGCCCATCGCCCGTTGCCACGCCCTGAGGCCTGAAGCCCCGTCTTTCTTTTCCGGAAGGGCGACGGGGCAGACTGTTCTGGCCGGCATGCTCGGCCGGAAGGCCGCCATGCCGGCCCCGGTTCAGCGCCATCAATTCCGCGCCGTCGACCCTCGGACGGGGCGATCGATCCTCCACACAGCCGCGCCAACCGCATCACAAGTCCGCCGGCGATCAGCTTCACGCACGATCAGGGAAAGAAGCGGCTTCTTGCGCGTGAACCGTGCTCATGCCCGGATCAACCGCCACAAGCATCGGGACTGGCTTCCGCGGCTCCGGCACCATCCACCACCAAGAGGCTCCGGATCGCGATAACTGGTTCCGGTTCCGCCTGCTGCAGTACCGGATCAAGCCTTTCAAAGAAGCATTGCGCGCGTCGGATGGTCCTGGAACGTCAGGGCCGGGCCCCATGCAGCCGGCCCGCCTCACCCAGCAGCGCATTGGCGGTTGGCGGCGACAAGGCCCGGTAGCCCGTGTCATCCAGCAAAGCGAAGCCGCCCTCGGCCAGCGCGGTGATGCAGCGGCGCGGCGAGGGCAGGTCGAATTCCAGATCGCAGCCCAGCATCTGTCCGGCTTCCCGATGCGCCGGAGCGGCGCCGGGCGTGGCGGCCTCCCGGGTCGCGTAGAGGCGACGGGACGCATTCAGCACCGCCTCCAGCGTGGCGGCGCGAGCCAACGGCATGGACGGTGCTTCGGGATGACGCAGTTCCAGGCGCCAAGGCAGCTCGGCCGGGCCATTGCCATCCAGATCGAGCGACCATTCGCCACGACGCGCGCTCCATGCGAGAGGAGCGGAGCCCACGAACCGCAACACGTCCTGCAAGCTGTGGCGCGGCGGCACAGACCGCAATTCGAGCCTGAGCGTCGGCAAGGCCCGTGCCGGTCGGCGCAACAACAACCAGGCGGCGGCTCCACCACCCCCTAGGAGCAGCATGGTCCAGCCTGAGGGAAGGGCAAGTTCCGGCATGGCTCCAAAGCGATAGCCCAGCCCAGCACTGGTCAGCACAGCCAGAGCGGGCAGACGCCGAAACGGAGATTGCGGCATGGGTTTCTCCACAAGGCCGGAAGCAGGAGCAAGCAGAGTAACGGCCTCACCATAATTTTTCGCAAACATTTACTAAACCATATACGCGAAAAGCGGTATGCGTTTCGATTCAACATAATGCGAAAAACTCTTGATAAGAGGAGCCAAGAGCCTGCACTATGGCGCTGAGGCCCCCCCGGCTCTCGCCCGACCTTGCTGGACATCCCCCCCATGACCGACCTTGTTCCCCCTGCCACAGCCTTCAATGAAACCATGCTGGATCATGCCGCGGCGCTGGGCCGCCGCGATGGCCTGATGGGTCAGCGGCGCGATGTCCTGCAGGAAGGGTTTGCCGCAGACGCTTTGGCCGAAACCGCCGGAGTGGCCCTGGCCGGCCTTCTCGGCGCCGCATTGCGGCAATGCTACGCCGCTGGACATTGCCATGGTGCTGAAGTCCGGCGCGAGAACGAGGCCCGCCGGCGACGTCGGGAAGCGCCGATCTTGTGCCTGTTGCCAGGTTCCGGCCTGCCACGTCCGCAGCCATTCCAGCTGCTTCCGGGCGCTGCCGGCTGACAGCAGGAGCAGGCCGCGACGTCAGGCGGCGCCGTAGGCTTTGCGCGCCTCGGCGGCGGCATCGCTGTTCTGGCGCAGGGCTTCGACCACACCGGCCGGCAGGGCGGTGCCACGCTCTTCGCCAGCGCCGCGTTGCGCGCCGGCCTTGTTCATCCGCGTGAACACTTCCATCAAGGTCGACAACATCGCCTGCTCCGGCGCATGCGCCACCCTTGCCGGAGAGCCGCTGCCCCACCAGAGCGGTTCGCTGCTGGCAATGGCCTCGCCGGGCTTCGGCGTGTGCAAGGCGGCGTTGAGTTGCACCGGCCCTTCTGGCGTGGCAAGGCCAAGCTGGGCATAGGTCTGATTCACCCGCCCGCGCAGTTTATCCATCACTTGGCGAATGGATAGCGATGCGCCGTCACTTCCGCGAAAAATAGAAGGATTGGCCCGGGCGGCATCGGGCAGAACCTGGCTCGCCGCCATGTCCGGATCACTTGCCGCCTTGGACAGCAGGGCTCGGGCCCCCCCCAAACCCAAGAAATGTCCAAGGTACAGCTCGGTGGCATCAGGCCGCCGGCCGATGGTTTTGGTCATCGCCTCCGAAAGGTCGCGCAGGTGCTCGGCGCCCAGCCGGGCCGAGATCTCGGCATTGTCGCGCAAGGCCAGGATGCGTTGGCGCAGGGCCGGATCGGAAACGTTGAGCCGGCTGCCGCTGCGGCTGATGGCGGCGGCCTCCTCGGCCAGGCCGTGTTGCGCGCCGTGCTCCTTCACCACGCTCAGCCAAGTCTGGTCGATGAACTGGAACAGGCCTCGGGCAGATGAGGTGGAGGCCTGCGCATCGGCCCGGAAACCGCTTTCCATGGCGGCCTTAGCGGCCAGAACCTCAAAGCCCATCCCGGTGGCCTGGGCAGCATTGCGCAGCGCACCTGTGACCGAGGCGTCCACAGTGTAGCGCCCGAGCGTCTCGGCGCCGCGCTGCCGCAGCGGCGTTGCAACAGGACCGGCACCGGCCACTGCGGCAGTGCCGGCTTTCTCCAGCGCGGAGGAGAGGCTGAGAGGGGTTGGCATTGATTGCTCCATCGCCTTTTGCGAAAAATGCTCGTAGCACATCGTTGTGCGAAATGATAAGAGAATGCCGCGGCCGGCCTCCGGCCCTTTGACGCAACAGCGGGACCGCGCCACGCCATGATCCAGATCGCCGGAATTATCGGAGTTTTTGTCGCTGTCTTTGGCGGCTATCTGATCGCCGGCGGCAAGATGGGGGTGATCCTTTCGGCCGTTGGGCCCGAGATGTTGATCATTGGCGGCAGCGGCTTCATGACCATGCTGATCAGCGGCGATGGCGCGCTGGTGAAGAAGACGCTCACCTCCTTCGGCAAGGTCTTCAAAGGCCCGAACTGGAAAAGCACCGATTACAGCGACCTGCTTTCGCTGCTCTACCTGCTGCTGCGGGTGCACCAGAAGGAAGGCGCGGCGAAGCTCGAAAAGCATATCGAGACGCCTGACAATTCGCCGATTTTCTCGCGCTATCCACGCATCATCCAGGACGGGGCACTGCGCGACCTGATTTGCGACACGTTGCGCTCGGTCACGCTGAACAACAAGGATCCGCACCGCATCGGCGAAATGATGGAAACCGCCATCGACAAGCGCCACGCGGAGAACATGAAGCCAGCCAAGGCGATACAGACCATGGCCGACGCCTTTCCGGCGCTCGGCATCGTTGCCGCGGTGCTCGGCATCATCAAGGCGCTGGGTGCCATTTCCGAAAGCCCTGAGGTGCTGGGTCGGATGATCGGCGCGGCGCTGGTCGGCACCTTTCTCGGCGTCTTTCTGGCCTATGGCATGATCGGCCCGATGGCCGGCCGGCTGAAGGCGATCTTCGAGGAAGAGAAGCGCATGGCCGACGTCACCCGCGCCGTGATCACCTCCTATCTGGAAAACCTGTCGCCACAGATCTGCGTCGAGATCGGCCGCCAGGCCGTGCCCTCCAAGCTGCAGCCGAGCTTCGATCAGATGGAGACGCAACTACGCGATGCCGGACGGATGAAATCCGACGGCGGCGATTCGGGCGGGGAGTGAGGCCGATGCGCCGCGCGCTGCTGTTGGCCAGCATCGCCCTGCCGCCACTGCTGGGCCAGCCGGCAGCAGCCCAGGCTCCAGCTGTGCCCGTCGCCGCTGCCGCAGAGACGGCCTCGGTTCGCGTCCGCACCGGCCAGCACAATGACCGTGGCCGGGTGGTGCTGCATTTCGGCGCTATCCCGAGCCATGAGCTGCGACGCGTCGGGAGCGAGCACGAGTTGTGGCTGCGTGGGCGCTTCCAGCTCAACTTGTCTGGCCAACGGCCACTGGCCGAACTGACCGGGATGGAGGTGCGCCAGGAAGGCGATGCCACCGTTCTGCGGCTTCGCCCCGCCTGCGACTGCGTGGTGGAGACAGGCGCCTTCGACGGTATGCTTTATGTTGATTTGCGTCCGGCCCGGACGGTCCGTGAGCCGGCATCTCCGGCCCAGCTCGCCGCTGCCCGCCGCCGCCTGCTGGACGATGCCGTGCGGCTTGGATTGCTGCGCCAGGATCAGGCGATCGCCCTGTTGCGCAGCGCTGGTTCGGTGGAGGCCTCTCCTTCGCCGGTGTCCTCGGCCGCGGCCCCTATGCCCGCCCCTGTTCCGGCCGATGTTCCGGCTGCCCCTGCCCTTTCTCCCCACGCCGCCCCACCCGCTTCCACAACAACAAAACCGCCAACGGTCGCCGGCGCCGGAACAGCAGCACCAACAGCAACCGACAGCCTGTCTAAATCCGAGATTGCGGCGCTGCGGGACACGTTGATGAGCCGCCTTGCCTTGCTGAACGGTCAGCCCTCGGCGGGCAGCGCGGCACCCGCTCGTTCGCCGATGGCCGCGACAGCACCTTCCCCGCCCCCCAATCTGATACCTGCCGCTTCTGCTGGCCCGGCCGCTCCCGAGGAGCGGCCCATGTCTGCCATGGCAACGGCACCCCTGCCCAACCCGGCCTTTCCCGCCCCCTCCGACAAGCCGGTTTGCCTGACCCCAAGTTTCAGCCTCATTGGCTGGGCTGGCATGCAGCCCTTCAACGAAGCCCTGGCCGGGCTGCGCGCGGGCCTGGCACGTTCCGACCACGGCGCCGCCGAGGCCGCCGCGCTGGCAGAGTTCTATGTCGGCCAAGAATTGCCGCGCGAAGCGCTGGAGGTTCTGTCGAACCGGCTCGGCGAGGCGCCGGGCGGCGAAGTGCGCCAGCGTCTGGAACGGGTGCGCGATGTGGCCCGCCTGCTGGGCCGCCAGCCGATCGAAGGGACCTCGCCCTTGCTGGCCGATGCGGGAGACTGCACGCCGCCCGATCTGCCGCTGTGGCAGGGACTGCTCGCCGCGTTGCGCGGCGATGCCAACAGCCTTGCCCGCCTGGCGCCCCGCATCCGCGCCGCACTGCGCGACGTGCCGGCTGGTCCGCGCCTTTCCCTTGTCGCCACCATGGCCGAGATCGTCGAGGACGATACGGAAACGCTGCGTACCCTGCTGGGTGCGCTGCGCGGCCCCGGAGCGCTGGGCGATCCGCGTCCTGAACAGACGGCGGTGCGCAGCCTGCTGATGGCGCGCCTAGCCCATGCCGAGGGCAATCGGCCGGAGGAGCTTCAACACCTTCAGGCGGCGGTGCGGAACCGCCGCAGCCTGGCCGTCCTGCAGGCGCGCATCCGTTTGGCCGCACTGCAGTTCGACCGCCCCGGCGCCGAGGGCCGCCAGGCTGAGCTGGTGCTGCTCGATGCCAGCCGCACCTTCCGCCGCGACAGCCTCGGCGAGGAAGCTGCCATCCTGTACGCCCAGCGCCTGCTGGAGCGTGGCGACATCGCTGCGGCTCTGGCCGTGGCCGACGGCGCCAGCCAGGCCATGATGCGACCCAGCGCCGAAAGCCGCGGTGCCCGCTTGGCCGCGCGCGCCCTGCGCCTGTTGCTGGTCGATGCCAAGGGCCTTGCCCTCCCGCCTGCTGGCGAGCGCCTCGCCTTGTTCTGGCAATATGAAGGCTACGCCACACCTGGCGAGCGCGGCGACGATATCCGCCGCGGCGCGGTGCAGTTGATGTTGCAGGAAGGGCTGGCTGATGCCGCACTCGACATCGCCCGACAGCTCACTCCAGCGACGCTGCTGCAGCAGGACGGGGCGTTGCTCACCGCCCGGGCAGAAGCCATGGCCAGCCAGGGTGATGCCAGGCGCGCCATGGCGCTGCTGCGGAGCCTGCCCCCTTCGGACGCGCTGCGCCGCGCCGCCAGCGTGGCCCTGACGCGTCTTGGCCAACCTGCCGACGCGGCCGAGGAACTGCGCGGTATGGAGGAGCTCGCCGACCGGCAATCGCGGGCCGGGTTGCTGTTCCAGGCACAGTCCTGGGCCGATGCCATGGCCGCCTACGGCGCCTTGCTGCGCGATCCGGAGCTGCCGCCGGACATGCGCGGTGAAGCAACGCAGCGCCTGGCCGCGGCTGCCGCTTTGGCCGGCGGCCGTCCGGACGTGCCGAACGACCTTCTGACAGCCAGTTCCAGCACCAAGGCATTGCTGCATCTCAGCGGCAACGTCCAAGCCTCGGAACGCGGTGTTTCGGCCGCCCGCGCCGCTATCGCCCGCAGCCGGCAGGTTGAACGATTGCTGCCTGATGCGGGAAGGAATTGAGATGGACAGCCCCAGCATTGTCGGCCTCTCCGGCCAGCTTGCACTGCGCCAGCAGATGGATGTCACGGCGAACAACCTCGCCAACGCGACCACAACTGGCTTCCGCGGGGACCGTACCCTGTTCCAGAGTCATGTCAGCCGACTGGCCGTGCCGGGGCGCGAGATCGCCTTTGTGCAGGACCGTGCGACCTATCTCGACACCCGGCAGGGTTCCCTGGCCGCGACCGGCAACCCGCTCGACATCGCTATTGACGGCGAAGCCTTCCTGGGGATCGAGCGCGCCGGCGGCGGCCGGGCTTACTCCCGTGACGGGCGGCTGCGCATCGACGCGCAGAACCGGCTGGTGGATCCCGGGGGACGGGCTGTGCTGGATGAGGGCGGCGCACCCATCGCCATGCCTGAGAATATCCAGCGCCTGGAGATCCGTGCCGACGGCACGCTGATCGCGACGGTCAACAACCTGCCCGAACAGGTCGGTCGCATCGGCCTGTTTCGCGGCGGCGACATGCGCGCCATCCGCAAGGGCGGCGACGGCCTTCTGGAGATCCCCCAGGCCGACGCGCAGCCGATACCCCCCAATACCTCTGGCATCCGCATCGTGCAGGGATCGTTGGAAGCCTCCACGGTGCAGCCGGTGCTGGAGCTTGCCAACATGACCACGGTGCAGCGCGCCTATGAGAACTTGCAACGCATCATCAGCGAGGATGACAGCCGCACCCGCAAGATGATCGAGGCGCTGAGCCGCCCGAACTGACCCCCTTCCTCCCCGATCCAGAAAGGACGCCCCCATGCGCGCCATGAGCATCGCGGCCACCGGCATGCAGGCCCAGCAGACCAACGTCGAGGTCATTGCCAACAACATCGCCAACGTCTCGACCACCGCCTTCACCCGGCGCAAGGCCGAGTTCCAGGACCTGATCTACCAATCCACCGAGCGCGTGGGATCGGCCTCCTCCGAGGCTGGCACGCTGCTGCCGGTGGGCACGCAGGTGGGCCTGGGCGTGCGCAACTCGGCGGTGAACCGCATCACCCTGCAGGGCTCGCTGACCGACACCGGCAACCGCTACGACCTGGCGCTGGAAGGCCGCGGCTATTTTGGCGTGACGCTGCCCGATGGCACCGTGGCCTATACCCGGGATGGCAGCTTCAAGCTGTCGAATGAAGGCCAGCTGGTGACCAGCGAAGGCTATCCGATCGAGCCCGCGATCAACATTCCCGTCGACGCCAAGGACGTCACCGTCAACCAGGCCGGCGAGGTGATCGTCACCGAGGCCAATGGCGCGCAGCAGAATGCCGGCCGGCTGAACCTGTTCATGTTCGCCAACGAGGCGGGGCTGGAGGCGATCGGCGGCAACAAGTTCCTGGAAAGCGAGGCTTCCGGCCAGCCGAATGGCGGGCTGCCCTCGGATCCCGGCTTTGCCAAGCTGCGCCAGGGCTACCTGGAGGCGTCCAACGTGAACGTCGTGCAGGAGATTACGCAGCTGATCGCGGCCCAGCGCGCCTACGAAATGAACTCCAAGGTCATCGAGGCCACCGACCAGATGCTGCAGACCGCCAACAACGTGCGCTGAAGGAGAGGTTGATGCGTCCTGAAGCTCCTCTCGCCGCGGCGCTGCTGCTGTTGGCGTTCGCGACGCCCGCACTGGCGCGCGGCGAAGTGCGCGAGGTGTGGCACGCGGCCATCGACCTCGAACCCGGCGACCGGCTGCGACCACAGGACGTGGTCGCCGCCGAGCCACGCTACAACCGGCGCGGCTATGCCGATGCGGCGGAGAACATCGCTGGCCAGGAGGTGCGACGCCGCATCCGCGCCGAGATGCCGATCATGGAACGCGACATCGGGCCGCCTCTGGCAATCCGCGCCAGCCAGACGGTGCGGGTGCTGTGGAAACATGCCGGTGCCACGCTGGAGATGGAGGGGCGAGCGGTGGAGAATGGCAGCCTGGGCGAGGAAGTGCGCATCCACAACCCGTCGAGCAGCCGTACCATCCGTGCACGGGTGGTGGGTGATGGCACCGCCGAGGTGGGAGGCTGATCATGCAGGGCCGTCTTCTTCCCCTTCTCCTGCTCGCTGGCCTTGCAGGGTGCGACACGCTGGGCCACATCCAGCGCCCACCGCCGATTTCGGCTCCCGGTGAGATCGACGGCATTCCACCCGGCAGCCAGGCGGACAATCCGCTTGCCATCGCCCTGCAGCCCCGCCCGGTGATCGGCAATGCGGCCCCCGGCTCGCTCTGGCGTCCCGGCAGCCGGACCTTTTTCCGTGACCAACGCGCCCGTACCGTGGGCGACCTGCTGACGGTTGAAATCGAAATCGATGACAGCGCCCAGTTCGACAACCGCACCGAGTTGGGACGCGAGGCGGAGCAGGATTTCAAGGTGCCGTTTCTTTTCGGATTGCAAGGCGCGCTGGGCAAGGCGTTTGGCGGCAGCCTCGATCCGGCGCTCGAACTCGGCGGCAGCAGCACCAGCAATGGCACAGGTCGGATCCGTCGCACGGAGAAGATCCGCCTGCAGGTTGCGGCCACCGTGGTGCGGGTGCTGCCGAGCGGCAATCTGGAGATCGCCGGCTCGCAGGAGATCAGGGTGAACAATGAGCTGCGGGAGTTGCAACTGCGCGGCTTGGTGCGGCCCGAGGATATCCGCCCCAACAACCGCATCGCATCCGAGAAGATCGCCGAGGCACGAATCGCCTATGGCGGCCGCGGGGTATCGAGCGATCTACAGCGCCCGCGCTGGGGCCAGCAAATCCTGGACCGTGTCCTGCCCTATTGAGGGCCGGATGTTCTGATGTCAGAACTCCCGCCTTGTTGCGGCGGCCGCTGCCGCAACAAGGCGAGGCGCAAGGCCTCGGCCACCCCTCCTCCAAGAGGAATGGGCAGCACAAACCCGGGTTGGCCATCCCGTTGCTCCAGCACCAGCCGGGTTTGCAGCGCCATCCGCTGGGCGGCAATGTTCGCGGCCAGGGTGTAAATGCCCTTTGCCTGCGTCTGCAACGGTTCGGGACCTCGCAATGCGATGTTCGTCATCATCGCCCACCGCATTTCTCCGCCTGGCCAGCGCAGCCCGGCTGCGTCGGTCGTTATTTCGATTGCGTGACGCTGCCTCACTGCCTGACGCAGCACCATCAGGGCGGCAACCGCGACAACCGCTCCGCAAAAGGCTGCGATCAGGGATATCGGCTCCCAGCGCCGGGGTACCAGCAGAACGGCGATGGCGGGCAACCCGAACAAGCCGGACAGCAGAACCGCCGCCATCAGAAAGGCTGCCGGCGCCCTGGCCGGGCGGACCAGGAACCGCCTTCCATGACCTTGCTCCACCATGGTGAAGCCGCCTTGCTTCTGGCTGGTCATCGATTGATGCCAGGCGGCGCGGAGAAAGGAAGGCGCATCGCCAAAGGTCCGTCTTGAGCGGCGCAGAAGCTACCGTCTCCCGCAGGTCGGTTGCAATGCATGGTACTTGCAACCGCCAGATCGCTCCGAGGCAACTCGGCATTTTAATACGGTAAGGGGGGATTATCGGATTTAAAAAGGGCTTTTGCGAAACCTTCATCCCCTGACTGTAGACTTCATCCACGATCCGATTGCCAGAAGGCTGAGCGAGATGCCCCCCGATCTGCGTCCCCGTCCGGTGACCTTCTCCCCAACAAGCGCGGAACTTGCCGCTTGTCTGGACTGGCGCTGGAAAGCTGCCCTGTTCCTTGTCGCGGCCAGTCCTGCAGCCTTGCTGCTGCCGGCCGCGCAGGCACCCTGGGCGGCTGCATTCTTGCTGGGATGTGCATCCTTGCTGGCGCTCTTCTCCGCCGCGCAGCAAATGCGCTATCTCCTGGAAGCCGATCCTGTCGACAGCCTGTCGGAGGATCCGCTGATCCGCCTTCAGGCGCTGCTGGAAAGTCAGCAGGGGCAGATGCATGAGGCGGCTGCGGCTGTGAGCCGTAGCGTCACTGCGGGCGCGCAACTTGCCGGACTGACCCGAAATGTTGAGCAGCGATGCCGGTGGCTGCTGGAGCATGATGCAGTGCAGCCGCAACCACAGCCTTCGGCCTCCCTGCTGGAGGAGATCCGTGCCAGCCTTGCTCTCGATCATGAAGCCATGGCTGCCACGCAGGCCCGGATTGAGGCGGCATTGTCGCAGCGACTCGACGAGTTGCTGCACCGTGTTGGGCAACTCAGCACGACACAACAGGGCAATAACATGCTGCAAGACGAGCTTTCGACCCTGCAAGCCATGTCGCATGGCTGGGCCGCGCAGATCGAGCATGCAGCGTATCGCGAGGCCTCGCTCGGCGATGCAGCCCGCTATCTCACTGAAACAGCCGATCGACTGCGGGACGGGACGCAGGCGGTGGAGCGCCACGCAGTGAGACTGCAAGCCCTGATCAGCATGTCGACGCATCGACAGGATGGTGCAGCCGTGGTCCAGGCGGGCCTGCTGACACAGCTGGAAACCATGCTGCAGCAGGCCGCCTCCCCGGGCTCGGCAGAGATCCCCGCCATAGCGGATGCTCCACGCGGGTTCTGACGTCAGAACTTCAGCAACGCATCAATCCTCTGGCGCAAGGCACGCAGAGCGGCGCGCTCTTCCTCAGGCCGTCGCCTGCCGACGTGGTGCTGCCGTTCAAGTCGGGCAATAGCCCGTTCCAAGGCAGCAAGCGGTTCTGAAGAAGAGGAGGGTTCCGGTCGAACGGCTCCTGCCTGCGCAGCGCGGATGGCGCGGATGGTCAGCGTTCCGGCCAGCGCCTGATGCAACAGGCGCTGGCGTATAGCCCCATCTTCTAACCGGGCCAACTCGACCAGGAGGTTGCGCGGCAGATGGCCGGCACGTTCCAGGAATTCTTCCGGCAAAGTCAGCAGCCGCAATGTGGCACTAATTTCCGCCGGGCTGCTGCCGAGCAGCGTTGCGGCTCTCGCCTGGCTGATCCCTTTGCTCGACAACAGCCGGCGGATCCCTTGTGCCGCTTCTACCGGCGTAAGATCCACACGTTGCAGGTTTTCCAGCAGCGCCGCGATCTCGGCATCCCCGGCGTGCTCAATGGCCAGAAGGCTGGGCCAGCCATTCAGCTGCGCTGCGCGCCAGCGTCGCTCACCGGCCACCAAGATCCATTGCCCTCGCTGCACGGGGTCGCGCCGCAGCAGCACCGGCTGCAGCTGACCCTCTGCCTGCATGGTGGTGGCCAAGGCCTGGATCTCAGCTGGGTCGAAATGTCGTCTCGGCTGTTCCGGATCCGGTCGGACGTCGGACAGTTTCACTTCGATGGAGTGCCGGAAGCGGCTGTCGCTCGGCACCAGAGCCTCGGATGCGCTGCCGATCGCCGACATGGCGGCACCCAGTACAGGTGAGGCGGCTTTCCGATTACCGACCATGTTCAGGCTCCAACGCCGGGGAGGGAAGATCCGCACGAGGCAGGTCGCCCCCGGCCAGCAAAGCTGTTGCCAGCCTGCCGTAAACCGCAACTGCCGAAGCTGTGGGAGAAGCTTCCAGTGCGATGCGGCCATTGCGGGCGGCATGGCCGAAGACGGCGCTGGAAGGCACGGCCTCCAGCACGGGCGCCCGCTCGCCCATGGCCACGATGAGCTGGCTGAGCACTTCCCGATCCACGGATTTCCGCGCGCCAAATTGGGTAGGCAGAATTCCCGCCACGCGCAGCGCAGGGTTCAGGCGGCGTTGCACCTTGCCGATGGTGGACAGGATCAGGCCCACGCCCATGCTGTCGTAAGGCTCTGTGCGGACAGGGATCAGCACGGCATCGGCGGCGGTCAAACCCATCACGGTCAGCACGCCGAGATTGGGCGGAGCATCCACAATGATGACGTCGTAGCGATCACGGACGGCTTCCAGCGCCTCACGCAGCGCCACATCGAAGCCAGGCTCGCGCCGCCCATCGGTTTCGGCCAGATCGATGTGGCTCGGCACCAGATCGAACCCCGCCTGGCCATTCAGCAATGGATCGTCCTGGGTAAAGATCGCCTGCTCCAGCGGAAGGTCGCGGAGGATGACATGCGCCATGGTACGGCCCTGGCGATAAGCCTCCACACTGCCCACAGCCATCATGGCGACGGAGGCTGTGGCCTGCGGGTCCAGGTCGGCCAGCAGAACGCGGGCGCCGCGTCGTGCCAAGCCACAGGCAAGGTTGAGCGCCGATGTGGTCTTGCCAACGCCGCCCTTCTGGTTGGCCAGAACGATGATGCGGGCATGGCGTGGGCGGTCCTCCGCCATGCCCTGCACAGCCCGGATCACTTCCTCGGGAATAGGCTCGCGCCCGTTCTCCCAGCGGGAAACCCGTGGCTTGTCGTAGGAGCGGTCAAGGCCGCGATTCAGTGCATCCTTCAACTCAGACTGGCTCAAGCGCAACTGCTGGCGCAAGGCACGCAACCCGGCTCCGTCCATTCCAATACCCTCATGGCGTTCTGACACCAGTTCAGGCATGGATCATTGAGAGGAGATCCGTCAACGTCAACAAGTACCGTTGACGTTGACAGGATGCTCAGCGGTGCATGGCTCCGCGAGGAGCGAAGACCAGGGCGCGAAAGCGTTCAACCGCCTCGGGGAGGCTGTCCGCTGCCCAATACACCACGTCGCGTACCCTGTCGGCTTGGCTGTTCCCGGCCATGGCCAGAGCGGAGAAGGGCAAAGTTTCCATTTCGCCGCGAAACGCTTGACCCCGTCCTCCTGGCCAAGCGCGAATAAAGGCGGTCTGCAGGTGCGTCCAAGGGCGATCCAGGGGAACTGTTCCCAACGCAGTCAGATGCGCGCAGCACCAGACAGGTGGCAGGCCCGGCTCCCGCTGCATGGCAACGAAGTCAGGCGCAAGACACAACACCCGGTCCGTCGCTGCTTCAGCTCCACCGGGTGGTGCATGCGCGGCGGCAAGCGCGGCTGCGATCGCCTGGGTCAGTGCGGTCGCTTCGCCCGTGGCTGTGCTGCGATGGCCGGTCGCCAGATCTTGCGTTTCTGTATGCCAGTGGACTGCCCCGCCGTCCTGCCAGCGACCGCTTGCCGAGCTTAGCCGGCATTCGTGCCGGTGCGTGGCACCATTCTTGTCGCGCGGCCAGCCCGGAGCGGCCGTGGTGAAGGCGCAGGCGCGCCGAACCGGGCCAGGCAGGTCAGTGCTGCCGTCAATCTCAATGAAATGCGGCGCCACAAACCGGGGCACGAGCAGCTGTGCCGTCATGCTGGCACCCATACCAAATCGTACGAGCCAGGAAGTGGGGCCGGGCCATTCTGCCAAAGGATGAGTCGGGACATGGGAGAAGACACATTCCGTTCTGCTCACCGGAAATCTACCGCCTTTTCGCCGGAAGGACAGGCGTCAGATGCCTCAAAATGGAGACTTTTCTCTGAAAATGCTTATGATCTGTTAAATAGGAATGAGCTTCTTCACCTCCACCCAAAGGTTTTTCGACCTTCTGGTAAGGACAACCCGATGTCTCTTCGGACTATGTCTCTATTCGTGTTGGTGCTGGCTTTGGGCATCACAGGACTGGCGGTGCTCTGGCCCCGAAGCGAGGTTGCTTCGCCAGTCTGTGGAGCGAGCTGTAATCAATCATCTTATCGTCCCGCATGGGCGGGAACGGAACGAGCAGAGCGATTCGCCAGCGTTTTTCGCTAATCGTCAGACGAATTTTTGACCGTGATGTAGTAGACCTTGTAAGCGTTGCAGATCTTTCTCTGCTTGTTCAGCCCGAAGGGCGCAAAGCCGGCGCCGGCTCTGTTCCTGTATTAAAGCGATCTCAGCCTCGGCCAAACGCTGCGCCAGGTTATTCAAGGTCGTTTCCAAGGCCTGTTCGCGGCGCGAATGGAAGGTGTCGCGGTTGAACAGCCAGGCAGGCCCGAAGCGGACGCCAATTGGCTTCGCAGCCTGGATTGATTTCCGCCATGGGCCTCTGACATTCATGATCTGGGCGCAGACATGGCGCGCAGCACAAAGAGCCGGTGTGACGCGATGTCTACCATCCGCCGCATACGCTCAAGCCACACTTTCTCCGCATCCTGCATGTTGCTGAAGGGCCCGTGCAGTTCTTCGGTTCCGGCTTCCAGTTCCGTGAAGCTTGTGTCGCGGAAGATCCCGCCCCAGACCACCCAGATCTCGCGGCTGCTCAGGGGATCGCTCATCTTTTATCCTTCCGTTCTGGAATCAGGCCAGGTTTCGACCTTTCGGCCGCTTGTTCGCCGCTTTTCTTAGCGGGCGCAACGTATGCGGATTTTCAGCCTTTTGGCAGGGCCGCTTCCATGACGTTGCCGCGGCAGAAGAAGAGCCAGCTTTGGCAGTTTCCTTGCACGGTGGTTCAGAACCACGACTCCCATGCCCAACATGAGCAAAAGAAGGCCAATGAAAAAGCCGTTCTCCGCCAAAGGAGAAAATGGGCTCAGGAATAAGCTGCTACTTGCCAGCAACAAGGCTGGGCCAGCCAAGTGAAGAAGGGGCATCTGGGATTCTCCCAAGGAAGCGGTTCAGCAGTCGATCCGACCTTACTTCATTCATACAGGCTGGCCCTGTGTCTTTCAACGTTTTTCGCATTCTTTGGGCGTTAAGGCAGCGTTCCGGCAGGTACCGCTTTGGCAACAATAATCGCGGAAACGTGATAGCCAATTGGCCTTCCTTAAAAGATGTCGGCGTTACGACGAGCTCTTCATGATGGAAGCGAAGCTTGGCTTTTCTCTGCTGTCTCGGCTGATGGACTATCTACCTGGGATTGATATTTTTGTTGTTACTCAGAAGCCTTGTCGTCATTTCACCGACATTGTTCCGAGCAGCTGTTTTCAGGCATCCATGTTTCAGCACCGGCAAACCAGGCTTCACCTTATTGATCTGTTGAATCAGTTACCAAGTCATAAAGTTATACAGTTATGCCCCTGGTTTTCTGCTTAAGAAACAAAGCTGTAGATCCATAATTTGTCGGCGTGGCGACGAGTCTGCGTCGGTGTGGTGCCGAGTCTTTGTCGGCTTGACGACGAGTCTGCGTCGGCGTCGCGACGATGATATGTCGGCGTCAGGACGAGCCTGATAGGCCGTGTCGGCGTCGCGACGAGTCCAGGCTGTGGATAACCTGCGGTGTGTTAGGCAACGGGCCTGCGTAACTGGTCTGGCAAGGATGTCGGCGTGGCGACGAGTCTTGAGGGGAAAAGACTCGTCGCCACG
>NZ_JBHRTN010000015.1:0-19178 GCF_042646265.1 Teichococcus globiformis
ACCTTGGTGATCGCCGCCGTCAGCGACGTCTTGCCATGGTCCACATGCCCGATCGTGCCAATGTTGCAGTGCGGCTTGTTCCGCTCAAACTTAGCTTTCGCCATTGTCTTTAATCCCGATCGGGTCTGTTACCAGCGGTAGTGGCTGAAGGCCTTGTTGGCTTCGGCCATCCGGTGCGTGTCTTCGCGCTTCTTGACGGCGGTGCCACGGTTGTTCGCCGCGTCCATCAACTCGGAGGACAGGCGCTCTTCCATGGTGTGCTCGCCCCGCTTGCGCGCGGATTCGATCAGCCAGCGGATGGCCAGGGCCTGGCGGCGCTCCGGACGGACCTCGACGGGCACCTGGTAGGTGGCACCGCCGACGCGGCGGGAGCGGACCTCGACGGCCGGCTTCACGTTGTCCATGGCTTCATGGAACAGGCGAAGCGGGTCGGCATTGGCCCCACCGCGCTTCTTCAGCGTGTCCATGGCAGCATAGACGATCCGCTCGGCGGTGCTCTTCTTGCCATCATACATCAGCACGTTCATGAAACGGCTGAGGACGAGGTCACCGAACTTCGGATCGGGGAGAACTTCGCGCTTCTCGGCGCTGTGGCGACGCGACATCGCTTCTCTTCCTTACTTCGGCCGCTTCGCGCCGTAGAGCGAACGGCGCTTGCGCCGCTTGGCGATGCCCTGCGTGTCCAGCACGCCGCGCAGGATGTGGTAGCGAACGCCCGGAAGATCCTTCACGCGACCGCCACGGATCAGCACCACGGAGTGCTCCTGGAGGTTGTGGCCTTCACCGGGAATGTAGCTCACCACCTCGTGGCCGTTCACGAGACGCACCTTCGCGACCTTACGAAGAGCCGAGTTCGGCTTCTTCGGCGTGGTCGTGTAGACGCGGGTGCAGACGCCACGCTTCTGCGGGCAGTTCTGCAAGGCCGGAACCTTGTTCCGGACCGGCTTGGGCTCACGCCCGCTGGCGATGAGCTGGTTGATCGTCGGCATGACGCCCC
Organism: Teichococcus globiformis; assembly: GCF_042646265.1. Lineage (NCBI taxonomy): Bacteria > Pseudomonadati > Pseudomonadota > Alphaproteobacteria > Acetobacterales > Roseomonadaceae > Roseomonas > Teichococcus globiformis. The sequence continues at coordinate 998 of NZ_JBHRTN010000015.1, forward strand.
TTGTGCCTTCTACTGACGCCCAGGCCCCTTGCCAAACAAGAGCACCCGATTGAGCGGCGCTTGCGCACCACCCCGTCGGGCTATTCCTGCCTCCGGCCTCAGCCCGATAGATGGGCGGCGCCGGTTGCTCAGAACCTGTCGTCCAGAACTCCGCAGGTCAGCGCATCTAGGCACTAACCCCGTCGAGGGGGCGGAAACTACGCACCGACCCCCCATGAGTCAAGCGCGCCGCACCCTCGGAACGAATGAATCCGGGCCCCTTGGAGGCCCGGCTTCCATGCAGCCAGCGCAGAGCGCGCCGGCAAACCCGCTTTCTTGGCCGCGAAGCTTTCGCTCCGCGGCCGGATGGACTTACTCCGCCGCTTGCTGACCCGGCTTGGGCAGGGTGTCCTGCCCGCCCTGCGCGCCGCCCTGCGGCAGGCGCTGGCCGTCGCGCTGGGCAGCAAGAGCGCGGAGGCGGTTCATGACGGAGCCCGTACCCGCCGGGATCAGCCGCCCGACGATGACGTTCTCCTTCAGCCCTGCCAGGTAGTCGACCTTGCCGGCAACAGCCGCCTCGGTCAGCACGCGGGTCGTCTCCTGGAAGGAGGCGGCGGAGATGAACGAGGTGGTCTGCAGCGAGGCCTTGGTGATGCCTTGCAGCACCGGCTCCGCCCGCGCGGGACGTTCCTTGGCGCCGATCCGCTTCTCGTTCTCGATCTCGTACTCGATGCGCTCCACCGTCTCACCCACCAGGAAGGTGGTGTCGCCGGGCTCCAGGATCTCCACCTTCTGCAGCATCTGGCGGACGATCACTTCGATATGCTTGTCGTTGATCTTCACGCCCTGCAGTCGATAGACGTCCTGGATCTCATTCACCAGGTAGTTCGCCAGCGCCTCGACGCCCAGAACCCGCAGGATGTCATGCGGCACGCGAGGACCATCGACGAGCGGGTCGCCGGCCTTCACGTAGTCGCCTTCCTGCACCGAGACGTGCTTGCCCTTGGGCACCAGGTACTCGCGCGGCACAGGCGGCTCGTCGCCCACCTGCTCCGGCACCACCAGCACGCGGCGCTTGGCCTTGTAGTCCTTGCCGAACTCCACGCGTCCGTCGATCTCGCTGATGATGGCGTGGTCCTTCGGACGACGCGCCTCGAACAGCTCAGCCACGCGCGGCAGACCGCCGGTGATGTCGCGGGTCTTGGAGGATTCGCGGGGCATACGGGCGATCACGTCGCCGGCCTGCACCGCTGCCCCGTTCTCCGCCGACAGAATGGTGTCGGGCGAAAGGAAGTAGCGGGCCTCGGCGCCGTTGGGCAGCTTGACGATGTTACCCTTCTCGTCCTTCAGGATGATGCGCGGACGCAGATCGGCACCCTTGGCCGCCTGCTTGTAGTCCACCACCACCTTCGACGAGAGGCCGGTCACCTCATCCTGCCGCTCGACCAGGGTGATGCCCTCGATCAGGTCGGCATACTCGATGGAGCCGGAGCGCTCGGTGATGATCGGCAGGGTGAACGGGTCCCACTCGGCCAGCTTCTGACCGCGGGTGACCTCCAGCCCATCCTCCAGCACCAGCAGCCGTGCGCCATAAGGCACGCGGTAGCGGGCACGTTCGCGTCCATTGGAGTCCGACAGCACGATCTCGCAGTTACGCGACATCACGATCGGCACGCCTGCCGAGTTGGCGACCACGTTGCGGTTCAGCACGGCCACCGTGCCTTCACCGGTGGCCTCCACCGCCGACTGCTCGGCACCGCGTGTTGCCGCACCACCGATGTGGAAGGTGCGCATGGTCAGCTGCGTGCCCGGCTCACCGATCGACTGGGCGGCGATAACGCCGACAGCCTCACCGATATTCACCGGCGTACCGCGGGCCAGGTCGCGGCCGTAGCAGTGGCCACATACGCCAGAACGCGCGTCGCAGGTCAGCACGGAGCGGATGTAGACCTCTTCCACGCCCGACTTCTCGATCGCCTCGGCCGCCGGCTCGTCCACCAGCGTGTTGCGCGGGAACATCACCTCGCCCGTGTCCGGATGGGTGATGTCGCGCTGCACCGTGCGGCCCAGGATCCGCTCGGACAACGAGGACACCGTCTCGCCGCCATCCATCACGGCGCGCACGGTGATGCCGCGCTCGGTGCCGCAATCATTCTCGACGATGATGCAGTCCTGCGCCACGTCCACCAGGCGGCGGGTCAGGTAGCCGGAGTTCGCGGTCTTCAGCGCGGTGTCCGCGAGGCCCTTGCGGGCGCCGTGGGTCGAGTTGAAGTACTCCAGGACGGACAGGCCTTCCTTGAAGTTCGCGATGATCGGCTGCTCGATGATCTCGCCCGAGGGCTTGGCCATCAGGCCGCGCATGCCGGCGAGCTGACGCATCTGCGCCGGCGAGCCGCGCGCACCGGAATGCGACATCATCCACACGCTGTTGGTGACGCGGCCTACCTCCTGGCGAGAGATCTCCTTCATCATCGCGCCAGCGACCTCGTCCGTGCAGCGCGACCAGGCGTCAACCACCTTGTTGTAGCGCTCGCCGGCCGTGATCAGACCGTCCAGGTACTGCTGCTCGAACTCCTTCACCTCGGCCTTGGTGCGCGCGATGAGCCCTTCCTTCTCGGCCGGGATCATCATGTCGTCCTTGCCGAAGGAAATCCCGGCCTTGGCCGCCTGGCGGAAGCCCAGCGCCATCAGCCGGTCGGCGAAGATCACCGACTCCTTCTGGCCGCAATGGCGGTACACCGCGTCCATCACGTCCGAGATCGACTTCTTCGTCAGCTGGCGATTGACCAGGCTGTAGGGCGTCCGCGGATCCCTGGGCAGCAGAGCACCCATCATCATGCGCCCAGCCGTGGTCAGCACCGTCTCGCGGCGGCTGGCATTCTCCTCGGTCGGCGCGGGCACCCGTGCCATGACGGCGGTGTGCAGCGTGATCGAGCCGGCGGACAATGCCTGCTCCACCTCGCCCAGATCACCGAACACATGCGGGCGGTGCATCAGCGCAGACTTCTCCGCCTCGCTCAGCTGCTCCGCCGACTTGCCTGCCGTACCGGCAATCGCCACACGAACCTCGTCCAGCTCCTTCTGGGCCACCCGGAACTCGGGCGTCTCCAGCGAGAGGTAGTAGAGGCCGAGCACGATGTCCTGCGACGGCACGATGATCGGCTTGCCGTTGGCGGGGCTGAGGATGTTGTTGGTGGACATCATCAGCACGCGCGCTTCCAGCTGGGCCTCAAGGCTCAGCGGAACGTGCACGGCCATTTGGTCGCCGTCGAAATCCGCGTTGAAGGCGGTGCAGACCAGCGGGTGCAGCTGGATCGCCTTGCCTTCGACCAGCACCGGCTCGAAGGCCTGGATGCCCAGGCGGTGCAGCGTCGGCGCGCGGTTCAGCATCACCGGATGCTCGCGGATCACCTCTTCCAGGATGTCCCAGACCTCGGGACGCTCCTTCTCCACCATCCGCTTGGCGGCCTTGATGGTGGTGGCGTGGCCGTACTTCTCGAGCTTCGAGTAGATGAAGGGCTTGAACAGCTCCAGCGCCATCTTCTTCGGCAGGCCGCACTGGTGCAGCTTCATCTCGGGACCCACGACGATCACCGAGCGGCCCGAATAGTCGACGCGCTTGCCGAGCAGGTTCTGGCGGAACCGGCCCTGCTTGCCCTTCAGCATGTCGGACAGCGACTTCAGCGGGCGCTTATTGGCACCCGTGATGGCGCGGCCGCGGCGGCCGTTGTCGAACAGCGCGTCCACCGACTCCTGCAGCATGCGCTTCTCGTTGCGCACGATGATGTCTGGCGCCCGCAGCTCGATCAGCCGCTTCAGGCGGTTGTTGCGGTTGATGACGCGGCGATACAGGTCATTCAGGTCCGAGGTCGCGAAGCGGCCTCCGTCCAGCGGCACCAGCGGGCGCAGCTCAGGCGGGATCACCGGCACGACGTCGAGGATCATCCACTCGGGGCGGGCGCCGCCCTCGGCGAAGCTCTCGATCATCTTGAGCCGCTTGACCAGCTTCTTGCGCTTGGCCTCGGAGGTGGTCTCCTTCAGCTCGCCGCGCAGCTCGGTGCTCTCACGGTCAAGGTCGATGCCGGCCAGCATCTGCTTCACCGCCTCGGCGCCGATGCCGACGGAGAAGGAATCCTCGCCGAACTCGTCCTGCTTGGAGGCGAACTGCTCCTCGGTCAGCAGCTGGTGCAACTTGAGGTCGGTCAGCCCCGGCTCCAGAACCACGTAGGATTCGAAGTACAGGACCTTCTCCAGGTCCTTCAGCGACATGTCGACCATCAGGCCGACGCGCGAAGGCAGGGACTTCATGAACCAGATATGCGCGACCGGCGAGGCCAGCTCGATATGGCCCATGCGCTCGCGGCGCACTTTGGCCAGCGTGACCTCGACGCCGCACTTCTCGCAGATGATGCCGCGGAACTTCATCCGCTTGTACTTGCCGCACAGGCACTCGTAGTCCTTGATCGGACCGAAGATGCGCGCGCAGAACAGCCCGTCCCGCTCCGGCTTGAACGTCCGGTAGTTGATCGTCTCGGGCTTCTTGATCTCGCCATAGGACCACGAGCGGATCTGCTCGGGCGAGGCGATGGTGATCTTGATCTGATCAAACGTCATCGCCTGGCCGGTCTGGCCGAGGATCTTCATCAGTTCGTTCATGCGCCCGTCCTCTCAAGGTGAGGCCGCCGCGCCGGGGACGTCCCGGCGCGGCTGAGCAAAAGGTTGATTCCGCGTGGCTTGATCGGATGCAGGCTGATCAAGACGGGCGGTTCTCCAGATCGACATTGAGGCCCAGCGACTTCAGCTCCTTCACCAGAACGTTGAAGGATTCCGGAATGCCTGCCTCGAAATTGTCCTGATCGCGGACGATCGCCTCATACACCTTGGTGCGGCCCGACACGTCGTCCGACTTCACCGTCAGCATCTCCTGCAGCGTATAGGCGGCGCCGTAGGCCTCCAGCGCCCAGACCTCCATCTCGCCGAAGCGCTGGCCACCGAACTGCGCCTTGCCGCCCAGCGGCTGCTGGGTGACGAGCGAGTAGGGACCGATGGAGCGTGCGTGGATCTTGTCGTCCACCAGGTGATGCAGCTTCAGCATGTAGATGTAGCCGACCGTGACCTTGCGCTCGAAGGGCTCGCCAGAGCGGCCATCGATCAAGGTGGACTGGCCCGAGGTGTCGAGCCCGGCCTTGTCCAGCATCCCCTCGATATCCGACATCCGCGCGCCGTCGAAGACGGGTGTGGCGATGGGCACGCCCTTGCGCAGGTTGTCACCCAGCTCGATCAGCTGCTCCTCGGTCATGTCCTCGATGTCGCGGCCGAAGATCTCCTCGCCGTAGACATCGCGGAGTTTCTCCAGAAGCGCCTCGCGGGCGGCTCCGGCGCGCCGGTAATCCTCCACCAGCTCACCGATCGACTTGCCGATATTGGCGCAGGCCCAGCCTAGATGGGTTTCCAGGATCTGCCCGACATTCATGCGCGACGGCACGCCCAGCGGGTTCAGCACCAGATCGACCGAGGTGCCGTCCTCCAGGAACGGCATGTCCTCGACGGGCACGACGCGGGATACCACGCCCTTGTTGCCGTGGCGGCCGGCCATCTTGTCGCCCGGCTGCAGCTTCCGCTTCACCGCGATGAAGACCTTGACCATCTTCATCACGCCGGGCGGCAGCTCGTCACCGCGCTGCAGCTTCTCGACCTTGCTCTCGAAACGCTTCTGCAGCTTGTCGACGGCGGCGTCGAACTCGCGCTTCAGCGCTTCGATCTCGACCATGACGGCGTCGTCCTGGACGCCGATCTGGCGCCAGGTGGCGCGGGCGAACTGGTCCAGCACCTCGTCATCGATGACGGTGCCGGACTTCACGCCCTTGAAGCCCGCGCCGGCCTTCTGGTTCAGCAGCTTCTCCCGCAGGCGGGAATGGAAGCTGCGCTCCTGGATGGCCTTCTCGTCGTCGCGGTCCTTGGCCAGGCGCTCGATCTCGGCGCGGTCGATCGCCATGGCGCGCTCGTCCTTGTCGACGCCGCGGCGGTTGAACACGCGCACATCCACGATGGTGCCGGTGGTGCCGGGCGGCAGGCGCAGCGAGGTGTCGCGCACGTCGGAGGCCTTCTCGCCGAAGATGGCGCGAAGCAGCTTCTCCTCCGGCGTCATCGGGCTCTCGCCCTTTGGCGTCACCTTGCCCACCAGGATGTCGCCCGGATTCACCTCGGCGCCGACATAGACGATGCCGGCCTCGTCGAGGTTGCGCAGCGCTTCCTCGCCGACATTCGGGATGTCGCGGGTGATCTCCTCCTGGCCCAGCTTGGTGTCGCGGGCCATGACCTCGAACTCCTCGATGTGGATCGAGGTGAAGACGTCATCCTTGGCGATGCGCTCGCTGATGAGGATGGAGTCCTCGAAGTTGTAGCCATTCCAGGGCATGAAGGCGACGAGCACGTTGCGGCCCAGCGCCAGCTCGCCCAGCTCGGTGGACGGGCCGTCGGCGATGATGTCGCCGCCCGCCACCTGGTCGCCCACCTTCACCAGCGGGCGCTGGTTGATGCAGGTCGACTGGTTGGAGCGCTGGAACTTACGCAGGCGATAGATGTCGACGCCGCGTGTGGTGCCGTCCTCCTCGTTGGTCGCCCGCACCACGATGCGGGCACCGTCGATGCTGTCCACCACGCCGCCACGCCGCGCCACAATGGTCGCCCCGGAATCGCGGGCCACCGCGGCCTCCATGCCCGTGCCCACCAGCGGAGCATCGGAGCGCACCAGCGGCACGGCCTGCCGCATCATGTTGGAGCCCATCAGCGCACGGTTGGCGTCGTCGTTCTCCAGGAACGGGATCAGCGCCGCGGCGACAGACACCAGCTGCTTGGGTGACACGTCGATCGCCGTCACCTCTTCCGGCTTCACCAGCCGGAAATCGCCGCCCTGGCGGACGGAAACGAGGTCGGAGCGGAACTCGCCCGTGTCGTTATCCACCTCGGCATCGGCCTGGGCGACAACGAGCTTCTCCTCTTCCATAGCGGAGAGGTAGCGCGGCTGGCCGGTGATCTTGCCGTCCTGCACCAGGCGGTACGGTGTCTCGATGAAGCCGTACTTGTTCACCTTGGCAAAGGTAGCCAGGCTGTTGATCAGGCCGATGTTTGGGCCTTCCGGCGTCTCGATCGGGCAGATGCGGCCGTAATGCGTCGGGTGCACGTCGCGCACCTCGAAGCCGGCGCGCTCGCGGGTCAGACCGCCCGGGCCAAGCGCCGACAGGCGGCGCTTGTGCGTCACTTCGGACAGCGGGTTGGTTTGGTCCATGAACTGGCTGAGCTGCGACGAGCCAAAGAACTCGCGCACGGCGGCAGCCGCCGGCTTCGCGTTGATCAGGTCGTGCGGCATGACGGTGTCGATATCAACCGACCCCATGCGCTCCTTGATCGCCCGCTCCATGCGGAGCAGGCCGACGCGGTACTGGTTCTCCATTAGCTCGCCGACCGAGCGCACCCGGCGGTTGCCGAGGTTGTCGATGTCGTCGATCTGGCCCTTGCCGTCCTTCAGCTCCAGCAGGGTGCGGACGGTCGCGATGATGTCCTGCTTGCGCAGGGTGCGGATGTGGTCCGGCACGTCATCCAGCGTGAAGCCCAGCCGCATGTTCATCTTCACGCGGCCGACCGTGGACAGGTCATAGCGCTCGGCGTCGAAGAACAGGCCGCGGAACAGCGCCTCGGCAGTCTCGGGCGTCGGCGGCTCACCCGGGCGCATGACCCGATAGATGTCCATCAGCGCTTCGTCGCGGGCGTTGTTCTTGTCCACCGCCAGGGTGTTGCGTAGCCAGGGCCCAACGTTCTGGCCGATGGCCAGGGTTGGCAGCTTGTCCAGCCCGGCCTGCTCGATGGCGGCCAGGCGTGGCTCGGTCAGCTCGTCGCCAGCCTCGGCCCAGATCTCGCCGGTGTTATGGTCCACCAGATCCTCGGCCACGAAGCGGCCCAGCAGATCGGGGCGGCCGACCAGCACCTCCTTGGTGCCGGCCTCGGCGATCTTGCGGGCCAGGCGGGGCGTCAGCTTGATGTCGCGCTCGGCCACCACCTCGCCGCTCTCGGCATCGACCAGATTCTCGATCAGCTTCACGCCACGGAAGGATTCCGGGATGAAGGGCTGGCTCCAGCCCTTGGCGCCACGGCTGAACACCACCTGCTCGTAGAAGGTGTTGAGGATTTCCTCGGCATCCATGCCGCGGACCTCACCCGGCTCCAGCGCTTGGCCACGCTCGGCACGCAGGCTCTCGGTGCGCTCGGACTCCAGGGCATAAAGCAGCGTCGTGGCGGGCAGCTTGCGCTTCCGGTCAACACGGACGTAGCAGATGTCCTTGGCGTCGAACTCGAAGTCGAGCCAGGAGCCGCGATAGGGGATGACGCGGGCCGCAAACAGGTATTTGCCCGAGGAATGCGTCTTGCCCTTGTCGTGATCGAAGAACACGCCCGGCGAGCGGTGCATCTGGGAAACGATGACGCGCTCTGTGCCGTTGATGATGAAGGTGCCGTTGTCGGTCATGAGCGGCATGTCGCCCATGTAGACATCCTGCTCCTTGATGTCGCGAACGGAGCGCGAGCCGGTATCCTCGTCCACGTCCCAAACGATCAGGCGCAGCCGCACCTTCAGCGGAGCGGCGAAGTTCAGCCCGCGCTGGATGCATTCCTCGACGTCGTATTTCGGCTCTTCAAGCTCGTACTGCACGAACTCCAGGCGGCCACGCCCGGCGAAATCGTCGATGGGGAACACCGACTTGAACACTTCCTGCAACCCGGTGTTCGTGCGGGAATCGGGATTGACCCCCATCTGCAGGAACGCCTCGTAGGAGGCCCGCTGCACATCGATGAGGTTCGGCATCGGCGCCACTTCGGGCAGACGCCCGAAAGACTTCCGGATGCGCTTCCGCCCGGTGAACGACTTGGTGATTGCGTTCATGCCCGTCCTGCTTCCCTTCGCTCCGGCCCAGCCGCCGGCCGGTGGCTCTTCCATCCGTCACACGCGGCGGGACGCCTGATCCCCGCAACGCAGTCGCGGGCAGGAGCCCAAGGGGGCCCCCACCCGTCCCAAGTTCAGCCTTAGCCGGCTAGGCCCGGGAGCAAGCCCCCGGTCCCAGCCGAAAAGTCCTTACTTGACCTCAACCTTCGCACCGTTCTCCTCGAGGACCTTCTTGATCTTCTCGGCCTCGTCCTTGGAAACGCCTTCCTTCACGGTCTTCGGCGCGCCCTCGACCAGATCCTTGGCCTCCTTCAGGCCCAGGCCGGTGATGGTGCGGATTTCCTTGATGACGTTGATCTTCTTGTCGCCAGCGGCGGCAAGGATCACGGTGAACTCGGTCTGCTCTTCAGCGGCCGGAGCGGCAGCGCCACCGCCAGCAGCCGGAGCAGCAGCCACCGCAACAGGAGCAGCGGCGGAAACGCCCCACTTCTCTTCCAGCAGCTTGGACAGCTCGGCGGCTTCCAGAACGGTCAGGCTGGACAGCTCGTCAACCAGCTTCGCGAGATCGGCCATGGTTTGTATCCTTCGATCTAATGACTTGGCATGATGAATGCAATCCCCGGCCCGCGGAGTCGGCGGGCCGGTCGGTCTTCCACGAACGCGCCTTTAGGCCGCCTCGTCCTTCTTGGCATACGCCGCCAGCACTCGCGCGACCTGCCCGCCGGGTGCCTGAAGCACGCCAGCGATGCGCGTGGCTGGGGTCTGGATCAGACCCAACAGCTGCGCGCGCAGGGTTTCGAGCGAGGGCAGGGTCGCCAGGGCCTTGACGCCATCGACGTCAAGGGTCTGGCCACCGATCGCCCCACCCAGGATCACGAACTTGTCGTTACCCTTGGCGAACTCCACGGCGGTCTTCGCCACGGCCACGGGATCCGTCGACCACGCAAGCGCGGTCGGACCCTTCAGCAGCGGCGCGATGCCCTGGAAGCGGGTGCCGTCGAGGGCGAGGGTGGCCAGCCGGTTCTTCGCGACCTTATACGTCGCGCCTGCCGCTCGCATCTGGCGACGCAGAGCGCTCACATCGGCAACCGTCAGCCCATTGTTCTGGGCCACGAGCACGAAGGAGGTCTCGGCGAACACCTCGGCGAGGGAGGTCACGAACGCACGCTTCTCCGTACGATCCAACTCTCGTCTCCACACGGTGGCCGGTGCCTGATGGAGGGGCTCCGGCCGGTTCACACGGGGGCACGGCCTCGCGGCCACACCCCGGTTCGCCTGTCATCCGAGTCTGTGGAAGACCAAGCCCATCATGCCGGACCACGAAGCGGTGCCGGGGCAGATCTCTTGGCAATCCCCATCTCACGCCTGCGGGGCGGCTACCCCCTTAAGGCCCGCCAATCCGGGCCACATGCGCTCTCCGACAGGAGTTCGAAGGCCCGGAGCATCCGGACCTTCTGCCCGCGTCCGGCGCACCGGACGCGTATCTGGCCAGGCCGGGCAAAGGCCCGGCCGGAAATCAGGAACGCGGCGTCAGGCCTGTGCGGCCAGCGACGAAACATCCACCTTAAGCCCGGGCCCCATGGAGGAGGACACAGCCACCTTCTTCACGTAGGTGCCCTTGGCGCCGGTCGGCTTGGCGCGCTGGATCGCCTCGACGAAGGCGCGTGCGTTCTCCACCAGCTGCTCCTGGCTGAAGGACACCTTGCCGATGCCGGCATGCACGATGCCGGCCTTCTCGGCGCGGAACTCGACCTGACCCGCCTTGGCCGCGGCAACAGCGCCCTTGACGTCCATGGTCACGGTGCCGAGGCGCGGGTTCGGCATCAGGCCGCGCGGGCCCAGGATCTTACCGAGCCGGCCAACGATGCCCATCATGTCCGGCGTCGCGATGCAGCGGTCGAACTCGATAGTTCCACCCTGCACCAGCTCCAGCAGGTCCTCGGCGCCGACCACATCGGCCCCGGCCGCCTTGGCTTCCTCGGCCTTCGGGCCGCGGGCGAACACGCCGACGCGCACCGTCTTGCCGGTGCCGTGCGGCAACGAAACCATGGAACGGACCATCTGGTCGGCATGGCGCGGGTCAATGCCCAGATTCATCGAGATCTCGACCGTCTCGTCGAACTTCGCCTTGGAGGCCGACTTCACCGTGGCGATCGCGTCCGCCAGCGGCAGCAGCTTGTCGCGTTCGAGACCGGCATAGATCGCCTTGAGGCGCTTACCCTGCTTGGCCATGGATCAGCCCTCCACCACGGACATGCCCATCGAACGGGCGGAACCGGCCAGCATGCGCACGGCGGCCTCCACGTCGTTGGCGTTCATGTCCTTCATCTTCGTCGCCGCGATCTCGCGCAGCTGGGACTTCGTCACGCGGCCGACCACACCGCCCTTGCCGGGGGTCTGGCTGCCCTTCTCCAGCTTCGCCGCCTTCAGCAGGAAGTAGGTGTTGGGGGGCGTCTTGGTGACGAAGGAGAAGGTGCGGTCCGAGTACGCGGTGATCACCACCGGAGTCGGGGTACCCGGCTCCATCTGCTGCGTCGCCGCGTTGAATTCCTTGACGAACTGCATGATGTTCAGGCCGCGCTGACCCAGCGCGGGGCCAACCGGCGGCGAAGGGTTCGCCTTGCCGGCTGGGATCTGCAGCTTGATATAGCCGGCGATCTTCTTTGCCATGTCTCGATCCTCTGTCAGTCTCAGAGGCGCGCGGTGCGAACGGCCCGGCCCGGGCCTCCCGCGTCCCTGAAAAGGAACGCCCTGCCGGCGCCAGGGCGCGACTACGCGCAGTCCGGCTCCGATATGACGGAGGCGGGCGTATACCGGCCTCGCCCCGCAGAGTCCAGCGCTTCCCGCCCGGCGTGCCCCGCATGGCTCACCCGCGCCCGCGGCCGGCAGTCGGGAACGCGATACACGGTATCCGCCACTCCGATGGCCGATCGTTTGAAGGCGAACGATGCGGCCGCTATCTGCCCGCAACCCTTCCCCTCGCACGAAGCCCGATGCCCCGTTTTCCCGCTCCGCAAGACTGGCTGTTCTCCGTCCGCAGCTTCGCCGCGGCGGTGCTTGCGCTGTGGGTGGCTTTTTCCCTGGACCTGTCGCGTCCCTACTGGGCCATGGCCACGGTTTTCATCGTGTCCCAGCCTTTTGCCGGCGCGCTGCGCGCCAAGGCGCTGTGGCGGCTGACCGGCACGGTGTGTGGCGGCGCCTTCTCCATCCTGCTGCTGCCCAACCTCGTCGGTGCGCCGCCCCTGCTGGCCCTGGCGCTGGCCACCTGGATCGGCCTCTGCCTCGCCGCCGCATCCTTCGATCCCACACAGCGCTCCTATGCCTTCATGCTGTCAGGCTACACGGCGGCGCTGATCTGCTTCCCCATCGTGGACCATCCGGAACAGGTCTTCGACTCGGCCATCAATCGCATCATCGAGATCAGCCTCGGCATCCTTTGCGCCTGGCTGATGCACAGCGTGGTGTTTCCGCGCCACGGCACGCCCCAGCTACTCGCCGGCAGCCGCGCCTGGCTCGGGCAGATCGCGACCTTTGCCGCCGAGTGTCTGACAAAGCCGCATGATCCGGCCCGCTTCTCCGCCGCCCGCCGCCGCATTGCCCGCGATGGCGCCGCCCTCGCCGTGCTGTTCCAGCAGACCCGCTACGAGGCCCGGGATCGGCAGGCGCAGCAGCTGTGGCTTCCCCGGCTGCACCGTCATGCCCGGGCCTTGCCCAGCCTGCTGACCGCGATCGGCGAGCGCCATCGCAGCCTTGCCGCGCAAGACCCGGCCGCGGCCGCCGCGCTGCAGCCGCTTTTGAGCGACATGGCCGCCTGGATGTCGGCAAGCATCGACGAGCCGGCCGGGCCGCAGCGTCTGCTTGGTGCGCAACGCCTGTCCACCCGCATCACCGAAGCTTCCCGCGAAACCCGATCGGCCGATCCCTGGGCTGCGCTGCTGCGCGAGGGCCTGCTCGACAGACTGGAGGAACTGCTGGGCCATTGGCGCGAGACGCTGGTGCTGACGGGCCGCCTGCTGGCGGAGGGCCCCGCAGACGGCGCCGTCCCGCGTGAGCCGGACCACGCGCCCGGCCATGTGGACCCGCTGCTGGTGGGCCTGTCGGGCCTGGCCTGTGCCATCGCCGTGCTGCTCGGCTGCCTGCTGTGGATCGGCACCGGCTGGGCGCACGGCGCCAGCCTCGCCATGATGAGCGCCGTGGCGCTGTGCATCTTCGGCCAGCTCGACGACCCCGCCCCGGCGCTGCGCGGATTCCTGCTGGGCGCCTGCCTCGCGGTGCTGATCGCGCTGATCTACCTTTTCGCCGTTCTGCCGCGCATCGACGGCTTTCCGTTGCTGATCCTGGTTCTCGCCCCGCTCTACCTGCCGGTTGCCGCCCTGATCCCGCAGCCGGCGGTCATGGCCCCGGCCCTGGCGATCTGCGCCACCGTGCCGGCGGTGATGAACCTTGAGGAAGCCTACAGCGCCGACCTCGCCGCTTCGGTCGATGGCGGGCTGGCAACCATTGCCGGATTGCTGCTGGCCCTGCTGCTCAGCCGGCTGATCCGCTCCTTCGGCGTTTCCTGGCGGGTCCGCCGCCTGGCTGAGGCCGACCGGCGCGACCTCGCCCGCCTCGCCGCCGGACAGCGCCCTGCCGATACCCGCCGGCTACTGGGCACCATGCTCGACCGGTTCGAGGCCCAGGCCGCCCGGCTCGGTGCCGCCGACGCCGCCACCTTCCGGGTCGAGGAACTGGCGGATCTGCGCGCCGCGGTGAACGTCATGCGCCTGCGCGAACGCCTGCCCGAACTGCCCGGCGCCTGCCGCGCCGCGGTCCGCGATGCTCTGGCCGCGCTGGCGCGCGAGGCACGGGGCGAGATACCCCGCGCCGGGCTCCTGCCGGTGCTGGACCGTGCCCTGGCCCTTTGCGCCGCCGAAGGAAGCCGCGCCACCGGCCGGGCCGCCCTTTCCCTTTCCGGCCTGCGGTTGGCGCTGTTTCCCGCGGCCGCACCACCCGGGTTGCCCGATCCTGTCCCGCATCCGGCGTCCATTCCGGCCCCGCCCGCAGTTTCTGGGAGCCTTCCCGCATGATCGCCGAGATCGACCTTTACGGCATCTACCTGCCGGCGCTGCTGGTCTGGGCGCTGCTGGCCGTGCCGCTCACCGCCCTGCTGCGCCGCGCGCTGGCGCGGCTCGGTGCCTATCGCTGGGTGTGGCACCGGCCCCTCTTCGATCTCGCTCTGTTTGTCATCGTTCTGGGCGGGATCACCGCCCTCATGGAGTTGCTGCCGTCATGAAGTCGCTCGCGCGCATCCTCGTCACCCTGGTGCTGGTGCTGGTGGCGGCCGGGGTCGGGTGGCAGCTCTGGCGCTACTACATGGAGGCGCCCTGGACCCGTGACGGCCGGGTCCGCGCCGACATCATCGGCATCGCCCCGGATGTGTCCGGCTTCGTGGCCGCGGTGCTGGTGGCCGACAACGCCGTGGTGGCGCGTGACCAGCCCCTGTTCCGTCTGGACCGCGCCCGCTTCGAGCTGGCCTTGCAACAGGCCGATGCCGTGGTGGATTCGCGCGCCGCAAGCCTGGAGCGCGCCCGCCGCGACGAGCGCCGCTACGACCGGCTGAACGAGGGCATCGTTTCCGACCAGCGCCGCGACCAGGCGCATTCCGACGCCGCCGCCGCCGAGGGCGCCTGGCAGGAAGCGGTGGCCCAGCGCGACATCGCCCGCCTGAACCTGGCTCGCACCGAGATCCGCGCGCCGGCTGACGGCACCGTCACCAACCTTTCGCTGCGTCCCGGCGCCTATGTTGCCGCCGGCAACCCGGTGATGGCGCTGGTGGATGCCGCCAGCCTGCATGTTCAGGGCTATTTCGAGGAAACCAAGCTCGGCTCCATCTATCCCGGCGACCCGGTGGAGGTGACGCTGATGGGCATGCCGGGCACGCCTCTGTCGGGCCATGTGGACAGCATCGCCGGCGGCATCGCCGACCGGGAACAGACCAGCGGGCTGGTGGCCAACATCAACCCCACCTTCTCCTGGGTACGGCTGGCGCAGCGCGTGCCGGTGCGGGTAAGGCTGGAGGCGGTGCCGGACGGACTGCGCCTGATCCCCGGCCGCACGGCCACCGTGGTCGTGAAGCCGGGCGGGGTGGCGCCCAGCCTGCTGAACCCGGTGCCGCGCTGAGAACGTCCAGGGCAGTGCTGCCGCCCCCCGCGATCAGCAAGGCGCCGGCGCGCCGGGTGTTGGGCGACCTCCGCTTTCCGGCCAGAACCGAGCCGCACTCCCCTCCACGCCGCCTCAGTCCGGCAGCGACGTCACCCGGTTGCGCTGCAGCCCGTCCAGCACGGCACGCGCCGCCTCGTGCGGCATCATGGCCGTATTGTCGAGCAGGAGGTCGCTGAAGGCAGCGCTGGCGTAATCCTCGGCATACATGGCCCGGATCCGGCTGCGATCGGCCTCGTTCAGCGGACGTCCGCCGCGGTCGGACAGTGCCACCTCCAACGGCGGTGCCAGCGTCACCACGGCCAGGGAGGCACCACGCCGCACACAGGCCTCGCGGATGCGGCGGTATCCGGTGGCATCCAGGGGATAGGCGAGGATCAGGCACGGGGCATCGCAGTCCCGGATCATTCCGACCAGCCGGCCTACCGCGCCGGCCCAGCGCTGCGAATCGGGCAGGGTGGGCGAAAGGTCGTGCTCGTCGCCATCCACGAACACGGCGCCGGGAATCGCGTCGGCCAGGGCAAGCCCGACCGAGGTCTTGCCGGTATTGAGAGGTCCACTGACGTGAATGACCCGGAGCGGCGTCACCGGTGACCGGTTCCGCAGGCCGCGCCGCGCGATGAATCCGGCCAATGCGCCCACCAGCACGGCGAGGATGATGCCGCCGACCAGGGTCTCCTCAGCGGCGGGCAGCAATGCCAGCAACCAGGCAGGGCCGCTTTCCGGCAGGAATTCCAGACCAGGTGGCAGCACCCACCGGCCGAGCATGAACTCCAGCGGCAGCAGCACGGCATGCGTCAGTGGATTTCCAAGAGCCAGGCAGGCGGCAGCGGCCGCGACCAGGCTGCCACGCAGCAGCAAGGCGAAAACCACGGCGAACACAAGATGCAGCCCGAAGGCGGGCAGCATGGCGGCGGCGGCACCGGCGATGATGCCGCGCTGCAGGCTCACCGGTCCTTCAGGCGAGGCCAGCAAGGCCGACCAGGACTCCCGCAGCCGCTCCAGCATGCCACGGGCCCCCGTTCGCCGACCTCAGACCTTTTCGACCTGGGCGTATTCCAGCTCGACCGGCGTGGCGCGGCCGAAGATGGAGACGGACACCTTCACGCGGCCCTTCTCCTCGTCCACCTCTTCCACCGTGCCGTTGAACGAGGTGAAGGGGCCGTCGGCGACGCGCACCTGCTCGCCCACCTCGAACACGATGGCGGGGCGCTTCGGCTTGTCGGCGCCTTCCTGGACCTGCTGCACGATGCGCAGCGCCTCGGCCTCGGAAATCGGGCTCGGCCGGTTGCGGGCGCCGAGGAAGCCGGTGACCTTGGGCGTGTCCTTGACGAGGTGCCAGGCCTCGTCGGTCAGGTGCATCTTCACCAGCACGTAGCCGGGAAAGAACTTCCGCTCGGAATTGACCTTCTGGCCGCGACGCACCTCGGTCACTTCCTCGGAGGGCACCAGGATGTCGCCGATCTGGTCGGCCAGCCCCTTCTGCGCCGCCTGCTCCTTGAGCTGCTGCGCGATCTTCTTCTCGAAGCCCGAATAGACGTGAACGACGTACCACTTCATGTCGGCCATGGATTTCGCTCCGTCTTTTACGCGCCGATGCCGAACAACAGCCCGACCCCGAACTGGATCAGCTGGTCGGTGGCCAGGAAGAACAACGCGGCGAGGGCCGACAGCGCCAGGACCAGCCCGGTGGTGATCAGCGTCTCCTTGCGGGTCGGCCAGGTGACACGGGACACCTCCTGCCGCACATCGCGGATGAACCCCGCGGGATCGAGCTTCGCCAAAATCGCTACCCTGTACACTGTTCGCCACACCGGAAGGCCCGGAGGGCGGAAACGCTTCGCGGGCGGCATCCTGGTCCGGAGCTGAGCCCGGGGAAGCCACCCTGGAGGAACGCCGCTTCACAGGAACCGGCCTCGCGCCGGTGCGGGCGGCGTGCTGGCAGGGGCGGAGGGTCTCGAACCCCCAACCTCCGGTTTTGGAGACCGGCGCTCTAGCCAATTGAGCTACGCCCCTGCGCTGCGCCTTCGCTGCGCGAGGAGCCGTCTATAGGTCAGGGCGCAGGCGCTGTCGAGGGGGCCGATCCGCTTCCCTACCCCTGCCCGGCCTCCCGCCGGCGCATCGGCATGGTGTCCACCAGGGCGAAAACTTCCTCGGGATCGGCGGGGCGATCCACCCGCCACTTCTCGCCGCCATCCTTGCCGAGCAGGATGGCGGCGAAGCCGGAGGGCGGCACGGCAAACCGCGCGCGCAGCGCGGCGGCGTCTTCCTGGCCCGGCGCCCCGAGCCAGTGCTCCACCCGCTGTGCTCCGACCACGGCGATCACCGCCATGTCACGCTCCGCCATGCCGCCCCGCGCGGCCATGATCCGTCGATGCTGGTCCCGCAAGGCCGGCGCATCCTCCTCGGCGAAAACCAGCAGCACCCGGCTTTTCCAGTGATAGGGCGCCAAGTCCCCACCCAGCGCCGCCCCCGGTGCCATCGCCAGTGCCGCGATCGCGCGGCGCGTCAGCCTTCCGCCCATGATGCGGCCTCCCTGCTGCCAGAAAGAAGCCTTCCGCCCCGCGCCCGGTTGCGCGCACAAAAAAAGCGGGCCACCCGAAGGTGGCCCGCCCTGTTCCGGATTGATGACCGCGTTCAGGCCGAGATGCTGGCCACGACGCCGGCGCCGACGGTGCGTCCGCCTTCGCGGATGGCGAAGCGCAGGCCCTGGTCCATGGCGATCGGCGCGATCAGCTCGACGTCCATCGTCACGTTGTCGCCCGGCATCACCATCTCAACGCCTTCCGGCAGCTGCACCACGCCCGTCACGTCGGTCGTGCGGAAGTAGAACTGCGGACGGTAGTTGGTGAAGAACGGCGTGTGCCGGCCGCCCTCTTCCTTGGTCAGCACATAGGCCTCGGCCTTGAACTTGGTGTGCGGCGTGATCGAGCCGGGCTTCGCCAGCACCTGCCCGCGCTCCACATCCTCGCGCTTCGTGCCGCGCAGCAGCGCGCCGATGTTGTCGCCCGCCTCGCCGCTGTCCAGCAGCTTGCGGAACATCTCGACGCCGGTCACCGTCGTCTTCAC
>NZ_JBHRTN010000016.1:0-838 GCF_042646265.1 Teichococcus globiformis
TTCAGGCCGCGGCCGCGCGGCGTCGGAGCCAATCCTCGAGACTGGTCTGGCCGAGCCGCGCCTCACCCAGCGGCACCAGGGACAGCTCACGCACCTCGCCGCCGAAGTAGCGGGCCGACGGTTCGCGGGAGACTGGCCTCGGATCACCGACCTGGCGGAGATAGCGATCAACGAACGCGTCGAAGGGCGCGCGTTCCGGTCCGGCGATCTCCACAATGCCGTTGTGCGGCGCCTCAAGTGCCGTGTCCGCCAGGATTGCCGCCACGTCGTCGGCGGCAATGGGCTGGAACTGCCCTCCGGGCAGCCGGACAACGCCGTCCTGCGTGCTCATGTCGGCGATGCCGCCCAGGAACTCCATGAACTGGGTCGAGCGCAGGATGGTGAAGGGCGTGCCCGCCTGACGAACAATCTCTTCCTGCGCCAGCTTGGCCTGGAAGTAGGCATTCCCCGGCATCCGGTCGGTGCCGACGATGGACAGGGTGACGTGATGCCGCACGCCGGCCCGCCTGCCGGCCGCCTGGAGATTGCGGCCCGAGCTCTGGAAGAAGTCGAGCACGGCCTGCGTCTCGAAGCTCGGCGCGTTGCTGACGTCGATCACCGCCTCGGCGCCTTGCATGGCCTCATCCAGGCCTTCGCCGGTCAGCGTGTTGACGCCCGTGTCGGGTGAGGCGGCGACCGCCTGGTGTCCGGCCCGGCGCAGCAATCCCACGACCTTGGACCCGATCAGGCCGGTTCCGCCAATAACAACGATCTTCTTCGCGACACCCATGGTTCGGCTCTCCTCCGACCGGCGCCTCAGCGCGCCGGAACGAGGCAAACCCTACGCAGGGCCGCCCCT
>NZ_JBHRTN010000017.1:0-33370 GCF_042646265.1 Teichococcus globiformis
CCGCCAATAACAACGATCTTCTTCGCGACACCCATGGTTCGGCTCTCCTCCGACCGGCGCCTCAGCGCGCCGGAACGAGGCAAACCCTACGCAGGGCCGCCCCTAGTCGTGTCCCCCAGAAGCCAGACCGCGTTTCAATCCCAAGTCGAGAGCCATTTCGTGATTAACAAACCCCGAGATTTGTGATCACGATGCGCTATGTCACCTGGCGAGGCGACGTAAGCGGCTTCGCCCTTTCCAGCACAAGGAGGGACGCATGATAGGGATGGTCTTCCAGGCTTCAGAGGCCTGCGATCTGAGGATCGCAGCGCACGCACTTCCACAGCACTTGCCGGCGGAGACGATGCCGCTCATGCCCCCACACTGGTTCAGAAGCGTGTTGTCTGCTGGCGCACATGGCGCGTGCGCGCCTGTGCTCGCCGGGAAGCCCGTTCGATGAAAAGCGGGTGGGCAGCGGCCGGGTGGCTCGGCGTCATCCTGGCTGGACTTTCCCTTGGCAACCCAGCCGCGGCAGGCCCGACGCTCGATGCTGTCAAGAAGGCGGGTACGGTCCGTTGCGGCGTCACCAGCGCCGTGGCCGGTGCCGCGCGCCCGGACTCCAAGGGCCGCTGGGTCGGCTTTCACGCCGACATCTGCCGCGCCGTCGCCGCCGCCGCCTTGGGGGACGCCGAGAAGGTGACCTTCGTTCCCGTGACTGCGCAGTCCCGCTTCACGGCTTTGCAGAGCGGCGAGATCGACACGCTGATCTACATCACCGCGCTAACCCTCAGCCGCGATGCCACGCTCGGCCTCAACCAGGTGGCCCCGTATTTTTATACGGGCCAGGGCTTCCTGGTACGTCGCAGCCTGAACATCAGCCAGCTGAAGGAACTGGATGGCGGCACGGTATGCTCCACCCAAGGCAGTGTCGTGGAGCGCAATGTCACCGATTATGCTCGCCGAACCGGCATTACCCTCACCACCATCTCGTTCGATGTCGCGGCCAATGTACTGGCAGCCTTCCTGGCGGGCCGTTGTGACGCCATCAGCAATGACACATTGAGCCTAACGGCCAATCGTCTCGCCGCCCCCGACCCGGACGCCTTTGTGCTGCTGCCCGAGCTGATCGCCAAGGAGCCTCAAGGCGCAATGGTGCGGAACGGCGACAGCGAGTGGGCCAATGTGGTGCGCTGGTCGATCTTCGCGCTGGTCCAGGCGGAAGAGTTCGGCCTGACGCGGGAAACGGTGGCAGCGACCCGTGACAGCAGCACGGATCCGCAAGTCCGGCGCTTCCTAGGACGGGGCGAACCGGTTGGGGCCGGCCTCGGCCTTTCGGATGACTGGGCCTACCAGGTGGTCCGGCAGGTCGGTGATTACGGCACCCTGTACGAGACCCATCTGGGCAAGCACGGGCTCGGCCTGGATCGTGGCCTCAACCGGCTGTGGAACCAGGGCGGGCTGATGATGAGCTGGCTCTGGCAGTAGATCCGCCTGCGGAGGGGGGGGGGCGAGGTCGCCGACGCCCCTTCCCACTCGGAAGCAGAGCGGCAGCTACTTGGCGGCCCGTGCCTTACCCAGCGCCGGCAGGCCGGGGGTGGCGGCATCGTCCGCGAAGCGCATTTCCTTCAGGAGGAAGCTCGTGGCATCGCGGATCTCCTCCTCCAATTCGCGGGCGGCGCGCAGCCCGTCGGCCGCGCGCAGCGCCGCCAGGATCGCGGGATGGCGATGTCCTGTCTCCTGCGGCCGGGCCATCAGGGCCCACCGAGCCTCCCAGAACAACGGCCCGCGGCGCAGCCACGGCACCTCGATGAGCCCCAGCAGCATGGGCGAACCGGCCTGCCGGTAAACCGTGAAGAGGAACTCGCGGTCGAGCCGCAGGAGATCGTCCGCGCGTCCACCAGCGCGCGCTTCCTCATGCTCGGTCAGCAGCCATTCAAGCCGGTCCAGCGCCTCGGAAGCGATTTGCGGTGCCGCCAGCCGCACGGCCAGGGGTTCCAACGATGCGCGGATTTCCCCGAGCTCGCGGAAGCTCTGCCGGGTGAGGCGCGGCACAATGGCGGTGCCCGATGGCAGTACGTCCACCGCCTGCTCGGCGGCGAGCCGGCGCAATGCGGTCCGCGCGGGCATGGGACTGGTGCCGAGCGACGAAGCGATCCGGCGGATGGAAAGCTTCTCGCCCGGTGCAAAGACGCCTTCCACCAGGGCCTGCCGCAGGCTCCGGTAGGCCTGCTCCTCCAGCGGCACGCCGGCGGGCGCGGCCTCGTCCTCCTCGGTCAGCGGATCTTGCGGAAAAAGGCTTGCCGTCATTTTGTGATCACAATACCATCGTTTTCAGGATTACACCGGCTCCTGGTCGGGGCCACTGCTTTAGAGGCGAACGTCCCCTCATGACAGCCCTAAGCCTTCGGACCACCCCTGCTTCCCTGCGCTTTCCCGGATGCCACGGATGAGCGCCGCCACGGAACTGCGTCGCAACAGTGACCTGGACAGTGCGCTCGTCGAGGCGCGCGCCCTCTACGTCGCGGGACGCCCGAAAAGCGCCGCCCTGCACGAGAAAGCAAGCGAAGTCATGCCGGGCGGCAACACTCGCTCCGTGCTGGCCTACAGCCCCTTCCCCACGGCCATGGCGCGCGGCGAGGATTGCCGGCTCTGGGACATCGATGGCCGCGAGTACCTCGACCTGTGCGGCGAGTATACGGCCGGCCTGTTCGGCCATTCCGAGCCGCTGATCCACGACGTGCTGCATTCCACGCTGAAGCGCGGCACCAACCTGGCGGCAGTGGGCGAGGGCGAGGAGAAGCTGGCGCGCATCCTGTGCGGCCGCTTCCCCTCCATCGAGCGGGTCCGCTTCGCCAACAGCGGCACCGAGGCCAACCTGATGGCATTGACGGCGGCCCGGGCGAAGACCGGGCGTAACGCCATCATGGCGGTGCAGGGCGGCTACCATGGCGGCGTGCTGACCTTTCCGCTCGCGGGGCGCAGCATGGCTACCCTTCCACTTGACGTCGTGCTCTGCCGCTACAACGATCTCGCCGATGCGAGGCGTGTCGCCGCCGAGCGTGCAGGCGAGCTAGCGGCCATCATTGTCGAGCCGATGCTGGGCAGCGGCGGGTGCATCCCGGCCACGGTCGCCTTCCTGCAAGGTCTGCGCGAGCTGGCGAGCGAATGCGGCGCTGTGCTGATCTTTGACGAGGTCATGACCTCCCGCATGTCGGGCGGCGGCATGCAGGCGCGGCTTGGCATCACCCCCGACATGACGACGCTGGGCAAATATATTGGCGGCGGCATGAGCTTCGGCGCCTTTGGCGGCAAGGCCGACATCATGAGCCTGTTTGACGGCAAGCTGCCGCACGCCGGCACCTTCAACAACAACGTGCTGAGCATGGCGGCCGGCAGTACGGCGATGGGCGAAATTTTCACCCCTGAGCGCGCGGAGGCGCTGTACCGTTCCGGCGAGGCGCTCCGGCATCGGCTGAATGGCCTGGCGGAGCAGGCGGATGTGCCCATGGGCTTCACCGGCATCGGCTCCATGATGACCGTGCAGTTTCAGAGGCCGCTGCCGACGGAACCCCGCCTGCCCGGTCCGGCGGAGGAGGCGCTGCGCGAGTTGTTCTTCTTCGACATGCTCCAGGCCGGCATCTACCTGGCGCGGCGCGGCATGGTCGCGCTCAGCTTGCCAGTCGGTGCAACGGAGCTGGACCGCTTCGCTGCGGCCGTGGCCGAGTTCATCGAGGCACGCGGCACATTGCTGAAGGCATCCGGCGGCCTCCACTGACCCCGGGGCGGGCCCGCCGCGGCTCGCGCCGGACAACTTGCTTCTGAGGAAGCGCATGGCCCGGCAACAGGGCCGCCACGGCGTCATCGGACAACGGAGAGCGCGCATGAACCGCCGACGCTTCATAGCTACTGCCGCCGGCCTGGTGGCCGCCGGTGCTGCACCGTGGAGGGCCCGTGCGGCCGATCCGCGCGTGCTGCGCTTCATTCCCCAGGCAAACCTTACCTCGCTGGATCCGATCTGGACCACCGCGGCGGTCACGCTTAACCACGCCTGCTACGTGTTCGATACGCTCTATGGGCTGGACAACGCCCTGAACGTGCGTCCCCAGATGGCGGAAAGCCACGAGGTGAGCGAGGATGGCCGGACATGGCGAATCCGCCTCCGTCCAGGATTGCGCTGGCACGATGGTGAAGCTGTGCTGGCCCGCGATTGTGCCGCCAGCCTCGATCGATGGAGCCGACGGGATACCTTTGGCCAATCTCTTGCCCGCATCGTTGAGGAATGGGGTAGCGAGGACGACCGCACCATCCGCATCCGCCTGCAGAAGCCCTTCCCCCTCATGCTGCAGGCGTTGGGCAAGACGGCGACCATTGTGCCCTTCATGATGCCGGAGCGGCTGGCACGGACCGACCCCTTCAAGCAGGTCACGGAGATGGTGGGCTCCGGTCCCTACCGTTTTCTTGCCAATGAGTATGTGTCCGGCAGCCGCATGGCTTATGGCCGGTTCGACGGCTACGTGCCGCGGGACGAAGCGCCGGAGCGCACCGCTGGCGGCAAGGTGGCGCATTTCGAGCGCATCGAATGGCACGTCATGCCGGATGCGGCGACCGCTGCCGGCGCGCTGCAGTCCGGCGAGATGGATTGGTGGGACCAGGTGCATTCCGATCTGGTTCCGGTATTGGCGCGCAACCGCAACATCAGGGTCGCGGTGAACGATCCGGCCGGCTACATCGCCACGCTCCGCTTCAACACACTGCACGCGCCCTTTGACAAGCCGGCGGTGCGCCGCGCCCTGCTCCACGCTGTGCGGCAGGAAGACTATATGCGCGCGGTCACCGGCAACGACCCGAAGCTGTTCCGGGACTGCCATTCCGTCTGGCCGTGCGGCACGCCCTATGGCACCGAGGCCGGCGCAGAAGCGCTGAAAGGCCCGCGCGACCTGGAGCGGACACGGAAGATGCTGGCGGAAGCCGGATACAAGGGCGAGAAGGTCGTCATCCTCAGCCCAACCGACCTGCCCAGCATGGCACCCTGGGGGCCGGTAACGGCGGATCTGCTGATGCGGCTCGGCATGAATGTCGATCTGGTGGAAACCGATTGGGGCAGCGTGGTGCAGCGCCGCGCCAGCCGCGCGGCGGTGGATCAGGGCGGCTGGAGCATCTTCCACACCTGGTGGCCCTCGCTCTCGGTCCACACGCCCGCCGTCAACCCGACTCTGCGCGGCCAGGGGGACAAGGGTTGGTTCGGGTGGTACCGCAATGACGAGGTCGAGGCATTGGCCGATCGCTGGCTTGAAGCAGCAGACGACACAGGCCGCGCAGCCATCGCCGAGCAGATCCAGCGCATCTCCTTCCAGGAGGCGCCGATTATCCCGATGGGTCAGTTCTTCATGCAAACGGCCTACCGCACCGACCTGGGCGGCTTCCTGCAAGGCTCGGCGCCGTATCCCTGGAACGTCCGCCGCGGGTGACCAACAAGACGGAGAGAAGACCATGGCAAGGCTGACGCGCGACGAGATGCGGGGCAAGGCGCAAACGGTTCTTGGGCTGATCGACCCGGCGGAGCTTGGCTCCACCCTGATGCACGAGCACCTGATCTGGAACATCACCCCGCCGGCACAGCGCACCGATCCTCCGCCGCCAGCGGAGATGAATTTGCACCGCTGGTGGGATCTCGCCACCTCGGAGGTGAAGAACCCGAGCAACACGACGCAGCTCGATGTCGGCGTCGCCACGCGGGCCGCAGCCGAGGTGGTGCAGAAGGGCGGCCGCACCATCGTCGAGCTGACCATCGGCGGGCTAATGCCGGATCCCAAGGGCTTAGCGCAGGTTTCGCTCGACAGCGGCGCGCAGATCGTCATGGGTTGCGGCCACTATGTGCACGATTACCAGGACCCGGCGAATGAGCACCGCGGCCTGGAGGAGCTGGCGCAGGAGATGGCGGACCAGATCCAGCTCGGAGCCTGGGGCACGGATGTGCGCGCTGGGCTGCTGGGCGAGATCGGCTGTCAGTGGCCTTGGACTGACCTCGAGAAGAAGATGCTGCATGCAGCCTGCCTGGCGCAACAGGAGACCGGCGCGGCGCTGACTATCCACCCGGCGCGGCATCAGGACCATCCCTGGATGCTCGTGGAGTTCCTGCGCGAACATGGCGCGGATCTGTCCCGCACCATCATCGACCACATCGACCGCACCATCTTCGACGATGACCGGCTGTTCCGCCTCGCTGATGCCGGCGTCATCCTGGAATGGGATCTGTTCGGTCAGGAAAGCTGCTACTACGCGCCGAACATCGACATCGACATGCCGAACGACGCGCAGCGCCTGCGCGATATCCGCAAGATCATCGATCGCGGTCACGGCAAGCAGATCGTCATCAGCCAGGACATCTGCCATACCGCGCACATGACCGAGCAAGGCGGTTGGGGCTACGCCCACATCTACAAAAAGGTCCTGCCGCTCGCCCGCCGGCGCGGCTTCACCGAGGCGGAACTGGACCAGATCATGGTCGGTACGCCGCAACGGTTGCTGACCTTTATCTGATCCGGCAAGGCCAGGCGCGACCCTGCGCGCCTGGATATCTTCCCTTCCCACCGCCAACTTCTCGAAGGCCCTCATGAAGAAAGCCATCCTGACCTGCGCCGTGACCGGCAGTGCGCCCATGACGGCGCGGCACACCAATGTTCCGGTCACACCGCGGCAGATTGCCGATCAAGCGGTCGACGCGGCTCGGGCTGGCGCCGCCATCGTCCATCTACACGTCAGGGACCCTGAGACAGGTGCCCCCAGCATGAAGCTGGAGCTATACCGTGAAGTGGTTGAGCGTATCCGCGGCAGTGGGGTCGACGTCATCCTGAACCTGACAACCGGGCCGGGCGCCAGCTTTGTTCCCGGCGCGGAGAATCCTGCTGTCGCTGGTGCCGGCACAACGCTGTGCCAGCCGGAGCATCGTATCCGCCACGTGCTGGAACTCAGGCCGGAGATTTGCACGCTGGACCTGAACACGATGTGGTTCAACACCCGTGCAGCCATCAACATCCCCGCCCATGTGGCCGAGATGGCCCGCGCCGTGCAAGGAATCGGCGTCCTGCCGGAGCTGGAGGTTTTCGATACGGGCGACATCCAGCTCGCGCACCACCTGATCCAGGAGGGCTCGTTGAAGGGCCCTACCCTATTCCAGATCGTCCTCGGTATCCGTTTCGGTGCAATTTCCACACCGGCCTCGATGATGCACATGCGCCATCTGCTGCCCGACGATGCCGCCTGGGCAGCGTTTGGCATCTCAGCGCAGGAATACCCAATGCTGGCGCAGGCCCTGCTGCTGGGCGGCCATGTCCGCGTCGGGCTGGAAGACAATCTGTACCTGGAGCGCGGCGTCCTTGCCCCGAACAACGCCGCGCTGGTGGACAAAGCGGTGCAACTGATGCGGATGCTCGGAACGGAACCGGCCACGCCCTCCGAGGCTAGGAAAATCCTTAACCTCCGCGCCTGAATACAGGGACTAGGCTTTCTGCCTCCTGGCTCCGGCCATGGTATCCGGTCATGGGAGTACCTGCGGACATCTTCGTTGCAGGAACGTCATTCCGCTCCCATGGCGGCACCAACCTGTCGCACCATGCGCAGCAGGCGTGGGCCAATGGCCTCTAACCGTTGGGCCTCGACCGCGAAGCCGATTGCCGAGCAGCTGAAGCTGAAGATGCTGCCCCATCGTGGATCGACGAATGGCGCGCCGATGGCGGCAACGTCATCGCGAAGCTGTCCCATCACAATGCAGAAGCCGCAGCGCTCGAGCTGCGCGAAGGAGGCTGCGAGCGCGGCATCCTGTGAGGGCCAGTCGGCCCCGGCGGCGTCCCGCAGGCGTTGCAGAAGCTCCTGGCGGCGCTGCTTCTCCATGGCGAACAACGCGGCATGCCCCAGCGCTGTCCGGGCTATCGGCAGCTTCGCGCCCATTTCGCTTGCCACCACCACCTGCCCCGCCTTCTGAGCCAACTCGAAATGCAGCATCTCGTCGCCAACGGGCATGGCCAGATCCACAGGCAGGTTGACCTCGTCGCTCAGCGACCGCATCAGCGGCGCCGCGATCCCCCGAATGTCCAGATGGGCCAAGCGTGCCAGGCCCAGCCGGAGTGCAGCTGGACCCAGCTGCCATCCAAGTCCCTCAACACGGTCCAGGTAGCCGAGGGCGGCAAGGCTCAGCGCAATCCGGGAAAGCGTGGATCGCGTCAGGCCAAGCTTCTGGGCCAGCACCGAGCTTGAAACAGGACGCGGAGATGCCGCCACAGCCTCCAGGATCTGAAAGCTCTTGCGGACGGCGGTGGGAATGGTTTCGGCGGAAGGTGGCATCACTCCCACGATAGCCCACCATCTCGATGACGACGAATCCTGTATTTTGGGATGTTATCCCGCATATTGACATTTTCCTCAAAGAGGCTTGTGCTTCCCCAGGACGGTGACCATCAGGGAGACACAAGGTGATGCAGAGCCAACCTTGCCGGTCCGACGTGGAGGTGGAGGCATCCGACACGGCGCCGTCGTTGCGGACCCTTCACCCATGAGGCGCCGTGCTCTTCTAAGCGGTTCCGGCGCTGTGGCGGCGATTGCCGCAACGCCGCTCCGCGCAGCTCTAGCCCAGCCGGCGATCGCCCCGCGTGCGCAGATCCTGCGCTTCGCCCCGCATGCGTCCCTGACCTTCCTGGATCCGGTCGCCAACCTGACGGCCATCACCAACATCCACGGCTTCTATGTGTTCGACACCCTCTATGCTGTGGATTCCAGCCTTCGTCCGCGGCCGCAAATGGCCGAGGGACATGCCGTCTCCGACGATGGCCTGACATGGTCGATCCGCCTCCGCGATGGCCTGAAGTTCCACGATGGCAGCCCCGTGCTTGCCCGCGATTGCGTCGCCAGCCTACGGCGGTGGGCTGCCCGTGACACCTTCGGGCGCGATCTGGCTACAGTGGTCGAGGATTGGGGAACCGCCGACGACCGCACCATCCGCATCCAGCTGAAGCGGCCTTTCCCGCTGCTGATCGAGGCCATTGGCAAGCCCACCGCGTCCCTGCCGGTGATCATGCCGGAACGCCTGGCAAACACAGACCCGATGAAGGCCCTGACTGAGATGGTCGGCTCCGGTCCGCTACGCTTCAAGGCGGACGAGTTTGTTTCGGGCAGCAAGGTCGTCTACGAGCGTTTCGGCGGCTACCAACCCCGCCAGGAAGCTCCCGACTTTTTCTCTGGCGGCAAGGTGATGCATTTCGACCGCGTCGAATGGACCATCATGCCGGATCAAGCGACAGGGCTCGCTGCGCTGCAAACAGGCGAGATCGACTGGCTGGATCAGGTTCAGGCGGACCTGTTGCCGCTGGTGTCGCGAAACCGGGACGTGGTGACGGACATCCTGGATCCCGCCGGCTTCATGGGGGTCATCCGCTTCAATGCGCTGCAGCCACCCTTCGATCGTTCGGAAATCCGCCGCATCGTTCTTCAGTCGGTGACGCAGCCCAATTACATGAACCTTGTCACGGGTGGCGATGCCACTGCCTGGCGCAGTTGCCACTCGCTGTTTCCCTGCGGCACGCCCTACGGCACCCCTCCCACCGACGCTGGCATGAGCGACACGCCGGACATTGCCGCGAAGAAGCGCGCCTTGTCCGCCGCCGGGTACAATGGCGAGAAGGTCGTCATCATGAACCCGTCCGACGTGCCGATCATCGCACCCTTCGGGCATGTGACGCACGACCTGCTTCGGCAGCTTGGCATGAACGTCGAATTGCAGGAGATGGATTGGGGTTCGCTGATCTCCCGCGCCGTGTCGCGGGAAACACCCGACAAGGGCGGCTGGAGCCTCTACCACACCTGGTGGGGCGGAGCCGGGATCGCAGTGCCCGTCACCAACGCCCTGATCCGCGGCCTGGGCGACCGTGGATGGACCGGATGGTACAGCAGCGAGAGGATGGAAGAGCTCAATGCAGATTGGTTGCGCGTGCCGGATGAGGCCGGACGTGCCGTTATCGCCGCCGAGATGAATGCGCTTGCCATGCGGGATGCGCCAACCGTTCCACTTGGCATCTTCTCGGTCCGCACCGCCTATCGAAAGTCGCTCACCGGGATGCTGAAAGCGTTGCGTCCCGTGCCTTGGAATGTGCGCCGCGCCTGACCTGCCGCCTTTAACCGGACACCATCATGACCGTTCCCCTGACAGGCTACCTGGACCGCATCTCTGCCCGTGCCGGCGAGACGCTGGGCGTCAAGGTTTCCAGCACCCTCCCCGGCGAATACGAAGCCGATCTGGTCCGGGTGATCTCGGGAGATCCGAATCCCGAAGGGCCAGGGATGCAGTTGCGGCAAGTTCAGGCGGATTTCGCAGGGCGCTATCCTGGCCGTTTCCAGCCGGTCCACCTCGGTTCCTGCGCGGTAGTGGAGGCAGCCAGCGACCTGGTTCTTCCTGCTGACGTGACGATCGGCCTGCGCGTACAACCTACGCTGCTGACCGATGCGCCAGCCGTGCTGATGGCGCGGCTCAGTGAGGCCGGTGAGGGCTGGACGCTGTCGGTGAGCAGGGGCGGGCTCGTCTTTGAGACCCATGGACCAGGCGGCGGCGCCCGCTGCACACTGGCGGCGCCTATGGTGGTGCGCGGATGGTACGCGGTGACGCTGAACTTCGAGGATGATCGCCTGCGGTTGGCACAATCGCCGCTGCGGCGTATCTGGGGCGCTGGCGCCCATGAGGGCAGTACCGAGTGCCCAGGGATCCGCCTGCGGGATTTGCCCGGCGCGCCGCTTTCCTTTGGCGCGGCCTGGCAAGGCGGCGCAGCCCGGTCGGTTTTTGAAGGGCGTATCGAGGACCCCTTCATCCAGGCCGGTGCCACAGCGGCAACGGAGCCGGAGGAAGGAGACAGCCTGATCGCCTGGTGGGATTTCTCCATGGGCATCGACACGCAGAGCATCCAGGACCGTGGCCCCAAGGCGCTGCATGGGCGGCTGATCAACCTGCCCACGCGGGCCGTCCGCGGCTCACGCTGGGATGGCAGTGAGATGGCATGGACGCACGCGCCACGCCACTACGCCGCCATCAACTTCCATGCCGACGACCTGGATGATTGTGGCTGGGATACCGACTTCTCCGTGACGATCCCGCAGGGGATGCCCAGCGGCGCCTATGGCATCCGCCTGCGCGCCGGCGAGCATGAGGACATCATCCCATTTTACGTGCTGCCGCCCCGCGGCACGGCGACGGCTCCGGTGGCCTTTCTTGCCTCGACCTTCACCTACCAGGCCTATGCCAACCACGCGCGAAAGAATTGCGACGAGGACTACAGGGCGCGCCGCGCCGAATGGGGCGCCTATCCGCACAACCCGCAGGAGCATGCGGATTATGCCTACTCGACCTACAACCGGCATCCTGACAACAGCGGGGTTTCCATGTCGTCGCGCCTGCGTCCGATCCTGACCTGGCGCCCGGGCTTCCTGACCTTCAACGACGCGCGCGGCTCGGGCCTGCGCCACTACCCCGCCGATACGCATCTGATCGCCTGGGCAGACGCGCTCGGCATCGAGATGGATATCATCACCGATGAGGACCTTGACAATGAGGGCGTGGAGTTGCTGCGCTCCTACAAGGTGGTGCTGACAGGCTCGCATCCCGAGTATCACACCGTAGGAACGCTGGACGGGCTGCAGGAGTATGTCGCGACAGGTGGGCGGCTCTGCTACCTCGGCGGCAATGGCTTCTATTGGCGCGTGGCGCGGCGGCCGGACCTGCCGCACGTCATCGAGGTACGACGCGCCGAAGGTGGCATCCGCGCCTGGGCAGCCGATGCGGGAGAGTATTACCAGCAGCTCGACGGCGCCTATGGCGGGCTGTGGCGTCGCAACGGTCGGCCGCCGCAGATGTTGGCGGGAGTCGGCTTTTCCAGCCAGGGGCTGTTTGAGGGCTCGTACTTCCGGCGGCTCAAGGCGTCCTACGAACCGGAATACGCCTGGATCTTTGAAGGGATCGAGGACGAGATTATCGGCAATTTCGGCCTGTCCGGTGGCGGGGCTGCGGGATTCGAGCTGGACCGCGCCGACTGGATGCAGGGGACGCCGCCCAACGCCCGCATCCTTGCCCGTTCGGAAGGGCACCAATCGCATTTCGTGGCCGTGCCGGAAGAGCTGCTGTCCCACGTCAACACCGTCACGGGGGAGAAGGCGGCGGAACTCGTGCGCGCGGAGATTGTCTACTTCGAGACGGAGCAGGGCGGTGCCGTGTTCTCCACCGGCTCGATCACCTTTTGTGGCAGCCTGCCCAGCAATGATTTCAACAATCCCGTCTCGCGCCTGCTGCGGAACGTCGTCACCCGCTTTTCTCAGGAGCACCTGTCATGAGCCGCATCCTGCATCGTAGCCTGCGAAAGGACCCCATGCTCGCCGTGTCCGGCAAGGGGTTGTTGGTGCGGGGCGCTGACGGCCAGCCGGTTATCGACGCCTCAGGCGGGGCCGCAGTCGCCTGCATCGGCCATGGCGATGAGCGCGTGGTCCAGGCGATCAGCGAGCAGGCGCGCCAACTGGCCTATGCGCACACTGTGTTCTTTACCTGCGTAGCCGCCGAGGAACTCGCCGACCTGCTGGTCGGCGACCAGCCGGGCGGGCTTAGCCACGCCTACTTCGTGTCCTCCGGCTCCGAAGCCATGGAAGCAGCGCTGAAGCTGGCACGACAATACTTCCTGGAGATCGGGCAGCCTGAGCGGTATCGCTTCATCGCGCGCCGGCAGAGCTATCACGGCAACACGCTAGGTGCACTCGGGCTCGGGGGCAATATGGCGCGGCGCGAGCCCTACGAGCCTATCCTTGCTGGATGCTTCAGCCATGTTTCTCCCTGCTTCGCCTATCGTGAGCAGGAAGAAGGAGAGCGTGATTCCGACTATGTGCAACGGCTCGCTGACGAGCTCGAGGCTGAGTTTCAGCGCCTCGGTCCCAACACGGTAGCCGCGTTTGTGGCAGAGCCAATCGTGGGCGCAACAGCGGGCTGCGTGACCGCCCTGCCCGGCTACTTCCCTGCCATGCGCGCCGTGTGCGACCGCCATGGGGCATTGCTGATCCTTGACGAGGTGATGTGTGGCATGGGGCGCTCCGGAACGCTGCATGCCTGGGAACAGGAAGGCGTGTCGCCGGACATCCAGACGATCGCCAAAGGCCTCGGCGGCGGTTACCAACCGATTGGTGCCATTCTGGCACAAGCCCGGATTGTGCAGGCGCTGACGGAAGGCTCCGGCGCCTTCAAGCACGGCCATACCTATCAGGCGCATCCGGTAGCCTGCGCGGCGGCGCTGGCCGTGCAGCGCATCATCCGTGAGGATGGGCTGCTAGCCAATGTACGGGCCATGGGAGAGCGGCTGGAGGCGGGGCTGCAGGAGCGTTTCGGCAACCATGCCCATGTTGGCGATATTCGTGGACGAGGCCTGTTCTGGGCACTGGAGTTCGTCGAGGAAAGGGCAAGCCGACGCAGCTTCGATCCGGCGCGCAAAGTGCATGAGGCGGTGAAGGACGCGGCCATGGCCGCCGGCGTCATGATTTATCCGATGGGCGGCACTCTGGATGGCCGTACCGGTGACCATGTGATCATCGCTCCCCCTTACACTGCGCAGCCGACGGAAATTGATCGCATCGTCGACCGATTGGGTGCGGCGGTGGATCAGGCACTGAGCCGTAGTTGAGCTTGGCGCCTGCCGTTCGGGTCAAAGCGCCGCTGCTCTGGCGGTGTGGTGAAGCGTCTGGCAAGATCAACCCGGGTCTTCATCAGGTCAGGATCCGAGCGGCCGTCTGCCCAGGCGCATCAGAGGCTGTGCCACATCCATATTGGGAAGGGCGCTGCCGTGGCCGACTGACCAGCCCTGCTACGGATGATGGCTGACCGACAGCCGTTGTGGACCGGGCAGTGCGGCCCCGGTGCCTTGGATCTTGCTGAACGGCCATCATTGTCAAACCAGACAATCATGCATTGCTTTCAGGAGAAGCGATGGCGCCACTGCATCTGATCCTTCAAGTCAGGCTCCAGCGCGCCAGCAGTTACAAAGTCACCGAGCTCTTACGCTTGATGCATGACGGCGCGCCTATGATTTTGAATTGCACGTGGTGGACCAAGGCAAGTACGTGCTCCAACCTCTCCAACTTGCTGCGTTGTAGAGCCGTCTTGGCGACAGCAGGCCGCCTCTGATCAAAGATGGCCTAGACGCTCTAGCGGACAGAAATCTCCTGCTCCACTGACGACAGCGGAGGAAAAGCTGGCGGATGTAATGCTTCAATGGCGAGGCAGGCTTCGAGCACGGCTCGCTCGCTGTACTTCGGTCCCGCAACCTGCAGGCCGATTGGCAGGCCGGCCTCAGTAACACCGCATGGAATGGAGGCTGCGGGTTGCCCTGTTAGGTTGAAGGGCAGTGTATAAGCCACGCCGTCGCGCCAACGGTCATAGAGCGGTGAATGGTAAATTGTTTCCGCCGGCGGCGCGACGTGCGGCGCTGTCGGAGTGAGCAAGAGATCGTAGTTTTGGTATAGATGAGCAAAGCACTGGTGCAGTCGTGCACGCGCTGCCTCGCCGGCAAGCAGCCGCTCGACGCTGACGCTGAGACCCTCCTCAGCAATGCTGCGGAATCCGGCATCAAGCTGATCCCATTGATGCTGCGGTAGTGTCCGCAGGAGATGTGCAAAGCCTGCTCTCCAGAAATCCTGAAAGGTCGGCTGCAAAGCCGGAATGACCGGTCCAACATCCTCGACAAGGGCACCCGCCTCCCGTAGACGGGCCACCTTCTCTTCTAGGCAGGCACGAACACTTTCGTCCGGCTCGACCTCCCCGAGGTTCGGTGCGTAAGCAAGTCGTAAGCCCTGGGGGCGAGGCTGCAGTCCCGTCAACCAATTATCCGGCGGCGCAGGCAAGGCGTACCAGTCGCGATGATCGGGTTGCGCCATGATCTGCAAGGCTATAGCGGCGTCAGCGACGTGGCGTGTCAGTGGACCACCCGCGTTCAGTGTCGCGAACAGGCCCTCAACCGGATGGTGCGGCACCCGGCCAAAGGTGGGCTTCAACCCGAAGAGACCGCAGAAGCTCGCCGGGATGCGGATGGAACCGCCGGCATCATTGCCATGAGCGATGGTGCCAATGCCGACGGCCAGTGCCGCCGCGGCGCCTCCGGAAGATCCGCCGGAAGATCGGTCAAGGGCCCACGGATTGCGCGTAAAGCCTCTAAGCCGGCTGTCCGTCAGACCTTTCCAGGCAAACTCCGGCGTCGTGGTCTTGCCAAGGAAAACTGCCCCGCTTTCTCGAAGCCGAGCAACCACCGGAGCGTCCTCGGCCACGGGCTCCGCCGAGGTGGTGGTCGACCCATTTCGGGTCGGCCATCCCTTCATGTCGACATTGTCCTTGATGGTCACGGGCACCCCATCCAACGGGCTTCTAGGAGCGTCCTGCCGCCAACGGGATTCTGCCTTGCGCGCCGCTTGCAGTGCGCCCTCCCGGTCCACTACCTGGAAGGCATTCAGCGCCGGATCCAGCCTATCAAGGCGCGTTAGGTGGATCTCCGCCACTTCCACGGGCGACAACTTGCCCGAAGCGTAATTTCGAGCCAGCTCGGAAGCCGAAAGGAAACAAATCTCATCGGGCTGTGTCATTCCGGTCCCTTCCCCATTCTTGTCGCCACCTGCGCTCTACAGACAAACTGAGCGCATTCCGCTCATTGTCAGGCTGGGCGCACGTTCCAGAATTTGGCAAAGCCGCCGAGGACGCCGGTGATGTTGGTGCGCCAAGCGCTCGGTTGTCGCATTTGTCCGAGGGGGTAGAACGGCACATCCGTCATGCACTGACGCTGGATATCCTGGCAAATTCCGGCTCGCGCGGCATCGTCGGGCGCCTCGTACCAAGCTTCATAAAGTTCCTCAGTACGGGGGCTCGTGGACCATCCGGCATAGCCAGCCTCGCCTGTCCCGCGCATGGCGATGTGCGTTGCAGGCGTCATCCAGTCCGTTCCGTTCCAATTTGTGACGAAGGCATTCCAGCCCCCCTGCTCCACCGGTCCCTTATTGGTGCGGCGCTGCAGCAGGGTGCCCCAGTCGGTCGACACATAATCGACATTCATGCCGATCTTGCTGAACATGTCGGCGGCCACATCACCGAGAGGCTTGATCACCGCGTAGTCGCTCGGCACCAGCAGCACCACCTTCTCGCCCGCATAGCCTGCGGCCTTCAGGTCGGCCTTGACCCTGTCGTAATCACGAGGACCGTGCAGCGGTTCCAGCCCCGCATCGCTTGCCATCGGTGTGCCGGGACAGAAGATGCCAATAGGCGTGTGATACATCGAGGGATCGTCACCGACGATCGCCTGCATGTAGGAGGCCTGGTCAATGGCCCGCATTACGACGCGGCGGATTTCCGGATTGTTGAAGGGCGGCTGGAGATGGTTAGGCCGCATCATCGATAGAATGCCGGCAGGGTCCACCACCTCGACCTTGATCGAGCGGCTGCGCCGCAGCACTGGGAGCAAGTCGTGGTTGGCGTGCTCCCACCAATCCTGTTCACCAGATTGCAGTGCGGCGGCCGCCGTGGAGGCATCGGTGATGGTTGTCCATTCAACCCGGTCAAAATGAGCGACCTTGGGGCCGGCGGTTCCGCTAGGGGTGCCGTTCTCGCGCGGCCTGTAGCGGTCAAATCGTTCATAGACGTTGCGCGAACCTTGCAGCCGTTCGTCGGCCTTGTACCGGAAAGGACCGCTACCGACGATCTCGGTGATTTGCTGCATCGCATCCGTTCTGGCCAAGCGCTCAGGCATCATGGCCGGCATGTATGTGGGCGACTTGCCAAGGGCGTCCGGCAGCAGGGGAAAGGGCTTCTTCATGAGGAAGCGAATGGTCCGGTCATCCAGCGCCGAGAGTTCATCCGTCGCGCGCATGAGGGCACCGCCGAAAGCGTCGCGCTGTGCCCAGCGGCGGATGCTGGCCACACAGTCTCGCGCCAAGACCCGCTCCCCATCGTGCCAAACAAGCCCGTCCCTTAGGCGAAGCGTCCACTGCCTGCCATCATTCTCGGTTACATGGCCTTCAACCATCTGAGGTGTCGCAACGTAGCTTTCATCCTGGCCATAAAGCGTGTCGAAGACCATGAAGCCGTGATTTCGGGTGATGTTGGCTGTGGTCCAATGCGGGTCGAGGAAGGCAAGATCAACATGGGGAACGTGGCGCAGCGTGCGCGATGCTGCACCTTTGGAGATCCCGGGCATGGCGAGCGAAAGCGTGCTTAATCCTGCCGTTTGCATAAGAAGGCGTCGACGCAAGGGGGTATCCTCCAGCTTCTTCATTCTTGAGGTCTGAGGAAGAAGGGTATGCCTATGCCAACTCAGCGCAAGGCCCTGTTAACGTCGGAGCCTTGCCGCCATTCCCTGAACATGAGGCATCTGAAGCCGATGGTTAAAGACTGCTTGCCTGCTCTATGCACAGCCTCTTGGCCTGACGAACAATGTCGGCGTCCGCCAGTCGACGGAAACGGGAGGAGCGTCTAGGCGCGACCTGCCCAGTTTCTCAAGCAGGTCTGTACGAGGGCGCTGTGCTAGGAGGCGCCCTGCGGGCAGGCTCGGGGCGTACCAGCAACAGAAGGTCCGGTCCGGCCTTTTTTACGCCGTAAAATGGCGTTGCGGTCAGGCCAATTGAGAAAGAAACTAGCTTGAGCACACTGGGGTTTCGAGATGGCACGCAAGCCTAGCCTACCTAAGTTGATTATGTTGTCTTCGCCGAAAGGTGGAGTGGGTAAGTCGAGCCTTTGCCGGAATGTCTTGGTTCTTGCTGCGCGCGCCGGCCACAGAGCGGTCGGTATCGATTTCGATCAACAGCGCACTTTGGCGACATGGGGTGATCGGCGGGAAAGAGCGCGCGCCTCAATACCGACTATTTCACCGGTTCCTGTCATCAATGCTGATCTCGCGGACTGGCGGAGTATCGTAGGAGAAGCGCAAGGTGGAGATGCAGAGTTCTACGTCATCGACACGCCGCCCAGCATTGAACTCGACCTGAATGCCATCCTGGGCTTGAGCGAGGCAGCCGACTTGGTTCTGGTCCCGTGCCAGCAGACACAAGATGATGTGGACTCGGTGGTTCCGTGGATGAAGAAGCTCGCTAATGCGCGGAAAGCTGCTTTCGTTATGAACCGATCCAATCGACGGGCAAAAAGTTTCGGCGCTATCCGGGCGAAGCTTCTGGCGGCAGGCGATTTGTGCCCCGTTGAGGTGCCGCAGCTTGAGGAAATCCCACTTGCAGCGGGCAAAGGTCTTGGCGTCATGGACCTTTCGCGGCCGCATTCGGCAGAAACGTTCGAGGCATTGTGGAGCTACATCCTGCGAAGGGTTTCGAAGTGATGCGCAAGCCGGCGAAGGGCGTTTCTCGCCGAGGTCTCGACAGTCTCAATATCGACGATCTGCCTACGGCGGATACTCGACCACAACAACTGGAGAGGCTCACCACCATCTCGGGCGAAGACCTTGATACGCTGACGGATGTCTTTGCCGGCACTTCAGTCTTAGAGGATCCTGGCAAAGTCTCAGCCATCCTACAAGCACGGCGCCAAGTCAGTTCGGCATGGACGCGCGCGTCAGAAAGCTATCTGGAGATCGGTCGTGCGTTGAACGAACTTGATCGTCGACTGGCGGGGAAGCATGAAAGGTCACGCCTCAAAGCGGGCTTCTCTAAGCTCTTCCCATTCTCTGATCCGATCGCCAGTCAGTTTCGGCGCGTCGCTGCCATGGTTGACGATGGGCGAATTGAGAAGGCGGCATTGCCAGGGTCATACAGTGCTGCTTATCAGCTCGCGTTGCTCGAAGCCGATGAGCTGGAGGACGCGAAGAAAGCCGGGCTTGTGACGCCTTCAACAACCAGAAGCCTCATCATCAAGTTCCGTAAGAAACGAGAACACTCCGTATCAGTGGCCGGCATGAGCAGCTTGAAAGCAGAGCTCAAGCGGAATCTTGATCAACAAGATCGCCTTCGGCAGGAGCTTGATCGCCTTCGCTTGCGTGCTGCCGAAATCAGGCAGCTTGTCGACGACCAGAAAGCCCGCCGGGGCGCTTAGATCTGAGGGTGGGGGAGATGTGCCGCGCTTTCCACCGGATGTGGGGGGCGCTCCACTGTATGTATGCAAATTGCACAGCTCATCCAGCAGTCATACGTCGCGTGCGATCTTTCCGGTGGCATAGTCGCACTCTCCTCGGCGTGATCGTATGCGGCCCGACCGGAACGTCCTTTTGTGATGAAGTCATTGGTAGGTAGTCTTGCTGTATGAAAATACTCAAGCATTTCCTGGCTGATTGCGTTACCGGCTTCAAAGAATCTCGCACCATCGGTTCACCGCACTAACATGCAAATGCTGGATATGAAGAGCTCTTCAGCGGCTTGAGTGCTTACGCATCATCTTCCAGCCAGGACTTCTGCGCGTCATAGCTATGGATGCGTGAGAAGCTGACACTGGTGCTGAGCAAGGTGCATTAAGGCACTTTCCACAGCGAGCGGGTCGATAGGTGAGGTAGCGCCTCGTCATCCTGGCACGAGAGCGGCAATGCCAATGATCCTGCTTGGCCGAGTTTGACAGATAGCGGCAGGTTGCCTCCACGTATTGAAGAACCAGTATAAACGACCTGTCAGATTGCAGGCTACGTCTTGTACTGCGCCACTCTGTCGCACTCAACGTCACCGAATTAAAGCGGTGCTGTTGCACTTCAGCCTTGATGACGAAATGAGCCCCGGGTTCCCCGCTTCTTCAGCGTCCTGCCAGACGTCTGAGCGACGGTATTGATGGTGTGTCGGTGAGAAGAACCAGGCTGCTGAAGAACGAGCGAGCCGCCACACAGGCCCCAAGCATGGACCGGAAGCTGCGCTGAGCACCGAGACCCATCCTCCTGGCTTCGATCCGATAAGCGGGAGTTATCGGATAAGATTGTGACGGAAGTTCATGGTGTGAGGGCAAGCTGAATGGTTGCTACTCAGTCGGGTCAAGGGTTGCCGCTTCAAGCCAGAGAGGGAGCGTCCTCGCTGTGCGAAGGGGGAAGAGCAACTGTCAGGATGCACCGCAGCTACCCGTACCACAGTACCCTAAACATCGAGGCTGGATGGGATTAGCAGGAAAATTCTTCGGCCCATGCAAGTCGCCGTCCTCCTGATTGCATCCTTCGAGTGGGTGCGGGGCGGGATACTTCAGGCCCCGAGCAGCACACTCAGCTGAGCTCCGACATCCTGGTGAGAATTTGGCACTAACCAAACACGGCCGCCGGACGCAACCACTTCAATGATTGCCCATGCCTTCATGGCACAGCTCAGCAGAAAGCTGTTCCGTTTTACGAGCTTAGATCTGTTCCCATAACCAGCCTGCAAATGGCAATCATCTCAACCTTTGCCGTAAGCACTTGCTAGTGTGACAGATTTATTGCGATGCTATGAGCGAAATGCCGAACGGCATCCGGTGGAGAGGCCGGCAAAAGCAAGATGGGGGAACAATGACGCAGCGTTTGCTCGTGACGCGTCGATGGACGCTTAGCTTGGCGGCTGGCGCAGTGTCGGTAGTCACTTGCCCCCCAGCCTGGGCACAAGCGGCGATGGAATCCCGCCTCGTCATCATCACCAGCTTCTCCCGCGATGTAACAACACCCTTCGTCCAGGCTTTCGAGCAGCGCTACCCAGGAACGAAGGTGGAAGTACAGAATCGCAGCACCACCGCTGCCGTCGCGTTTGTGCGCGAAACCCGCAGTAGCCCGCCCGACCTGCTTTGGGCCAGTGCGCCCGATGCCTTTGAGGTGATGAAGCAAGGGGGTCTGCTTGCTCAGCTGCAGATCGACACGTCCGGTATTCCTCCGACCATTGGAGCGCAGCCTACCCAGGATCCGGAGGGGCGGTACTTCGGTTTTGCGGTTTCCGGCTACGGCATGATGTACAACACGCGCTACCTGCGCGGAAACCGCCTGCCGGCGCCCAGGGAATGGGCGGACCTGAAGAACCCCGTCTACCAAGGCCATGTAGGGATCAGCTCGCCTAGTCGGTCCGGCACCACCCACCTGACCATCGAAACCATCCTGCAGGGCGAAGGATGGGAGCCTGGTTGGGCGCAGCTCCTGGAGATCGCAGGTAATTTTGCTCAGGTCTCCGACCGCAGCTTCGGCGTGCCTGATGCGGTGAACAGCGGTCAGTACGGCATCGGCATTGTTATCGACTTCTTCGGCTTCTCTGCCAAGGCCGCGGGCTTTCCGGTGGAGTTTGTTTATCCCGCCGTCACCACCCTGGTGCCGGCGAACATCGCCATGATCGAGGGCAGCAGGTCGCCGAATGCGGCACGCGCCTTCATCCAGTTCCTGTTGTCTCCTGCGGGGCAGGAAGTGCTGCTGGACCCTAAGGTGATGCGCCTTCCTGTGCGCCCGGAGGCCTACGCTAAGGCACCGGCCGGCTTCCCCAACCCCTTCGAGAACCGGTCGCTCGGCGCCAGGGTGAAGTTCGACAACGGGGTTTCAGAGGCGCGCTACGAACTTCTGAACAGCCTCTTTGACCGCCTGATCACCTTCCGCCTACGGGAACTGGTCGAGGCGTGGAAGGCGGTGCATGCCGCCGAAGCCGTGCTGGCCAAGAGCAACAACCCTCAAGGCCGCGAGCTGCTGGCCCAGGCGCGCGCGCGCTTGACGCGGGTGCCCGTGACGGAAGCCCAGGCCGCCGATCCCGCCATTGCCGGTGCTTTCCAGCCGGCCCGTCCGGATCGGCCCGCTGGCCCGCGGCAGGCCCAACTTGAGGAGGAATGGGACCGCGCCGCCATAGCTGCCTATATGGACGCCAAGCAACTGGCCGAGCGGGCCCAGCGCGCCGGCTGATGTCCACCACCGCATTGCCCGCCGAAGCCAGTCGCCCATGGCGCGCCCGGCTGCGCTTTGATGCCTCGCCTGTGCAAGTGGGGGCGGCGCTGCTGGTCCTGGCTTTCCTGCTTGCCTTCCTCCTGGTGCCGGTTGGCCGCGTTTTCCTGGCTGCCTTCACCGATGGTGAGGGAAACCTGACACTGGTGCACTTCGCTGACTTCTTCCGCACCAGCCTGTTCCGCGAAAGCTTCCTCAACAGCCTCTATGTCGCGGCGATGAGTGTTGTCGTTGCGTCTGTTCTGGCAGTGCCGTTGGCCGTCATTGTCTCGCGCTTCCGCTTCCCGGGGGCGGCGCTGGTCAGCACGCTGGGTGTGCTGCCGCTGGTGATGCCGCCTTTTGTGGGCGCAGTCGCCATGCAGCTGGTCTTCGGCCGCAACGGCTCGCTCAACCTGCTGCTGATGGACTGGTTCGGCATCAGGCTGGACCTGATGGAGGGTCTGAATGGCGTCGTCTTTGTGCAGGCGCTGCACTATTTCCCCTTCATTCTCATGAATCTTTCCGCTTCGCTTTCCAACATCGACACCGCGATGGAAGAGGCGGGACAGAACCTGGGCGCGCGGGGCTTCACCCTGCTCCGCACCATCGTGCTTCCACTAGCGCTACCAGGCTATCTTGCCGGCGCGTCGCTGGTCTTCGTGAAGGTCTTCGATGATCTCGCCACGCCCCTGCTGTTGAACGTCACCAACATGCTGGCGCCGCAGGCCTACCTACGCGTCACCTCCGTCGGGCTGGGTGACCCGATGGGCTATGTCATCGGGGTTATCCTCGTTGTGGTCTCCATCTTCGCCATGGGTGGGGCAGCGCTGCTGCTGCGGGGGCGCGACTATTCCATGCAGCAGCGTGGCGGCGGCGGGTTGGGACGGCGGGAGATGTCGCCTGGCCAGCGGGCACTCGCCTGGGCATTCGTGGTGCCGACGCTGTTGCTGGTTCTGGCCCCTCATTTGGGTATTGCACTACTTTCCCTGGCGACGGTCTGGTCCTTCAGCCCGCTGCCGGATGCCTATACTCTGACCCACTTCGCGACGGTGCTGCGAGAGACGCCACAATTTCTGACCAACACCTTGCTATACTGCGGGTTGGCCGGGCTGATGGACGTGGTGCTGGGCGTCACCATCGCCTGGCTGGTGCTGCGTACTCGCCTGCCGGGACGGCGGTTGCTCGACATGCTGGCCATGTCGGCCCTGGCTGTGCCCGGCCTGGTACTCGGCATCGGCATTTTACGCAGCTATTTCGGCGTGCAACTGCCCGATGGCACCGCGCTGGCCACCTCCTGGATCATGCTGACCATCGTCTATGCTGTGCGGCGGCTGCCCTATGCGCTGCGTGCGGCCACGGCGGCCCTGCAGCAGGTTCACCGCAGCCTGGAGGAGGCGGCGGAGAACGTGGGCGCGGGAAAGCTGACGACACTGACTCATATCGTCATCCCCCTCATGGCAGGTGGCCTTGCCGCCGCCTTCGTGACCAGCTTCGCGACGGCGGCGGTCGAGCTCTCGGCCACACTGGTGCTGGCTACGCGCGATGTGGACGCACCGCTCTCCTACGGCATCTACGTCTTCATGCAGAGCCCGGCAGGGCGCGGCGCTGGCGCGGCTCTTGGCGTGATTGCCGTCGTGACCGTCGCCGTCTGCACCTTCGCTGCGAACCGTCTGGCCGAGCGCGAACGGCGGCGGCGCACACGCCAGGACGGGACCGGAGCATGAGTGGGCCCGCCGGCGTCGCGATTGACCAGGTCAGCTTCGGGTATGGCGCCACCCGGGTGCTGGATGGCGTTTCCCTGGATATCCGCAAGGGCGAGTTCTTTGCCTTCCTCGGTCCTTCGGGCAGCGGCAAGACCACGCTGCTACGGCTGGTCGCAGGCTTCGGCACGCCGGACTCCGGGCGCATCCTGATCGGTGGCAGGGATGCGACGCGCCAGCCGCCCTGGGCACGCAATGTGGGGCTTGTGTTCCAGAACTACGCGCTCTGGCCGCATATGACAGTCGCCGAGAATGTGGCTTTCGGCCTTCAGCGTCGCCGTGTGCCGCGAGCCGAGCGTGATCGCCGTGTGCGCGCAGTTCTGGATCTCGTCGGACTTGTGCATCTGATCGACCGCCGTCCGGCGCAGCTTTCCGGCGGGCAGCAGCAGCGCGTGGCCATCGCCCGCACCTTGGCGATCGAACCGGAGGTGCTGCTACTGGACGAACCTTTGTCCAATCTCGATGCCGGCCTCCGGGCGGGCGTTCGGGCAGAATTGGTGGAACTGCAGCGGCGCCTGGG
Source organism: Teichococcus globiformis (assembly GCF_042646265.1). NCBI lineage: Bacteria > Pseudomonadati > Pseudomonadota > Alphaproteobacteria > Acetobacterales > Roseomonadaceae > Roseomonas > Teichococcus globiformis. The sequence goes on from NZ_JBHRTN010000017.1 coordinate 24,129, forward strand.
CCTCACCACCATCCTGGTTACCCATGACCAGGAGGAGGCCAATGCTGCCGCCGACCGCATGGCCGTGCTGAACGATGGCAAGGTGCTGCAGGTAGGCCGCCCGGCCGAGCTCTACGATCGGCCAGCCTGCCGCTTCGTTGCAGGGTTCCTGGGCACCGCCAACCTGATTGAGGGGCAGGTGGATGATGGCACCTTCCGCGCTGGCGGAGCGCGCTTCCCCCTGCCGTCTGGCGCGGCCGCCGGCCCGGCGGTGCTAGCCCTGCGGCCACAGGCGCTTCGCCTGCTGCGGAATGGCGGCGCTTCACTCTCCGCGCAGGTGCTGCGTGCCGAGTTTTTGGGCGGCCAAGTCCGGTACACACTGGAAGTGGGCGACGCCCTGACCCTTGTGGCCGAGGAGCCGCATCTGCGCGGCCTGGAGCCTTTGCCTCCCGGCACCCCAGTGGGCGTGGCCATTGACGTCAGCCAAGCGACGCTGCTGCGCTCATGAACTTTCATTCGAGAGCCTGAACATGACGAGGATGTCCCCCATGCGAACCAACGCATTTGCCACATTGGCGGCAGGGTTCGGGCTCGGCCTGACCGTGGCCGCGCTGCCCGGCACCGTCGCCGCACAGGGTACGCTGAACCTCTACTGCTCCGTGCAGATTGAATGGTGCCAGGCAGCCGCGACCAACTTCCAGCGCGACACCGGCATCCGCGTGAACATGACGCAGCGCGGCTCCGGTGAGACCCTGGCTGCAATCCGCGCAGAGGGCCAGAACCCACGCGGCGACGTCTGGTTCGGCGGCACCGGTGACCCGCATCTGGCGGCGGCGGAGGATAACCTCAGCCAGGCCTATGAAAGCCCGAACAATACCTATCTTCAGCCCTGGGCACTGACGCAGTGGAACCAGTCGGGCAAGCGCGCGGTCGGCATCTATGCCGGGGCAGTGGGCTTTGGCTTCAACACCGAGTTGCTGGCGCGGAAGACCATCGACGCGCCTGCATGCTGGGCCGACCTGCTGGAACCGCGCTTCAAGGGCGAAATCCAGGTGGCCAATCCGAATTCCTCAGGGACGGCCTATGTCATTATCGCGACGTTGGTCCAGCTGCTGGGGGAGGAGCAAGGCTTTGACTACCTGAAGAAGCTACATGCCAACATCAACGCCTATGCGCGCTCCGGTACCGGGCCGATCAAGGCAGTGGCGCGGGGCGAAACAGGCGTGTCCCTGTCCTTCGTGCACGATGCGGTGGTGGAGAAGAATGCGGGCTTTCCCGTGGCCTACGCCACGCCTTGCGAAGGGACCGGTTACGAGATCGGCTCCATGTCTATTATCCGTGGCGCGCGCAATCTCACCCAGGCGCGGCGCTTCTACGACTGGGCCCTGACCGAGCCGGCGCAGCGCCTGGGCTACGAGGCCAGCGGCCAGTTGCAGACGCCGTCCAACAAGGGTGCGCCGCTGCCGCCTGGTGCGCCCGATCTCGGTCAGATCAAGCTGGTGGAGTACGACTTTGCCAAATACGGCCGTGCCGCCGAACGCCGCCGGCTGATCGAGCGCTGGGACCGCGAAGTCGGCTCGCTGCCACGTTGAACCGGAACCCCTGTGCAGGAGATGCCCGCATGACGATCCGATCGTTCCTGGCGGTTGCGCCTATCCTCGCGGCTATGGCCTCCGCAACCCCCGCCGCCGCACAGGGATCGCTCAACATGCTCTGCGCGCCTGCGGCCGATTGGTGCGAGGCGATCGCCGCCGCGTTCCAAAAGGAGACTGGCATTCGCGTCTCCATGGCACGCAAATCGGCCGGCGAGATCCTGGCGCAGCTCCGGGCGGAGGCGCAGAACCCGCGCACCGACATCTGGTTTGGTGCGTCGGCTGAAACACATATTTCCGCGGCGGAAAGCAATCTGCTGCAACCCCATACTTCGCCGAACATGGAACGGCTGCAACCCTGGGCAAAACGCGTTCATGCCATGTCCAAGGAGCATTGCGTCGGCGTGTCCTCGGGTGCCATCGGCATCGCCTGGAACCGCGAGCTGATAAAGCGCAAGGGCCTGCCGATCCCCGCCAGCTGGGCGGATTTGCTGAAGCCGGCCTATGGAGGGGAAATCCAGCTGCCAAACCCCAACTCGTCGGGCACCGCCTACACCATCATCGCGGGGCTTGTTCAGCTGTGGGACGAAGACCGCGCCTTCGACTACCTGAGGCAACTACATGCCAATGTGAACGCCTACCCGCGCTCAGGTGCGGCACCAATGCAGGCCGTGGCACGCGGGGAAACGGCGATCGCCGTCAGCTTCAACATGGAGGTGACTTCGGCTGCACAGGCAGGCTTTCCGATCGAAATCACTTATCCAGCGGAGGGCACCTCCTACGAGGTGGCTTGCATGTCCATCGTACGCGGCGCGCGCAATACGAGCCAGGCGCGCCGTTTCTACGACTGGTACCTGACGCCTGCTGCCATGGACATCGGGCCGACAGTGAACCAATGGCATGTGCCGGCGCATCAGGATGCCAAGCCGGATCCGCGCATCCCTGACCTCGCCAGCATCAAGCTGGTGGATTACGACTTTGCGGCCTATGGCCAGAGCACGCGCCGCCGGCAGATCCTGGAACGTTGGGACCGCGACGTGGGAGCGTTACCGCGATGATCCGCAAAAGCACATTCGCCGCCGTCCTCATGCTTGCGCTGCCGTCGGCGGCATGGGCACAGACTGCCGGCAGCCTCAACCTCTACTGCTCGGCCACGCTGGAATGGTGCCAGCCAATTGCCCGTGGTTTTGAGCGGGAAACCGGCATCCGCGTCGCGCTGACGCAGAAATCCACGGGCGAGATGCTGGCACAGCTCCGGGCGGAGGCGCGTAATCCACGCGGCGACGTCTGGTGGGGCGGCACCGGTGACCCACATGTGGCTGCTGGGGAGGAGGGGCTGACAGAAGCGCATGAGAGCCCGCGGCTCACCGAGCTGCATGACTGGGCGCAGGCTCAATGGCGCCAGACGCAGGGACGCACTGTCGGCGTCTATGCCAGCGTACTGGGCTTCGGTTTCAACACCGAGTTGGTGGAGCGGCGCAGACTGCCGGCACCGCGCTGCTGGGCAGATCTGCTGAGCCCCGCCTACAGGGGAGAGCTGCAGATGGCCAATCCCAACAGCTCAGGCACCGCCTACATCGTCATCGCCACGCTGGTGCAGATGATGGGAGAGGAGTCGGCCTTCGAGTATCTGAAGAAGCTGCACGGCAGCATCAATGCCTATCCCCGGTCCGGCACCGCCCCGATCACCGCGGTGGCACGCGGCGAAACGGCACTTTCCATTTCCTTCGTGCACAACGCGGCTGAAGAGGCGCAGGCCGGCTTCCCAGTCGGCCATGCCGTCCCATGCGAGGGGACCGGCTATGAGATCGGCTCCATGTCGATCATCAAGGGTGCCCGCAATGCCGAGAATGCGGGTCGCTTCTATCATTGGGCGCTGAGCGCCGAGGCCCAGATCGTTGCTTCGCGCGAAGCCAAGAAGCTGCAGACCATGGCTAACAAGGCCGTGCCACTGACCGATGGCGCTCCCAACATGGCGACGGCTCGCATCATCGACTACGACAATGCCCGCTTCGGGGCCAGTGCGGAGCGGCGGCGGCTGCTGGCTCGCTGGGACAAGGAGGTCGGCGCCCTTCCGCGCTGAACGATGAGCATGCTGACTCGTTCCTCGTTTTCGTTCTGGCTGCTGGCCTGTCTCGCCATAGCAGTACTGCCCTGGCACATGCAGCGGGAGGGTGTTGGCCTTGCAGGGCTCTTCGCTCTGGGTCAGTCGGATCCGGAGGCGGCTTCCGCGCTCTGGCAGGCCCTGGCGCATGGCCGCTTCTGGTTCTGGCCGGTGGTGGCGGCGCTGGTTCTCGCACTGGCCGGCGCCTTGCCATTGGGCAGCCGCCGACGGCAGGCTACCTTTCTCACCTGGGCTGGTGGCCTAGGACTTGGAGCCATCGTGCTGCAGGGCTTGGCTGTCGGCATTCAGGGGTGGTCCTGGGCCTGGATGGCCGCGCTTGTTGGTGAGCTCGGGGACCGGCAATTTGGCATGGGTCTGGGTGGCAGCCTCGCCGGCTTGAGCTTTCTCCTGCTGCTGACCGATGGACTGGCTCTCCGCGGCTGGTTCAAGGGCGACCGCTTCGTGTCTGGCGCGGTGGGGGTGCTGGCCGCTTCCATCACGGTCTTTACGGCATGGCCAGTGGGTACGGTTCTATCGCAGATCCTGACGCCGCGAGAGGATCTGGGCATCCTGGCTGCCACCGGCGCACGCCTGCTGGACAGCAAGATCTGGGGCCTGTCCTGCGTTGCTGCGCCCGTTGGCTGCGGTGTGTTCTGGAACACGCTGATGCTGGCCTTCAGCACGGCCACGCTGACCACAATGCTAGGCCTCTGCTTCGCGTTGATTGTCACCCGCAGCAACTTCCGCGCCAAGCGCGCGCTCCGATTGCTGACAGTGCTGCCAATCATCACGCCCCCCTTCGTCATCGGCCTCGGGCTGATTCTGATCTTCGGCCGCTCTGGCGTCATCAACCAGATGTTTGATGCGGTCTTTGGCATTGAGCTGGGACGTTGGATCTATGGCTACGGAGGCGTGCTGCTGGCGCAGGTCTTCTCATTCACGCCCATTGCATTTCTGGTGCTGATCGGCGTCGTCGAGGGCATTTCTCCCGCTATGGAGGAAGCCTCGCAAACGCTGCGCGCCAGCCGTATGCGCACCTTCACCGCCGTTACCCTGCCGCTGATGCTGCCGGGGTTAGCCAATGCCTGGCTGGTCAGCTTTGTTGAGAGCCTCGCCGATTTCGGCAATCCTATCGTGCTCGGTGGCTCCTTTGGTGTGCTTTCCACCGAGATCTTCTTCGCTGTGGTTGGCGCTCAGCAGGATTTTGGCCGCGCAGCGGCACTGGCTGCAATTATGCTGGTGGTCGCGCTGCTGGCCTTCACACTGCAGCGCCTGGCGGTAGGCAGCCGCTCCTATGTTTCCATGACTGGCAAGGGCGACACCGGCTTGCCTACGCCGCTGCCCCGCCCGGTTCGGAACTTCGCCTATGCTGTGGCGCTGCCCTGGGCGTTGCTGACCATCGTCGTCTATGCGATGGCGCTTGCGGGTGGCTTCGTGCGGGTCTGGGGCCGGGATTGGACGCCGACCCTTTCGCACTTTACCCGCGCCTTTGCGCTGGAGCGAGGATCAGAAGGCAACTTGATCTTCTCGGGGGGCGCGTGGCATTCGCTTTTTACCACCATCGAGTTGGCGGCTATTGCCGCGCCGCTGACTGCGGGGCTAGGGCTGTTGGCGGCCTGGGTATTGTCGCGCCAGCGCTTCCGGGGCCGCACAGCGCTTGAATTTGCGCTGATGCTGACCTTTGCCGTGCCGGGCACCGTGATCGGCGTGGCCTACATCCTCACTTTCAACTTACCGCCGCTGGAGATCACCGGAACGGCCGCAATCCTCGTGGCCTGCTTTGTGTTCCGCAACCTGCCGGTAGGCGTCCGCTCCGGCATTGCAGCGATGAGCCAGCTTGATAAGTCGCTCGATGAGGCAGCCGTCACTTTGCGTGCTTCCACCTTCCAGGCCTTGCGGACGGTGGTGCTGCCGCTGCTGAAGCCCGCTATCGTCACAGCACTGGTCTACTCTTTCGTGCGCGCGATGACGACAGTCTCCGCCGTCATCTTCCTGGTGTCGGCGGAATATGAAATGGCGACCGTCTTCATCATCAACCGTGTCATTAATGGTGATTACGGTTTGGCCATAGCCTATTGCGCGGTGCTGATCGTTCTGATGATGGCTGTCATCGGGCTGATCAACTTGCTCGTTGGCCGCCGTCGGCTGGGCCGCCGTGCCGCTACCCTAGTTGCCGCGCCCATGGCGCCGCCCACGACATCGGCCGGAGGCCGCGCATGAAACGGACAGGGGCCGAACTCCGCCTGCAGAAATTGGGCAAACGCTACGGTGCAGTGCAGGCCGTCAAGCCGCTGGAACTCACCATTGCGGGCGGCACGCTGACGACACTGCTCGGCCCTTCGGGCTGCGGCAAGACGACGCTGCTGCGGATGATCGCCGGGCTGGAGCAGGCAAGCGAAGGTCGCATCTTCATCGGTGATCGAGATGTCACCTTGTTATCGGCCGGGGAACGCAATGTGTCGATGGTGTTCCAAAGCTACGCGCTGTTCCCTCATATGAGTGTACTGGACAACGTCGCATACGGATTGATCTCGTCTGGGCTGCGCAAGCGCGATGCGCATGCCCGCGCGGAGACAGCACTGGACACAGTGGGGCTGAAGGGGTTCGGCACCCGCCTCCCATCCGAGATGTCCGGCGGGCAGCAGCAACGTGTTGCCGTGGCACGGGCGCTGGTACTGGAGCCTGACATCCTCCTGTTCGACGAACCCCTTTCGAATCTTGATACCCGGCTACGCCGAACAATGCGGGAGGAAATCCGCGCTTTGCAGCAGCGGTTAGGCCTCACCGTGGTCTACGTCACACACGATCAGTCAGAGGCCCTTGCCGTATCCGATCAGATCGTGGTGATGCGGAATGCGGAGATCGCGCAGTTTGGATCCCCGCATGAGCTGTACGCCAGGCCCGATAACGTCTTCGTCGCCACCTTCATGGGCGAAGCTAACCATGTGCAGGGCCGAATCGAGCAGATCCACGATGAAGTGGCAGAGGTCAGTATTGCATCCCTGCGGATCAAGCTGCCACACAGGGGTCTGCCGGCCGGTCCAGTGGACCTGGTGATCCGCCCGGAGGCCATCTGGATTGGTGCCGATGGCGGCATCCCGGCCAGGGTCGCACGCGAAACCTATATGGGGTCGCATACCGAGTATTATCTCGAAACATCGCTCGGCACATTGTTCTGCGTCTCACCCGATCGACTCAGGAGACATCAGGCGGGAGAAGCGGTTTCGGTGACATTCGATCCCGAGGGCGTAGTTGCCGTACGATCCTGAGGCCTGTGAAGAACCTGCGGCTCGTTGAGCAATCCGTTGCCTGCCCACCACCTTTGCGCCTGCTGCCAGAATGCGCCCATGGCGACAGTCCTCCACATGCAATGCCATGGTGCGCAGCCTTGATGAAGCGCAACCTGTCTGTCACCTCGGCGACTGAATGTTCTTTGGTCAAACTCCTCGGGTGGCAACATCAGATAGAGCGTAACCAACTCCGGTCTTCATCAGGTACCTTGCGCGAACGAGGTTTGCCGACATTCGGCCCCTAGGATGCGCCTGCTCCAGCTTTGATCGCGTGGGCGGCGAGTGTCTTGCCTAGGGACCAGGCAGCACCGGGAACCCGGTGGCTGTCGGATATCGTTGTTTCGAAGGCTCGTTCAATCCAATCACAATCAGAATCCGAGATGTTGAGCGCCGGGAGGAGCTTGATCGTATGGCTTGCGTGCCCGGAGACCTGGCTGAGGATCTTATGCTCCTTGAACAGAGGCAGGGTGATCAGCTGGCAGAAAAGACCGGTGCTTACTGATTCGATCATGCTCCATGCGGCTCTTAGCTTTAATGATTGCGGTGAGCCAAACTCGATGCCGATCATCAGGCCTTTCCCACGAGCGTCCTTCACGAACTCCTGGCGGCCAATCATACTCTTGAAGCAGGTAAGCAGCCGCTCTCCTTGTCGCGTGGCATTGCCAACGCAATCCTCGGCCTCAAGTACTTGCAGTGTGGCCAGACCGGCGGCCATAGCAAGATCATTCTTCGAGAATGTTGAGCCATGGACTACTGCACGATCCATCCGATTAAAGATCTTGTTGAAGATCCACTTGCGTGAGAGCACCGCTCCGACCGGCACATGTCCTCCTGAAAGGGCTTTGGCCAGGAGCACCATATCGGGCTCTACATTCCAGTGCTCGACTGCAAGGAAGCGCCCTGTCCGACCGAGGCCCGTCTGGATCTCGTCCGCCACGAAGAGGGTCCCGTACTTGCGGCAGAGAGCCGCGGCCTCAGCAAGATAACCTTCAGAGGGGATATTGACCCCTTTCCCCTGGATGGGTTCAACGATGAATGCCGCTATGGTCTGAGCAGCGAGCGCACGATCCAAGGCAGCCAGGTCGTCGAATGGCACGGCGACACAACCAGGCAACATAGGCTCGAAGCCGCCGCGGAAGTTGGCATCTCCGTTCAGGGCCAAAGCTCCATAGGTTAAACCGTGGAAAGCGTGCTCCGCGTAGACGATGCCAGGCCGGCCTGTTGCGCATCGTGCGAACTTGATTGCTGCCTCGACCGCCTCCGCGCCAGAGTTTGCGAAGAACACCTTGTCGAGGTAGGGCACATGGTGCAGCAGCCGCTCGGCAAGCACCCCGGCAAGAATGGAAGCGTCCATCTGAACAAGGTTTGCGAGGTCAGAATCAAGGACTGCCTTCAGGGCCTTGCGCACTTCCGCATGATTACGACCAATCGCATGAACCCCGAAGCCACTCAGGAGGTCAAGATACCGCCGGCCATCACTGTCGTAGAGATAAGGTCCAGCTCCATGCTTAAAGCTGACATCGTAGCCGATGGTTTTTAGCACTCGCACCATCTGCTCGTTCAAATACTGCGAATGCAATGTGTATCGCTCGGCTTCGCGCTCTGCAATTACAGCAGCGATATCCATGGGTGTCCTCCATTCTTGGTCACTGCCATTGTAGGATCGCCTTAGGTACCGAGCGGTCACATGTCGTTCCGCCTTCTCTCCAGCTCGAGCATAAGTAGCGGGACGCAGTCCGGTATCATCGGGGAGGGCTGCTCCACTTGCTGTCCTAGAGGCTGTTATGGACCTGGGGCGAGTAGAGCGGCCTGTTTGAGCATGAGGCAGACGAAGGCGACGAGGTGGAGATCGGCAAGGGTGCTGGCGTAGCGCTCATAGTCCTTCACCAAGCGCCGAAAACGTGTTGCCCAGGCGAAGGACCGCTCAACTACCCAGCGCCTTGGCAGCAGCACGAAGCCTCGCTTTGCCTCGGACAGCTTGACCACTTCCAGTTCAATGCCGTGCGTCTTGGCGGCGTCGGCCGCCCTTGTTCCGGTGTAGCCCTGGTCGACATAGGCCAGTTCGACGTTCTGCTCGGTGGAAGCCTGCACCGCCTGGGCCAAGCGCCCGACTTCGGCGCGGTCGTCCGCACCGGCGGACGTCACGTGCAAGGCCAGAAGATGGCCCAGCGGTTCGACCGCCAAGTGCAGCTTGGCACCCTGCTTCCGCTTGGCGCCGTCATACCCCGCCCGCGCGCCGCTCTCGGGCGTGGAGCGGAGTGTCCTGCTGTCCAGGAT
>NZ_JBHRTN010000018.1:0-192038 GCF_042646265.1 Teichococcus globiformis
CGGCGGCGGAGCCGGCGGGGTGGGCGCGGGCTGCGGTGCCTGCACAGGCGGGGCCGGGGCCGGTGGCGTGGGCGCCGGCGGCGCCGGGGTCGGTGCCGGCGCAGGCGGCGGTGGGGGAGGAGGCGGCGGCGGCGAAGGCGGCGTCGGACGCACCTCCGGCTCCGCAGGGGCGTTGGTGGTGGGATCGGGCTCGGGTTGCGGTGCGGGTGGCGCGGGCAGTGGCAGCTCGCGCTCCGCACGTGCCATCTGCGCCGGGGTATCGGGCGTGACGAACTCCACCGGCACGGCTTCCTGCGGCGGCGGGATGTCGCGCCCAGGAAGCTTCAGCAGCAACAGAAGGCCGATCAGCGCGTGCGTCGCCGCGGAAACCCAGCCCCAGAAGCGAAGGCCATGACGGGCCATGATGATATCCGACCGGGCCTTCAGCGCCGCGCTGGCTGCGTGGGAGTGGCGGGCGCACCCGAAGGCTGCTCGGCCAGCAGCGCTACGCGGGTGAAGCCGGCGCTGTTGACGGTGCCCATGACCTCCATCACCCGTCCGTAATTCACCCCCCGGTCGCCACGCACGAAGATGCGGCGCTCCGGCTGGCCGGCGGGCTGCGCCTCAACGATGGCCCGCAGCTGCGGCACCAGGCCCTCCAGCTGGACCGCACTCTCCTGCAGGTAAATCTGCCCCTGAGCGTTGACCGAGATGGTCAGAGGCTCCGTTTCCTGGTTCAGCGCCTGGGCGTTGGTCTTCGGCAGGTCGATCGGCACGCCCACCGTCATCAGCGGTGCAGCCACCATGAAGATGATCAACAGCACCAGCATGACGTCCACCAGCGGCGTCACGTTGATCTCGGCCATGGGGCGGTAGCGGCCGCGGCCCTTCCCGCCCCCTCCCGTGCTCATGCCCATGGGATCAGACCCGCTCCTCGGCCTGGCGCGACAGGATGGCGCCGAACTCGGCGGCGAAGCCCTCCAGCCGCGCGGCGAAGCGCGCCAAGTCGGTGTTGATCTTGTTGTAGGCCAGCACTGCCGGGATCGCCGCGATCAGGCCGATGGCGGTGGCGAACAGCGCTTCCGCGATGCCGGGCGCCACCACGGCGAGGTTGGTGTTGTTCATGCCGGCAATGGCCGAGAAGCTGTTCATGATGCCCCATACCGTGCCGAACAGGCCGATAAAGGGTGCCACCGAGCCGACCGAGGCCAGAAACACCATCCAGCGCTCCATCCGGTCCATCTCGCGCTGGATGGCAACGTTCATCGCCCGCTCCGCACGCTGCTGCATGCCTGTCAGCGGCATGTCGGTGCCATCGGTCCGGGTTCCGCTGCGCTCCCATTCGCGCATGGCGGCGCCGAACACGGCGGCGATCGGATGGGTCGGGCGCTCACCTTCCTGCTGCTGCAGGGCATCGAGGCTGCCGCCGGACCAGAACCGATCCTCGAAAGCGTCGGCTGCGCGGTTCACCCGGCGGATCGTCGACACCTTCTCGAACACCACGGCCCAGACCCAGATACTGGCGCCCAGCAAGCCCAGCATCACCAGCTTCACCACCCAGTCCGCCTGCAGGAACAGGCCCCAGAGGGAAAGATCGTGCGCCACCTGGCCGAGGTTGGACGCACTCACGCTCTCACCCACGGCAATCTCCTCTCAGCGCCCCGCCATGTCCGGGGCGTGTCCGCGACCTTGTTCAGCCCGGCTCCAGCGCTTCCGCGAAAGCGGTCCGCCAGGGTTCGGGGATGGCCACCGGCCGCATTCCCTCTGCCTGCACACAGACCAACCCGACCTTCAGCCGCGCCTTCACCGCCCCGCCCTCCTCCACGACATCCTGGTCCAGATCCAGCGAGGCTCCGCGCAGGCGGCGGATTCGCGTCTCAACCAGAAGGTAATCATCGAGGCGAGCAGGCGCCACATACTCTACTTCGAGTCGTCTTACCACGAGCAACGAAGCGTGACGTTGAATCATAAGTTGGTGCGGCAAATCTATGGCACGCAAGGATTCTGTGCGGCCACGCTCGGCCCAGCGGACGTAGCTGGCATGGTAGGCGATGCCCCCGGCGTCGGTGTCCTCGAAATAAACCCGGATTGGCCAGCGATGCGGCCAGGGAAACTGCCTGGTCACCGGAAATCGCCCAGCAAGTCCGATTGTCCGCCGGCAGGCGGGGCCAGTCCCAGATGACGCCAGCCCAGATCCCCCAGCACCCGGCCCCGCGGAGTCCTGAGCACAAAGCCTTCCTGGATCAGGTAGGGTTCCACGACCTCCTCCAGAGTGTCGCGTCCTTCCGCAAGCGCAGCAGCCAGCGTTTCCACCCCTACCGGGCCGCCATTGTGATGCTCGGCGATACGGCGAAGGTAGCGGCGGTCCATCAGGTCGAGGCCACGCGTGTCCACTTCCAGCCGGTTCAGCGCACCATCGGCCATGGCCCGGTCCGGAGCATGCCCAGAAACCAATGCGAAATCCCGCACCCGCCGCAGGAGCCGCCCGGCAATGCGCGGCGTGCCGCGCGAACGGTTGGCGATCTCCTCAGCCCCTTCCGGCGAAAGGTCGAAGCCCAGCTTCTGCGCGCCTCGCCGAACAATCAGCAGCAATTCTTCCGGCGTGTAGAATTGCAGTCTGAGCGGAATGCCAAAACGGTCGCGCAGCGGCGTGGCGAGAAGCCCGGCCCGGGTCGTGGCGCCCACCAGGGTGAAGGGCGGCAGGTCGATCCGCACCGTGCGCGCCGCCGGCCCTTCGCCGATGATCAGGTCGAGCTGGAAATCCTCCATGGCCGGGTAGAGGGTTTCCTCCAGCGCCGGCTGCAAACGGTGGATCTCGTCCACGAACAGCACGTCGCGCGGCTGCAAATTGGTCAGGATGGCAGCCAAATCGCCAGCCCGCTGCAGCACCGGGCCGGAAGTGGCGCGGAAGCCGACGCCGAGTTCCCGTGCCACGATCTGCGCCAGTGTGGTCTTCCCCAGCCCTGGAGGACCGTGCAGCAGCACGTGGTCCAGCGCGTCGCCTCGTGCCCTGGCAGCCTGGATGAAGATGGCCAGGTTCTCCCGCAGCGGCTTCTGGCCGGTGAAATCATCCAGCACCTGCGGGCGCAGCGTCGCCTCGGCGGCATCTTCCTCGGAGCGGTGCGGGTCGGAAAGACGTTCACTCATGCTGGGAGCCTGTGAGGGAGAAACGGTTCACGCGTTGGTGCCAGGGACCGAAAGGGGTGTCGCGTTGTCCGGACCCATCTCACCGAGGGCGCGCAGCCTTGGCACCCGATCACGGGGCGGGTTCGATGGCGATGATCCAGGGCGGTGCCTTGTATTAAGATGATCTTCCGGCCTTCGTCGAGGCGTCGCCTGCCGCTTGTGCCTTGGCCGCAGGAGACCGTGTTTCCTGCCGGCGGAGCCCGAAGACGTCGAGCACCCTCATCGCGGCGCCAGTTCCTTCAGCGCCTCGCGGATCAGCGGCTCCAGCGCCGCCCCCTCGCCCAGCCGCTCCGCAACCCGGACCACCGCCGACGATGCTTCCGGCCTCTTCCAGCCCAGATTGGTCAGCGCCGAGATGGCCTCCGCCACCGCCTTTTCGGCAGGAGGCAACTGGGAAGCCACGGTTTCGGTGCCTGCCGTCAGGCCGGGTCCGGTCGGCATGGCGCCCACCTTGTCCCGCAGTTCGGAAACAAGGCGGATGGCCAGCTTGGCGCCCACGCCCGGAGCCCGGCTCAGCGCACCCTTGTCGCCGGCCATCAGCGCGCGGGCCAGATCGGCCGGCGACAGGGTGGAGAGCAGCGCCAGCGCCACTTTTGGCCCCACACCCTGGATGGCCGTCAGCATGCGGAACCAGTCGCGCTCGGCTGCCTCGGCGAAACCGTAGAGGATAATGGCATCTTCCCGCACCACCGTTTCGACCCAGAGCGATCCCAGCCCAGGTGCCTGCGGCAGCGCCGCCAGGGTGCGGGAGGAACAGGCGACCAGATAGCCGACACCGTTGACGTCGAAGATGCAGCCACCCTCAAATGGGGTATCGAGCGTGCCGCGCAGCTTGCCGATCATGCGGGGACGTAGCCCTTGGCCAGCGCGATCCGACTGGAACGGTGATGCGCGTGGCAAATGGCGACCGCCAGCGCGTCCGAAGCGTCGGCGCGGCGCATGGTGGCGCCGGGAAGCAGGCGCTGCACCATGGCGGCGACCTGCACCTTGTCGGCGTGACCGGTGCCGACCACGGCACGCTTCACCTCCATCGCCTGGTATTCGGCGACCGGTAGCCCGGCCATCGCGGGTGCCAGCAGCACCACGCCGCGCGCCTGGCCGAGCTTCAATGCCGCGCCGGGGTTCTTGTTGACATAGGTGTGCTCCACCGCCGCCTCCTCCGGCTGCCACAGCTCCATCAGCGTGTTCAGCGCGCGGTGGATCTGGCAGAGGCGCTCGGCCAGGGAAGCCTCTGTGGTGGTGGAGATGACGCCGTCGGCAATGTGGCGCAGGCGGTTGCCCGTGCTTTCCACGACCCCCCAGCCGGTGTGCTGGAGGCCGGGATCGAGCCCGAGCAGCCGGACGGTCCGCATCTACTCGGCGAGCGCGGCGGCGACGTCGTCCGGGACCTCGAAATTCGCGGTCACGGTTTGCACGTCGTCATTCTCGTCCAGAACGTCGATCAGCTTGAGGACGGTCCGGGCCTTCTCCTCATCCAGCTCAATGGAAACGTTGGGACGCCATTCCAGCTTGGCGCTCTCCGCCGGGCCGAACTTTTCTTCCAGCGCGTCGCGGACGGTGAACAGGTCCTCGACCGCTGTGGTCACGTCGTGGCCTTCCTCGGAGGATGCGACATCGGCCGCCCCTGCCTCGATGGCGGCTTCCAGCATGGCGTCGGCATCGGCCACATCCGCCGGGTAGCGGATGGCGCCGACCCGGTCGAACTGGAAGGACACCGAGCCGGTCTCGCCCAGTGCCCCGCCATACTTGCTGAAGGCCGAGCGGATGTCGGAAGCGGTGCGGTTGCGGTTGTCGGTCAGCGTCTCGACGATCACGGCGACGCCGGCGGGGCCATAACCCTCGTACCGCACCTCAACGTAATCCTCGCCGCCGGCCGCGCCCGTCGCCTTCTTGATGGCGCGGTCGATCGTATCCTTGGTCATGTTGGCGACACGTGCCGCCTGCACCGCCGAACGCAGCCGGGGATTGGCCGCCGGGTCGGGCAGGCCCTGCCGGGCGCTCACCGTGATCTCGCGGATCAGCTTGGCAAAGATGCGAGCGCGCTTGGCGTCCTGCGCACCCTTGCGGTGCATGATGTTCTTGAACTGCGAATGGCCGGCCACGCGGTACTCTCCGGGATTCTCGTGATGTTCCGGGATGATCCCGCCCCTATACCGCCGTGGACACCGGGATGCGAGGGGGCAGCAACCGGTGTCTCCCACGCAACCTTGTGCAACAGTCACGCCAAGGCCTCTTCGCAAGCGGCGCCCGGCCTGTCACATGACGCCCCTGCAACGTGAGGAGGGCTTAGCCTTGGCTGCTATGAGCTGGCGGGACACGCCACAGGCCTATGGATTGGTCAGCCGCCTGCTGCACTGGGGCATGGTGGTGCTGTTCACCTGGCAATTCGCCGGAATGGGGCTGAGAAGGCTCGGGATCCTGCAGCCGCTGGCCGATGCCATCCGCAGCACTCATGGCCTGGTGGGCACGATTTTGCTGCTGCTGGTGCTGCTGCGGGGCGCCTGGGGACTAACACAGTTTGCCCGGCGGCCCTCGCCACCCACCTCCTCCGGACATCTGGCGACCTTCGGGCACCTGGTCATCTACCTGCTGATGCTGACCGTGCCGACGCTGGCCTTGCTGCGGCTCTGGGGTGCCGGCCGGGCTTATGCGCCGCTCGGCATCCCGCTGTTCGACGGCGCCCAGGGACAGACGCCGTGGCTGGTATCGCTCGGCAACGCCCTGCATGGCGAACTGGCCTGGGTGCTGCTGGCGGTGATCGCCGGGCATGTGCTGATGGTCGTGGTGCATCGTGTGATGGGGCCGCAGGATGTGCTGCCACGCATGGCCGGACCGCTCCGCCAGGGCGGCGATCACCACTGAAGCCGCACGGCGGGCGCCTTCCGCGAGGCGCCTGCCGGAGAAGGCTCAGACCTCGGGCATGGCCGGCGCCAAAGCGCCGCCCAGCCGAACCGGCTCTACCCGGCGAGCGAGGCCGGTGGCATCCTCGGTTTCCACGAACACGCCGGAGAGGCTGGCAGGCCCTTCGGCAGGCGCCAGCTTCTCGCCCGGCACCTTGCGCCAGAAGCGCAATGCGGCGCTGCCCTTCTGCATGCCGATCACGCTGTCATAATCGCCGCACATGCCGGCATCGGTCATGTACGCGGTACCGTTCTCGAGAATGCGATGATCGGCGCTCGGCACATGGGTGTGGGTGCCGACGACCAGGCTGACCCGGCCGTCGAAGCTGTGGGCCATCGCCATCTTCTCGCTGGTGGCCTCGGCGTGGATGTCGATCACCGCCGCCTGCACCGTGCCGCTGGCGCCCAGGCTGTGCTGTGCCAGCACGGCCTGCACGGCGCGGAACGGATCGTCCAGCGGCTCCATGAACAGGCGCCCCATGGCGTTGATCACCAGCGCGCGGCGGCCGCCGGAAACCTCCACAACCGTTGCACCCCGTCCCGGCGTGCCGGGTGGATAGTTCAGCGGGCGGATCAGCCGCGGCTCGCCATCGATGAAGCCGATGATCTCCTTGCGGTCCCAGGAATGGTTGCCGAGGGTCAGCACATCCGCCCCGGCGGCCAGAAAGCTGCGCACCATGTCGGGCGACACGCCAAAGCCGTGGCTGGCATTCTCGGCGTTCACCACCACCAGATCGGCCTTCAGGCGAGTGCGGAGGCCAGGCAGTCCGGCAGTCAGCGCGTCACGCCCGCTGCGGCCCACGACATCACCCAAAAACAGAATACGCAAACTCAGGATACCTTCTCGGGAAGAATGAAGTCGGCCTCGGTGGCAATGGCCGCGAGCGGGCGGTCATAAGGTCCGGTGGGCACCGAGGCTACCTCCTGCCGCGCATAGGCGACGCCAATGGCCAGCACATCGGGCCAGCCGGCGAGCGTGCGGTCATAGAACCCGCCGCCATAGCCGAGCCGATAGCCACGCCGATCAAAGGCCAGCAGAGGTACCAGCAGCAGCCCTGGAACCACCATGTCGTCCTGTTCTGGAACGGATGTGCCGAAGCGGCCCGGCACCAGCTTCTCACCAGGCCGCCAGGAGCGGAAAGGAAGCGGCTGTCCCCGGCGCGGCGTGACCGGCAGGGCGAGCGGATGCCCGGCCGCGTGCAGGCGGTGCAGCAGGGGGCGGATGTCGATCTCGTCCCCCATCGGCCAGAAACCGCCGACAACCACCCTAGGCGGCAGAACCGCGCGGGCCAGAAACAATGCCGTAAGCGCTTCTCCTGCGCCTGTGGGATCCGCGCCTGCGCGCCGGGCCAGCGCCTGCTGGCGCAGTGCCACCTTCTCGGCAACCAGCGCCGGCGGATCGTTATTGGGAGACTGGGAAAGGCTGTGCGGAGCCGCCATGGCCGTTGGCGCTTTTATCCTCCCAAGGCCTGCGTGAGCAGGTGGGCACCGGATAGCCGGACCACGGTCCGGCCAGAGCCAGCTCCCGGAGGATGCTTATTGGCCCCGGGGATAAGTGGCCTGACGCACCGGGCAGCTCCGCAATGCAGCATTTAGGGACGCTCGATCGACGTCGCAATGCCCTCGATCTTTTCCGCCACCTTGTCGAGTCGCTCGGCCAGGCGCGGATCGGCGGACGGCCCGACGCCGGAGCGGGCACGGGACAGTTCCACGCGCAAATCATGGATCTCGTCGGCCAGCAGCAACGCGGCCAGCAGCAGCAAGCGGCTCTCGCCGAACTGCCCCCCCATGGCGCGGATGGAGGAAACCCGGCGATCGACATCGGCCGCCAGGGCGATGAGATGCCCCTCCTGCCCATCCTCGCAGGAAACCGGATGCGTGTAGCCGCCGACGCGGACCGTGACCTGACCCATGCTCAGCTTCCCCTTGATTCGTCAGCAACGTCGCCCGGCGGATGGCCCTGCGGGTCGTCCGGCGGCACGAGGGGAAGCGGCGGCTCTTCCGCGGCCTCCTGCCCTTCCAGCTCGGCCACGGCGCTGCGCAGCCGCGACAGTGTTTCATCAAGCCTTGCCGAGAGGGCTGCGACGCCTTCCACCGGCACGCCAGGAACGGCGGAGGGCCGGCTGGCCAGAACGGTTGACAGCCGCTCCACTGCCCGCTCCAGCCGGATCGCGGCCTCGCTCACCGCATCGCTCATTCTGCCGCCTTCTGTCTGGGTCATTCAGTGACCAAAATCCACAGATCAGGCTTTAGGGCCCCGGCGCGTCCAGGGTCAACGGCGCGCCGACCGGCGGCGGCTCCGGAAGGGCAAGGAAGTGGAAGGATTCTCTGCGATGAAGCTTCAGCCTGGCCACGCGGTGCCGCTGTCACCCCTCCCTCTTGTCGCCCTGCGTGTCCACGATGCGGCCGGGGGCGCCTGCGCGCTGGTGGAGGGCGCCAGGGCGGGGCTGCGGGGAGACCTGCCTTTGCTGTCGGCATCCGGAGCGGCGCTCTGGCTCGGTGCCGATCTTTTTCTGGCGCAGATGCGGCATGCGGAGACACTGGCACCGGACGCGGCAGGCCTACTGGCGCCGTGGCCTGTGCTGGATTGCCGCAACGCCCCCGGCCTGGCGCTGGATGCCCTGCGCAAAGGGGTCGCAGCGGTGGTGCTGGAGGCCACCGATCCGGCCTTCGCGACTGTTGCCGCCATTGCCGAATCGGGTGGTCGCAGGGTCCTTGAGCCTGCCCAACTCCGCGCCGCGGGACCTTTCGCCGCGGGTGATCCGGCGCTGACGGCCTGGCTGGTGCGACTGCGTGACACTGCCGGTCGGCTCGGGTAAAGCCGCGTAACGGGATGCCGCGGCCGCCAGAAGCCAGCGCCTCCCCCCGGCAAGCGGCGCGCCCCGACCATGGCGCCCCGGCCGTCCAGTCAATGGAAGGACGCAAGATGAAGCTGACCCGCCGTGTGAAGGAGATCCTCTCCTGGTATGAGAGCGACAACCCCGGCACCAAGGCCAACCTCGCCCGCATCCTGATGGAGGGCCGGCTCGGCGGCACGGGTCGGCTGGTGATCCTGCCGGTGGACCAGGGCTTCGAGCATGGCCCGGCCCGCTCCTTCGCGCCCAACCCGGCCGCCTACGACCCGCGCTACCATTTCGAGCTGGCGATCGAGGCCGGGCTCAACGCCTATGCCGCGCCGCTCGGCATGATCGAGGCCGGCGCCAGCACCTATGCCGGCGCGATCCCCACCATCCTCAAGGTCAATTCCTCCAACAGCCTGTCCACCACCAAGGACCAGGCGGTGACCGGCACGGTGTCCGACGCGCTGCGGCTCGGCTGCTCCGCCATCGGCTTCACCATCTATCCCGGCTCCGAATACCAGTTCGAGATGATGGAGGAGCTGCGCGAGCTGGCCGAGGAAGCCAAGGCGGCCGGCCTTGCCGTGGTGGTTTGGAGCTATCCGCGCGGCCCGAACCTCGACAAGACCGCCGAAACCGCGCTCGACATCTGCGCCTACGCCGCGCACATGGCGGCGCTGCTCGGCGCCCATATCATCAAGGTCAAGCCGCCAACTGGGGCGATCTCGCTCGACGCCGCCAAGAAGACCTACGAGAAGAACCCGGTGGATACCTCCACCCTCGCCTCCCGCATCAAGCACGTGACGGATGCCTGCTTCGGCGGCCGGCGCCTCGTGGTGTTCTCGGGCGGTGAGGCCGGTACGGCGGAATCGATGGTCGAAATGGCCCGTGGCATCCATGCCGGCGGCGGCAACGGCTCGATCATCGGGCGCAACACCTTCCAGCGGCCGAAAGCCGAGGCGCTGAAGCTGCTTTCCGATATTATCGGCGTGTACAAGGGCGCGGCCTGAACCATGAGCGGCGGGGATGGTTGCCAGCTTTACCTGATCACCCCGCCGGCGCTCGACCCGCGCGCTTTCGCCGATCCGCTGGCGCGGGCGCTGGATGCGGGCGACGTCGCGGCACTGCAATTGCGCCTCAAGGATGTGGATGACGACGCGCTGAAGCGCGCCATCGAGATCCTGATGCCGGTGGCGCAGTCACGCGGGGTCGCCTTCCTGATGAACGACCGTGCCGACCTGGCGGCGAAGATGGGGTGCGACGGCGCCCATATCGGCCAGGAGGACGGCGACCCGGTCGCCGCCCGCAAGTTGCTGGGACCTGACCGCACCCTCGGCATCACATGCCATGGCAGCCGCCACCTCGCGATGGAGGCGGGCGAGAACGGAGCCGATTATGTGGCCTTCGGCGCCTTCTTCCCCACTGCCACCAAGCAGGCCGAACACAGCGCCACGCCCGACATCCTGGAATGGTGGAGCGAAATGTTCGAGCTGCCTTCGGTTGCCATCGGCGGCATCACCGCGGGAAATTGCGCGCCGCTGGTCCGGTCCGGGGCCGATTTCCTGGCCGTGGTGGGCGCGGTGTGGAACCATCCGGACGGGCCTGACGCCGGGGTGCGCGCCATGCTGGAAGCGATCACCGCGGCGGAACGGTGAAGCAATGGAGGAGCCCGCTCCTCCAACTCCCATGGTTGGGAAGTGTCCTCCGTTACCCTTCAACATCGCCGGGCGATGGCCGGCGGGACGCCCGTCAGTCCTCGCCGCGTGCGGGCGTCGCCCGCGCCAGGCCGTTGAACAGGTCCAGCATCCGATCGCGCCAGTCCGCCACCCTGTCGCCTTCCAACAGAAGCTCCAGCGACGACACCACCCGCGCCCACTGAAAGCTGCCAAACACGGCGTAGTCGCCGTAATCGGGCGATGC
The DNA here is from genome assembly GCF_042646265.1 of Teichococcus globiformis. Taxonomy (NCBI): domain Bacteria; kingdom Pseudomonadati; phylum Pseudomonadota; class Alphaproteobacteria; order Acetobacterales; family Roseomonadaceae; genus Roseomonas; species Teichococcus globiformis. The sequence goes on from NZ_JBHRTN010000018.1 coordinate 10,823, forward strand.
GCCTCCCAGGAAGGCCTGGTCCTTGAGCACGGCCCGCAGGGGTGCCAAGGCCGCCTGAAAGGCTGGCAGCGCGGCCTCCCGGGCCTCCGCCAGCTGCGGCAGCGCCATGCCGAAGCGCTTTTCACGGCTTTCCACAAAATATGCGCGGGCCGGCTCGTCGAGCAGCGACGGAATGTCGCTGACGATCAGCCGGACCAGCGCCGGGTTCAGTGCCGTGTCGGCCCAGGCCACCGTGAAGCGCGTCGCCTCGCGCCCGCCCTGGAACAGTGATCGCCGATCCGGGTACCGGTCCTCCAGATAGCAAGCGATGTTCCAGCTGTCGGATACCACCTGAGAGCCATCGACCAGCACGGGCACCTTGTTCTGGCCGGAGAAAGCGATCGCCGCGCTGTCGGTGAAGCGCCACGGCACGGCCTCGGCCTCCAGCCCCTTATGCGCCAGCGCCATCCGGGCACGCCAGCAATAGGGGCTGAAGCGGCGGGCAGGATCGGCGCCGGCAAGCTCGTAGAGCCTTCGTCCGCTCACGGTTTCGCGGCGGTGGAAGCGGCGGTCTGGCCGAACAGCACGGCGCGGCGGCTGGCCTCATCCACCTCCTCGCCCTTCACCGTTTCGACCAGCGCATAGGCGCGCTGCGTTGCCGGCCTTGCCCGCACGGCCGCGAACCAGCGGGCAAGATGGGGAAAATCCTCCAGCTTCTGTCCCTGCCGCTCATGCGGAACGATCCAGGGATAGATGGCCATGTCGGCGATGCTGTACTCGGCGCCGGCGACGAACTCTCGCTCCTTCAGCCGGCGGTCCAGCACGCCGTAGAGGCGGTTGGTCTCCCTGACGTAACGCTCAACCGCATAGGGGATCTTTTCCGGAGCATAGCCGGAGAAATGGTGATTCTGCCCGGCCATCGGGCCCAGCCCGCCCATCTGCCAGAACAACCATTGCAGCACCTCCGCCCGGCCCCGCACATCCTGCTGGCCAGGGATGAAGCGGCCGATCTTGTCCGCCAGGTAGAGCAGGATGGCGCCGCTTTCGAACAGCGGAACCGGCTCTCCCCCACCAGCGGGATCGGTGTCCAGGATCGCCGGAATGCGGTTGTTCGGAGCGATGGCCAGGAAGTCCGGCCGGAACTGCTCGCCCTTGCCGATGTTCACCGGATGGAGGCGAAAAGCCATGCCGGCCTCTTCCAGGAACATGGTCACCTTGTGCCCGTTCGGGGTGGTCCAGTAGTGCAGCTCGATCATGGCAGCGGCTCCGTCTGGGGGATGCCCTCAGGCAAGCGGCGGAAGCTACAGAGCACCCTGCCCGGCGGCAAGCCGATGCACCACCGAACAGGGAGATCTGGCGCGGTTCTGGTTGCTCCGCTACACGTCTTCCGTGCATCTTGTGGTTTGTTTGTCGTGTTCCTGACGAGAAGCGACGGATGCGAAACTGACCGTTCCGCGGTCACCGGAGCGCCATGCCAACGATCCTGATCCTCGACGACAGGACGACGAATCGTAACATCTTCGCCCGGCTCGCTCGTTCATTGGGCGAGGAAATCCGGGTGGAGGCCTTCGGCGAACCGACGCTGGCCCTGGAATGGCTGCGCGAGAACGACGCGGATCTTGTTGTCACCGATTTCCGCATGCCCGGCATGGATGGCGCCGAATTCACGCGGCAACTGCGCGCGGTGCACCGTGGCCCGGACCATGCGGAGGTCCCGGTCATCGTCATCACGGCCTATAACGATCGTGCCTATCGCATGCGGGCGCTGGAAGCCGGTGCCACGGATTTCCTGCTCAGCCCGGTCGACCATTACGAGTTTCAGACGCGTGCGCGAAATTTGCTGCGGATGCGCTGGCAGCAGCAGTTGATTCATGATCGGGCCCTCAGCCTGGAACGAAAGCTGGAAGACAGCACCAGATCGAACGAGGAATTGCTGCGGGACAGCCGCAAGGCGCTTGCGCAGGTGATCGATACGGTGCCGGCCCTTATCAGCGCGGCCGACCGTGAAGGGCGCTGCGTGTTCGTCAATGAAAGTGCCGCGCGTTTCATCGCCGCCGACCCCACGACACTGGTCGGCCATGATGTCGACATGCTGTTCGGCCAAGCCCGGGCGGCCCGGTCGCGCTCGCTGGACAAGCTTGTCTTTGAAACCGGCGAAGCGTTGCCGGCGCGCGAGGAGGATGCGATCGGCCCCGACGGCACGCTGCGCAGCTTCCTGACCACCAAGGCTCCGCTGCATGATCGCGATGGCAGCGTCAGCGCGGTTCTGACAACCTCCATCGAGATCACGGAGCGCAAGCAGGCCGAGCGCCGTCTCAGCCACATGGTGCATCACGATGCGCTGACCGGCCTGCCCAACCGGGCCAATCTGCGCGACCGGGTGCGGCGGGAGTTGGCGCGCGGCCGCCGCGGCGACCACGTCTTCGCGCTGATGTTCCTCGACCTGGATCGCTTCAAGGGCATCAACGATGCCTATGGACACCACCAGGGCGACGCGCTGCTGCACGACGTGGCGCAGCGGCTTCTGGAAGGCGTGCGGCCGGGGGATCTCGTGGCGCGGCTGGGCGGCGATGAATTCGCGATCCTGCTGACCGATATCGAGGGGCGCGAGCACGCGGCCGAACTGGCGGGGTCCGTGATGACCACCCTCGCCACGCCGTTTGAGTGCGATGGCATGCCGGTTTCCGTGACCGCCAGCATCGGCATCACGCTGCATCCGCGTGACGGATCGGACCCCGACGAATTGCTCCGCAACGCGGATCTGGCGATGTACCGGGCCAAGGCCGAGGGGCGGAACAGCTGGCGCTTCTTTGTTGCCACCATGGAGGCACAGGCGCGCGAGACCATGCGCATCGAGGCCGATCTGCGCCTGGCTCTGACCCGGCGTGAGCTGGTGCTGCACTACCAGCCGCAGGTGGACATGCGCAGCGGCCGGATCGTCGGCGTCGAGGCCCTGCTGCGTTGGCGGCGCAACGGGCAGCTGGTAGGGCCAGGCCCTTTTCTGCCGGTTGCCGAGGAAACAGGGCTCATCGGTCCGATCAATGACTGGGTTCTGGCCGAGGCCTGCCGCCAGGGCGCGCTCTGGACCCAGGAATGGCCCGATGAATGGCGGGCGCGGGGATGGAACCCGCCGCGCATCGGCGTCAACATGTCCCCCGTGCAGTTCCGCCGCCAGGACGTGCCGGCGCAGGTGCTGAGGGTGCTGGAGGAAACCGGTCTCGATCCGCATTTGCTGGATCTGGAGTTGACCGAAGGCATCCTGATGGATCAGGGGCTGGAGATGGCCGAGCGGCTGCAACAGCTTCGCCATCGCGGCATCCGCATCTCGGTGGATGATTTCGGCACTGGCTATTCCTCGCTCAGCTACGTGAAGAACTTCCCCGTGGACCGCCTGAAGATCGACCAGTCCTTTGTGCGCGGCATGGTGACCGAGCCGAATGACGCCGCCATTGTGCGCACCATCATCGAGCTGGCCCACGTGTTGCGCCTCCAGGTGGTGGCGGAAGGCGTGGAAACCGAGGCCCAGCTGGAAGCGCTGCGGGCTGAGGGGTGCGACGAGGTGCAGGGCTTCTATTTCAGCGAAGCCGTGCCGCCCGAAGGCATCATGGCTCTGTTGTCGCAAGGCCCGGCACGCCCCCGCCACCCGGTGAGCGCGCTGCCCACGGGCGGAATCGCGGAGCATGCCTCGGCCACGGGCCGCATGGACGGAAGCTGACGCGGCCATGGCTGGGCTGGGGGCGGAGGATGGGCGGCAAGGGGGCGTCCCTCCCCCCGCGGTAAGCGCCACCTCCGACGGCCCACGCCGGCCCCCAGCGCCCCGACCCGTGCGCGGCGGCGTCCTGGGCACCTTGCTGCGCCGGCTGCGAAACCGGCCGGACAGCGAACACGAGATGAGCTTCAACCGGCTGGGTTTTGCCGGGGTGATCGCGCTCGCCATGCTGATCAGCACGACGCCGGGAACCAACACGGCGCTGTTCGTGCTGCTCGTGCTCTACATCCCCCTGGCCTTTGCTGTCCTGGCCCACATCCTGTGGCGTCCCGCCGCCAATCCCCGGCGGCGGCTGGCGGCGCTGCTGCTGGATTGCGGCTTCCTTTCGCTGGAACTGCATCTGGGCGGCGAACCGGCCTCGATGTTCTTCGCCATCTACCTTTGGGTCATCTTTGGCAACGGCTTCCGCTTCGGACTGGGCGCCCTGCGCGCGGCGGTGGTTGCTTCCGTGGCCGGCTTCGGCACGGTCATGCTGACCACGCCGTTCTGGTGGGAACAGATCAACCTGTCTGCCGGGCTGCTCGTGGCGCTGATCATCCTGCCGCTCTATGCCGGCCGGCTGATCAAGCGCCTGTCGCAGGCCCGGGCGGAAGCCGAGGCGGCTAGCGAAGCCAAGTCGCTGTTTCTCGCCGCCGTCAGCCACGAGCTGCGGACGCCGCTCAACGCCATCATCGGACTGGGTGGATTGCTGCGCGAAACACGGCTGGACAGTGAGCAGGCGGACATGGCGCGCACCATGGACAGCGCCGCGCATACCCTGCTGTCGCTGATCGAGGATGTGCTGGACCTGTCGCGCATCGAGGCGGGCCGGATGCCGGTGCACCCGGTGGCTTTTCCCCTGGCTGGGCTGCTGGCCGAGCTACGCAGCCTGCTGATCGCGCAGTGTCACACCAAAGGGCTGCGGCTGACCCTGCATGTCACGCCCCGGACCCCGCCAGCCCTTTTGGCCGACCGCCGCCACCTTTTCGAGGTGCTGATGAACCTCGCCGGCAATGCGGTGAAGTTCACCGAGGAGGGCGGTGTGACCATCGCCATCGACGTTGCACCGGCGACGGAGGACCATCCCGGCGCGGCCGGAGGCGGGCTGTGGCTGGCTGCCGAAATAACCGACACAGGCATTGGCATCGCGCCCGAGGCTCAGTCGCGCATCTTCGAGGATTTCACCCAGGCCGATTCCAGCATCGTGAACCGGTTTGGCGGCACGGGGCTGGGCCTCGCCATCTGCCGCCGCATCGTGCGGCTCCTGGGTGGGGAGATCGGGGTCACGTCCCTTCCCGGCGTGGGCAGCACCTTTCGTTTCCGCGTGCCCGTTGGCAGTGCCGATGCGGAACCACCCGCCCCCCTGGATCAGGCGACAGTGGTGGTGCTCGATCCCGATCTGCAACGTCGTGGCGAGTGGCTGGACCGCCTATCCCGCCTCGGAGTCGGCACCGTGCGGGTGGCAGGTGAAAGCGTCACCGCCGGGCGGCTTCTGGCCGGACCGCAGGACGCCGCATTGCCGCCGCCCCTCTTGCTCGCCGCGGCTGGCGTGAAGCGGCCACCGGGGACCGATCCGTCGCGGTGCCTGCGATTTGCCGCCCATGTGCTGCCGGGGCTGCCGGAGGAGGCGGCGCGGCAGGACTGCCTGACGCTTCTGAGCCGTGAAACACCGGGCGCGACACTGGCGCAGGCACTGCGGCTGGCGCTCGACCTTACGTCCACAGGCGGGCGGATCGGCGTCTCCGCGCCGGCCGACGCGGAGCCGGACGGGGCGGGGAACCATTCGGCACGGCCGCTCCGCGTTTTGGTGGCCGATGACAGTGCGGTGAACCGCCGGGTGATGGAGCGCATTCTGCAGCATGGCGGACACAGCGCCGTGCTGGTGGAGGATGGGGAGGAGGCGCTGGACGTGCTGGAGAACGAGGCGGACAGCTTCGACCTGGTGCTGATGGATGTGAACATGCCCCGGATGGACGGGCTGGAAACCACCAAGATGTTCCGGGTGATGGCACTGGGTCAGACACATCTGCCCATCCTGGCGCTGACCGCCGATGCCACGGACGAGACAGCCGCACGCTGCATGGCGGCGGGCATGGACGGGCACCTGACCAAGCCGGTGCAGCCCAAGGCCCTGCTGGCAGCGGTGGCGGCCGGCGCCCGGCCGGCGCGCCAAGCACCTGTGCCGGTCTCCAAGTTGGCTCCCGCTGCGACGAGGCCGCTGCCCGGGGCGGGCGGTTCTGGCCCAGGTTCGGTCAGCCATGTGGCGGAGCATCCCCGTTTCCGACCCGGCGGGATGGTGGTGGATGCGAGCACGGTGGATACGCTGCGCCGCCTGGGCGGCGAGGATTTCCTGCGGGAGCTGGCGGAAGATTTCCTTCAGGATGCGGTGGCGCTGGTGGAAGCCATCGGTGATGCCGCCCGTGATGGCGATACGTCCCGCTTTCAGGCCGAGGTGCATGCGCTGCGCAGCAGCGCGGCCAATCTGGGCGCATTGGCCGTGACGCGCCTGTGCGGCGAATGGCGACTCCTGGAGCGGGACGCCATGATGCAGCAGGCATCCCTCCTGGTCGCCAGCGGGCACGCGGCACTGGAAAGCACCCGCCGCGCCCTGTTGGAAGGGCCTGCCCCCGGCTGAGCGGCCCATCCCGGATTTTCCTGTCTGGTCATGGCGATCACGGCCACCTTGCGGACGCCGTGGCCCCGCTCATTCGGCCGCGTGGGCAAAGCCGGCGGACGGGGTGGCGGCCAGCCGCTTCTCCTGCGCGGCCACCAGCCGGCCCATCTTCTTGAGGTCGGCCTCGCCCAGGTTCATCGCGGCCTCGGCCCACATCTCGACAACCTCGCGCAACTCCTCCAGCGTTACGGGATCCACCCGGCGGCGGGCCCTGTGCATGGTGAAGTGCGCGTTGTGCTTGCGACTGTGCCGGGCGATGTAGTCGCGCGCGCAGTTCTCGCCCTCGCCATCCTCGGCCAGCACGTCCACCACGCCCATGGCATGCAGTTCCTCGGCGGTGTGGATGCGGCCGGAGGAGATCAGCGCCTCGGCGGCACGACGCCCGATGCGGCGGGACAGGAAGCTGTAGGCGCCCATTCCGGGGAACATGTTGAACAGGATCTCCGGCAGGCCGATCTTGGCCGAGCGCTCGGCGACGATCATGTCGAAGGACAGGGCGTGTTCGAACCCGCCGCCCAGAGCATCGCCCTGCACCAGTGCCATGGTGATCAGCGGCAGATCGAAGGCAACACTGTTGCGGTGGATGGCTTCGACCGCGATGTGGCCGTAGCGCACCAGCGATGCATGATCACGCGAGCGGATGCGCTCGGCGAAATGTGCCAGATCACCGCCCAGATTGTAGATGCCGGGGACGGCGGAGTTCATCACGAACCAATCGGCGGGGCGCTCGGCGCCGGCGGCATGGCGCGCGGCGAAGAACTCGACCATCGCGTGCTGCATGCGATGCACGTCCTGCATCAGTTCCAGCGTGTAGCTGGGGCGGCCCTGCGGCCGCATCGTGCAGACGACAGTGCGGGACGCATCTTCCAGGCGCAGCTCAAGATTATCGAAGGTCATCGGCAGCGTGACCGCGGCCGGCGCCTGCCGTGGCGTCTCGCGCTTGCCGGCGGACAGGGTGGCGGGAACGATGGAGCGGGAAAAGAACATGAAGATCTCCTGCGGACGGGCTATGCCGCCAGTGCGATCCGCCCTCTCCCACCGACCACCGGCAGGCGCCTCGGCGGATTTCGCAGGGCCATTCTAATGCCCACCGATTGAAGACGTGTGGGACTGCTTTCGTGAAATCGACCAGCTGCACTGCGAAAGCATGCTTTGGCTTGACCGGGAGGTGCGGGAGGGTTGGAAACCTGCCAGCCGAAGTCACGTTGCTGCATCACCCAGCCATGCCGGGCAGAACCCAGATGTCGTTGATCGACCGAGAGATTCTCGCCTGCCTCCCCGACCTCAGGGCTTACGCACGCTCGCTCACGCGCAATCGAGACGATGCGGATGACCTCGTGCAGGACGCGGTGTTGCGGATGCTGAATTCAGCCGACCGCTACCAGAACGGCACGCGGTTCAAGGCCTGGGCCTTCACCATCATGCGGAACCGCTTCCTGAACGACTTCGCGGCCCGCAAGCGGCAGCCCTCCAGCTCCGACGAGGGCGAGCTAGGGCGCCTGCAGGTGGCAGCGAGGCAGGAGCATGGGCTGGAGATGGTGGACTTCCGCAGGATCTTCCACGCCCTGCCGGAGGAGCACCGGTCCATCCTGGCGCTCGTTGCAGGCTCCAATCTCCCATACGAAGATGTGGCCCGGGTTCTGTGCTGCGCGGTGGGCACTGTGAAGAGCCGTGTGCACCGCGCCAGGGCCGCGTTGTTTCGCCTATTGCAAGCCGCGGCACAACCGGTCGGGCGGAAGGCGGTTCGTGATCCGCCCCGGCCCGCGCGCAGGAACTCGCGGGGCCGGCATATCGTTTCGGTTTAGAATCTTTCGCAGTGTGTTCGGGTGCGTGTCACCCCCCGTCCCGCGATCCGTAGGGCGATGGGCCGTAATGATCCCGCAGCCGCTCGCCCCAGCCAGCATCGGACCAGTCCACCGGACGGTCGTCCTGGAAGGAGGGAGCGCCGGCCAGTTGTTCCTCGGTCACATCAACCACATAGCCGCTGAGGCCGATATCGTAGCGCAGCTTGCTCCAAGGCAGCGGATAGTGGGAAGCGCCCAGCCCGAGAAAGCCTCCGAAGGAAATCACCGCGTACTCGACACGGCCGGAGACCTTGTCGATCATCAAGTTCTGCACGGCGCCGAGCCTTCGTCCTGAGGGATCGTAAATGGCGGTGCCCTCAACGCGGTCGGAGGCGATGAGGTGATGGGCGCCGCGTGCGGGGGGGTCGCCCGCCGGATCATAGGCGCCGCCGTCCTGAAGGTCGGCCGCCGGGCGCGGCGTGTCGTGCGGGGTATTCTGGATCATGGTCGCAAATCCTCCCGATCGGCTTCTTGCTCCATAACGCCGGGGTGCGGGTGTGGCTTCATGCTGACTGGCGCAAGCGGTTCGGAAGCGGCCCGGGATCGATGGATCACGCCGCAGGGTCGCCAGCGCAACTGCGGGAGCCGGATCGCCCCGGGGGAAACCCAGGCGCCGGCAGGGCTTTAGTTCCGAAGGCAAACCGCCCCCGCCCAAGAAGCACCGGCACCCAAGAAGAAGCCTCGAGGAGCAAAGAACATCATGTCCGACCGTCAGGATCCCAATGTCCGCGAGCAGGTGATCGAGCCGAAGCCCGGGCACCATGATGCCCCTATGCCGGACAAGCCCATCGGCACCCAGCAGGTGCGACAGGGCGAGACCTCCGGTCGCGTACGCTGGGTACTGGGCGTTTCCCTGCTGCTTGTTATCATTTTGTTTATCCTTGCCTACGTCGTGGCTTGAGCCACGTGCAACGAAGCCCTGCTCATGACGTTCTTGAAGCAAGCTTGGGCGGATCCTGAGGAAGCCGTCATGCAGGCGGGAACTTGGCAGCGGCGTAACTGTTAATTCCATGGTCACGGCAGAGATGCCGGGCCGAGCAGGCCGGCGCCCAGGCTCCGGCTCGCGGGGTTCTCCGTCCAGAGACCCGCTCCCATCGAGCGCAGCAAAAGGCATAGGGAAGGATCAGGGAGATGGCTTCAACCCGTAGTGGAACCGGAAAGCAAGGCTTTGCCTCCATGGACGAGGCTAAGCAGCGCAACATTGCTTCCAAGGGTGGTCAGAGCGTGCCGGCGGCAAAGCGGAGCTTCGCGCAGGATCCCGCGCTGGCAGCGGAAGCCGGCCGCAAGGGCGGACAGGCCGTGCAGGCCAGCGATCGCTCTTTCTCGCGCGATCGAAGCCTGGCGGCCAGCGCCGGGCGGAAGGGTGGGCAGGCCACGCACAGCAAGTCCCGTGGCACGGGCACGGCTGGCGAAGCCGAGTCCGAGGAAGGCCGCCAGACTGAAACCTGAACGTGGCCGATCGCATTGAGGATTCGGCGCGGATGATCGTCCGCGCCGTTTGATACGCCGGAGAGAATGATGGGCCCTGAGGCCAGCACCATGTTGCGCAGCCGCTCCGAGACGGACTCTCCGTCTTACGCGCTGAGAGCCGCACTTGCGGAACGACTTGCAAGCAAGCGCTGCATGGAGCGCAAGGGTGGGCCGGCGCGGGAAGTCGAGCAACTTCCGCTGCCTGGTCCCCAGGAATCAGGACAGGGGCGTGACGCCGGCTGAGGCCCATTGTTGTCGTGCCGCATCTTCATTCGCCCGGCCAGGAGGAGTTCGTTGATGGCAGACAAGAACAACAGGCCGCTCGGGCAGAACCCGGGAGAGGTGCCCTCACAGCCGGCACCGCCGGAAGCGCCGCCGGTGAATCCGCCTGACCAAGCGCCGCCGCCGCCCGAGTCGCCGCCGCGCGAGGACCCGCAGCCTGGTGGCGTTCCGCCCCGCGCCGAGAAGCAGTTCCCGCAGAACCGCTACGGCGACTCCGCTCCACAGGATCCGCCGCCTCCCACCCGCGACAAGTAGCCCGGCGGGCACTTCTTGCCGGACAGCCTCAGGTGTTTGGGCGGGCCGCGGAGCATTGTAAGGGCAAGGACCGGGCCCACGCCCCGTCCAATAGCAGGAGACAAGCATGAACCATGTCGGGCAGTCCGGGTCTGAGCCGGGCTCTGGAGAAGCGGTGCTGCGGTCCATCTGCGAAACGCTGCGTGCGAGCCACCGCGGCTACGATCAGGCGCGGCATCTGACATCCGACCGGTTTCTGCGCATAGAGTTCACGGAGTTGGCCGAGCGGCGGCAGAAGATGGCCGATGACGCCGAGGCGCTGCTGCCGGAAGGTCCGCGAGAGGCCCACGTGCCCATGGGTGCGGTCCACCGCGTGTTCCTCGACCTGCGTGGCAGCCTTTTCGGGCAAAGCCGACAGCGTGTTCTTCAGCAGGTGGTGCGTAACGAAGCTGCGTTGGAAGATGCGTTTGACGATGCCCTGGAAGCATCCCTCAGCCAGGAAGCCCGCCACCTTCTGCAGCGGCAGCATCGTCAGGTTCGCGCCACGCGAGATCGCTACGCCGCCATGCTGGACGAGGACATGGAAGCCTTGCCCGTTCCGGCAGGCGGGCATGGTTGGCTGGCGCGCTTTGACCGCCTGACGCAGCCGCTGACCCGCAACCCGATCCTGGCTGCCATCGTGGTTTCGGCGGCATCCGCCCTGACGGCGCGCCTGTTGCGGGGCCGTCGCTTCCACTGATCGGCCCAAGGGGCTCCTGCGACTCCGCCAGAGCCCCCGCGTCATCTGTTCCCTCAGGGATCTGTCGCGGCATCGCTCTGGCTACGACGCCATCCTGTCATGAACAGGCCGGCAACTTTGCCGCCATTCGTGACGTTGGCGGGACCAATAGCCTCTGGGCTCACGCCCATCCTCCCGATCCGTCACCCAGAATGGCCGGCCAGTTTCATCCCGATCAGGCCGGTCTGGCGCAGAAGGACCGTCCCGCATTGCCCGCCGCCGATTCCGCCACAGCCTTCTACCATTTCAATCCCCTCGCCGCCGGACCGGTCCAGCAGTGGGACCAGCTCTTCGAGCACATCGCAGCCATGGGGTTCGGCAGTGTGGTGCTGGCACCGCCTTTCGAACTCGCCGATGCCGCCGATCCATACCTGATCCGCGACCCTTCGCGCCTCCATCCGGCACTGGGCGGTGGCGACGCGGTGGAAGGCCTGCGGCAGGCAGCCGTGGCGGCGAAGGCGCGGGGGCTGTCATTGTTGCTGGATCTGGCGGCGGACCGAATGGCCCGGGATGCTCCCTTGCTGCGGAACGCGCAGGCCTGGTCGCCGCCTGCCATGGGGGCGCCGGATGCGCCACCGGACCCACGCCAGAAACCGGGCAGCACCGTCACGGCGTGGGCCAAGCTCCCCGCTGGGCAGGAACTCGCCAGCTTCTGGCAGGGCCTTCTCGGTGCCTGGGCGGAGGCCGGTATCGCTGGCTTCCGCTGCCTGTCTCCGCAGCGGCTCGACGCCACGTTCTGGTCTGCCCTGATCAATGGACTGAGCGCCTCGCACCCTGGGCTGCGCTTCCTCGCCTGGACCCCAGGTGCACCAGCAGTTGAGGCCGCGCCGCTTGCCGGGTGCGGCTTCAACTTCGTGGCGCCATCCCTGCCCTGGTGGGATTTTCAATCCGGGTGGTTCGCCCGCGAGCTGGCGACATTGACTCCCATCGCGCCCTTGTTGATGGCGCCAGAGGCGCCCTTCGCACCGCGCCTGTCCGCAGGTTCCGGCTCGCGGGATCTGCAAGACGCCACTGCCCTGCGTGCATTGCGTTTCGCCGCCGAGGCGGGTTCCGCGTGGCTGATGCCGATGGGCTTCGAGTATGGTGCGGTGCACCGGATGACAGGGGGTACCGGCGAGGCAGAGGCTTTCGCCGCCCTGCAACAGTCGCCGCGGCGTGACCGGACTGCCGCCGTGCGGGAGGCCAACGCCGCGCGACAGGCCCTGACCGGCCCGACGCGTCTCATATCGTCACCCGGCGCTCCCGTGGCGCTGCTGCGCGGCGCACAGCGTGGCCCCCGGCAGCTGGTACTGGCCAATCCTTCCCTGCGGCGCACCGCCATCGTGTCTGCCGCCGCCATCACCGGCGCGCTACCCCGTCCGGGAAGCCTGCCCCCCGACACGCTGAGTGGAAAAGGAAGCCTGATGCTGGGCACGGGTGAGGTACGTAGCCTGCAGATCCAGGATGTCGCGCCGGTAAAGCTGCCGCTGCGCGGCGGCGCCCGCGCGGCTCAAGCGGCCACAGAGGCTCCCCGCATCGCCATCGAGGCGGTGAGCCCGGCCGTGGATAACGGACGCTTCGTGGTGAAACGCACCGTTGGCCAGCCGGTCGACGTCACGGCCGATGTTTTCACCGAAGGGCATGGCAAGATCGCCGTCCGCCTGCTGTGGCGTCCGGCGGACGAGACGCTGTGGCGCGAAGTGCCCATGACGCACAGCGTCAACGACATCTACTCGGCAAGCTTCGTGCCGGAACGGGTCGGGCGCTACATCTACTGCATCGAGGCCTGGGTGGATCACTTCGCCGCTTTTCGCGACGAGATCACCAAGAAGCACGCCGCCGGCGTCAATGTCTCGTTGGAGCGCATCGAAGGTCTGGCACTCGTGGAGCATGGCGCCGCAGCCTTGAGCGGCGAGTTGGGCGAGCGTCTCAACGCCATCGTGGCGGCATTGAAGCAGGCCGACGATTCAGGCGCCGTTGCGCTGTTCGCCGCCGATGAAACGCGGACGCTGATGACGGAAGCCGATCCGCGCCCCTTCAAGCTGCGCACGGATCCTTACAAACTGGATGCCGAGAGACGTGCCGCCGGCTTTGCCTCGTGGTACGAGATCTTTCCACGCTCGCAGAGTGGCGATGCCGAGCGCCACGGCACCTTCCGCGACACCATCAAGGCCCTCCCACGCGTGCGCGAGATGGGCTTCGACGTGCTGTACTTCACGCCGATCCACCCGATTGGGCAGAAGAACCGGAAAGGCCGAAACAACACGCTGACACCGGGCCCGGATGATGTGGGCAGCCCGTATGCCATCGGCTCGGAAGCGGGCGGGCACGATGCGCTGCATCCGGAACTCGGTACGCTGGAGGATTTCCGCGCCCTGGTGCGCGCCGCGGCGGAGCACGATCTCGAACTTGCGCTGGATTTCGCCATCCAGTGCTCACCGGACCATCCCTGGCTCAAGCAGCATCCGGACTGGTTCGACTGGCGCCCGGACGGCACCATCAAATACGCAGAGAACCCGCCAAAGAAGTACGAGGACATCGTCAACGTCGATTTCTACGCCAAGGGCGCCACGCCCTCGCTGTGGATCGCGCTGCGCGACGTCGTGCTGTTCTGGGTGAAGGAAGGCGTCAAGCTGTTCCGCGTGGACAACCCGCACACCAAGCCCCTGCCCTTCTGGGAATGGATGATCAACGAGGTCCGCGCACGCGATCCCGAGGTGGTGTTCCTGTCCGAGGCCTTCACCCGGCCCAAGGTGATGTACCGCCTGGCCAAGATCGGCTACTCGCAGAGCTACACCTACTTCACGTGGCGTAACACCGCCTGGGAAATGCGGGAGTATCTGGAGGAGCTGAACCGCGCGCCGCAGCGCGACTTCTTCCGCCCGCATTTCTTTGTCAACACACCGGACATCAACCCGGTCTTCCTGCAGAATTCCGGTCGTCCCGGCCACCTGATCCGCGCCGCGCTGGCGGCAACCCTGTCAGGGCTGTGGGGCGTGTATAACGGCTTCGAGCTGTGCGAAGCGCGGCCGCTGGTGCCTGGCAAGGAAGAATACATCGACAGCGAGAAGTACGAGATCAAGGTCTGGGACTATGACCGCCCCGGCAACATCACCGCGGAGATCACCGCGCTGAACCGCATCCGCCGCGAGAACCCGGCGCTGCAGACCCATCTCGGCACAACCTTTGTCCAATCGAACCACGATGGTATCCTCACCTATGTGAAGCAGACGCCGGATGGCTCCAATGCCGTGCTGGTCGCCGTTTCCATGGACCCGCACCAGACGCTGGAGACGCATTTCGAGCTGCCGCAAACGGCGCTCGGCCTGCCCTACGGCGCGTCCCTCGTCGCCGAGGATCTGATGCGGGGCGGGGAGGAGAACTGGGGCGGCAGCCACCGCCACATCCGGCTCGACCCGCACCACAATCCCTTCGCCATCTGGCGCATCCGCGCCGCCGCCTGAGGCCTGATCCATGCCCAACGACAAGCCGGAGACGCCGGTCGATCCGCTCTGGTACAAAGACGCGGTCATCTATCAGCTGCACATCAAGTCGTTCTTCGACGCCAACAATGACGGCGTGGGCGACCTGCCGGGGCTGATCAGCAAGCTCGACTATGTCCAGGCGCTGGGCGTGGACGCCATCTGGCTGCTGCCCTTCTATCCGTCGCCCCGCCGGGACGATGGATACGACATCGCCGAGTACAAGGAAGTGCACCCGGAATACGGCAGCATGGCCGATATCCGGCGCTTCATCGACGAGGCGCATGCGCGCGGCATCCGCGTCATCACCGAGCTGGTCATCAATCACACGTCGGACCAGCATCCCTGGTTCCAGCGCGCGCGGCATGCCCCGGCGGGCTCGCCCGAGCGCGACTACTATGTCTGGTCCGACACCGACCAGAAGTATGAAGGCACGCGCATCATCTTTCTCGACACCGAGAAGTCGAACTGGACCTGGGACCCGGTGGCCGGCCAGTATTTCTGGCACCGCTTCTATTCTCACCAACCGGATCTGAACTTCGACAATCCGGCGGTGATGGAGGAAGTGCTCTCCGTCATGCGCTTCTGGCTCGACGCCGGGGTGGACGGGCTGCGGCTCGACGCGATCCCCTACCTGATCGAGCGGGACGGCACCAACAATGAGAACCTGCCCGAGACGCATGTTGTTCTGAAGAAGATCCGCGCGGCGCTCGACAGCCACGCCCCAGGGCGGATGCTGCTGGCCGAGGCCAACCAGTGGCCCGAGGACACGCAGCAGTATTTCGGTGACGGCGACGAGTGCCACATGTCGTTCCACTTCCCCCTGATGCCGCGCATGTACATGGCGATGGCGCAGGAGGACCGCTTCCCGATCACCGATATCCTGCGCCAGACACCCGATATCCCCGAGAACTGCCAGTGGGCCATCTTCCTGCGCAACCATGACGAGTTGACGCTGGAGATGGTGACCGACCGCGAGCGGGACTACCTCTGGGAAACTTACGCTTCCGAGAAGCGCGCGCGCATCAATCTCGGCATCCGCCGCCGCTTGGCGCCGCTGCTGGAGCATGACCGGCGGCGTATCGAACTGATGAACTCGCTGCTGCTTTCGATGCCCGGCACGCCCGTGCTGTACTACGGCGACGAGATCGGCATGGGCGACAACATCCATCTTGGCGACCGCGACGGCGTTCGCACGCCGATGCAGTGGTCACCGGACCGCAATGGCGGTTTCTCGCGCGCCAACCCGGCGCAGCTCGTGCTGCCGGCGATCATGGACCCGGTCTACGGCTTCGACGCCGTGAACGTCGAGGCGCAGTCGGCCGACTCATCCTCGCTGTTGAACTGGACCCGCAGGATGCTGGCGGTGCGCAAGCGCCACCATGCCTTCGGCCGCGGCAGCTTCGGCTATCTCTATCCCGGCAACCGAAAGATCCTGGCCTATACGCGCGAGCATGAGGGCGAGACGATCCTGTGCGTCTGCAACCTGTCGCGCACGGCACAGGCGGTGGAGCTCGACCTTTCGTCGCTGGCGGGACAGGTTCCGGTCGAGCTGCTGGGTGGCGCGTCCTTTCCGCCCATCGGCCAGCTTCCGTACCTGCTGACCCTGCCGCCCTATGGTTTCTACTGGTTTGTTCTCGCCACGGAGGCCGCCATGCCAAGCTGGCACACACCCGCGCCCGAGCCGCTGACCGAGCTTTCCACCCTGGTGCTGCGAGTGAGCCTGAACGAGGTTCTCGCTCCCGCCCTGCGCAAGGTGATCGAGCAGGACGCGCTGCCAAAGTATCTCCCCAAGCGGCGCTGGTTCGCCGGCAAGGGCGATGGCGCTTCGCAGCCGCACCTTGCCTTCGCCGAAGCCCTTGCCGGACGGGTGGCCGAGGTGCTTCTGGCCGAGGTCGAGGTGGCGGAGGGCGATGGCAAGGCGCGCTACCTCCTGCCGCTCGGCATCGCCTGGGAGGATGAGACCAGCGCCGCGCTGCCGCAGCAGCTCGCCCTTGCCCGCGTTCGGCGCGGCCGCCGCGTTGGCGTGCTGACCGATGCCTTTGCGCTCGACGCGCTGCCGGCCTCGGTGCTGCGCGGCCTGGCCGAGGGCAAGCCGATCCCGCTGTCCGAAGGCGAGATCCGCTTCCTGCCCACATCGCTCTTCGCCGGGCTGGAGATCCCGGCAGATGCCGAAATCCGGCGTCTTTCGGCCGAACAATCCAACTCCTCTCTGATCATCGGCGAGCACGCGGTGCTGAAGCTGGTGCGCCGCGTCACCGAGGGCATCAGCCCCGAAACGGAGATGACCCGCCACCTGACCGAGCGCGGCTTTGGCCAGACGGCGCCGCTGTTGGGCGAAGTGGTCCGTGTAACTCCTGATGGGGTGCCGCGCACCCTGGTCGTGGTGCAAGGCTTCGTGCGCAATCAGGGGGATGGCTGGGGCTGGACCACCGACTTCCTGTCGCGCGCCGTGGGCGAGATGGCCGTGACGGAGGCACCGGAGGAGGAGCAGCAGGACGCCTTCAGCGGCTTCAGCTTCTTTATCGCGGCCCTGGGCAAGCGGCTGGCCGAGATGCATGCGCTGCTGGCCGAGGACAGTGACAACCCGGCCTTCCAGCCTGAGCAGGCTGGCCGCGACGATGTAGGATCCTGGGCGCAGGGAGCGAAGCAGCAGCTTGAAGCCGCGTTCAAGGCGTTGGGCGCGGTAAGGCAGTGGGAGAGCGCCACTGATGCCGCACGCGCCGAGCGGCTGAAGGCTGTCCGCACGGAGTTGCTGAAGGCGATCGACACTCTGGCGAAGTCGGCGGATGGCGTGCTGAAGACGCGCATACACGGTGACTTCCACCTGGGTCAGGTTCTGGTGGTGCAGGGCGATGCCTGCATCATCGACTTCGAGGGCGAGCCGGCGAAAACACTGGATCAGCGCCGCGCCAAATCCTCGCCGCTGCGCGACGTGGCGGGGCTGCTGCGCTCCATCGACTACGCCATTGCCACGGCGGCGGCGCAGAACGGTCACTCGACGGAGACCTCGGAGCGTCGCGTGGCGCTGCTGGCAAGCTTCCGCGAACGCGCCACGGCCGAGTTCCTCGAGGCGTACCGCGCCGTGCATGCCGCGGCATCGCGCCCCTGGGCCCCCGACGCGGCGGAAGGCGCCCTGCTCGACCTTTTCCTGCTGGAAAAGGCCGCCTACGAGGTCTGTTACGAGGTCGCCAACCGCCCGGCCTGGCTGCATATTCCGCTGCAAGGGCTGGATGAACTGGCCGCGCGGCTGCTCGGAAAGGATAACGTTCATGAGTGAGACCAGCCCGCACCCGGATGCGGTCGCCGCGCTGGTCAATGCGCGCCACGGGGATCCCTTTGCCCTGCTGGGGCCTCATGAGGGTTCCGAAGGTACCGTGGTGCGCGCCTTCCTGCCCGGTGCCCGTTCGGTATCGCTGGTGACGCAAGGCGGGTCCAAGCCGATGCGGCTTGTGCAGGATGCCGGCCTTTTCGAGGCGGCACTTGACCGAGCACCCTACCTGCTGCGCATCGACTGGGGCGATGCCGTGCAGGAGACGGAGGATCCCTACGCCTTTCCGCCCTTGCTGGGTGAGCTGGACCTGCATCTCCTGCGCGAAGGAACGCATCAGGACATTGGACGCTGCCTTGGTGCCCATCCCATGGTGGTGGAGGGCACGGCCGGCGTGCGCTTCGCCCTCTGGGCGCCGAATGCCCGCCGCGTTTCCGTGGTCGGCGACTTCAACGGCTGGGATGGCAGGCGCCACCCCATGCGCCTGCGCCACGAGGCGGGCGTGTGGGAGATCTTCGTGCCGCGCGTCGGCCCCGGCGCGATCTACAAGTTCGAGCTGCTGGACCCAAATGGCAGCCTGCTGCCACTGAAGGCCGATCCTTGCGCCTGGCAGGCGGAAGTACCGCCCGCCACCGGCTCCATCGTGGTGGACACCGCGGCCATTGTGAAGCCCGCCCCGCGGCCGCACCCCGCCCCGCCGGAAACGCTGCCCATCTCCGTCTATGAAGTGCATCCGGGATCCTGGATGCGCGGCGAGGACGACAAGGCGCTGAGCTGGGAAGAGCTGGGCGACAAGCTGATCCCCTACTGCACGGGCATGGGCTTTACCCATGTGGAATTCCTGCCGGTGATGGCGCATCCTTTCGGCGGCTCCTGGGGATACCAGCCGCTCGGCCAGTTCGCGCCGCATGCGCCCTTTGGTCCACCCGAGCATTTCCAGCGCCTGATCGCGCGCTGCCACGAGGCCGGGCTTGGCGTCATCCTGGATTGGGTGCCGGCGCATTTCCCGACCGACGCCCATGGCCTTGCGCGCTTCGATGGCACCGCGCTCTACGAGCACGCCGACCCGCGCGAAGGGTTCCACCAGGACTGGAACACGCTGATCTACAACCTGGGGCGGCGGGAAGTCCGGAACTTCCTGCTCGGCAGCGCCATCCACTGGTTGGAAACCTACGGCGCCGACGCGTTGCGCGTCGATGCCGTGGCTTCCATGCTCTACCGCGATTACAGCCGCCCGCATGACCAGTGGATTCCCAACATCCATGGCGGGCGCGAGAATCTGGAAAGCATCTCCTTCCTGCAGGACCTGTCGCGCGTCATCGCCGAACGCTGCCCCGGCAAGCTGTTGATCGCCGAGGAATCCACAGCCTTCCCCGGCGTCACGCGGAAGGCCGATGAGGGTGGGCTGGGCTTCGACTTCAAGTGGAACATGGGGTGGATGCACGACACGCTCCACTACATGGAACGCGACCCGATCTACCGGCAGTACCAGCACGGCGGCATGACCTTCGGAATGGTCTATGCCTTCACCGAGAAGTTCATGCTGCCGCTCAGCCATGACGAGGTGGTGCATGGCAAGGGTTCGCTGATCGGCAAGATGCCCGGTGACGATTGGCAGAAGTTCGCCAATCTTCGGGCGTACCTCGCCTTCATGTGGACCCATCCGGGCAAGAAGCTGCTCTTTATGGGCGGCGAGATTGCGCAATGGCGCGAATGGAACCACGACCGGTCGCTCGACTGGCACCTGCTGGATGAACCACGCCATGCGGGTGTGCAGCGACTGCTGCGCGACCTCAACCGCCTCTACGCCAGCATGCCGGCGCTGAATGCGCTGGACACTGACCCCGCCGGCTTCCGCTGGGTCGTGCTTGACGACAATGCAAACTCCGTCCTGGCCTTTTTGCGCTTCGGGCCGGATGGCAGCCCCCCGGCGCTGGTGATTTGCAACCTGACGCCAGTTCTCCGGCAGGGCTACCGCGTGGGCCTCCCCTTCGGCGGAGTTTGGCGAGAAGCGTTCAACTCCGACGCGGCCATTTATGGCGGCGCCAACAACGGCAATGGCGGCATGGTGCATGCGGCGGAGGAAGCCAGCCACGGCCTCGATGCCTCCGCGGCGCTGACGTTGCCAGGGTTGTCCACGTTGATCCTGGTGCCGGCGGAGGGCTGAGTTGCCACGCCTTCCTGATCGCCTGCTCCCTGGTCGCCCCGATCCCTTGGGCGCCCAGTGGGACGGGCTCGGCGTCAACTTCGCCGTGTTCTCCGCCCATGCCTCGCGTATAGACCTCTGCATCTTCGACCCGGCCGGCCGACGCGAGCTGGCGCGGATGGAGCTTCCGGAATGCACGGACGAGGTGTTCCACGGCTACCTGCCGGAGGCGCGCCCCGGCCTGGTCTATGGCTACCGCGCCCATGGCCCCTACCTGCCGGAGCACGGGCATCGCTTCAACCCGCATAAGCTGCTGCTCGATCCTTATGGGCGGCAGATGCTGGGCGAGCCGCGATGGTCCGACGCGCTGTTCGGCTATCGCGTCGGAGGTCCCCGCGGCGATCTGGGCTTTGATCGCCGCGACAGCGCAGCGGCCATGCCGAAATCGGTGGTCACCGATGACGCCTTCAACTGGGGCGACGATCGCCCGCCTGACATTCCTTGGGATCAAACCGTTATTTACGAAGCGCATCTGCGCGGCCTGACCATCCGTCACGAGGATGTCTGGCCGCGCGAGCGCGGCAGCTTCGCTGCGCTGGCGAGTCCCGCGGTGATCGAGCACATGCAGCGCCTCGGCATCACGGCGGTGGAGTTGCTTCCGATCCACGGCTTTCTGCAGGACCGCTTCCTGGTGGAGAAGGGGCTGCGCAACTACTGGGGCTATTCGACACTGTCGTTCTTCGCCCCCGAGCCCGCGTACCTGTCCACGGGACAGCTGGACGAGATCCGCATCGCCATCCGCCGGCTGCATGCCGCAGGCATCGAGGTGATCCTCGACGTCGTCTACAATCACACCTGCGAGGGCGGCGCGGACGGACCCACCCTGTCCTGGCGTGGCCTGGACAACGCCAGCTACTACCGGCTGGTACCAGGCGATGAGCGGCATCTGATCAACGAGACCGGTTGCGGCAACACCGTCAATCTCGCCCATCCCCGCGTGTTGCAGATGGTGATGGACAGCCTGCGCTACTGGGCCACCTCCTTCCGTGTTGACGGCTTCCGCTTCGACCTGTGCTCGGCGCTGGGGCGCGAGGGCAATCAGGGGTTCGATCCCGGCTCCGGCTTCTTCGATGCGATCCGCCAGGACCCCGTGCTGTCGCGCAAGAAGCTGATTGCCGAGCCTTGGGATATCGGCCCCGGTGGCTATCAACTCGGCCGCCACCCGCCTGGCTTCTCGGAATGGAACGACCGCTTCCGTGACGATGTGCGTCGGTTCTGGCGCGGCGATGCCGCCCAGCGGGCGGACCTCGCAGGCCGTCTCACCGGTTCGGGCATTCTGTTCGAACACCGGCGACGCCGTCCCTGGGCGTCGGTGAACTATCTGGCCGCCCATGACGGTTTCACGCTGAACGATCTGGTCAGCTACGCCGAGCGCCACAACGAGGCCAATGGTGAACGGAACCGCGACGGCCATGGAGACAACTGCAGCGCCAATTGGGGCGCCGAGGGTCCAACCGCCGATCCGGTGATCAGCGCCACGCGCGCCGGGCTGAAGCGCGCCATGCTGCTCACCCTGTTCGCCTCGCACGGCACGCCGATGCTGCTCGCCGGTGACGAGTTCGGCCGCAGCCAGGCCGGCAACAACAATGCCTATTGCCAGGATAATGAAACATCCTGGATCGACTGGGCCTTGTTCGACACGCAGGAAGGCGAGGCGCTTGCGGCTTTCACCGCCCGCGCCGTGGCGCTGCGCCGGCGTTTCGCGACGCTGCGCTCCGCCGATTTCCTGCATGGCCGCACGGAGCCAGCGGCCGGCATTCCCGACATCGCCTGGTTCGGCGAGGACGGCGAGCCGCTTTCCACGGAGGCATGGCACGATCCCGAAGGTCGCTGCCTCGCCCTGCGCCGCGCCTGTCCGGGTCCTGAGGCAGATAGTGCGGAGGTGACGTTGCTGCTGCTCAATGCTTCAGCCCTGCCGGCCGAGTTCACTTTGCCTCAACCCCGCCTGGCCTGGCTGCGTTTGCTCGATAGCAGCGCACCCGATGCGGCCGAGGCGCCGCATCGCGCTGCAACACTGCGCCTTGCCGCACGTTCAGCCTGCCTGCTTGCCGCCTTCCCAGCCGCAAAGAACCGCACGCCATGAGCCACAGCTACAGCTTCGGTGCCCTCCCGGCGCCTTCCGGCCGCACCCGCTTCCGCCTTTGGGCGCCGGGGCAGCCCGGCGTCACGCTGGAGATCCAGGGTGCCGCATCCCAGCCCATGACATCCGAGCCGGACGGCTGGTGGTCGCTGGAGGCGGAGGCGATGCCGGGGACGCGCTATCGCTACGCCCTGGGCGACGGCCCCACTGTGCCGGATCCGGCCAGCCACGCGCAGGATGGCGACGTGGATGGCTGGAGCATCGTCACCGATCATGCACATGACTGGAAGCATCCGGATTTCAAACCACGCCCCTGGCCGCAGGCCGTGGTGTACGAATTGCATGCCGGCGCCATGGGTGGCTTCCGCGGGGTGATGGACGAATTGCAGCGCTTGGCCACGCTGGGCGTCAACACCATCGAGATCATGCCCGTCGCCGACTTCGCCGGCGCCGCCAACTGGGGATATGACGGGGTGCTGCCCTACGCACCCGACGAGACCTACGGCACGCCCGAGGATCTCAAGGCCCTGGTGGATACGGCCCATGGCCTGGGCATCGCCGTCATTCTCGACGTGGTGTATAATCATTTCGGCCCTGCCGGCAATTACTGGCACAGCATCGCGCCGGACTTCTTCCGCAAGGACATCCACACGCCCTGGGGCGACGCCATCGATTTCCGCGAGAAGCCGGTGCGCGACTTCTTCATCGAGAACGCCATCTTCTGGCTGAACGAGTACCGCCTGGACGGGCTGCGGCTGGACGCGGTGCATGCCATCGCCGACGACACCTTCCTCGGCGAGTTGTCGGCGCGTGTGCGGAAAGCCACAGCCGGCCGCGAAGTGTATCTGGTGCTGGAGAACGAAACCAACGACGCCGACCGGCTCGAAGGCGATTTCGACGCGCAATGGAATGATGACGTGCATCATTGCCTGCACGTCCTGCTGACCGGTGAGCACGACGCCTATTACGCGGATTACGCCGACGATCCTGCCGGGCATCTGGTGCGGGCGCTGCGTGAAGGCTTCGTCTACCAGGGCGAGGTGTCGAAGAACCTCGGGCACGAGCGCGGAAAGCCGAGCGGCCACCTGCCGCCCTCGGCCTTTGTGAACTGCCTGCAGAACCACGACCAGGTCGGCAACCGCGCGCTCGGCGAACGCATCTTCGCCCTGGCGCCGGTGGACGGCATCCGTTCGGCCTTTCTGCTGTTGCTGATGGCGCCTCAGGTGCCGATGTTGTTCATGGGCGACGAGTACGCCTCCGGGAAGCCCTTCCTGTTCTTCACCGGCTTCCCTTCGCCGGAGCTGGCAGAGGCGGTGCGGGAAGGCCGGCGAAAGGAATTCGCGCGCTTTCCCGCCTTCAACGATCCGGAGAAGCGGGAGAAGATCCCCGATCCCAACGCCCCTGCAACCTTCGCCGCCTCCCGCCCCGAGAAGGAGGAGCGAGTTTCGGAGGCGGGCCTGCACATGGAAAGCTTCATCTCCACCTTGCTGCGCGCGCGGGCCATGCGCCTCGGGCCGCACCTGGCGGAAGCCACTTCCCTCAGCGCCGAGAAGCTGGGTGCAAAAGGCGTGCGGGCCCAATGGCGCCTGGGGGACGGAGCCGTGCTCACCATTGCCGCGCAGTTCGGGGACCAGCCGGTCCCATGCACGCCGGGCGAGGGCACCATCCTGGCCGAGAGCGCGCCCGGGGTTGCCGATGCGGTGCCGGCCGATGGGCTGGCCGCCCGTTCCGCCGTCGCCTGGCTGAAAGTAGCATGAGCGCCGGGCCGGAGCTGCGCCGCCTCGCCCGCTCCGTCGGGCTGATGGCGGAATGGGAAGACGCGCACGGGCACCGTCACGCAGTCTCGCAGGAAACCCTGCAGACCGTGCTGGATGCGCTCGGCTATCCTGCAGCGAACGAGGCCAATTGTCGTGAGAGTCTGGCCCGGCTGCGACAGGCACAGCGCTCCGTGCCGCCGCCCCTCTTCACCGCGGAGCCGGGACAGGTTCTGCGCATTCCCGGCCTTGCCCCCGGCCGTTACCGCCTGGCCGCAGAAGATGGAACGGAGGTGGAAGGCGAAACCAGCTCCGCCGCCGGCGGTGCCCGCATCACCGTGCCGAGCCTGCCCGGCTATTACGAGTTCGAGGCGGGCGATCGGCGCCTGACCCTCGCCGTGGCCCCGGCGCACGGCTACCGCGTGGAAGATGCCTGCGGCGACGACAAGGCATGGGGTTTGGCCGTGCAGCTCTATGCGCTGAAGCGCAGCGGGGATGGCGGTGTCGGCGATTACACGGCGCTGCGCGACTTCGCCGCAGGAGCGGCGGGGCTGGGTGCCGATGCCATTGCCATCAGCCCGGTGCACGCTCAGTTCAGCGCGGACCCGTCGCGCTTCAGCCCCTATGCCCCGTCCAGCCGCTTATGGCTCGATGTGCGCCATTCCGACGGCGATGCGCTGATGCCGCAGGCGCCTCCCTTCCCGCCCGAGCTGGCGGCGGAATGGGCACGCCTGGAAGCGATGGAGTTGGTGGACTGGCCCGCCGTAGCACGGGCGCGCCTTGCCCGCGCCCGCCAACTTCACCAGCATTTCACGCAAACCGCGAACGAGGCGCTGCGCGATGCCTTCGAAGCGTTCCGCACCCTCGGGGGCAACTCGCTCCGCAACCATGCGCGGTTCGAGGCGCTGCATGCCGCGCAGATCGCGGAAGACGCGTCGCGCTGGCACTGGCGCGATTGGCCTGCCCCGCTGCGCGATCCCGATGGCGCCGAGGTGGCAGCCTTCGCTGAGGCGCACCCCGGGGAGATCGGCTTCCACGAGTTCCTGCAGTTCATGGCCGATCGCGGCCTCGGCATGGCGCAGGCGGCGGCGAAGGAAGGTGGATCGCGGATCGGGCTGATCGCAGACCTGGCCATCGGCGTCGATGGCGGGGGCAGTGACGCCTGGGCTCGGCAGACGGAGTTCCTGTCCGGCGTCGAGATCGGTGCGCCGCCCGACATCTACAACACACGCGGGCAGGGTTGGGGAATCACCACCTACTCGCCGCACGGGCTGGTGGCCAATGGCTTCGCCGCGTTCCGAGAGATGCTCGGTGCGGCCTTCCGCAACGCCGGCGGAGTGCGCCTTGACCACGTGCTGGGCCTTCGGCGGCTCTGGCTGGTGCCTGCAGGCGCTTCGCCGAAGGATGGCTGCTACCTGCGCTACCCGATGGAGGACATGCTGCGGCTGGTGGCGCTGGAATCGCACCGGCACAAGGCCATCGCGATCGGCGAGGACCTGGGCACCGTGCCGGAAGGGTTCCGCCCCCTGTTGCAGCAGCATGGCATCGCCGGCATGCGGGTGATGTGGTTCGAGCAATCAGGCCGCGGCTTCAAGGACCCGTTGCGTTGGACACGGGAGGCGGTTTCGATGACCTCGACCCACGACCTGCCGACGGTGGCCGGCTGGTGGGCCGGCCGGGACATCGAGTGGCGCGAGAAGCTGGGCGGCGGACCGGCCAATCAGCGTGATGCGCGTGCCGGAGAGCGGGCGCGGCTCTGGGCTTCCCTGCGGCAATCCGGCGTGGCGCGCGGCCCGGCGCCGCCGCCCGAGCAGGGCGCCCGGGTGGCCGACGCCGCCGCCGCGCAGATCGGCCGGGCGCGATGCAACCTCGCCCTGCTGCCGCTGGAAGATGCCGTTGCGGCGGTGGAGCAACCCAACCTGCCCGGCACCGTTGATGAGCATCCGAACTGGCGCCGGCGGATCGATCCGCCCGTCGGCCTGATGTTCTCGGACCCCGCCATCGAACAGCGTCTGCGCGGACTGGCGCGGGCGCGGAGAGCCCCATGACGCCGCCCGCCACAACGACGCCGCGCTCCACCTACCGCATCCAGTTCCGTGCCGAGTTCACCCTGGACGACGCCGTGGCTATTGTGCCGTATCTGGCGCGGCTCGGCATCAGCCACCTTTACGCCTCGCCCCTGTTGCCGGCGGCACCTGGCTCCAGCCATGGCTACGACATCACCGCGCATGACGCGATCAACCCCAGCCTCGGGGGCGAGCCGGCGCTGCGGCGGCTGGTGGCGGCGCTGCGGCAGCATGGCATGGGACTGCTGCTCGACATCGTGCCCAACCACATGGGCGTGGACGGACCGCACAATCCGTGGTGGCAGGACGTGCTGGCGCATGGACGCGACAGCCGCTTCGCGCGCTTCTTCGATATTGACTGGGAGAGCGACGACCCCTCGCTGAAGGGCCGCATGCTGGCGCCGTTCCTCGGCAAGCCCTACGGCGAGGCGCTGGCGGATGGCGAGCTGTCGCTGGTGGCCGAGGGCCCCACCGGTGTCTCCGTTGCCTATTTCGACAACCGCTTCCCCGTGGCGCAAGGCGACGCCGACGCCATCCTGCGCGACCGCGATACGCTGAAGACCTACGATCCAGGCTCCCTCGACGGCCTCGCCCGGCTGCACGGGCTGCTGGAGCGGCAGAATTATCGCCTGGCGTGGTGGCGCACCGCCACGGACGAGATCAATTGGCGCCGCTTCTTCGACGTCACCGGACTGGCCGGGCTGCGTGCCGAGGATCCGGCGGTGTTCGACGCCACGCATGAGTTGCTCCTGCGCCTCTATGCCGAAGGTCTGATCGACGGCGTCCGCATCGACCATGTGGACGGCCTCGCCGATCCCGGAGGCTATTGCCGCAAGCTGCGCCGCCGCATGGAAGCCGCAGGACGGCGGCGCCCGGCCGATGCGCCGAAGGGAGAGCCCTACATCCTGGTGGAGAAGATCCTCGCCTCGGATGAGCCGCTGCCGGTTCGCTGGCGCACCGATGGCACCACCGGCTACGACTTCATGGACCAGGTTGGCGCTGTGCTGCACGATCCGGCAGGCGAGGCGCCACTTTCCGCCCTTTGGGCCGAGGTCACCGGCACCCACCGCGACTTTCACGCCGAGGAACTGGCGGCCCGCAAGCAGATCCTGCGCGACAGTCTGGCCGCGGAACTCGACAATTGCGCCCGCGCGCTGCAGGCGCTGGCCCGCTCGCACATCCGGTCGCGGGACTTCTCCTTCAACGCGATCCGCCGCGTGCTGGCGCAGTTGCTGCTGCACTTCCCGGTTTATCGCGTCTATGTCCGCGTTGGCGGGCCGAGCCTGCAGGATGTGACGGTGCTGCGCCAGGCCGCCGACGCCGCCCGTGCCGCCCTGCCGCCGACCGACCACATGCTGCTGTCGCAGATGCTGCTCTGGCTGGCAGAGATCCGCCCACGCGACCTGCCCCTCGGCGAGGCGCGCGCCGCACTGCTGACGGCGCGCCAGCGCTTTCAGCAGCTTTCCTCCCCCACTGCCGCGAAGTCGGTGGAGGATACCGCATTCTACCGCTATGGCCGCCTGCTGTCCCGCAATGAGGTCGGTTCCAACCCCGGCCAGTTCAGCCTGACCCCAGCGGCATTCCACACCGCCGCCAAAGCGCGGGCCGAAGCCTTTCCGCGCGCCATGCTGGCTACAGCGACGCATGACCACAAGCGGGGCGAAGACCTGCGCATGCGCCTCGCCCTTCTCTCCGAGATGCCGGATGAGTGGGCGGACGCGCTCCGCGGCTTCCTCAACCTCGCAAAGCCCCTGATCCGCGATCTACCGGCCGGACCTGCGCCGGAGCCGGCCGATGCCGCCATGCTCTTCCAGATGATTGTGGCGTCCTGGCCCCTTGGCCTCGACCTTGCGGACCGCCCTGCGGTGGAGGAATGGGTAGGGCGCCTGGAGGGATGGCAGCGCAAGGCGATGCGGGAAGCCAAGCGCCGCTCAGGCTGGGCCATGCCGGAGGAAGATTACGAGGCGGCGGGGCTGGAACTGCTGCGCGCCGCGACGGATCCAGCCCGCAGCCCCGAACTATCTGCCGCGCTGGTCGATTTCGCGCGGCGCCTGGCGCAGCCGGGCGCGATGAAGGGGCTCTCGCAGACGGTGCTGCGCTATACCCTGGCCGGTGTGCCGGACCTGTACCAGGGCGCCGAGTTCTGGGATCTGTCCCTGGTGGACCCGGATAACCGGCGCCCGGTGGACTACGCCGCGCGCCGCGCCATGCTGGAGCAGGGGAACAATCCCGCCGCCCTGCTGTCGCGCTGGAAGGATGGCGCGGTGAAGCAGGCCGTGATCCACCGCCTGCTGGCGGAGCGCAACGCGGCGCCGGCCTTGTTCGCGGAGGGACAGCACCGCCCCCTGGATGCGGGGGCGGATCATCTGGCCTTTCTGCGGCAACTGGACCAGGAGGCGCTGCTGGTTTGCGTCTCCCTGCGGGGCCAGCGCCCGGGCCTGCCGGAGATCACGCTTCCTGGGGAACTTGCAGCACGCTCCTGGCATTGCGTCCTGAGCGGCGAAACCTTGCCGCCTTCCGCGCGGCTGTCGCTGCCGCAAGACCTGCCCTTTGCTGTGCTGCGGGCGACTTAAGGCGTCGGCCCGGCATTCCGGGGCGCCCTGCGCAACCATCGCGCGTTGCGCCGCTTCTCAGCATGGCCTTGCCGCGGCGTCTGGATCGAGGCATGCCATCCATGCCGGCTCGCCTTCAACGGGAAAGCGACGTCGGCTCCGACAACCGCGAGGATGAATTCATGCGGAATCTCACCCTGGCCACGGCCCTGGCTGCCATGGCCAGCTTCCCCTTGGCCGGTGCCGCTCTGGCGCAGTCCCAGGCACAGCCGGCCCAGCAGCAATCCGTGACTCACGCCGCCACCGCCGGAGACCTGGCGGCGTTGTGCGACCCGGCGCCCGGTCCCCTGCGCCTCGAATCCATCGCCTATTGCCAGGGATACCTCACTGGTGCCGGGCAGTTGCATACCGCCCTGAACCCGCCAAATACCGGCCGCCGCCCGTTGTTCTGCCTGCCGAACCCGCCGCCCAGCGTGGCCGAATCCGGGATCGCCTTCTCGGCCTGGATCCGCGCCAACCCACAGCACGCCCAGTCCCCGGCTCCGGAAGGCCTGTTCCGCTGGGCCCAGGCCACCTATCCCTGCCCGGCCACGCCGGGCCGTGGCCGCGGTTGAGCGAAGGAGCACCGATCATGATCCGTCATGCCACTCTTGCCCTGCCGCTGCTGGCGGCGCTCTCGCTTGGTGCCTGCGCGCCGGGCGGCATGGATCCCCAGGCCCGCAGTGTCGTTGGCGGAACCGCCAGTGGCGCGGCGCTGGGCGGCATCGTTGGCTCGTTCAGCGGCAATGCCGGGCTGGGCGCGCTGATCGGCGCCGGTGCCGGCGCCGGCGCCGGCTACCTGTACGACCAGTCGCAGCAGCAGAACTACTATGGCCGCCGCGGCCGCGGACGCTACTGAACAATCGGGACCGGGGGCTACAAACCCCCCTCCCTTTCTACCCGAGCGCGGCGCGCAGCGACGTGACCACCGCCGCCTCAACCCGGAGCGCGGCGTCGAGTGCCGCCCGGCCAGCCGGCCCATCCGCCGCCACCCGCAGCTTGCCACCCTCGAGACAGGCCGCAACGAAGGCATTCTGCTCGGCCTCCAGGTTGTCGTGGTCGGTCCATGACAAGGTCTCGATGCCGTGGCCGGGGATCTGTTCCAGCACCTGGCCCTGGCCCGGCCGCACCAGCTTCATCTCGCGCGCCAGGAAGTCCAGGCTGGCATACCCCTCGGTGCCGAAGACGCGCAGCCGGCGCTCCATCTTCAGGCTGGCACGGCTCGCGGTGATCGTGGCCTGGGCACCGTTGGCGAAGCGTAGCCGGGCATTCGCGATGTCGATCTTTTCCGACACCACGGCGCTGCCGGCGGCCTCAACCGCGACGAGCTCCGAACCGCCCGCCAAGGCGATGGCCAGGTCCAGGTCATGGATCATCAGATCCAGGATCACCGTCACGTCGAGGCTGCGCGGACGGAACGGGGCGATCCGCACCGCCTCCATGTAGAGCGGCCGCCCCACACCGGCACTGCCCGACAGGGTCGCCATGCCGGCGGAGAAGCGCTCGATATGGCCGATCTGCAGCACACGTCCGGCAGCGGCGGCCTCGGCCAGCAGCGCGTCGGCCTCCGCCAGCGTGGCGGCGATGGGCTTCTCCACGAAGACGTGGCAGCCGGCGGCGATGGCCCGGCTGGCCAGATCATGGTGAAAGGCGGTGGGCGCGGCGATGATAAGGGCATCGGCGGCTGCCATCAGCGTGTCCCGTTCCCAGGTCCGGCAGCCCGCTTCGGCGGCCACGGCATCGGCCCGGGCCGGATCGGCATCGGCGAGGCCAAGGAACTCCACCCGCGGCGCCTTGGACGCCTTCAGCGCATGAAAACGTCCGAAATGTCCCGCACCGATAATGCCGAGTTTGAGTTGCATCGCCTGCTCCATGATCATCGCGGGGGGCGGCTACACGAGGGCCGGCCATTCCCGGTCCATCTAGCAGCATGGGCGGTGAGCGAAAGGGCATGTCCTGGCGGTCCGGAGCCGGAACGCCGACCCTTGGCCTTCGTCTTCCGGCGCCCATTGATTGCAAAATGTCTGCGCGGCTTGCATCCGTGGCGCTGACCCAGCATCTTCCGCCGCCACTTCCGGTCGTCACCGGCCGCCCATTGAGAAAGCTATATCCGGGATGCTGTATTTCGCGCGCTGGAAGGTTGTCGCCATTCTGGGCGTCATTCTGGCAGGGGTGCTCTTCTCCCTGCCGAACCTCTTTCCCAAGGCCGCGATCCCCTCCTGGCTACCGGCCCGGCAGATCTCGCTGGGCCTGGACCTGCGGGGCGGTTCATACCTGCTGCTGGAGGTCGATCTTCGCGCCGTTGTGCGCGAGCGGCTGGAAAGCCTGGCCGACAGCACCCGCACCCGGCTGCGGCAGGGCAACATCGGGTATCTCAACCTCGCCGCCGATCCTGCCAATGAGCGCCTGACCGTTCGGGTGCGCGACCCGAATCAGGTGCAGCCCGCGCTGGCTGCGTTGCGGGAAATGGCCAACCCGCCGGGCAGCGCGCCGATCGGCCCGACCGGTGCGGCCACGGCAGAGGTCGACGTCAACGCCGCTCCGGATGGCACCATCACGCTGCAGCTCAACGAGGCAGCGCTGCGCAACCGGGCCTCGGGCGCGGTGGAGCAATCGCTCGAGATCGTCCGTCGCCGCATCGATGAAACCGGCACGTCCGAAGCGCTGATCGCCCGGCAGGGCGCCGATCGGATCCTGGTGCAATTGCCGGGGCTGGAAGATCCGAACCGGATCAAGGAGCTGCTGGGCCGCACGGCCCGCATGACCTTCCACCTGCTGGATCCCAATGCCAACCCGCAGGCCGCCCTGCCGCCACCCGGCGTGCAGTTCCTGGATGGCGAGACCGCAGGCACGCGCTATCCCGTTCGTCGCCGCGTCGAGGTGGACGGTGCCAACCTCACCGATGCCCGCGCCGGGCAGAACGCCCAAACGGGCCAGTGGGTGGTGAACTTTTCCTTCGATTCCGTGGGCACGCGACGCTTCGCCGACATTACCCGTCAGAATGTGGGCCGCCCCTTCGCCGTGGTGCTGGATAACAAAGTCATCACCGCGCCCGTGATCAACGAGCCGATCACCGGGGGCCAGGGCCAGATCAGCGGCAATTTCACCGCCGCCACCGCCAACGACCTCGCCGTGCTGCTGCGCGCCGGCGCCCTGCCCGCCCCGCTCACGGTGGTGGAGGAGCGGACGGTCGGACCGGAACTGGGGGCCGACGCCATCCGCGCCGGTGTGGTCAGCCTGACGGTCGGAGCCAGTTTCGTCTTCCTGTACATGGGCTTCGCGTATGGGCTGTTCGGCTGGCTTGCCAACCTGGCCTTGTTCGTGAACCTGCTGCTCATGGCTGCCGCGCTGTCGCTGATGGAGGCGACGCTGACTTTGCCAGGGATCGCGGGAGTGGTGCTGACGCTGGGCACGGCTCTGGACGCGAACATCCTGATCAATGAACGCATCCGCGAGGAGGTGCGGGCCGGACGGCCCCCCGCCAGTGCGCTGGAAGCCGGTTTCACCAAGGCCTCCGGCACCATCATGGACAGCAACCTGACCAACCTGATCGCCATGGCCTGCCTATATGCGCTGGGCTCCGGACCGGTGCGAGGCTTCGCTGTCACGGTGGCCATCGGCACCATCGTGTCGATGTGGACCGCCACCACCCTGGTCCGGCTTTTCGTCGCCACCTGGTACCGCCGCCGGCGGCCCAAGGCCCTCCCGGTCTGAAGGGGAAGACGCATCATGTTTCTCGCCCATCCCCTGTTCCGCCTCGCGCCGGACGATACCAAGATCCCCTTCATGAAGGGGCGGCATCTGGGTATCGCCTTCTCGGTCATCCTGTCGGTGCTGTCAGTGGTGCTGGCCTTCTATCCGGGGCTGGAGAAAGGCATCGACTTCCGCGGCGGCATCCTGATGGAGATCCGCACCGAGGGGCCCGCCGATCTCGGCGCCATCCGGTCCAGCGTCGCCGATCTCGGCCTTGGCGAGGTGGGCGTACAGGAATTCGGCGACGCCTCCACCGTGCTGGTCCGCCTGCCGGTGCAGGGCGACGAGGCCGCGACGCAGCAGACGGTCAATCAGGTGCGGGGGGCGCTGAACGAGGCGGCTCCGGGCAGCCGTCTCGTGCGAACCGAGGCCGTTGGCAACCGCATCTCGTCGGAGCTCTTCACCGGCAGCCTGATCGCCCTTGGCCTCTCCATGCTGGCCATGATGGCCTATATCTGGTTCCGCTTCGAATGGCAGTTCGCCATCGGCGCCGTGGTGACGCTGCTGCTGGAAACCACCAAGGTAGTAGGCTTTCTGGCCGTGACGCGCATTGAATTCAGTTTGGCGACGGTTGCGGCGGCACTGACCATCATCGGCTTCTCGGTCAACGACAAGGTGGTGGTCTACGACCGGATGCGCGAGAACCTGCGCAAGTTCAAGACCATGCCATTGCGGCAGGTGATCGATCGGTCCATCAACGAGACGCTGAACCGGACGCTTGGCACCTCGGTAACGCTGTTGCTTTCCGCGCTTCCCTTGGCGCTGTTTGGCGGCGATACCCTGGCCGGCTTTGCCTGGACCATGGTTTTCGGCATTGTTGCCTCCACCTCTTCTTCCATCTTCATTTCTGCACCGATCCTGCTTTACCTCGGGGAAAACCGGCTGCGCCGTGGAACCGAGGCGGCAGGCGGCGTGAAGCCGCAGCCCAAGGCTGGGTAAGATCCGTAGACCTTCCGGATCATCACGGCGGAACAGCTTCGCCTAAACCGGCGGGGCTGTTTTGCGTTGAAGGACTGCCCAGCTACGCCGCGGCCAATTCTGCGAAAGAATAGTTCAGTCGCAAGTCGGCTAATCTGGAAAGCAGATGTGAAACAGGCACACGTAAACTAAAAGATTGCAGTATCTCTTTATCGGACATCTCAATTTTGATCTGATCTTTACATTCCGTGAGCGGTGCACCAACATTGGCCGAGGCCCTTCGTGGAAGGGGGAGGATCATGGCGTTGCGCTTCAGCACCGGACCTAGCGACGTGGATCACCCGCTGCTTCTGCTGGCGGATGATCCCGAGATCGTCCGTGCCACCCAGGCTGCGGCCCGGGGTATGGCGCATGCGCCCCAGCGCGTGGCGGATGGACGTACGGCCCTGCGCCACTTGTTCGGAACCGGCACCGGCTCGGGTTCTCCTCCGCGTCATCTGGTCTGCCAGCCATCCGCGGCAGGTTCTAGCTGGCCGGCGCTGCTGGCCACGGCACTCGATCCGTTTTCCCACACCGGCATTGTGGTGGTCCGGGAGGATGGCGTAGCCATGGCCGGGGTGGATGCCGTGCTGCCGCGGGCCGAGGATCTGGCGCAAGCGCTGCGTGCGGCCCGCTGGCGCCGTACGCAAAGCCCCGCCACCGACCCTGCGGCCCTGGCCATCGGCCTTGCCCGCGGTGAGATCACCGTGCGCTACCAACCGATCCTGCGGCTGTCCGATCGTCGTCCCGTCCTGCTGGAAGGCCTTGCGCGGTGGCATCGGCCAGACGACAGTCCGCTCGGGCCCGACTTGTTTGTGCCCCTCGCCGAGAGCAGTGGCCAGTCACGGGCCTTGACCGCCGCGGTCGCCGAGGCAGCGTTCGCGGAAATGGCTCCGGCCGCGGCACGGGTCGGTGCTTCGCTGAGCGTGAACCTGCCGCTGACCGTGCTGCTGGAACAGGATGTGCTGTCCTGGCTGAATGGCCTGATGGCACGGCACAACTTCCCCGCCTCTGCTTTGACCCTGGAACTCACGGAAACCATTCCGGTGCGCGACCGGTCTGCCTTGCGCCGGGCACTGCGACGGCTGGAACGGGCAGGCCTTCCGGTGCTGATCGACGACATGGGGCTGGAAGAAGACCGTGCCGCGTTGATGGAACTGCCTTTCGCGGGCATCAAGCTCGACCGGCATTTGGTCGGTGCCATGCCCACGCGTCGCCGCGCGCGTGCCGAAGTAGAGCGGCTGGTCGCCCTGGCGCATTCGCGGCGCATGTCGGTAACGGCAGAGGGTGTTTCGGACGCCAGGCTGTGGCGGGCCGTCACCGCTGCCGGTGCCGATCATGCGCAGGGCTTTGCTGTCAGCCGCCCGTTGCCCGCGGCGGCATTGCCGGGCTGGGCCTCGGCGTGGCGCAATGGCCCCCCGCGCCAGGCCCATAGGCACGCCTCGGGATCCGCTTCCGCCGGAGCCGAGCATCTCCACGCCTCGCAATAGGATCGTCTGCCCGGCACGGCTTCGCCCGGCCTCGGCAAGGCTGGCCAGACCGGTTCGCGAGCGTCACCATGGACAGCCATGGCTCTGCTCCAATCCGCTCCACTGCTGTTGCTGCTTGGTCTTCTGTTGTCCGGCCGGGCCGGGCCGGTTGCGGCCTGCCTTGCGGCGCTGGCCGCCAGCCTTCCCGGAATAGCCCTTACCCTTCCCGGCGACTTCGCCGGCATCGCCGTCTTTCTGGTCGCCGAAGCGGCGCGGGCCTTGTTTCTCGGACTACAGCCGGTGGCGGTGTTGACCGGGGGCCTGTTGTTCCACCTGGCTGTCACCCGGCTGCAGCCTGGACGGGATACCGGTATCCAGGCATCGCCGCGCCGCATTCTGGCGGCCACCTTGCTGGGTGGCGCATTCGTGGAAAGCGTGACCGGCTTCGCCGTTGGCGCGGTGTTTGCCTTGGCGGCGCTGCGCCGCATGGGCATCGGCGGCGCGCCGGCTGGCGCCATGGCGTTGCTGGCCTTGGTGCTGGTGCCCTGGGGCGGGTTGGGGCCGGGAACCTCCCTGGGCGCGGCCCTTGTGCATCTGCCGCCTCAGGAGGTAGCCCTGGCCACGGCGTGGCCCGCCGCCGCCTGGCTGCTCTGCATGCCGCCCGTGCTGTGGCGCCTTTGCGGTGCGGCCGGACTGGCGGTGCCGAAGCGCGAAATGGCCATGCAGTTCGCCGTTGTGGTTGTCATGGCCACGCTGCTGGTCGTCGCCAATCTCGCACTACCTTTCGAGGTTGCGGGCATGGTGGCAGCCGGACTGCCGCTCCTGCTGGTCTTGTGGCGGCTCGATCCGCCACGGGGTGCAGCGGCCTGGTACCGCGCCCTGGCGATGCTGAGCCCTTGGGCGCTGCTCTGCGCCGCGCTGCTGCTGGCGCGCTCCTGGACCCGCGCACCCAGCTTGCAGGTTTGGGCGGATCTGCCGCCACTGCCGCTGACGCATGTCGCCGTAGTTCTATGGCTTGTATCGCTGGCCCTTCTGGCCGTCAGGCCCGAAGGGCTCGGCACGGCCTTGAAGACGACCCTGAGAAGGGCTGGCCGCCCGGCCCAGGCCATGTTGCTCTATGTGCTGCTGGGGCGCTGGATGGCCGGCAGTGGCGTGGCCGCGGCGCTGGCCGGAAGCACAGCGACGGCGCTGGGATCGCTGGCGGCCTATGCCATGGCGCCGCTGGGCTTGGCATCGGGGCTGATCACCGGCAGCAATGTTGCCTCCAACGCCTCGCTGATGGCGGTGCAGGCCTCGCTTGGCCAGGCGGCAGGGCTGCCCGCCGCCGCCGCCGCGGGCTTGCACAACTTCATGGGCGCGGGAGGAGCCGGGATGAGCGTCGGCGTCACCGCCATGGTGGTCGGCCTGCTGGCAGACGGCACGCGGCCGGCCCAGCTCTGGCGCCTCTTGTGGCCATCCCTGGCAGCGCTGCTGCTGATCGGCTGGACCACGCTGGCGCTCAACGGCGCTTAGCCGGCTCCACGTTCGGTGTTGTGTTGAGGCAGTCCATCGCCGGGCCGCACCCAGTCCAGATGGCTGCGGAACCAGATATGGTCACGTGGCGGAACCTTTTCCGGCATGTCCAGCGTGGCCGTGGCCACGTCCAGCTCCGGCAGATCCTTCCCCTCGTAGGTCAGGCTGGTGCCGCAATCGCCGCAGAAGCCTCGTTCGGCTCGCTCACTGGACTTGAATTGGCGGAGCTTGCCCTCAGTGAGGCGGAAATCCGCTCGGTGCACGGAGAACCATGCCATGGCCGGTGCCCCGCTGCTGCGCCGGCAATCGGCGCAATGGCACCACGTGGCATGAAAGGGCTCGCCATCGGCCTCATAGCGCACCGCGCCACAGAAGCACCCGCCCGTCAGCATGTCCGCGCTCCTCCCGCCTCATCTCTCCGTCAACCGGATCCGCCGCGCATCGTTGCATTCCAGGAGAGGAGGGTCACCATGGCCGAAGACAAAGCACCAGGCAGCGACTGCACAGGCACCGAAAAGATCCTGAGCGAGGAAGGCACACCGCCCCGCAATCCCTGGATCCACAGGCGGCCCCAGCCGGCCTCGGCAGATCAGGATCCGGAGCGGGAGCGCGAGCCGGCTCCTTCCCCGGCGGAGAAGCGAGGCTGAAGGGATGGCACGGGAACTTCCCGCACGTGGCTCAGCCGTGGCCCACCGGCGGCAGGCGCGACAGGCGCAGCAACGCAATCAGCAACGCCAGGCTCAGCGTTCCGCCCAGCATCCAGCCGATACCGGCCCAGCCGAAGGACGACCAGACAATGCCGCCCAGCGCGCCCACTACACTGGCACCCATGTAGTAGGCAAAAAGGTATAGGGATGAGGCCTGCGCACGTGCCGATTGCGCCCGGCGCCCGACCCAGGAGCTTGCCAGCGAATGGCTTCCAAAGAAGCCGAAGGTCATCAGGGCGATGCCGCCGATGGTGAGCGGCAAGGAGGGTGGTAGGGTCAGCACCAGTCCCGCCAGCATGGTGAGCAGCATCAGCCAGAACATGGTGCGGCGGCCGAAGCGATCCGCCAGGCCGCCCACCAGGGTGGAGGCACCGATGCCCACCAGATACAGGGTGAAGACCAGGGCTACGGCGCTCTGGCTGAGGTTGAAGGGGGGATCGATCAGGCGGAAGCCGATGTAGTTGTACAAAGTGACGAAGCTTCCCATGAACAGGAAGGCTTCCACGAACAGCCACCGCAGCCCGGCATCCCGAAGATGCATCACGAAGTTGGAAGCCAGCCCGCCCCAGGACAGCGGGCGTGGCCGGAAATGCCGCGAGGCCGGCAGGGCGTGCCAGAAAACCAGGGCTGTCACCACGCCGATCAATCCCATGCCGCCCATAGCCCAGTGCCAGCCGCCCCAGTCCAGCAGCAACCCGGCAATAACCCGCCCGCCCATTCCGCCCAGTGCCGATCCACTGATGTACAAGCCCATGGCAAAGCCGCTGGCCGTGGGGTCGACCTCCTCGCTGATATAGGCCATGGCAACCGCGGGCAGGCCGCACAACGCGACGCCCAGCAGAACGCGCAGCCACAGAAAGCTTTCCCAATTCGGTGCGAAGGCCGAGGCCAGCGTCAGCACTCCTGAAACGATCACCGAAACCACCATGACCGGCTTGCGTCCCACCGCCTCGGACACCGCGCTGGCGACCAGCATGCAGCACGCCATCACCGCCGTCGGCAGCGAGAGCGACAGGGCGCTGGTGGCAGGGCTAATGGCAAAGGCGCCGGTGAAGCCCGGCAGCAGCGGCTGCACGCAGTACAATAGGGCGAAAGTGGCGAAGCCTGCACACAGGAAGGCCAGGTTGGCGCGCCGAAAGGCCGGTGTTCCGCGCAAGATGAACGGCGCCTCTTCAGGCGCAGGCGTGAGGGCGGCGCGGCTTGGCAGGGATGACATGGATGAGGGGTCCGGCAGCATACGTTGCGGTGCAGCATGATGCGGCGCACCACTCTTGTCATTGCGGCCGAGCCCCAATTTGATTCAACAGAACCGAACACTGTCTTCACCTGCGCCAGAAGGCCCCTGCATGGAAATCCGTCACCTCCGCGCCTTCGTGGCAGTGGCCGAGACGCTGCACTTCGCCCGGGCGGCCGAGCGCCTGGACCTGTCGCCGCCGGCCCTGACAGAACGGATCCAGTCGTTGGAAGCAGGGGTGGGGGTGCAGCTGTTGCGACGCAGCCGGCGCAGCGTTGCCCTTACTGACGCCGGCCAGCTTTTTCTGGAGGAAGCACGACGGGCTCTGGAACAGGTACAGCGGGCCGAGCAGGTGGCCCGTCTCGCCGGGCGCGGCGAACGGGGCATCCTGACCATTGGCTTCGCTCCTTCCGTTGCCTTTGCCGGCGTGCTTGCCCGGGCGGTGCGGAACTGGAGGGCCAGCCGTCCGGAAGTTTCGCTGCAGCTGCGGGAAGCGGAAACGCTGCCGCAAATCCGGGCGCTGGCGGAAGGGCGGCTGGATATTGCCCTGGTGCGCCCACCCTTTCCCGAAACACCAGGCATCGTCAGCTTGGCGCTGCTGCGAGAGCCGCTGATCCTGGCCTTGCCGGAAGCGCATCCATTGGTCACCGACGGTCCGGTGGAACCCAAGGCCATCGCTTCGGCGGACTTCATTGTGCCGGACCCGGAAACAGCGGGCTTCGTCTTCTATACACAGATGCTTGGGATGCGCGGTGGCTTCACGCCGCGCATGGTGCCAGGGGGGCGCGACCTTATCGCGGTGGTCAGTCTGGTGGGGCTAGGCCTCGGCCTCGCAGTGGTGCCGGGATCGGTCAAGGAATGCCTGCACTTGCCGGGCGTGGTGTACCGCCCGCTGGCCGGGCCACCGCTGGTAGGCGACATCGCCGCCGCCTTTCGCCGCAACGAAGCGGCACCGGCGGCTCGTGACTTCATTCGCCACCTAAGAAAACTGGAGGCCGCCGCCTAGAGACGCAGCCTCGCCTGCTCCGGGGTCAGTCGTGATGCGCGGACAACGGAGCGGCGATGGCTTCCAACGACTTCCGCTCAGCATCGAAGCCCAGCACCCATTCGGTGCCGGCGGCCAGCAGCATCAGCCCGCCGGCCAGCGCAAAGCCGAATGCGA
This sequence comes from Teichococcus globiformis, assembly GCF_042646265.1. Lineage (NCBI taxonomy): Bacteria > Pseudomonadati > Pseudomonadota > Alphaproteobacteria > Acetobacterales > Roseomonadaceae > Roseomonas > Teichococcus globiformis. Next base: position 50,055 of record NZ_JBHRTN010000018.1, read on the forward strand.
TATAGAGCCGGTCTCCACCCTCGATCAGCCAGCCAAACAGCGCCGGCCCGGCAATGCCGCCGACCGCCGTGCCGAAGGCATAGAACACCGCGATGGCCAAGGCCCGCATCTCCAGCGGAAAGCTCTCGCCCACGGTGAGATAGGCGGCCGAAGCGGCCGGAGAGGCGAAGAAGAAGATCACCGTCCAGGCCACAGTCTGTTCCCACGCCGTCATCCAGCCCTGCTGGAAGGCGTAGCCCGAAATCACCATCAGGATGCCGGAAATGGCGTAGGTGCTCGTGATCATGACCCGGCGCCCGATGCTGTCGAAAAACGGCCCGAGCAGCAGCGGCCCCAGCAGATTTCCGAAGGCGAAGGGCAGGATGTACCAGCCTATATCGGCAGAAGGGATGCCATAAAACCGTGTCAGCACCAGGGCGTAGGTAAAGAAGATGGCGTTGTAGCAGAAGGCCTGGCAGGCCATCAGCGTGACGCCCAGCACGGTGCGCTGCCGCTGCCGGCGCAGCATGATGTCGATCACCTCGCGCAGGGTCGCCTGACCGCGTCGCGACATCCTCACGGGGCCGTATTCCAACGGCGGCAGGGGCTTGCCGTAGCGCGCGCGTACGCCCTCCTCGATGCCGTCCACCACCCGGTCCGCTTCGCCGGGCCGGCCATGCGTCATCAGCCAGCGCGGACTCTCCGGCACCCAGCGCCGCAGGAACATGATCACGATGGCCAGGGCCCCTCCGACCACGAAGGCGGCGCGCCAGCCGATCTCGGGATCCACGATCTCGGGGTCCAGCACCACCAGCGCCGAACCCGCCCCCAGCGCCGCTCCCGCCCAGAAGGTGCCGTTCACCGCGAGATCCACCGTGCCGCGCCTGCGCGCCGGGATCATCTCCTGGATCGCCGAGTTCACCGCCGCATATTCCCCTCCGATCCCGGCGCCGGTCAGGGCGCGGAAAAAGGCGAATGACCAGAAATCCCAGGAGAAGCCGGTGGCGATGGAAGACAGCATGTAGAGGATGACGGTGACGAAGAAGATCTTTCGTCGTCCGAGCCTGTCGGTCAGCCAGCCGAAAAACAGCGCGCCGATAACCGCGCCGACTAGGTAGGCCGAGGCGGTGAGCCCCACCTGGGTGGGCGTCAGGGCCAGGCTCGGGCTCTCATGGATGGCGCTGGCCAGCGAGCCCACCAGCGTCACCTCCAGCCCGTCCAGCGTCCAGGTGATGCCCAGGGCTGCGATGACCAGCCAGTGGAAACGGTCCCAGGGCAGGCGGTCGAGACGCGCGGGCACATCCGTCTCGAACACCTCCCCGCCTGTGACACCGCCCGCGGCTTTTCCCGGTTCGGCCATGCCATGTCCTTCCTTTGGGCTTTCCGGCCTGCAACGCGGCCGGAGCGGAGGCGTTGCGGTCGGTTCCGGCCTTGGCCGGCGTCCCAGGGCGGCTATCCTGGGAACCCGTAAGCCACGGACTGGATCCCCTGCCGCATGCTCGCCCCTTCCCGCCCCGCCCGCACCCTGGCACCCCGGCTGGCGCGCGCGCAATTGGCGGCCGATCCCGTGCTGGGGCCGGTGGTCAGGCAGGTGGGTCCGCTGCAGCTGCGGCCGGTGAAGCGCGAACCCTTCGAGGCGCTGGTGCGCGCCATTGCGCATCAGCAGGTGCATGGCCGGGCCGCCGAGGCGATGCTGAACCGCCTGATCGCTCTGTTTCCCGGCCAGGATTTTCCCCATCCCGAGGGTTTGCTGGCCCTGCCCCAAGGTGCCATCCGCGGCTGCGGCTTTTCCGGTGCCAAGCAGGCTGCGATCCTGGACATCGCGTCGAAGAGTGTGGGTGGGCTGGTACCGAGCCGAACTGCCGCCACTCGCCTGCCGGATGAGGAGTTGATCCGGCGGCTGGTGGCGCTGCGCGGCGTCGGGCGCTGGACGGTGGAGATGCTGCTGATCTTCACCCTCGGCCGGCCCGATATCCTGCCTGTCGATGACTTCGGCGTTCGGGAAGGATACCGCGTCGCGGCCGGGCTGGATGCACAGCCCAAGCCCAGGGACCTGGCGGCGATCGGCGAAGCCTGGGCCCCCTACCGCTCCGCCGCGGCCTGGTACCTGTGGCGCGCGGCCGACCTCAGCAAGGACGGCCGCTTCAAGGCCCCAGCCGCCATCTAGGATCTAGGCCGGGAGGAACGCCGCTACCGCCGCCACGAAGCCTTCAGGCCTTTCGGCATGCACCCAATGCCCCGCGCCCTTGACCGAACCGAAGCGGGCAGCGGGAAACAACGTGCGGAACAAAGGCCGGTGCTCCGGGCCAACGTAGTTGGACTTCTCTCCCGACAGTACCAGCACCGGCCCTTCATACTGCGCCCCTTCCGGCAGGGGGGGCGCGGCTTCAATGGATGGCAACGCATCGGCGATCTCCCTCAGCCCGATCTTCCAGCCTGGCGCTTCGCCATCGAGCCGCAGATTCTGAAGCAGGAAGCCCCGTACGCCGCCATCGGGCACAGCATCCGCCAGTGCCGCATCGGCCTCACGGCGCGACAAGCCGGGACGGAGCGGCAAAGCCAGCATGGCCTGGGCATAAGGGCGAAAGGCCGGCGGATAATCCACCGGCGCAATATCGGCCACGATCAGCCGCTCCACCCGCCGCGGCGCCGTCAGCGCCAACCGCATCGCCACCTTGCCGCCCATTGAATGGCCGAGCACCGCCGCCCCGGCCACGTCCATTGCCTCCAACGTTTCCTCCACATCCTCGGCCATTGCCGGGTAGTCCATGGCGGCGTCGTGCGGAGAGCCACCATGGTTGCGTAGGTCGAGAGCAATGACGCGCCGCGTCGCCGCCAGCGCCTTCTGCACCTGCGCAAAGTTCTGCGCCTGGCCGAACAACCCGTGCAGCAGCACCAGCGGAGTGCCGCCGCCCTCGCCCATCTGCACTGCCCTCAGTTGCATGCCTTGTCCTTTGATCCTGCTCTCGCCACGGGCCGGTCGGCCCTGCCGCGCGTCGCAACCCGCGTCATCCGCGCGTCGCCACGACAACACTCATCCCGATCAGCACGCCGGCGACCACCACATCCCAGCCCAATGGCTCACCGAGCCAGAGGGTTGAGACCACAACGCCGATTGCCGGCGCCAGCAAGAACCCCACCGACGCCACGGCCCCCGGCAGCCGCCGCCCGGCCTCGATGGCCGCCCATGTGCCGAGCGGCGCGACAACGCAGCCGATCAGGGCGGCATGGCCGTAGGCCCCGGGCCCGACGCCACCGGCCGGTTCCAGCACCAGGGCGAGAGGCAGCAGAACCACTCCACCCGTCAGGAAGCAAAAGGGAAGCGCTTCCAGCATGGGGAGCCGTGGCGGGAAGCGCCGTGTGATGATGATGGTGCAAGACCACAGAAAGGCTGCCAGCACCAGCATGCCATGGCCCGCCACCACGCCAGGCTGCGACCAATCCACAGCCCAGGGTCCCGCCAGCACGGCCACTCCCACAAGGCCCAGCAACGCCGCCAGCCAGCGGAGCTGCGAAACCCGTTCTCCCAGCAGCAGCACCGACATCGGCACCAGCCAATAAAGCGTGACATTGGCCAGCACCGCCGTCCGTCCGGCCGGCACCAGCGCCACGGCCAGATGAGTCAGCGCAAAGAAGCAGCCGAGCTGCAGCAGCCCGATCGCCAGCATGGCCGGCAGGTCCTGTCGACCGGGCCATGACAGGCGGCGGGAGGCCACCAGCACCAGGCCGGACACCGCCGCGCCCTGCAGGGTGCGCGAGACCGCGAACCACAGCGGCGTCGCATCGGCCAGCGCTGCCTTGGTCACCGGCCAAGCGGCGCCGAACAGGGTGACCGCGATCAGCAGCAGCCGCAGATCGGCGAAACGCGACATCAGGCGCTTGGCGCGTCCGCTGTCAGCATGATCTTGCCGATGTGGGTGCTGCTTTCCATCAACTCATGCGCCTCTGCCGCCCGGGTCAGCGGAAAGGTGGCATGGATCGTCGGCGGGCATTCGCCGCGCTCCAGCAGCGGCCAGACCTTCTCGCGCAGCGCGTCGGCGATGGCGCCCTTCTCTGCGGTGGTGCGCGGCCGCATCGTACTGCCGGTGACAACAAGGCGCTTCATCATGATGGGGCGCAAATCGGCCTTTGCTGCCTCATGCCCGCTCAGGAAGGCGATGATAACCAACCGCCCATCCCTGGCCAGCACCTTCACATTGCGGGCGAAGTATTCGGCGCCGACCATGTCCAGCACGACATCGACGCCGTGCTTGCCGGTGTGCTCGCGCACCGCATCGGCGAAATCCTGTTCGCGGTAGTTGATCGCCAGCTCTGCTCCCAGCCTCTCGCAGGCCTGGCACTTGTCGGCGCTGCCGGCGGTGGCGATCACCCTCGCGCCGAAGGCCCGCGCCAGCATGATCGCGGTGACGCCGATGCCGGAGGTGCCGCCATGCACCAGCACCACCTCGCCCGACGCCAGCCGGCCATGGCCGAACAGGTTGGCCCAGACGGTGAAATGGTTTTCCGGCAGGGCGGCGGCGCGCACCGCGTCGAAGCCCTCGGGCCAGGGCAGGCACTGCGCCTCCGGCGCGGTGCAGAACTCGGCATAGCCGCCGCCATTGGTCAGCGCGCAGACCTTGTCGCCGATGCGGAAGCGGCTGGAACCCGCGCCCAGCGCCACCACCTCGCCGGCCACTTCCAAACCCAGCACCGGGCTGGCTCCAGGAGGCGGCGGATACAGGCCCTTGCGTTGCTGCACATCTGGCCGGTTGACCCCGGCAGCCTCGACACGGATCAGCACCTCATCCGCCGCGGGCTGTGGCAACGGCCCTGTGGCCGGCACCAGCACCGAGGCTTCGCCGCCCTCGCCATGATCGATGAAGCGCATCTGTGACGGCAAGCTGGTCATGCGGCTGTTTCACATCCCTCGCGGCGCCTGCCTCAAGGCCAGGCGCGGTTGCGGCAAGGGAGGAGCCTCAGCCGGGCAGGCCGCCGCGTCAAGCGTCCGCCGGCAAGGCGGGGCGCGCTGCCCCGCCCGCCCGTCAATCCGCCTTGATGCCCGCTTCCCTGATCACCGGCTCCCACTTGGCGATCTCGTCCGTCAGCCACTTCTTCGTGCTGTCCGGCGTGCTGTCGCTGCGCGTGGTCATGGTCAGGTCCGCGAGGCGCGTCTTCACGCTCTCCATCGCCATCACCTTGTTGATGGCCTGGTTCAGCATGGTGACAACCGGCTGCGGCGTACCTGCCGGGGCGAGGACCATGTGCCAGGTATAGGCCTCGTAGCCCGGCACACCCGCTTCCTGGAAGGTCGGGATATCGGGCAGCTGCGGCAGGCGCTGTGTGGAGGAGACGGCCAGCCCCTTGACTTCGCCACGCTGCACGAAAGGCAGTGCGCTGTTGGCGACATCGAGCATCATGGCGACGGTGCCGTTCAGCACGTCCGGCATGGCCGCGGCCGATCCACGATAGGGCACATGGCTCACCTGGAGCCCGCCCGCCTGCTTCAGGAACAGCTCACTCGCCAGGTGCAGCGCCGCGCCGCTGCCGGTGGACGCGTAATCGTACTTGCCCGGGTTCTTCTTGAACAGCTCGATCAGTTCAGGGAGGGTGTTCGCCGGGACCTGCTTGTTCACCATCATCAGCATGGGGATGGTGCCGGTCAGCGCCACGGGCTGGAAATCATTCACCGGGTCGAAGGGCAGGGTCGGGTAGATGAACTTGATCGCCGCCTGGGCGATGGTGGTGTAGAGCAGCGTGTGGCCATCCTTCGGTGCCTTGGCCACCGCCTCGGCGCCCACAACGGTGCCGGCGCCGGTCCGGTTCTCGACGATGACGCGCTGGGGCAGCATCTTGCCCAATTCTTCGGCGATCAGCCGTGCCGGAATGTCCGTCGGCCCGCCGGCAGAGAACGGCACCACGAGGCGGATCGGCTCCCGCGGGTAATCGGACTGGGCCCGCGCCGCGGCGGGGATCAGGGCCGGCGCCGAAAGTGCGGCGCCCAACGCCAGAAGATTGCGGCGATCCAACATCAGAAATCTTCCCGGACTGTGTTCTGGCGCGGGTTATCGCGTTCACCCGGCGGCGATGTCCAGCCTTTCCCGTAGCCCTCCCGAGGAATTTGTAATCGTTTCCAGGCGCCGGCCGCCGGCAGCCTCGAAGAGATGCAGCCGCGCTGGCGGCAGGCCGAGGCCGATGGCCTCCCCACGCGCCGGAGCCGCATCGGCCGGGCTGTGAAATGCGATCGACGCACCGCCTTCCAGCCGCGCATGCACCAGGATGGAAGAGCCAAGGTCCTCCGTCATCTCCACCGTCGCCGGCAGATCGCCATTCACCACATGTTCCGGCCGGATACCCAGCCGGACCGGCCCTCGCGCAGAGACGGCATCGGGCAGGCGCAGCAGGTGTCCGCCGGCAATGCGCAGAGTATCCCCGGCGCCGACAACCTCTGCCGGCATCAGGTTCATGGACGGGGAACCGAGGAAGCCGGCGACGAACAGGCTCGCCGGGCGGGCGTAGACCTCGCGCGGGGAGCCCGCCTGCTCGACCCGGCCGCCGTTCATGACCACCAGATGGTCCGCCAGCGTCATCCCTTCCTGCTGGTCGTGCGTCACCAGCACCGAGGTGGCACCAAGCTTCTCGTGCAACCGCCGCAGTTCCAGCCGCATCTGCACGCGCAGCCTCGCGTCCAGGTTGGACAAAGGCTCGTCAAACAGGAAGACCCTGGGGTGCCGCACCATGGCGCGGCCCATCGCCACCCGCTGCCGCTGCCCGCCCGACAACTCGCCCGGGCGCCGCGCCAACAGCTGATCCAGCTCCAGCGCCTGCGCGGCCTCGGCAACGCGGCGCTGCCGCTCGGCACGGCCAAGGCCAGCCACCTTCAGCGGGTAGCCGATGTTCTCGCCCACCGTCATATGCGGGTAGAGGGCATAATTCTGGAACACCATGGCGCAACCGCGATCCTTGGGCTCGTGATCATTCATGCGCACGCCGCCGATGCGCAGCTCGCCGGCGGTGATGCCCTCCAGCCCGGCGATCATGCGCAGCAAGGTGGACTTGCCGCAGCCAGACGGGCCGAGAATGACGATGAACTTGCCCTCCGGCAGGTGCAGGTCAATGCCGTGGATGGCGGTGCTGGTGCCGTAATCCTTGCGAACGGCCAGGATGTCGATGGCGGACATGGTTACTTCTCCGTCTGCACGAGGCCGCGCACGAACCAGCGTTGCATCAGAATAACGACGAGGAGTGGCGGCAGCATGACCAGCATCACGCCCGCCATGGCAACGTTCCATTCGGGCAGGCTGTCGCCGCGCGGCACCATGCGGGACAGCTGCACCATCACCGTGGTGCGATCGGGCTCGGTGGTGACCAGCAGCGGCCAAAGATACTGATTCCAGGAATACACGAACTGGATGGTGGCCAGCGCCGCGATGGTTGTGGTGGACAATGGCGCCAGCACGTCGCGCAGGAAGCGAAGCGGGCCCGCGCCGTCCATCTTGGCCGCCTCAACCAGCTCCTCCGGAATGGTCAGGAAGAACTGGCGGTACAGGAAGGTGCCGGTCGCCGTCGCGATCAGCGGCAGGATCAATCCGGCATAAGAATTCAGCAAGCGCCATTCCAGAGCGATGCGCACGCCGCTCAGCGTTTCCACCAGACCGGTCAAGCCCAGCACGTCGAGAATGGCCTGGAACGGCGCCAGCGCATTGGCGGCAACCGCGTAGGTCGGCACAATGCGTACTTCCAGCGGCAGCATGAGCGTCAGGAAGATCAGCCAGAAGACGATCTGTTTGGCGCGCCACTGGAAGAACACGATGGCAAAGGCCGCCAGCATGGCGAGCAGGATCTTGCCGGCGGTGACACCCGCCGCGACAATGAAGCTGGTGGTGAAGCGCGTGCCGAAATCTCCGCGGCGCCAGGCCTCCCCCAGGTTATCGAGCAGGTGGGGGCCGGGCAGCCAGTTGATCGGGATGCTGTTGACGCCGGCAAGATTCTGGGTCGCGGCGACGAAGCCGAGCCAGACCGGCAGCAGCAGCGCCAGCGCAGAGAACAGCAGCAGGGCGTGGGTGAAGAGGTCGAGCCAGGGGCGGCGTTCCACCATGATCGCGTGCCTTCCCTTACCGGTAGCGCATCTTCCGCTCGACAAAGCGGAACTGGAAAAAGGTGAGGCCGATGACCAGAAGCATCAGGATGATGCTCTGCGCCGCCGCACCGGAATAATCGAGGCCCTGGAAGCCATCGGAATAGATCTTGTAGACCATGATGTCCGTGGCGCGGGCCGGGCCGCCCTTGGTCATCACGTCCACCAGGCCGAAGCTGTTGGTGAAGCTGTCGGTCAGGTTGATGATGACGAGAAAGAAGAAGGTCGGGGCCAGCAGCGGGATCTGGATGTCCCACATGCGGCGGACCGGTCCGGCTCCATCCATGGCCGCCGCTTCCGTCAGCGGCTTCGGGATCGATTGAAGCCCGGCCAGGAAAAAGACGAAGTTGTAGGCGACGAGCTGCCAGGCACCGGCGAAGATCAGCATCAGCATCGCATGGGTCCCGTTCAGCAGAGGGTCCCATGCCGCGGGGATGATGGCGTTCAGCACGCTCAGCACGCCGGCGCGTGGGTCGAAAACGAAGCGGAAGATGATGCCGATCGCTGGCGCGGCGATGGCATACGGCCAGATCAGCGCGATGCGCCAGCCCCGGCTTCCCTTCACTTCGCGGTCGATGAACAGCGCCATGGTCAGCGCGATGAGGATGGCGAGACCCGAGGTACCGAAGGCGTAGATCAGGCTGACCCGCACCGAATTCCAGTAGTGCCCGCTGCCGAAGATGTCGATGAAGTTCTGCCAGCCAACCCATTGGCGGCCGCCGCCCCAGGGCTGTTCCAGCGTGAACGCCCAGTGCAGCGCCTCGCCTGTCGGCCAGTAGAAGAACACGAACACGATCAGCATCTGCGGCAGCACCAGCAGCCAGGGCAGCAGCGGTGCGCGGAAGGTGGCTCGACGTTCCAAGGCGGGTCCTCGTTCGGAGCGGAAACGAAAGGCCCCGCCCCTTCCGTTGCGATGCGGTCGCCGCGTCAGCCCGAAGACTTTCGGCGGCGCCTCACCCGGCTAGGGCGGGACCAGGGCTTACGCGATCAGGGCAGCGTCTTGCCGCGATAGGTCTGCTGGAAGCGGCGCAGGAACTGGTTGCCCTGCGTCTGCATGGCATCGATCGCCTGGTCCATGGTCTTCTGGCCGGAGAAGGCCGCCTGCATCTCGTTCGCGTAGAGCGCACGGAACTGCGTGCCATTGCCGAGGCGTAGCCCGCTGGTCAGCGGCGACTGGTTCTCCAGCAGCAGCGATTCCATGGCGACCTCGCGGCCGACATTCTCGGGCTTCTTGAAGAAGCCTTCCTGGACCATCCGGTCATAGCCCGCGCGGGTCACGGGCACGTAGCCGGTGATGGTGGACCAGAAGACCTCGGATTCCGGCTGCGCAATAAACGCGAAGAACGCGGCGGCGCCCTTGTACTCGGCTTCCGGGCGGCCCTTCAGCGCCCAGAGCGAGGCACCGCCGACGCGGGTGTTGAAGCGCTGGTGGCCTTCGTACATGGGGATCAGCGCGGGCGTCCAGTCGAGGCCCTCTGTCTGGCTGCGCATGATCGTCTGGTGGTTGGCGATCGAGGCGAAGGCCACGGCGCAATCGCCGCTGGCGAAGGCAGCGACGACGTTCTGCCCGCCCTCGCGCGTGCGGATGCCGGCCAGACCTTCCTTGTACCAGTTGTGGAGGTTGTTCAGGTGCTGCCGCATCAGCGGCTGCTGCGCGAACACATACTCCGCGTCCAGGCCGCCATAGCCGTTATCCTTGCTGGCGACGGGGATGTTGTGCGCAGAGGCGAACTGCTCGAATACCACCCAGCTGTCGAAGTCCAGCGCCAGCGGGCAGGACTTGCCTGCCGCCTTCATCTTGCCGAGCGCCGCGTGCAGCTCTTCCCAGGTCGCCGGTGGAGTCTCCTGCCCCACCTTCTTCCCCTCGGCACGGTTCCAGTACATCACCGCGGTGGAAGAGTTGAAGGGAAAGGACAGCATCTCGCCCTTGGATGTCGCGTAGTAGTTCGCGATGGGCTTGATGTAGTTGTTCCAGTCGATCTGGTGGCCCTGGCCCTGCATCAGCTCGCGCGCCGGCACGTACTGGCCCGACAGCATCAGGTCCAGCGTGCCAATGTCATAGACCTGGGTGATGGTCGGCTGCTGCCCGGCGCGGAAGGCGGCAATGGTGTTCTGCAGGTTCTTGTCGTACTCGCCCTGGCTGGTGCAGGTGATGCGGTACTGATCCTGGCTGTCGTTGAAGCGCTTGCAGACCTGCTGCACCGCCTCGCTGAGCTGGCCGGTCAGCCCGTACCACATGGTGAAATCCTGCCGCTGGCTGCCCTGCGCCTGCGCACCTGGCGCCGCGCCAAGCGCCAGAGCGACGCCGGCCGCCATCGCCGTCATCCGAAACTTCATGCGATCCCCCGCATTTCCTGAAATCGGCCGGTCATCGACGGCCGCCCGGGGCGGGGGATTAGCCGCGCCGGATGACAACAGCTTTACAGCCTCGTGACGCTACGGAGACGCATGACAACCGCTGCTCCGAACCCGCGGCGCATATCCCGCCTGTAATCAATCGGCGGCAAGCAGCACCCGGCTCCCGGCGCGGAGCCCGAGCCGGGTGCGTGCATCGCTGTCGGCTGCCACCACCGACAAGGCGCTCAGGGTTAGATCCGCTCCGCCCGGCAAGCCCCGGCCCCGAGCGGCAGCCTCATCCAAGGCAGCAAAGGCGAAGCTCGCACGTCCCAGTTCCTGCCAGGCCAGCAAGTCCGGTGTGGCCGCGGCGAAGTCATCCGGCTGGCCTATCGGCTCACCTCCGTGCTTGGCGCAGACCAGCAAGCCGGAAGCGTGTGCCGGCTCCACGACAACCAGCCGCGAATCGATGCCGTGCCGCGCACGCAGCGCCACCGAAAAGGCGGCCGCCTTGGTGCCCCCTGCCCCAGCCCGCACAAAAACATGGCTCGGCGGGTGGGGCAGGGCGTCGAGTGTTTCTGCCGCCGCCAATCTTTGGGCCTGCATCATGTCGCGTGGCAGCTCGGTTTGGCCGGTCCAGGAGCGTGCGCTGACGATGAACCATCCTTCCGCCGCGGCTACCTCCGCGGCGTGGCGCAACCCATCCCCCTCATCGGACGCGTGAGTGCGGATCATCGCACCCGACACGGCGATGGCATCGCGCAACGCTCCTTCATATCCTGGCCGCAGGACCACCACGCAGCGCGCTCCGAAGCGCGCGGCAGCCAGCGCAACAGGCAGAGCCTCATCGCCGGCTCCAACCACGGTGATGCCGCGCGTGGCTTCCGCGAAGCGGCCGGATTCCAGCTCGGCCGCCTTCGCGGCCGCGGCAACACCGCGCCGCGCCAACTCGGTCACCAGCAGGCGCAGCACTCCATACGATGCGGCATCGCCATCCCTTCCGCCTTCCTCCACGTGCAGGGCGGCGATCCCCAAGCGCTTCGCCCAGTCGTCCAGGGAGCGGGCCGCGACGGGTGCGCGGCCAGGCCACCCGGCAATCTCGGCACGGGCACGACGGAACGCCCCTTCGGGCAGCACCACAATGCCGGGCACGCCGTGGCGAGGATTGATCAGCAGATGGAAGGGCGGCTCGGCGGGCATGGTGCGGGGAACCCCGGCTTCAGCCGACCGCATTGCGGCAGTGCCGCGCCAGTTCCGCATGGGTGGCGAACCAGATGCCGCCATGTCCCTTGATGTACTCGACCAGCCGCTCCAACAGCGCGATGCGGCTGCGGTGGCCGATCACATGCGGATGCATGGTCAGCAGAAAGGTGCCGCCTTCGGCATAGGCGCCGTCGAACTCGGCCCTGAAGATCTCTTCTACACCGGAGGGCGGGGTGTAGGGCCGGATGGCCGAGAAGCGCACCATGTTGAGGTAAGGCGCGTCGTCTCGAATCCACTCGGGCGGCAATTCCACCACGCCTGTCGGCTCGCCATCTGCCAGCAACTCATAGGGCTCGTCATCCGCCATGAGCGAGCTGTCGTAGAGCAGCCCCATCTCCCGGATGATGTTGAGCGTGTCACGGGAAAAGTCCCAGCTCGCCGTGCGGATTCCCACTGGCCGCCGGCCCGAGATGCGCTCCAGCGCATCGGCCGAGCGCAGCGTCAATTCCCGCTCCACGCCGGGCGGCAAGCCGGTGTTGGCCTCGTGGATCCAGGAATGGATGCCGATCTCATGCCCCTCATCCGCAAGCTGACGCACCTCCTCCGGATGCAATAAGGCGCTGACGGCGGGATAAAAGAAGCTTGCCCTGATCCCGTGCCGGTCCAGCAAGGCCCGGATGCGAGGAATGCCCCTGCGGGAGCCGTACTGCCCCTGGCTGATCCGCATAGGGCTGTCGTCACCCTCGCGCAGCGGCGTTGTTTCATGATCGGCGTCGAAGGACAGGGCGACGCAGCAATGCGCTCCATCCGGCCAGGCTGCCGGGGCCAGGCTGCGCCCGCCATAGGCCTTCGCCACCAGGCCGCGCCAATGCGCTTCAGGCCATTCCCACGGTTTCGCGGCGGTGTTCTCGGCCATGCGGCTCTCCTGCTCGACGGGAAGCAATCATCCTGCTCCTCCGTCTTTCCCTGGCATAGCCCCAGGCATGGCATCGCGGTTGCAGTGTGTTTCGACGGAAGCCGGACGAAAAACAGGCTGCACCGTTGGCAGCGTCCTCGTTCCGATCAACATGAATGGCTGGCTGATCCCGGAGATACCACCACCATTCATGCCGCGCTTCGGAACCACCTGTTCAGCGATGCCGCATGCTGACCTTGGCGGCGCTGTGAGGGATCGGGGAAAGTCGGCGCCGCGTCCAGCCACGGATGATGTGCCACAGGCGGATCGAGGTCTTTGCCCCGGACGTGGTTCAGAGCGCGACGCAGCCGGCCATCCGTTCCTAGTGCGACTGGCGGCTGCCCAGGGCATGGCTGAACTGCTCGGCAGCCTCGCGCGCGAAGTCGATCTCGCTGAAGGACCAGTCGCGCGGTTCGGCGGAATGCACAAACAGAATGCCCGACAATGCGCCCGCGACGCTCACCGGAACCTTGATGAAGGCGCGCACGCCGATGCTGGCATAGGCGCCCCGATCACCGCGCAGCCAGGGCGAACCTTCGGTGTCGTTCACTGCGATGGCCTGGCCGCTGCCGAGGCGGTTGATGGTTTCGACGAACAGGTCAGTCGAGTAGTTGCCGGCGATGCAGGCGACGGTCGGCGCTGTCCAGTCCTCGGCAATGTTGAGGCGGTCGCGATCAAGCCAGGCAAAGCCGACCCGCGAAGCGCCGAGCGCCCGCCCCACGAGCGACGCGACCTCGGCCTGCAGATCCTGGTCATGCCCCGCCTGGCGCAGAATGGTGCCGAGTTCCCGCAGAGCCTCGGCACGAGAGGCGGCCTCGTTCTGCTGTCCCGATGCTGATGGCGATTGGGAAACGGACATCTTGTCCTCCGATGCAGCGTTGCCGAAACCATTCCCGGCAGCTGGCTAACGTTCCGAGAGCCGTACAATTTACCAGGGCACCGGCGGATCGGTGGACAACCATTGGTGATCTGAGGCTTACATCACGCACGGCGGATGGAGGCAGGTAGCGCCACCGTCTTTCTTCCCGCCCACCAGCGGCGCAGATTGTTGCCCGTTCTGGAGTAGCCCGCATGTCCGATACCGACCCGGCCCTGATGTCGGCCGAAAGCCTTCTCGATCTTTACGCCAGCCGTCGCCTTTCGCCCGTGGAAGCCCTGCAAGCGATGCTGGAGCGGATCGCCCGCTACAACCCTTGGGTCAATGCCTTCGCCGTGCTGAACCCGAAGGCCCTGCAGCAGGCGGGCGAATCCTCCGCGCGCTGGGCTGCCGGCCGCCCGCTCGGCGCTCTCGACGGCGTGCCGGTGACGGTGAAGGATCTGCTGCACCTGCAGGGCTTTCCCACCAGACGCGGCAGCAAGACCACCGATGCCAGTCCCGCCGCCGAGGATGCGCCCGCGGTCCTGGGGCTGAAGGCCGCCGGCGCCGTGATCCTGGGCAAGACCACCACCACCGAGTTCGGCTGGAAAACGCCGGGCGACTGCCCGCTGCATGGCATCACCCGCAACGTTTGGAACCCCGAGCGCACCGTGGGCGGATCGTCCTCCGGTGCCGCAGCGGCCGGCGCGGCGGGCTTCGGACCGCTGCATATCGGCACGGATGCCGGCGGGTCGATCCGGATCCCGGCTGCGTTCTGCGGCTTGGTGGGCATGAAGCCTTCCTATGGCCGCGTCCCGCAATGGCCGCACAGCGCCTTCGGTCAGGTGTCCTGCGCCGGTCCGATGACGCGATCGGTACGCGACGCGGCACTGATGATGTCCGCCATGGCGCAGCCGGATCTTCGCGACCCCTTCTGCGTGCATGACACCCCGCGCGACTGGCGCGAGGGAGTCGAGGACGGGGTCGGGGGGCTGCGCGTGGCGGTGGTGCGGCGGCTGGGATACACCCCGCCCATCGATGCTGAAGGCGAGGCTGCCGTGCTGGCCGCGGCCCGCATCCTGTCCGAAGCGGGCGCGATCGTTGAGGATGCCGATCCTGAGCTTCCCGACACCCGCGCCATCTTCGGCCGCGTCTGGGGCGTGGCGCTGGCCCGGCTGGTGCGCACCATGCCTCCGGAAAAGCGCGCGCTGCTGGACCGCGGGCTTGACGAGGTGGCGGAGCGCGAGGGCGGCATGTCGGCCGTGGATTTCCTGGGCGCCGAGGCCCTGCGGGGCGAGGCGGCGCATGCCATGGCGCGCTTCCACCAGCGCTACGACCTGCTGCTCTGCCCGACCACACCGACCGCCGCCTTTGCTGCCGACACGCCGACCCTGAAGCCGACCGAAGCGCTGTGGCGCGACTGGGCGCCCTGGACCTTCACCTTCAATCTGACGCGCCAGCCAGCCATCTCCGTGCCCTTGGGGCTGGATGAGCACGGCATGCCGCGCGGCGTGCAGCTTGCCGCTGCGCAGCTCCGCGACGATCTGTGCTTCCGCGCCGCCCGGGTGATCGAACGGGCGGTAACACCGGCCATCGCGCAGCCCGAGGCTCAGGGCTGCGAGCATCACCACCACTGAACAAGGCATCGAGGGAAGCCGGGCTCCCTCGCATCCCCTTGCCAGGGCTCCAACTCCCCGATCCCGTTCAACCCGGATGCACCTGACAGGCTGGCGTACCGAGGACCGCCAGCCCTTTCGGCTTCACCATCCTCGCCTGCCAACCACAACGACCTGCGGCGCTTCAGCGTCGAGGGAGAAACCTCAGGCGGCCTGCGGGGATGCGGATCGGGGAAGCGGTGAAGTCTGTGCCGGAACAGCCGCGAAGCCTTTCCGTTGCATGGTCATGCGAATGACACTAAGAATCATTCTCATTAACCTGTGAAAGGAGCCCTGGTTCATGCCGCTCTTGCAAGTGCGGGATCTTGTGGTCCGCTTCGACACCGGAGAAGGCTCGGTGCACGCGGTCAACGGCGTCTCCTACGATCTGGAAGCGGGTGAGACGCTCGGCGTGGTGGGCGAGAGCGGCAGCGGCAAGAGCGTCCATGTGCTCTCCATGCTGGGGCTGATCCCCATGCCGCCCGGCCGCATCGCCGGCGGCAGCGTGCTGTTCGAGGGGCGCGACCTGCTGAAGCTGTCGGACCGAGAGCTGCGCCGCCTGCGCGGACGCGAGATCGGCATGATCTTCCAGGACCCGATGACTTCGCTGAACCCGGTTCTCTCAGTCAAAACCCAGATCACCGAGGCGCTGGTGACCCACCGGCTGATGTCCCGCAATGCTGCGAACAAGCGCGCGGTGGAGCTGCTGGACCTCGTCGGCATCCCCGACCCGCACAAGCGCGTCATGCAGTACCCGCACCAGTTCTCCGGCGGCATGCGGCAGCGGGTGATGATCGCCATCGGCATCGCCTGCGAGCCGAAGCTGCTGATCGCCGACGAGCCGACCACCGCGCTCGATGTGACCGTGCAGGGCCAGGTGCTCGACCTGATGCGCGACCTGAAGAAGAAGCTCGGCATGGCGATGATCTGGATCACCCACGACATGGGCGTGGTCGCCGGCATCGCCGACACGGTTCAGGTCATGTATGGCGGCCGCATCATGGAGCGCGGCCCGGTTCGCGCCGTCTTCAAGGACACGCGCAACGCCTATACCTGGGGGCTGCTGCGCTCCCTGCCCGACCATGAGATGCCGCTTCCCAAGGATGGCGAGCGTGCGGCCATCCCCGACGAGCCGGCCGAGCGGCAGCGGCTGGTGCAGATCCCGGGCTCACCGCCCGACATGTTCAACCCGCCGAAAGGCGATCCCTTCGCGCCGCGCAATATCTACGCCACCGAGCGTTGCCGCCAGGAAGTGCCGCCGCTGCTGCCGGCGCCGGACGGCGCGGCCGGCCACCTTGTCGCCGCCTGGTACGACCTTCGCACGCAGCGGGAGCATACCGCATGAACGAGCTTTCTCCTTCCGCCGCTCCTGCCGCAGCCCGCCTTCGTCGGGCACCGCCACTGCTCAGGGTGGAGAACCTGGTGAAGCATTTCGGCGTCGGCACCGATCTCCGGGGCCGCCCGACCCACACTGTGAAGGCGGTGGACGGCGTCTCCTTCGATGTTGCCCCGGGCGAGATCCTGGGCCTGGTTGGCGAATCAGGCTCCGGCAAGAGCACCACGGGGCGGCTGGTGCTGCGGCTGGAGAACCCGACCGAGGGCAGCATCCAGTTCGAAGGGCAGGAGATCACCCGTCTCAAGGGCAGCAACCTCACCGCCGTCCGCAAGAAGCTGCAGGTGGTGTTCCAGGACCCCTACTCTTCCCTCAACCCGCGCATGCGCGTCGGCGAAAGCGTCGGAGAACCCTTGCGCGTGCATGGCATGGTTCGCGGCAAGAACGAGCAACGCGACCGGGTCGCGGCACTGTTCCAGCGGGTGGGGCTGGATCCGCGCTTCATGGATCGCTTTCCGCACCAGTTCTCAGGCGGGCAGCGGCAGCGCATCGGCATCGCGCGAGCCATCGCGCTGGGGCCGAAGATGATCGTGGCGGATGAGCCGATCACCGCGCTCGACGTGTCGATCCAGGCGCAAATCATCAACCTGTTCCTGGATCTGCAGGAGGAGATGGGGATGAGCTACCTGTTCATCGCCCATGACCTCGGCATGGTGCGCTACCTCTGCCACAGGGTCGCTGTGATGCTGCGTGGGCGCATCGTGGAAATGGGACCAACGGCCTCCGTCTTTGCCAATCCGCAGCACGGCTACACCCGCGCGCTGATTTCGGCCGCGCCCATTCCTGATCCGGACCGCGAGGCAGCACGGCAGCGGCAGCCCTTCGATCCCAACACGGCGCCGCCTCCCGAAGCCCGCCTCACCGAGGTCGAGCAGGGGCACTACGCGCTGGTCTGACCGGTCCCCGCATCCTCGCGCGTTTGCTGCCGCAGCGCGCTGAGGGCGGCTTCCAACTGCCGCATCGCGTAGGGCTTGCCCAGAAAGCCGGTCCGCTTTGTAAGCTCCGCGGGCAGGTTCAGCTCGTCCTGCGCCTGCCCGGTGGTCAGCAGCACCGGCAAGCCGGGATGGCTCCGCCGCGCTTCCATGGCCAGGGCGACGCCGTTCATCCCAGGCAGGCGCAGATCCGTCAGCAGCAGAACCGGCGCGGGACCTTCGGCCAGCATGGCGAGGGCCTTCTCCGCCCGCGGCGCCAGCCGCGCCTCGAAACCCAGCATTTCAAGCATTTGAACCAAGTTGAGGCCGATCAGCGGATCGTCCTCCACCACCAGCACAGCGGCGTTCTGCGGCCAGCCGGTGCGGCCCTCGCTCTCCGGCTCGGCTGTGCCCCGGGCCGGGCTGTCGATGCTCTCGGAGGTCAAGTCCAGCGGCTCCTTTGTTGACCCATTCGGAAGAGGCGGTAACGGGGATCGCGCGTCCTGTCCATCACCTGCGTTGTGCTGCACCGCTTTCCCATCCGGGCCTGATCCGTCACCCTGCCCTGTCCCGAACCGACTCCGAGGAGAGCGCAGCATGGCCACTGGAAACCCCATCACTGAATGGCTCGCGACGCAGCAGGACGCCATGCTGGCCGAGCTGGAAGCCATGGTGAACATCGATGGCGGCAGCTATGACAAGGCGGGCGTCGACGCGGTCGGTGAGAGGGTCAGGAACTTCTGCGTCCGCCATGACATCCCGGTCGAGGTGGTTCCGGGCGAGAAGCATGGCGACTGCCTGCGGGCACTGGTGGGCGGCGGCGAGTCCACTACCAGCGGCAACAAGCGCCAGAACATCGTGCTGATGGGCCACCGCGACACGGTTTTCCCCAAGGGCGAGCCGCAACGCCGCCCCTTCGCTGTCAAGGACGGCATTGCCACCGGGCCAGGTGTCGCGGACATGAAGGCCGGGCTCGTGATGAACCTCTTCGTGCTCGCCGCCTTTCGCCAATTCGGCGGTGCGCCGGGGCCGCTGGTCGGGCTGTTCACGGGCGACGAGGAAATCGGCTCACCCGAGGGTCGTCCGGTGATCGAGCGCGAGGCGCGCGGCGCCCGGGTCGTGTTTAACTCGGAACCGGGCCGACCCTCCGGGAATGTGGTGACAGGCCGCAAGGGCGGCGTCTTCATGGTGTTCGACATCACCGGCAAGGCGGCGCATTCAGGCGGCAATTTCGAGGTCGGGGTCAGTGCCATTGGCGAGCTGGCGGCCAAGATCACTGCGATCCATGCCCTGACCGATATCCCGCGCGGCATCACCCTGAATGTGGGCCTGGTCTCCGGCGGACAGAGCGTCAACACCGTGGCGCCCTGGGCACAAGGCCAGATCGACCTGCGCTACATCCACCCTGAGGACCGTGACGAAGTAATGGGCAAGATCCACGCCATCGTCGAAAAGAGCTTCGTTCCCGGCACCAGTGCCACCCTTTCCATTAAGGGCGAGTTCCTGCCGCTGGCACAGAACCCCGGCACGGAGGCGGTGTTCGCAGCCTACAAGCAGGCCGCTGCCGAGTTTGGTCTGCAAACCGAGGGCGAGTTCGCGGGCGGCTGCGCCGATAGCGGCTTCACCGCTGCCCAAGGCGCGCCGACACTCTGCGCCGTGGGCCCCGTTGGCGGCCGCGCGCACAGCCCCGAGGAGTATCTGGAGGTGACTTCTCTGGTTCCTCGCGCGCAGGCCCTGGCGCGGGCCATCCTGAGACTGGATGACGCCGGACTCTGAAGCGAAGGCACAAGAAGGAGCATTGCGGCGGCAGAGCTTCAGAACGCCGGGACCGGGCCGAAAGCTGCCGTCTTCGGGGGTGGAGGGGGTCCGCAGCCTGCCCCCTCCCGCCGGCCGAGCGGCCACCCCATATCCGGCGTGAACCCGCTTTGGAGGCCCGCATGAACGTCGCCGAGAAGACGTATCCCTTCACCCTCAGTGATGCCGAATGGCGGCAGAAGCTGACGCCCGAGCAGTACGAGGTGATGCGTCGCCACGCGACGGAGCGCCCCGGAAGCTGCGCCCTCCTGAATGAGAAGCGGCAGGGTAGTTTTTCTTGCGCAGGCTGCGGACAGCCGCTCTTCGCATCAGGCGGCAAGTTCGAGAGCGGCACGGGCTGGCCGAGCTTCGGCGCGCCGATCGAGGGCGCGGTCGGCACCACCACCGACCGCAGCTACGGCATGATCCGGACCGAGGTGCATTGCAGCCAGTGCGGCAGCCATCTCGGCCACGTCTTCCCGGACGGGCCGCCGCCGACTGGGCTGCGCTACTGCATCAACGGGGTGGCGATGGATTTCCACCCGGATTGATCGGCCGGCAGGCCGGTGCGGCTCAGCCGAGCCCTGCCGGTGCGCCGCAGCCCTCGCCCTGGCGGCGATAAACCTGCAACCCGTCCACCACGGCGATCTGCCGGTAGCGGGCCCAGACTGCGGCAAAGCCGGGGTTGGCCTGGGACAGGATCGCCGGGTAGTTCATGGCCTCGCCGCGCCGGTCCACCACCACCAGGTCCGGGCAGCCTTCCATGAAGTCCTGAACCACCCAGTGACGGATCGGCCATTCTTCCGGCGCAACTCCGTCGCGCTGCGCCTTCCACATCTCGCCACGCAGCGCCCACATGCTGTCGAAGCGAGAGGCCCAGGTGACGCCGGTGTTGTTCACCACTGGAAAGCCGAGCCCGATCCACTCGGAAAAGGCGACGTAGGACCGTACCTTCTCCCGCCGGATCAGGCGCTCAAGCCGCACCTCGGTGGTGGTGTCGGGCTCGGCGGCGAGAACAAGCCGGCCATAGAAACGTTGCGAGGTATCCTGCGCGTAAACCAACAGGGGCAGCAGGGCCAGCGCCATCATCGGCCGGCGCAGGCGAACTTCCCCCTTGTGATGCAGCACAGCGTCGGCGCACCAGAAGAACAGGCAGAACACCACCATCATCAGCGCCGGGATGCGGTGGTAGAACCAGTTCTTGCCGTCCAGAAACATCGCCACCGTGGCCGCGAACGCGAAGCCCGTCAGCACCAGCATGACGCCGAAGGCCGGCGTGCGGCGCGGCGTCCACCAGGTCAGCAGGGCACAGACCAGGAGGCCGAGCATCAGAGCCCAGCTCTCGGCCGCAATCTGCCAGAACCCGGTATCGGTGCCGCCGTAAAGGGTCAGCGCCAGCGGAATGGCGCGCTCGATAAAGGCCGGGTACCAGATGAAGATGCTGAGGATGTAGAGCCCTGCAGCCAGCCCCGCCGCCAGCGGCGCCAGGCGGATGCGGAAGCCGCGATGCAGCCACAGGCACAGCTCCGCCACCGCGATGCCCAACAGGTAGCGCGGCTTCAGCGCGCAGCCGAGGCCGGCCAGCACTCCGCCCCCCGCCGAAAGCAGCGGGCTCACCGGCAAGCCGCCCATCACGCGGATCAGCATGGCGAGGTACGGAAGCACCGAGATGACCAGCAGGTGCTCCCGCTGACCGAATTCCACACCCGGCATCAGCAGCAGCACGCAGGAAATGGCGGTGAACACCGGCACCTTCCGCTCGAAAACCGGGCCGGTGCCCTGCAGCAGCCTGGCGCTCGCCCAGGCCGAGCCCAGCGCTGCCGCAGCGAAAAGTGGAATGGCCACCTGCTTGGCGGTGGTGCCCAGCACGTCCCCGATCAGCACGGGAATGGCGCTGATCCAGACGATCAGCGGCGGATTGACCTCGACGATGTCGACATAGAGTTCTTCGCCGCGCAGCCATTGCCGCGCGACCCAGATGAGCCAAGCCAGGTCGTCCTTCATCGGGGCGCGCAGCAGCGCGAACATCACGACCAGAACGGTTGCCGCCACGACGCCGAGGCAGGCAGCGTTGACCAGGCGGCCGGCACCGAGGCGGCCGCGACCGGGGAGGATGCCTTGCGGCTCCCCGGGGAAGCTATAGCTCACTCGAAGTAACCCCCTGACCCGGCCTCGTCCGCTCTGCGGCCAGAAGCCTCGTTTGTTTCCCGACTGTAACACCCTGCCACCGCATCGTGGTGGGATTACGGCGATGATTGCCTTAAATTCCGCAGAACGTCTCGAAAATCATGCAGCCCGCGCAGTTGTGTGTTCCATACCCAGCAGACTGCGCGCGACGGCCTCGGCCGTCTTGATGCCGTCCACCCCAGCCGAGAGGATGCCGCCGGCATAGCCCGCACCTTCGCCAGCCGGGAACAGGCCGCGGGTGTTCAGGCTGTGCCCGTCTGCGCCGCGCTTAACCCGGACCGGCGAGGAGGTGCGGGTTTCGAGCCCAGTCATCACGGCGTCAGGGCGGGCATAGCCGCGCAACTGGCGGTCGAAAGCGGGGATGGCCTCGCGGATCGCCTCCACGGCGTATCCTGGCAGCAGGGCGCCAAGATCAGTGAGGGTAACCCCCGGCTTGTAGGAAGGGATGACCTCGCCGAGTGCATATGACGGCCGGCCCTCCAGAAAGTCCCCGACCAACTGCGCGGGTGCCCGATAATCGCCTCCGCCGGCCCGGAAGGCCGCCTCCTCCAGCCGGCGCTGCAGTTCAATGCCCGCCAAGGATCCAGCATCCGCGCCGCCCGGGTAGTCACGCGGCTCGATGCCCACCACCAGCGCGGCGTTGGCGTTGCGTTCAGCGCGCGAATACTGGCTCATCCCGTTGGTGACGACGCGGCCGGGTTCCGAGGCCGCGGCCACCACCGTGCCGCCAGGACACATGCAGAAGCTATAGACGGTGCGTCCGTTCTTCGCATGGTGCACCAGCTTGTAGTCGGCGGCGCCCAGCGTCTTGTTGCCGGCGAAGTCGCCGAAGCGGCAACGATCGATCATGCCCTGCGGGTGCTCGATCCTCATGCCTACCGAGAAGGGCTTGGCTTCCAGATAGACCCCGCGCTTCGCCAGCATCGTAACGGTGTCGCGCGCGCTGTGGCCAATGGCCAGCACCACATGGTCGGCCTCGATGACCTTGCCGTCTTCCAGGGCCACGCCACAGACCTGCCGAGCGCCTTCGCGCGTCTCGATCAGCAGGTCCGTCACCTTGGACGAGAAGCGGTACTCGCCGCCCAGCGCCTCGATGCTGGCGCGCATGTGCTCCACCATGGTGACCAGGCGGAAGGTGCCGATATGGGGCTTGGAAACAGAAAGGATCTCTTCCGGCGCACCGGCACGGACGAACTCCTCAAGCACCTTGCGGCCGTGATGCTGCGGGTCCTTGATCTGGCTGTAGAGCTTGCCGTCCGAGAAGGTGCCGGCCCCACCCTCGCCGAACTGCACGTTGGATTCGGGATTGAGCTCGGAGCGGCGCCACAATCCCCAGGTGTCCTTGGTGCGCTCGCGCACCACCTTGCCGCGCTCCAGGATGATGGGACGGAAACCCATCTGCGCCAGCACCAGCCCCGCCAGCAGACCGCAGGGTCCGGCGCCGATCACCAGTGGCCGTCGTGTCTCGTCCGGCGTGGCGTGGCCGACAAAGCGGTAGGTCGTGTCCGGCGAACGGCCGACATGCGGATCCTGCGTGAAGCGGGCCAAAACGGCAGCCTCGTTCCGCACCGTCAGGTCCAGCGTGTAGATCAGCAGGATGGCCGACTTTTTCCGCGCATCGTAGCCACGCCGGAAAACGCGCAGGTCCAGAAGGTCGGCCTCAGGGATGCCGAGCCGGGCGAGCACGGCTGCCGGCAGCGCCTCCGACGAATGGTCGAGCGGCAGTTTCAATTCGGTCAGGCGCAGCATGCAGGGATCACCTCAGGGGGCGGGGTCGATCCGCCAAAAAGGGAAACCGGGATGGGCGATGCTATAAACCGGAAGTCGGACATGCCGCCATGCAAAGGCGAAGGACCTGCCTCTCGGCGGCCCGCCCCCGTTTACCCGGCCACCAGAGGGACACCGCTCAGCGACACTGGTGACGCGGTTCCGAAGCCCGCCCCGGCACGGCTCCCCCCGGATCGAGGAGCAAGCGAGGTGCGCGGGGACCGCGCCAAGGACGCTGGAGGAGGCCGTGCCCTCTCGGGAGACCCGTTGCCTACCGCACCTCCTGCCGCAGGGCTGCGCAAACCTGCTCCACCTGCGCATCCGTCAGCTCCGGAAAGATCGGCAGGCTCAGTACCTCGCGCACCGCCAACTCCGTTTCGGCGCAGGCGGCCGGGCCCAGCGGCGTGCGGTCACGGTAGGCATCCTGCTGGTGCACGGCCGCCGGGTAATGGATGGCGGTGGCGACGCCATGCGTCCGCAGCCGCTCGGACAGCGCATCGCGCTCCGTGCTGCGGATCACGTACTGGTGGTACACGTGCTCCACATCGCCCTGCCGTACAGGCGGCGCGATCGGACCACCAGCAAGCGCCGCGTCATAGGCGGCTGCGATTTGCCGACGGCGGGCATTGGCGGCATTCAGCAGCGGCAGCCGCACCCGCAGAATGGCGGCCTGCATCTCGTCCAGCCGGGAATTCACCCCCACCGCATCGGACATGTAGCGGCGCTTCCATCCATATTGCCGGATGGCGGCGATGCGCTCGGCCAGTTCCTCGTCATCCGTGCTGAGCACACCGGCATCGCCGAGAGCGCCGAGATTCTTCGTCGGGTAGAGGCTGAAGGCAGCGGCATCGCCGAAGCGTCCGACCTTGGTGCCGCCCAGCAGAGCGCCATGTGCCTGGGCGCAGTCCTCGATCACGGCAACCCCCGCCGCGCGGCAGGCGGCCATCATGGGCGTGAGATCGCAAGGATGGCCGTAGAGATGCACGGGGATCACCGCGCGGATCGGCGGCAGGCCCGGCGGCGGATCCTCCAGCACGGCCACCAGCTCGTCCGGGTCCATGGTGAAGGTGTCGGGATCAATGTCGAGCAGCAGCGGCGTGGCGCCCACCATCTCGATGGCGGCCACGGTCGCGACGGCGGTGTGCGACACTGTGGCCACCGTCATGCCCGGCCCGATGCCGAGGCCGCGCAGGATCAGCATCAGCGCATCGGTACCGTTGGCGCAGCCGATGGCGCGCTTCTGGCCCATCCACTGCGCGTATTCGCGCTCGAAGGCGGCACATTCGCCGCCCAGGATATACCAGCCGGAGGTGAGCACGCGCTCAACCGCGGCGTCGATGGCCGGGCGCTGTGCCCGGTAGGCGGCCCCCAGATCGGCCTGCGGCACGGTGGCTGGCGGGGCGGTCACGGGAACGGTCATCGCGGGCGCGTCCATCGGCCCTTCTCCTGAAGCGTGTCAGAGATACTGGTTGAGGCGGGGGCGCAGCCAGTCGAGGCTGGCGCGCAACCCCTCCTCCAGGCTGACGCGCGGTGACCATCCCGTGGCGGCGCGAAAGGCGTCGTCCCGGGCGTGGAAGCTGCCAATGTCGATAGGGGCGCGGTCGGCGGGGAACTGCTTCACCGCGAAGCCGCCACCGCCATTCGCCGCCACCGCCGCCTCGGCCAGCTGCAGCAGCGAGACAGGCGGGGCACCACCGATGTTGAAGGCCTGGCCTGCGCAGGCCGGCGTCTCGGCGGCGGCAAGGAAGGCGGCCACCACATCGTCGAGGTAGGCGAGATCGCGCAGCTGCTCGCCGCCCCAAACCTCGAAGGGCTGGCCCTCCAGCAGGCGGCGGAACCAGATGCCAAGGAAGGTCTGCCGCGCATCCTTCACCCGCAGGCGCGGACCATAGCAATTGGTCAGGCGCAGCGAGACCACGGGGCGGCCATGCACCCGCCCCTCCATCAGCCAGTACTGCTCGCCGGCCAGCTTCGAGACACCGTTCGGGTCCGGCGGCGCCAAGGGATGCGCCTCGTCCACCGGCAGGTAGCGGGGACGGCCATAGAATTGCCGGGTGGAGGCATGCACCACCGTCGCCCCCGGCGAGCCTGCGCGGAGTGCGGCCATCAGCCGCAGCTGGGCGGTGGCGTTGATGGCCAGATCGGTGAACGGGTCGGCCAAGCTGCCGGCATGGCTGGTCTGCCCGGCCATGTTGAACACCGCGTCCAGACCTTCGGTCATCGGCTCCAGCGCAGCTTCCCGGAGATCGGCCGTAATCAGCCGCGCACCGCTGCCTTCCAGATTGGCGGGGCTGGCGCCGCCTTCGGGCAGCATGGCGTCGATCGCCGTGACCTCGGCGCCCTGCGCACTAAGGGCGTGGCACAGGCCGCTGCCCAGAAAGCCCGCGCCTCCCGTCACCAGGACGCGCTTGCCGCGCCAGAACTCCGGGCGGCTCACGCTGAGGCACTCACGCGGATGAAGGCACTGATCATGACACGCTTTTTCTCAGGACGTCCTACCAAGCTGGCCCGGCTTTGCGGCGGAACCGGGGCCGATGCGCGGCAGGCGCGTGGCGGATCCGGCCCTAGGGCCCGTTCACGCCAGAATGCACGGTCACAAGATCGAAATGAAGCGCAATCACGCGAATGAGAGCAGAATAGCGCAGGTCGTGCCTTGAAAGGCTATTCCGCAGCGCTCCGGGCCGGCGCTGGCGCCGCATCCTCGCTGACATGGGTGCTCGGACCGCGTGCCAGCTCGCTGCGAAGCTGCTCGGGATGCAGCTCCCCTTCCCAGCGGCTGATGGCGACGCAGGCCACGCCATTGCCCACCAGGTTGGTCAGCGCCCGGCACTCGCTCATGAACTTGTCGATCCCGATCAACACCGCCAAAGCCTGGATCGGGATGTCCGGGATCACCGACAAGGTCGCCGCCAGGGTGATGAACCCCGCACCCGTCACGCCCGAGGCGCCCTTGGAGGTCAGCATGGCCACCAGCAGGATGGTCAGCTCCTGCCCCAGCGTCAGCGGCGTGTTGGTGGCGTAGGCCAGGAACATCGTCGCCAGCGTCATGTAGATGTTGGTGCCGTCCAGGTTGAAGCTGTAGCCCAGCGGCACGGTCAGCCCGACCACGTTGGGCGAGCAGCCGAGCCGCTCCATTTTGCGCATGATCTGCGGCAGCACGCTCTCGCTCGACGAGGTGCCGAGCACGATCAGCAGTTCCTCCCGGATGTAGTTCACGAAGCGGATGATGGAGAAGCCGCAGAAGCGGGCAATGGACCCCAGCACCAGCAGAACAAAGAGGATGGAGGTCAGATAGAAGGTCGCCACCAGCTCGCCCAGCCGCAGCAGGCTTTCCACGCCGTACTGGCCGATGGTGAAGGCCATGGCACCGAAGGCACCAACCGGCGCCGCCTTCACCACGATGCCCACGATGCCAAAGAAGATGGCGGCGAGCTGGTCCACCACATGCGAGGCCCCGATCCGGGCGCGCTCCGGCAGGCCGTTGATGGCGAAGCCCGCAAGCACGGCGATGAACAGCACCTGCAGCAGGTCGCCGCCCACGAAGGCGCCGAAGAAGGTGTCGGGGATGATGTTCATCAGGTGCGCGGTGACGCTGTCGCCATGCGCCTTCTGGGTGAAGCCCTGGATCGCTCCGGCATCCAGCGCCGCGACGTCGATGTTGAAGCCCGCGCCGGTGTGGAACACCTTGGCCACGATCAGCCCAAGCGCCAGGGCAAAGGTGGAAACCACCTCGAAGTAGAAGATCGCCTTGATGCCGACGCGGCCGATCTTGCTGGCCTCGCGCACGCTGGCAATGCCGTGCACCACGGTGCAGAACACCACCGGCGCGATCACCACCTTGATCAGCTTCACGAAGCCGTCGCCGAGCGGCTTCAGCGAGGCACCCGTCTGCGGCCACACGGCGCCGACCACAACGCCCAGAACAATGGCGATCAACACCTGCACGTAGAGCAGGCGATACCAACGCGTCTTCACGGTTACCGTCCTTCCGTCGGGTCGGTGCCGCCGACACGGCGCGGGGTCCGCAGCAGGCGCTTTGCGCCGGTCGGGCCGGGCGCCGGGGCCGCAACGGCACCAGCCTGTCACGCAGGCGACCCACCATGCCCCTCTCCGGCAGGAGAGGCGCAGGGGGGCCAGCCCTCGCCGCGCTGCCTAGCGCCTGCGTCGCCCCCGCAACATGGGCACTCCACGGACAAGGCAGGCGCGGCAGGTGAGAAGGCTCGGAATTCTGTGTATTATAAAGGACTTGGCCCGAGATGGCCGGCGCATGAAAACGTGGCCACCTGCCCTTTGCGGGCCAGACGCCCCCGCGGCGGGTTGCTCAGCGCGGCGCCAACGCGGTGCCGGTGATCTCCACCTTCCAGCGCGGGTCCACCAGCGGTGCCTGGATCGTCATGCGCGCCGGCTTGTGGGCCGGGTCGAGCCACCGGTCCCAGGCCCGGTTCATGGCGGGCGCATCGGCGATGTCCGCCAGCACGATGTTGACCTGCAGCAGGGCACGCTTGTCGGTGCCGGCCTCGGCCAGCAGCGCGTCGATCTGCGCCAGGATGTCCGCGGTCTGACCCTCGGCATCCAGGCTGGCATCATCGGCCACTTGTCCGGCCAGGAAGACGAAGCCGCCGGCAACGGTGGCGCCGCAGAGGCGCTGCTCCTCGGCCAGTCGGCGGATGGTGCTGAACATGGGGACCTCCTCGGTTGAACGGGGAGCAAACTGGCACAGGCCAGGCATAGCGGCGAGGTCTCCCGGTTTCACCCGGCCTTGCCGCAAGCGTGGCCATGGCCGATCATGAAGATGCGATGACAGCGCGATTGGTGTCACAACAACGGTGGCGGGAAAAGCCTCGCGAGCCTTAACCCTTTAGGTGTGAGCCCGCATCCCTGACCGTGGGTCGGCCTTTCACCCTGCCGATAAGTCGCGCGGGGATCTGTCGCGTGTCGAAGGAATGGGGTCCCATGTCTGCAGAACTGCCGGTGGAGCTGACAAGGCCCGGCGCCCACCGCGCACAGCTGGCCTTCCTTGCCGATGCGGACGGTGCCGTGTCCTGCGCCCTTCAGCCCATCGTGGAAACCAACACCGGCCGACTGCATGGCTTCGAGGCGCTGCTGCGCGGCCATGACCGGATGGGCGCGGCAAACCCGGTGGAGTTGTTCGACCGCGCCGCCGGGCTCGGCATCCTGGCGGAGTTCGAGGCCCTGGTGCAGCGACGCGCCCTGGCAGCCTTCGTGCCCCTGCGCGGTAGCGGCATGACCGGGCCGCTGCTGTTTCTCAACATTGATCCCCGCATGCCTCCCGCATCGGCGTTGCAGAGCCTGTCGGAGCGGGTCGTCGCGGCTGGCTTGCCGGCCGCCTCGGTCTGCGTGGAAATTTCCGAGCGGCTGGAAGACTTGGCCGAATCAGAACTGGCCGCCGCGCTGCGCCGCCTGCAGGACCAGGGTCACCGCGTGGCCATTGACGATTTCGGCAGCGGCGCCTCGAGGTTGGGCATGCTGGCGGAAGGGCAGGCCGATTACGTCAAGATCGACCAGCGCTTCATCAGCGGCCTGGGCGAAGATCCACGGCGGCAGCTCATCGTGTCCGGCATCGCCGCCATGGCGCGGCGCCTGGGGCTCCGGGTGGTTGCGGAGGGCGTGGAGAACCGGGCCGAATACCTCGCCTGCTGCGCCGCGGGGTGCGATCTGGTTCAGGGCTATTTCATCGCCCGGCCCGCCCTGCCCTCCGGTGCTTTGCCGGGCGGAGTGGAAATCAGCTTTCCGCACCTGCCCCAGCCGGGAGGGCAAAGCAGCGGCCCCGCCGCCGGCCGGCCGCAGGACGCGGCGCAGCTTCTCGCCGCCGCCGAGCGGCTGGAGCCGGTGCGCGAGGATGTGGACGCCGAGACGCTGTTCGCGCTGTTCCGCAACAATCCGGAGCTGGACGTCTATCCGGTGGTCACGGCCGGGATGATCCCCTGTGGGCTGGTGCATGAACGGACGTTGCGGGAATACGTGTACTCCCCCTTCGGCCGCTCACTGCTGCAGAACCCCGCGCTCCGCTTTTCCGCTGGGCGCTTTGCACGCCCCTGCCCGGTGGTGGAGGCCGATGCCGGCGCGGACCGGGCTTTGGAGGCCTTCGCCGCCGCGCCGCAGGCGGCGGGCGTGATCCTGACGCGCGGCAATCGGTATCTCGGCGTGCTGTCGGCCCAGGCGCTGCTCTCCGTGCTGCACGAGCGGCGGCTGCGCCAAGCGCGGGACCAGAGCCCGCTGACCGGCCTGCCGGGGAACCACTCGATTGCGGCGCGGGTGGAAACGCTGGCCCTGGCCGCGCCGCACCGGCGTCACCTCTGCTACTTCGACCTCGACAACTTCAAGGCGTTCAACGACCGCTACGGCTTCCGCCGCGGCGACCGCGCCATTGAATTGCTGGCCGAACATTTGCGCCGCGGCTTTCCTGAAAGCGACACGTTTCTCGGCCATGTCGGCGGCGACGACTTCTTCGCCGGGCTAGAGCGGCTGGAAGGCACCGCGTTGCGGAACCGCCTGACGGCGCTCCTGCAGGGTTTCGCGACGGAAGCCGCCGGGTTGCACGACACCGCCGACCGGATCGCAGGCGGAATCCACGGGCATGACCGGTCGGGCGCCGCGCGCTTCTTTCCGCTGCTGCGCTGCTCGGTCGCCACCCTGGAGCTGCCTGCCGGCGGAACCGATGCGGATCCGGAGGCGCTGACCAGCGCTGTGGCGGCGCTGAAAGCGGCGGCCAAGGCCTCGCCGGACGGGCTGGCCTGGCGGTGCCAGAGCGATGGCGACGCGGGAGCCTAGCGCGCCAGATGCGGCCGGCGCATCAGCCGCACCGCCAGCCCGTCCACCGGCCCGGCCAGAAGCGAGACAACCCAGAGCAAGCCGGCCACCAGAACAATCGCGGGGCCGCTTGGCAGGTCGAGGTGAAAGGATAGCAGCAATCCGGCCAGGCTGGAGGCCAGCGCCATGGCAACGGCCGCATAGGTCATGCCGCCCAGGCTCCGTGCCCAGTGCCGCGCCGCCACGGCCGGCAGCATCATCAGGCCAACTGCCATCAATGTTCCCAGGGCCTGGAAAGCCGCCAGCACATTGAGCACGACCAGGCCCAGAAAAACCATGTGCCACGCCGCACCGCGCGCCCCGGCTGCGGCGGCAAAGCCGGGATCGAAGCATTCCAGCGCCAGCGGCCGCCAGGCGAAGGCCAGGGCGACCAGCGTCAGGCTGGCCACGCCCGCCATCAGAAACAATGCCGGATCGTCCACCCCCAGAACGCTGCCGAACAGAAAGTGCGAAAGCTCCACCGATCCGGCTCGCGTGGAGATCATGGTGACCCCCAGCGCCAGGGCTACGAGGTAAAGCGCGGCCAGCGCTGCGTCCTCCCGCCCGCCGGTGGCCCGGCTGATGGCGCCGGCGCCCAATCCGACCACCAGCCCCGCCGCCAGCCCGCCTAGAGACATCGCCGTGACCGACAGGCCCGCCACCAGGAAGCCCGCGGCAATGCCGGGCAGAATTCCGTGCGCCAGCACGTCGGCGGTCAGGCTCATGCGCCGCAGCATCAGGAAGAGGCCCAGCGGCGGCGCCGCCAGAGACAGCGCCAGGCAGCCGACGAGGGCCCGGCGCATAAAGCCGAACTCGGCAAAGGGCCCCCAGAGCAGGTCAAGCATGGCCATGCGACGCCCGGATTCACGCTGCCCGATCGCAGGCGGGGGCGGCTTCGTCCCACGCCTCTGACATCATGCGCGCCCGCAGTCGATTGGCCGCGGACAACACTTCCGCGGTCGGACCCCAGCCCACAGGCTCGCGCGCCAGCAGAAGGGTCTCGGGGAATTCGGCGCGGATCAGGTCCAGGTCGTGAAGCACCGCCAGCACCGTCCGCCCTTCCCCGTGCCAGCGTCGCACCAGCGCCAGCAGGTCGGTGGCGGTGCGCGCATCCACCGCGTTGAACGGCTCGTCCAGCAGGATCACCGGCGCGTCCTGCACCAACAGCCGAGCGAACAGCACGCGCTGGAATTGCCCGGCGGAAAGGCTGCCGACCGGCCGGCGGCCAAAGCCGTCCAGCCCCACGGTGGCGAGCGCGGCCTCGGATTGATGCCGCTCGGCCGGGCGCAGCGCCCGGAAGGCTCCGGCCCGCGGCCAATGGCCGAGCTGCACCACATCAAGGCAGGAAACGGGGAACTGCCGGTCCATTGCCGCCGCCTGGGGCAGCAGGGCCATGGCGCCGCGAGGTGCGTGGAGGCAGCCCTCCTGCACCTTGTGCAGTCCGGCGATGGCCCGCAGCAGGGTGGATTTGCCGGCGCCGTTGGGGCCGGCGATCGCCGTCAGGCTGCCGGGGGCGAACACGCCCGACACATGGTGCACCGCCGGATGCCGCCCATGCGTCAGCGTCACGTTGCTAAGGGTGATGGGGGCATTGACGCTCATGCCGCGAGCGCCCATGCGACGCCGCCCCACAGCGCAGCCAACAGCAACGCGGCCAGCGCCAGCCGCGACCCGGCGCCGGCCGCCAGGACCAGGGGATCGCGAAGTGAAAAGCCGGGACGGATGCTCATGGCGATATGAAATAACATACGCCGGGCGCGGCTCAAGCATCCCGCCCGCATGGCTGACGCGGCTTTTTCACGCTCGCACGCTCCCACGGCGGCCGGCCAGACCCTAACTTGGCGCTGATGCATGGCATGACCCCCTCCTCCCCGCCGCCTCCCCCGCCAGTCTGGCCGGACCCCGAGGCCGATCAGCGCCGCACCCTTTCCCGCTACCGTGCCGTGGCTTCCGGCCTGCTGGTGCTGATGGCCGGCCTGATGCTGGGGGCCTATGCGCTGCCGGGCGGGTACTGGACCGATGTGCTGCAGGCCTCGGCCAAGGCCGGGCTGGTCGGCGGCATTGCCGACTGGTTCGCGGTGACGGCGCTGTTCCGCCGCCCGCTCGGACTGCCAATCCCGCACACCGCCATCATTCCTCGCCAGAAGGAAAGGCTGGGGCGCGGCCTCGGGCGCTTCGTCGCCAACCATGTGCTGACCGAGGCCGAGTTGGCGCGGCTGCTGGAGAAGATCGACCTCGCCGGCATCCTCCGCCGAGTGCTGTCCGACCCGGAGACCACCCGTCCGGCCGCCGAGGCGCTGGCCCGGCAGCTGCCGCGGCTTCTCACCTCGCTGGAGGATGGCCGCACCCGCAGGTTGCTGCTGCGCTTGCTGCCGCGCATGGTGTCCGGCCCCGCTGCGGCCCGTATGCTGGCCCGTACCCTGCGCACCATGATGGCGGGCGGGCAGCACCAGGCGGTGTTCGGGCTGGCCCTGGCGCAGATGAAGATCCTGCTGGCCGCCAAGGAGGAGGATCTGCGCGGCGCCATCCAGGCGCGGGTGCGCGCCGAGGGCGGCTCGCTGGTCGGCTGGCTGGCCGGCGGCGCGGTGGCCCGCCGCATCCTGGCCAGCATCAATGCCGAGCTGGACAAGGTTGAACCCGGCGACAGCAATCTGCGCGCGGCCTTCGACGCCTGGCTGCGCACAGAGATCGACCGGCTGGAGAACGACCCTGACCGCGCCGCGGCGGTGGGCGCGGCGCTGCGGCAGGCTCTGGCGCACCCCACGGTGAATGTGTGGCTGCTCGATGTCTGGGACCGGCTGAAGGCGTCCCTGGCGGAAGATGCGGCGCGGCCGGAGGGGCGCGGAGCCGCGCTGCTCGGCGGGCTGTTCGGCAATCTGGGCACGCTGCTGGAGGAGGACGCCTCGGCCCGGGCCCGGCTGAACCAGGGTGTGGAGCGGATGCTGCGGGGCGCCCTGCCGGCCACCCAGACCCGCATTGCCGGCTTTATCGCCGATGTGGTCGCACGCTGGGACACGGCGACGGTGGTGGACAAGATCG
Organism: Teichococcus globiformis; assembly: GCF_042646265.1. Taxonomy (NCBI): domain Bacteria; kingdom Pseudomonadati; phylum Pseudomonadota; class Alphaproteobacteria; order Acetobacterales; family Roseomonadaceae; genus Roseomonas; species Teichococcus globiformis. The sequence goes on from NZ_JBHRTN010000018.1 coordinate 83,051, forward strand.
AGCTGCGGGTCGGGCGGGACCTGCAATTCGTCCGGCTCAACGGAACGCTGGTGGGCTTCCTGGTGGGCGGCGTGCTGTTCATGGCAATGACCGCGCTGTTCGGCGGCCTTGCACAGTAGGCTGTCACTCGGCGGCGGGGGAGCCATGCCGCGCCGCCATTGCTCCTGCGGGGTCCGCACGCTAAACCGCGCCGCCGGCCGGCCCTGGGTTCCTGGGGCGCGGCCATACCGCGTTCCTTCAAGCGTCCCGAACAGACAGGTGCCCCGCCCATGAAGCAGCAGGCCAATCTCATGCGCCCCGGTCAGGTCATCGAGTATGAGGGCCGTCGCTGGACCGTGCTGAAGATCCAGATCATCACCCCGGGCAAGGGCGGCGCCTTCATCCAGGTCGAGATGCGCGACATCAAGACCGGCTCCAAGAAAGACGAGCGCTGGCGTACCGCCGACACTGTCGAGCGCCTGACCACCGAGGACAAGGAGTTCACCTACTCCTACGCTGATGGCGAGAACCTGGTGCTGATGGACCCCGAAACCTTCGAGCAGACCATGGTGCCAACCTCCATCCTGGGCGACCGCCTGCCCTTCCTGGAGGAGAACATGAAGGTCAACGTCAAGCTCATCGAGGGCGACCCGGTGGGCATGGACCTGCCGCAGCAGGTGACGCTGGAGGTCGCCGAGGCGGACCCGGTGGTGAAGGGGCAGACCGCCTCCTCCTCCTACAAGCCGGCCGTGCTGTCGAATGGCGCCAAGACCATGGTGCCGCCCTTCATCACTGCAGGCGAGCGCATCGTGGTGAAGACCGAGGATGGCTCCTACGTCGAGCGCGCCAAGGGTTGAGCTGACCCCTGATCGATGGCGGGGCCCGAAGGCGCCGCCCGAACCCGTGGCGGCCGCCCATCCGGCCCGCCGCGCCGCTGTTTGAAGCCTGACGTGGCTGGCGGTGCATTCCGCCATGCCGCCGGCCCGCACCTGATCCCGCCGGGGCCTGCGCGCCCCGGACCGACCGCACCGGAGTTCCCGCCGTGGCCCCTTCCGCCCGCCTTTCCCCAGCCCTGAACGTCGTGGTCGCTGCCGCACAGAAGGCCGGCCGCCGCCTGCTGCGCGATTTTGGCGAGGTGGAGCAGTTGCAGGTCAGCATGAAGGGACCGGGTGACTTCGTGTCCCAGGCCGATCTGCGTGCCGAGGAAACCCTGCGCAACGACCTTGGCCGCGCCCGCCCGAACTTCGCCTTTCTGGGCGAGGAAGGTGGTGAGAGCGGCAGTCCCGACTGGGAATGGCGCTGGGTGGTCGATCCGCTGGACGGTACCACCAACTTCCTGCACGGCATCCCGCATTGGTGCGTCTCGGTCGGCATCGAGAAGCGCACCGGGGAGAACAGCGGCGAGATCGTGGCCGGCGTGGTTTACAACCCCGCTGCGGACGAGCTGTTCTGGGCCGAGAAGGGCATGGGCGCCTTCCTGAATGACCGCCGCCTGCGCGTCTCGGGCCGGCGCGACATGCTGTCCGCCGTGTTCGCCACCGGCATCCCGTTCGCCAAGGTGCAGCGCAAGGCCGAGTTCTCGGCGACGCTGGCGCGGCTGATGCCGCAGGTGGCGGGTGTGCGCCGCATGGGCTCCGCCGCCCTCGATCTCTGCTGGACTGCCGCCGGGCGCTACGATGGATACTGGGAGCTGGGGCTCGCCCAGCACGACATGGCCGCTGGGCTGATCATTCTGCGCGAGGCCGGCGGCTATGCCACCGACCCCGAGGGTGGCGATTGCTACGCGAATGGCAACGTGGTCTCCGGCAATCCGAACCTGCAGCCCAAGCTGCGCGAGGTGGTGCAGGACGGCATCGCTGCGGTGAGCCGGGTCCGCGGCGAAGGCTGAGCCGAGGGACGCCGCGGCGCCCTTTGCCCCCCTCGCAGGGGAACCGGCGCCGGTCGTTCCGCCGACGCCCTATCTGCTCTAGGGTGCTGCTCATCATGCCGCTTCCATCGCATTTCGCCGCGCTCTGCCTGGCGGCCCTGCTGCTGCATCCGGCCGCGCTCCATGCCGCAGAGGCCGGCCGGCGCGGGTCGTCCCTGCCTCCCGACCCCGCTTCCTCCGCGCCGGCGCCGCCCGATCTGCAACGGCCGCCGCAACCGGCGGGCAGCCTGCCGCAGCCTGGCGTCACCCTGCCGCGCAGCATGGAAGCGCTTCCGGGCGGAGGCTGGCGCCTGAGCGGCGCGCTCGCCCGCGGCGAGATCGATGCCGCCGCCGAGACCGCGCTGTCCGAGATTGCCCGGTGGCTGGCACGCTCCACCACCGGCAGGGTCACGCTGAGCGCCCAGGTGGCCGGTCCGGAGGACGATCTTTCCACCGCACGGCGCGATTCGCTGGCGCACGGGCTGGCAATCCGGCGACAGCTCGAGGCGGCCGGGCTCGACGGCACCCGCATCGACACCCGCCCCCTCGGGCGCACGGCCGAGGCGCGGGATGGCATCGACCTGCTGCCGCCCGTCGGAAAGCCGGCCTCCACCACGGGGGAATCGGCCCAGCCCTTGCCGGGCGGCACGGCACGGGGCGAAGATCAGCCTCGGCGCCCGCCGGGCGCGACCCGCCAACCGTGAGCCAGCCATGACCCGCCCGACCCATTTCCTGTTGCGGATGCTCGTCTTCCTGGCGGCGGTGCTGGTGCTTGTCGCCGTGCTGTCGGGACAGCTGATCACCGCCTTTGCCGCCAACCCGATCCTGAACGGCGTGATCCTGGCTGTGCTGCTGCTGGGCATCGTCTGGAACATCCGGCAGGTGCTGGGATTGAAGCCGGAGGTGGAGTGGCTGGAGGGCTTCCGCTCCGCGCGCCCCGGCGCCGCAGTGGGCGCGCCGAACCGCCCGGCGCCCCGCCTGCTGGCGCCCATGGCCTCGATGTTCGCGACCCGCCGTGGCGACCGGCTGGCTTTGTCGGCTCCGGCCATGCGCTCCGTGCTGGATGGCATCGCCGCGCGCATGGATGAGGGGCGGGAGCTGTCGCGCTACATGACCGGGCTGTCGATCTTTCTCGGCCTGCTCGGCACCTTCTGGGGGCTGATCCTGACCATCGGCTCGGTGGCCGAGGTGATCAACACCATGTCGGTCGGCTCGGGCGACCTGAACCAGCTCTTCAACCAGCTCAAATCGGGGTTGGCCCAGCCGCTGGGCGGCATGGGCATCGCGTTTTCTTCCTCCATGCTGGGACTGGCGGGCGCGCTGGTGCTGGGCTTCCTCGACCTCACCGCCGGGCAGGCGCAGAGCCGCTTCTACGGCGAGCTGGAGGAATGGCTGGCCGGCGTCACCCGCCTATCCTCCGGCGCCATCGGCGGCGACGGGGAAATGAGCGGCTCGGTGCCGGCTTATGTGCAGGCGCTCCTGGAGCAGACCGCCGAGAACCTGGAAAACCTCCAGTCGATCCTCGCACGCGGCGAGGAAGGCCGCGCCACCACCACCCAGGCCCTGAACAACCTGAACGACCGGCTGTCCACCATGGCCGACCAGATGCGGGCGCAGCAGGCACAGATGGCGCGCTTCGCCGAGAACCAGGGCGGCCTGGTGCCGGCTTTGCAGCGACTGGCTGAGGCGCAAGGCCATATCCAGGCGCATGGCGCGCTGGACGAGGCCTCGCGCACGCATTTGCGCAACCTCGAGGTCTATATGGCGCGGCTGACGGAGGATCTGGCCCAGGGCCGTGCCCAGTCCACCGCCGAGATCCGTTCCGAGATCAAGGTCCTGGCCCGCACCATCGCCGCCCTGGCCGAGGACACCCCGCATTGAGCGGCGCCCTGGTCCACCGGCTCCAGCCAACCGGCACAAGGAGGCGTTGAGGCATGGCGCTGCGCCGGCGGAAGGATGAGGGGCTGAATGCCTGGCCAGGCTACGTGGACGCGCTTTCCACGCTGCTGATGGTCATCATATTCGTGCTGCTGGTCTTTGTGCTGGCACAGGGCTTCCTGTCCGTCACACTGTCGTCCCGCGATCAGGCGCTGGATCGGCTGGACCGCCAGGTGGCCGAACTGTCGGACCTGCTGGCCCTGGAGCGTGGCCAGGGCAACGAGCTGCGCGCCAGCCTGGGCCGTTTGAGCGAGGAGCTGCGCCTCGCCACCGCCGCCCGCGATGCGGCGCAGGCGGAAGCTGGCGAATTGCGGGGCGCCCGTGACCGGCAGGTCGCTGAAGGCGCTGCCTTGCGTGACGAGCGCGACCGATTGCAGGCGCGGCTGGCGGACCTCGAACTATCGGCGGGCGGCGCCTCTTCCCGCATCGCCAGCCTGGAGCAACGTCTGGCCGAGGCGCAGGCGCGAGCCGAGGCGCTGGGCGGCGGCAATGCCCAGACGGTGCGGGAATTGACCGAGGCCCGGCAGACCCTGCAAGCGGAGCGCGAAAGCAACGTGCAGGAGGCTTCTCGCCTGTCCGAGCAGATCCGTGCCCTGGCGGCCCTGCGCGACGAGCTGGAGCGCCAGGCTGCCGAGGCGCTGGCACGAGCCGAGGCCGAAGGCCGCGCGCGGCAACAGGCCGAGGCTGGGCGCACCGAGCAGGCCCGACTTGCCGACAGTTCGCAGGCGCAGATTGCATTGCTGAACCGGCAGTTGACCGAGCTGCGCGTCGAATTGTCGCGTATTGCCGGCCTGCTCGACGCCGAGGAAGCGGCCGGGCGCGACAAGGAAGCGCAGATCACCGCCCTGGGACAGCGGCTGAACACCGCCCTGGCCGCGCGTGTGGAGGAATTGCAGAGATACCGGTCCGACTTTTTCGGACGTTTGCGCGACGTGCTGGGCGAACGGCCCGAGATCCGTGTTGTTGGTGATCGGTTCGTGTTCCAGGGCGAGGTGCTTTTCCCCGTCGGCGGCGCCGATCTGTCGGAAGCCGGCCGGACGCAACTCCGCTCCCTGGCCGTCGTGCTCAAGGAGGTCAGCCAGCGCTTTCCGGCCGACCTGCCCTGGATCCTGCGCGTCGATGGCCATGCGGACCGATCGCCGGTTCGGCCGGGCGGGCGCTATGCCTCGAACTGGGAGTTGTCGGCGGCGCGGGCCATCGCTGTCGGCCAGTTCCTCATCGGTGAGGGACTGCCCGCCAACCACATCGCCGCCGCCGCTTTTGGCGACAACCAGCCGCTGGATGCCGGCGACAGCACCGATGCCTTTGCACGCAACAGGCGCATCGAGTTGCGGCTGACCGACCGTTAAGTCCTTCGCACGGTGTTCCGGCCGAATACAGTGAGGCCATGCCGGCGATCAGGCGGCAACCTCGCGGCTCGCCATGGTGGCGAGGCCATCGCTGGATGCGGGGAAAAGGGGACGGCGCGAATTCGTCCCGGCGCGGGCGCTTGGCGGCGTACCTCGAGGTGGAGGACGGTGCAGCGGGCTGGGAGCATGCCCAGTGCCGGACCAATGAAGGCGGCACATGGGAAACGGTGGTGCGGGTGGTCGGACTCGAACCGACACTCTGTTGCCAGAAGCGGATTTTGAGTCCGCCGCGTCTACCATTCCACCACACCCGCGGGTGGGTTCCCCTGCGGGAACCGGCGGACGCCCTATACGACAAGCGCCGCGCAATTGCCAGACGGCGCGCGCCACCTCAGCTCATTGGCACGGCGACGATGCGGCTATAATGCGGGCGCGCCAGAAGCCGGTCATACCATGCGCGCAGATGCGCCAGTTCAGGCCGCTCCACGGGCAGCGCAAACCAGCGGTGGACGAAGATGCCGATGGCGATGTCGGCGAGCGAGAAATCACCCTCCACATGCTGCCGCCCTGCCAATTGCCGATCCAGCAGCCGCCACAGGCCTGTCGCCTTCTCCAGCGCCGCCGTCGTGGCCGGCCAGTCGCGCTCCGCTTCCGGAATGCGCACATGGGTAAAGAAAATGGTGGTCATAGGCGGGGTCAGGTGTGCCAGCTGCCAGTCCATCCACCGCTCGATCCCTGCCCTTCGGCGTGGCTCGGCAGGATACAGAGCGGCGGCGGTTCCGGCCTGCACGGCAGCCAGGTAGCGCAGGATGGTGTTGCTTTCCCACAGCGCCCAGCCATCCGCCTCCTGCAGCACCGGCACCAGCGACATGGGATTCATCGCCTTGTAGGCGTCATCGCCCACCAGCCCGAAGGTACCGCCAGCATCCCGCCGTTCGTATGGGATCCCCGCCTCGGCGCAGAACCACAGCAACTTCATCACGTTGCTGCTGTTGGTGCGCCCCCAGATCAGCGTCATTGGCATCTCTCCCCTCGGCATTCCGGCCGAGGCTGGACGGTATGCGCCTGTTGCCGGTCGGTCCATAGGTGGCGGCGCTTGACCCGGCTCGACGGCAGGCCCAGCTTCGGGGTTGAAGTTCCACCTTTCTGCCCCTCTGGCGGGCGGGCACCCGGCCTCTAGGAGCCTGCATGAACAAGCCCCTGCCCCACAGCCAGCCCGGCGCGGCCAGCCCGGCCACGACGCGGATGACGGAGCCGGTGCTCGACCCCGTCTGGAGCCGCATCCGCCGGGAAGCCGAAGCCGCTGCCGAGCGGGAGCCGGAACTTGCAGGCTTCCTTCATGCCGCCGTTCTCCAGCACGACACGCTGGAATCCGCCCTGTCCGGCCGGGTCACGGCGCGGCTGGACCATGCCGACCTGCCCGACGCCTTGCTCCGGCGCAGCATGGAGCGCGCCCTCTGGGACGACCCGGCGCTGCGCGAGGCGGTCCGGCGCGACATCGTCGCTGTGGTGGACCGTGATCCCGCCACCAGCCGGGCGCTGGAGCCGCTGCTGTACTACAAAGGCTTCCACGCCCTGACCGCGCACCGTCTGGCACACAGGCTGTGGCTGGAAGGCCGGCGCGACATGGCGTTGTGGCTGCAATCACGGGCCTCGGTGGTGTTCCAGACCGACATTCACCCGGCGGTGCGCATCGGCAGCGGCATCTTTCTGGATCACGCCACGGGCCTGGTGGTCGGTGAAACGGCGGAGGTGGAGGACGACGTTTCCATTCTGCAGGGCGTGACACTGGGCGGCACCGGCAAGGAGGGCGGAGACCGCCACCCGAAGATCCGCCACGGCGTGCTGATCGGGGCGGGCGCCAAGGTACTGGGCAATATCGAGGTCGGTGCCTGCGCGCGCGTAGCCTCCGGCTCCGTGGTGCTGAAGCCGGTTCCGCCCGGCAGCACGGTGGCCGGCGTGCCGGCCAAGGTGGTGGGGCAAGCCGGCTGCGCCGAACCTTCCCGCTCCATGGACCACATGCTGCGCGAGTAACCCAGAATGCCGCTGCTGATCGCGGTGCTGGCCGCCGCCGCGCCCCTTTTCGCCCTGGGCACCGAGCGCTGGGGCGGGCTGAATCCGTGCCTGCTCTGCCTTTGGCAACGCTGGCCCTATTGGGTGGCGGCAGGTTTCGCCCTGCTGTCGCTAGCCTTGCCCCGGCGCTGGATGCTGAGGCTGAGCGCCGCCGCCCTGTTGTTCGGCGCCGCCGTGGCGGTGGTGCATGTGGGCGTGGAGTCGGCGTGGTGGCCCTCGCCCCTTCCCGGCTGCGCCGCGCCCGGCGCCGGCCAGGCAAGAACCGTTGAGCAGATGCTGGCTGAAATGCAGGCACGTCCCGCAAAGCCCTGCGACGAGGCCACTTTTCTGATCCCGGGCATTCCCGTGTCCATGGCGGCCATGAACCTGATCTATGCGCTGGGGTTGGCAGGCCTGGCGCTGGGTGCGGCACGCAGGCGGGGATGACAGCGTCACGGGCCACCCGCTACCGTGGACTGCCCTTTTCAGGTTCTCCGGTCATGCACCTGTTCGCGCGCGCCGCCCTTTTTTCCGTGGCGCTGCTGATGACGGCATGCGCGGCTCCGGTTCCGCCTGCATCCGTGGCGGAAGCCCTGCCGGAGCCCGAGGATCGCCCCGCCGCTCTGGCGGCCCATCTGCCGGACACCATTGCCGGCATGGTGCGGCGCCAGTTGGAGCAGCCGCTGCAACTGCCGGACGGACTGGCCGTGGCCTATGCCTCGCCCGGCCGGCGCCTGATCCTGATCCTGCGCCAGCCAGAGGGCGAAGATCTGCCGGAAGGCATCGAATCCCTTGCGGTTCGGCAGGCGGCGCAGATCGGCGCCCTGGCGCTTTCGGCCAGCATCGGCGCGCAGAGCGGAGCAATGTTGCGGCGCGGGCCGGATTTCGAAACATCACTGAACAGCGGGCGGAATGGCTCTCTGCTCTGCGCCGACTTCTTGTCGCAGCGACCGGGAACACCGCTGCTGCGCGAGCGAAGCTGCGCCACGGCCACGGCCGGATTGCTGGTGATGATGCACTTCTCACAACAGGCCGGAAGTGCACGTGACCCGCGTGCCGTGCTGGGCGAATTCGTCGATGTTGCCATTCCTGTGATGCTGGCCATCCGTGGCGCCGGAGAGGCGGCGGGCATGGGCTTTGCTCCGCCGCTGACAACGGGTCCATTGCTGCGGTTGTAGCCTTCCTGCCGGCGGAAGGGAGCTAGTTCTCCAATTCGCTGTCCCAGTAGAGATAGTCGCGCCAGCTTTCATGAAGATAGTTTGGCGGAAAGCTGCGGCCGTTTTCCTGCAACTCCCAGCTTGTCGGCTGGCGCGGCGTGTTGCGGGGGAACATGCGGATCTCGCGTGGCAGCCTGGAGCCCTTGCGCAGATTGCACGGGCCGCAGGCGGTCACGACGTTGTCCCAGCTCGTCCGTCCGCCGCGGGAACGCGGCACCACGTGGTCAAAGGTCAGGTCGTGTGTCGGATGGTGTTGCCCGCAATAGACGCAGGCGAAGCCATCGCGCAGAAACACGTTGAACCGGGTGAAGGCCGGGCGGCGCGCCGCCGGAATGAACTCCTTCAGCGCGATCACGCTGGGCAGTCGGATGGCGCGTCGCGGCGAGCGTGCCTCGGTGTCGTATTCGGACAGCACGGAGACACGGTCCAGGTAAACGGCCTTCACCGCATCCTGCCAGGACCAGAGTGACAGCGGAAAATACGAGAGCGGACGGAAATCCGCGTTCAACACCAAGGCCGGGTAGCCCCCCGGGGACCCGCCATGGGACCCTGTCTGGCCACCCATCAACATCCCGTCAGGCAAGCGCCGCTCCTTTCAAGCTGCGCGCCTCAACAACTGGGGCCGGCCCGGACGGTCAGGCCCCAGATATCGTGGCGCCGCCGGTGTGCGGCAGGATTCATGCCAGCCTTACATCAGGGGCGCAATAACCGCGGCTGCGGGTTTCATCGCGCCGTCACGCTTGCGGCGCGAGACCCACCGCGGCCCGTTGCAAAAACAGGGCTCCTGCAGCGAGCCCCGCCTCATCGATGCCATGCGCGAGGCCGGGCGTGTAGAGCGCCTCCACCGGCACCCGCGCCGTACGCAGGGCCGACTCGGCATCACGGCCCGACTGTGCCGGCACGACCTCGTCGGCCTCGCCATGCACCACAAGCACAGGCGGACGCGACCGGATCTCAGCCGCCAAGGCTTCGGGTCCGATCATCCGTCCGGAAAAGGCCAGAATGGCGGCTGGGGCCACCGGGCGGCGCAAGCCGGCGAACAGCGCCATCATCGCCCCCTGGCTGAAGCCCATCAGCGCGACCGCCGTTTCCGGCAGAGCGGCGGCGGCACATTCCGCGGCGATCGCGTCGTCCAGCAGCGGCTGAGCTGTTCGCGCTCCGGCAAGCAGCATGGCCGGGCTGCGGTCCACCAGGCTGAACCACTGGCGGCCGTAGGGGCCGCCATCGCATGGCATGGGGGCATGCGGCGCGATGAACAGGGCCTCCGGCACCGCCTGTCCCCAGTGCGGCGCCAGTTCGATCAGGTCATTGCCGTCGGCCCCGTAGCCATGCAGCAGAAACACGATCATCCGTGGCGCGCCGCCATTGCCGGGTCCCCAGCGCGGTCCGTCGAGTGCGGGCATTCAGCTTTCCTTATCGCCTTCAAGGATCACGGACCGGGCGGCTTGCCCGGCCCCGGCGCCATCCGCTACGCGCGAAGCGACATGCCCGCAAGCCCCGGTTCCCGCACCGTCGTCACCCGCTTCGCCCCCAGCCCGACCGGCAGGTTGCATCTGGGCCATGCCTACAGCGCCCTGCTGGGCTGGCGCAGCGCGCGTGCGGCGAGCGGGCGTTTCCTGCTTCGCATCGAGGATATCGATCCCGTCCGCTGCCGCCCCGAATACACGGACGCAATCCTTCAGGACCTCGACTGGCTCGGCCTGGACTGGGAAGGCACGGCACGGGTGCAGTCGGCGCATTTGCAGGAATACCGCGCCGCGCTCGACCGCCTGCAAGCGATGGGGCTGCTTTATCCCTGCTTCTGCACCCGTGCGGACATCGCAAGGGAGATCGCCGCCATCGGCCATGCGCCGCATGGCCCGGATGGCCTGCTTTATCCTGGAACCTGCCGGAGCCTCCCCCTCGCGGAACGGGCGGCACGCATCGCTGGCGGCGAGCCTTACGCCTTGCGGTTGGACATGGCGGCGGCACTGCGTCGGGCCGTGGGGCCGCTATGCTTTGTGGAACTCGGGGATGGAGGACCGCGCCGCATCCGCTGCGATCCGGCACGCTTCGGCGATGCCGTCCTGGCGCGCAAGGACATCCCGGCCTCCTACCATCTGTGCGTCACCCATGATGACGCATTGCAAGGGGTGACGCTGGTGACCCGGGCGGAGGATCTTCGCCCCGCCACCGACCTGCACCGCCTGATACAGGCGCTAATGGGCTGGCCGACCCCGTGCTACAGCCACCACTCCCTGCTGCTGGACGCGGATGGCCGTCGGCTATCGAAGCGCGACAAGGCGCCGACGCTGCTGGCCTTGCGGGAAGCCGGCCATAGCCCGGAGGAGGTCAGAGCCATGGCGCTTTCCCGGCCCACGAAGCGTCCTACCGGCCGCTGAGGTTCGACAGCCTGGCCAGGTCGAACCTCTTGATCAGCGCGGTCAGCGTGTCGTTGTCCTTGACCCCGGTGGCTTCCAGCTTCACGGCGACGTTGCCGCGGACCAGCGTCATCTCCGCATCCTCGCTGCCGGATTCACGCTGCAGGATGGCGTTGTCGTTGCCGATGCGGATGCGGCGCGCCCCTGCCCCCATCATGGCAGGATTGCTGGCCATGGCGCCCAGCGCCTGGATCAGCGGGCTATCGACGATCACCGTAGCCTTGATGACCTGCTCGTCGCCCTTTGTGTATTCCCGTTCCACCATCACGCCGCCACCCAGCATCTGGGCGGCCAGGGCATTGCCGGCGGCATCATCGGCCTCGCCCAGGGTCCAGCCCTGTGGCGCTGCCGGAAACAGCGCGGCATAGGCGGCGGCCCGCTTCTGGTGCAGGCCATTGAGGGCGAAGTTCACTTCCGTCACCGCGCCGGCGATGTCGCCCTTTTCATAGAGCTCGCGGGCGCGCTCCAGCCCTTCGGAGATGTCGTCGGCCCGGAGCGGACCGGCGCAGAGCAGCAGCGGCACGGCCAGTGCCGCACCCAGGATCGTTCTCTTCATGACAAAGCCGCCCCCTCCAGGATGGAGGGGGCGGCATAGCATTCCGGAAAGGGAAGGAAACCGGCCGGAAGCGCGCCGGAGCGTCACAACCTCGACAGCCCCGCCCACGCTGTCCTCACGTGCGACCGTAGGTGTCCTCGAAACGGACGATGTCATCCTCGCCAAGATAGGAGCCGACCTGCACCTCGATCAGCGTCAGCGGGATCTTGCCCGGATTTTCCATCCGGTGAACACAGCCGAGCGGCAGGTAGATGGACTCGTTCTCGCGCAGCATGATGCGCTCGTCGTCGCGCTCCACGATCGCCGTGCCATTCACCACCACCCAGTGCTCCGCGCGGTGGAAATGCTTCTGCAGGGACAACTTGGCGCCCGGCTTCACCGAGATCTTCTTCACCTGGAAGCGGCTACCTTGGATCAGCCCTTCATAATGGCCCCAGGGACGGTACATGCGGCGGTGCTCGGTCGCTTCCTTGTGACCATTCGCCTTGAGCTGCTCCAGCAGCTTCTTCACATCCTGCGAGCGGTCGCGGTGCATGGCGAGCACGGCATCGTCGGTGACAACCACAACCGCGTCACGCAGCCCGACCACGCCCGTCAGCATGCCCTCGGAGCGGACATAGCAGTTGCGGGCGTCGTACAGCTCGACCTTGCCCTGGGTGACGTTGCCACCCGCATCCTTGGGCGAGACTTCCCACAACGAGGCCCAGGACCCCACATCCGACCAGCCGAGCGAGGCGGGCACGACGGCGGCCTGGCCCGTCTTCTCCATCACGGCGTAGTCGATGGAGATATCCGGTGCGCCGGCGAAGATCACCGGGTCGAGGCGAACGAAATCGAGGTCGCGCGTGGCGCCGGCAACGGCCGCGCGAACGGTGGAAAGGACCTCCGGTGCCAGCCGCTCCAGCTCGGCGAGCAGCGTCGCGGCGGTGGCGACGAACATGCCTGAATTCCAAAGGTGCCGACCGCCCTCCAGGTAGGTCCGCGCGGTGGCGAGGTCCGGCTTCTCCACAAAGCTCTGAATGGCGGCAACGCCCTCAAGCCCGGCCAGCGGCGCGCCGGCCTCGATATAGCCATAGCCGGTTTCAGGCGAGGTCGGCTTCATGCCGAAGGCCACGATGCGGCCTGCACGCGCTGCGGCGGCGGCACGCGCCAGCGCCGCGTTCAACGCCGCGGTGTCGGTGATGGCGGCATCGGCAGCCATCAGCCACAGCACGGCGTCGGGATCGGCTTCGTGCGCCAAGACAGCTGCGGCAGCGATCGCCGGTGCACTGTTGCGGGCCACCGGCTCCAGCACGATCTTGGCGTCCTGCATTCCGTTGGCATGCAGTTGCTCAGCCACCAGAAAGCGGTGCGCCTCGTTGCAGATCACCATCGGGCTGCTGAAGCCGGGGCCCTGCGCACGCGCAACAGTATCCTGAAGCATGCTGTTCTGGGACAGCAGGGGCCAGAACTGCTTGGGAAAACCTTCGCGCGACAATGGCCAGAGACGGCTTCCCGTCCCCCCGCACAACACGACCGGAAGGATAGGATGCTGGTCGGTTCCGCTCATCGGCCCACTCCTTGAAACCTATTTCAGCATACGCTGCACTGCAAAAAACAGGAAGCCAAACCGGGTAGAACCCGGCTTGGCTTCGAGTGTGGCCCAGGCCGGGCGGCACACCGCCCGGTTGTATCACATTATTGCGAGGTCAAGATCAACAGCCAATGCGGGGGTTCAGCCCGCCATGGCGGCTTCCTTCTTCTTGCGCAGGCCAGGCAGCAGCATCATGCCAAGCGCCAGGGCGGAGATCGTCAACAGAACTGCCGAGATCGGACGCTCCAGGAAGACGATCGGATCGCCACGGGACAGCAGCATGGCGCGCCGCAGATGCTCTTCCATCATCGGACCCAGCACGAAGCCCACCAGCAACGGCGCCGGCTCCATCTTCAGCTTGGCAAAAGCATAACCGAGGATGGCGAAGAACACCGTCTGGTAAACGTCAAAGACGTTGTTGTTGATGGAGTAGACACCGATCGCGCAGAAGGCGAGGATCGCCGGGTACATGAACTTGTAGGGCACCTGCAGCAGCTTCACCCACATCCCGATCATGGGGAGGTTGATGACGAGCAGCATCAGATTACCGACCCACATCGAACAGATCAGGCCCCAGAACAGTTCCGGCTGAGCCTCCACCATGCGGGGGCCGGGCTGGATGCCCTGAATGATCAGCGCGCCCACCATCAGCGCCATGACGGCATTGGACGGGATGCCCAGCGTCAGCAGCGGGATGAAGGAGGTTTGGGCGGCGGCATTGTTGGCCGCTTCCGGCCCGGCAACGCCTTCGATCGCGCCCTGGCCGAACTCGTGCCGCCCCTTCGACATCTTCCGCTCCATCATATAGGAGCCGAAGGAAGCGAGCGAGGCGCCACCGCCGGGCAGGATGCCCAGCGCCGAGCCCACGATGGTGCCGCGAAGCACAGATGGCACCGCGCGCTTGAACTCTTCCCGGGTGAGGAACAGGCGCCCCACCTTGGTGGTCAGCACATCACGGACTTCAGGGCGCTCCAGGTTCAGGATGATCTCGGCGATGCCGAAGACGCCCATGGCGATGGCGGCGAAGTTCAAGCCATCCGACAACTCCGGCACGCCGAAGGTGAAGCGCTGCTGCCCGGTCTGCACGTCGGTGCCGACCAGGCCGAGGGCCACGCCGAAGACCACCATGCCGACCGACTTGACCACCGAGCCCTGCGCCAACACTGCCGAGATGATCAGTCCCAGCAACATCAGCGAGAAGTAGTCGGCAGGGCCAAATGACAGCGCCACCTCAGTCAGCAGCGGGCCGGAGGCTGCAACCAGGATGGTGGCCACCGAGCCGGCGAAGAAGGAGCCGACCGCCGCGATGGTCAGCGCCGCGCCCGCACGGCCGTTGCGCGCCATCTTGTAGCCTTCCAGCGTCGTGACGACGGAGGAAACCTCACCGGGCAGGTTTAGCAGGATGGCCGTGGTGGAGCCGCCATACTGCGCGCCGTAATAGATGCCGGCGAGCATGATGATGGCGGTGGTTGCTGGCTGACCGAAGGTGATCGGCAGCAGCAGCGAGATGGTTGCCACCGGTCCGATACCCGGCAGCACGCCGATCGCCGTGCCGATGAAGGCGCCGAGAAGGGCAAAGAGAAGGTTGTCGAGGCTCAGCGCAACGCCGAAGCCGAACGCCAGATTGGAGAAAAGATCCATCGTCTTCCGCCCTCAGAACACTGGCCAGACGTTGACGCGGATGTCCAGCTCATAGATGAACACCCACCAGCACAGCACCAACAGAAACACGATGCAGCCGAGCACGCCCAGCGGGCGGTGCGCCGGTTCGGCCAGCGCCGAGACCACGATCATCGCCGCCAGCGCCAGCATCAGGCCGCCCCGGTCCAGCAGGATGCCGAACACCACCATGCCCATCAGCACCAGCGCGAGCTTGCGCCAGCCCGGGCTGATCGCCATGACGCCAAACCCGACCATCAGCGCGATGCCGAGGGGGTACCAGTTGCCGGACAGCGCAGGGATGGAGGCGATCAGCGGGTAAAGGCCGAGCGTCACGCCGATGCCCACGAAAAGCGTGACGAGATCCACGCCTGTCCACTTCTCCAGCGGGTCTGCGCCGCTGAAGAAGGCAATGCCGAGCACGATCAGGCCCAGGCCGAATTGCAGCATGAAGACCATCATGGGCATGTAGCCCGGGCCCATGCGCCGGGCGGAGCCCAGTGTGTGGTCGAGATTCAGCCACAGGCCGACGCCCGCCAGGGTCAGCAGCAAGATTGCCGACCAGAAGTCTTTCGCGTTGATCCTCAATGCCGATCCTTTCTTGGAACCCCGCGCGCGGCAGACACGCGCCCTTTGCTTATTGTGTCGGATGCCACCCCGCCGACTGGCAGGGCGCTTGTCCGGTCAGCCCTCCCCATCTGTGCCGAGGGGGAGGTTCGCTGTTTGGATGGGAGTTGGCCCGGTCGCGGCGCGGGGCCGCGGCGTGGATCATACGATTCCAGATCTTTCCACGCCTTTTGCCGGTGCAACCGCACCGGCCCGCAACTTCGCCCCTCCCCCTCCGACGCAATCTCCGGGACCCTATGGCAGGCTTCCCGGTTGCGGCAAGTAACGAGGCTAACATTAAGAAGAGTTCATTTACACTCTACGAAATGTTGTAACATGAGAGACGCATCTCACGCTCGAATTGGGATCACGGAAACGATGCCGAACGAATCTTCGATCAACGATCCCGTCGCGCGGCTGCGCGCCGAGGCGGCGCGGCTCGCGCCCTGGCTGCAGGAAGTCCGGCGCGACATCCACGCCCATCCGGAACTGGCCTTCGAGGAGGTGCGTACCGCCGGCATCGTAGCGAACGAACTCGGGCGGCTGGGTATTCCGCACCGTACCGGCATCGGCGGCACCGGCGTGCTGGGCGTCATCCAGGGCGGATTGCCCGGCCCGACACTGGCCATCCGCGCCGACATGGACGCGCTGCCGATCCAGGAGGAAACCGGGCTGCCCTTCGCCAGCACCATTGCGGGCCAGATGCATGCCTGCGGTCATGACATTCACACCGCCACTTTGCTCGGCGTCGGCTCCGTGCTGAAGGGCATGGCGCCGCAGCTCGCAGGACGCGTCGTTCTCGTGTTCCAGCCAGCTGAGGAAACCTTGCAGGGTGCCGCCGCCATGATTGCCGATGGCGCCGCCGAAGGCATCGACATGGCGCTGGGCTTCCACAATCATCCCGACATGCCAGTGGGCAGCTTCGGCTTCGCCCGCGGCGCAGTGCTGGCTGCGTCCGATCTGTTCGACCTGGAGCTGCGCGGCAAGTCGGGGCATGCCGCCCATCCCTACGACGCCGTGGACCCCATCGTGGCCGCGGCGCATTTCGTGACCCAGGCACAGACGGTGGTGAGCCGCGAAGTGCCGCCCCTCATGCCGGCCGTGGTGACGATCGGGCAGAGCACCGGCGGCACGGTGCATAACATCATCCCTGAGCGGGTGGTGCTGAAGGGCACGGTGCGCACGCTGCACGCACCGGCGCGCGACATTGCCGAGGCCGCGCTACGGCGCCTGATCGCCGGCATCGAGACCGGAATGCGGGTTTCAGCCACCCTCACCTACCGACGCATGATCTCTGCTCTGCGCAATGACGACCGGGTGCTGGAGCCGGCGGTGGCCGCCATGCGCGACCAGTTCGGCGCCGCGAGGGTCGCGGAGGGCGAGCCGTCCATGGGGTCGGAGGATTTCGCCGCATTTGCCGAACGGGTGCCGGCCTTCCAGCTGCGCATCGGCTCCTCCCAGCCCGGTCGGCAGGACCGGGTGCACAACGCCTTCTACCAGCCGGATGAGGGGTGCATGGTTCTGGGCGTGGAGGCATTGTCACGCATCGCGCTGGACCTGCTCTCGGGGCGGCGCTGACCGCACTGCCCCGTTCCTGCTCAGCGCCGGGGATTCGAAGGAGATTGCCCATGAAGATCTGTGTGTTCGGTGCCGGCGCGATCGGGGGCCATGTGGCGACACGGCTGGCGCTGGGCGGGGCGGACACCAGCGTCGTCGCCCGCGGCGCGCAGCTGGACGCCATTCGCGAGCGCGGCCTGACTATCCGCGCGCCCGACGGAACCCACACGGTTCGGCCCCGCGCCGGCACGGCAGCCGAGATCGGCCGCCAGGACGCGGTCATCGTCACGGTGAAGGCGCCCGCCCTGCCGCAGGCGGCCGAGGCGATCCAGCCTTTGCTTGGCCCCGACACCACCGTGGCCTTTGTGATGAACGGCATCCCCTGGTGGTATTTCGACCGGCATGGCGGGTCGTTGGATGGTCGCCGCCTGCCGTCCATCGATCCGGGTAATGCCGTTCGGAAGGCGGTCGGCGTGGAACGGACCCTTGGAGGCGTGGTGTATTCCGCCTGCACCGTCACCGAGCCAGGCCATGTGCTGGTGGAGCACGCGAACAACCGCGTGATCCTGGGCGAGATCGAGGGCAGCGACAGTCCCCGCGCCCAGGCCATCGCTGCCTTCCTGGGCAAGGGCGGCATCTCCGGCGAGGTCACCGCGCAGATCCGGCGCGAGATCTGGATGAAGCTGATGGGTAACCTGTCGCAGGGACCCTTCACCATCCTTTCGCGCCAGGGCATGTCGGGCACGCTCGCCGACCCGGCCGTGCGGGCAGCGGTGCGCCGGGCCATGGGGGAAAGCATGGCGATCGCCGCGGCGCTGGGTCAGGGCTTCGAATTCGACCTGGAGAAGCGACTGGAAGGCTCGGCGAAGATCAAGCACAAGCCCTCCATTCTTCAGGATCTGGAACTGGGGCGGCCAATGGAGGTGGAGGCGCTTTTTCGTACGCCCTTGGCGCTGGCCCGACTGGCCGGGGTGGAAACCCCGACGCTGGACCTTTCAGTGGGGCTGGCGACGCAGGCCGCCGTGGCGGCAGGGCTCTTTCAGCCCGGCTGAATCGCGGCAGGGGGCAAGGCAGTCTGCCCGAGCACCCAGCCTTCCCAGCGCCGCACCCACGGGTCGGCCGGAATGAAATCCGGCCGCGCGCCTTCCAGCACGCCGATCACGCAGAGCAGGCCAAGGACGCTGTCGAAACGGTCCTCCGCCGCGGCGTCGGCGCCAAAGCCACTCTCGATCGCTGCCGCCAGGGCGGGTTCCGCCACGGCGCCCAGCCTGGCCATGGCCAGAGTGATGAAAGGGCCTGCCCTTCGCCTCGCCTCGGACGACCTCTTGCTGCCACCCAGCACCACACCCAGGTGCCGCATGGCCTCGGCGGGGTAGGTTTCGGCGAGCACCACGCGACCGGGCGCCAGAAGATCACGCAGGCTCCCGTCGAAAGGCCAGAGGCGCGGCGGTGCCGAGCTGCGCAGGGCCGAACAGAGCCAGCCTCGCCAAGCGGAGATTGCCGCCTTCCCGGTCTGGTTGGCGCCCAGGGTCCAGAACAGCGGTGCCCCGGCAGGACGCTCCGCCGTTGCCAGGTCGCACCACCGGTTCAGCGCCGCCGGACCGGTAAGACCGAGCGCCGCAGCATGCGCTGCCCGTGTCATGCCGCGCAGGCCGCGCGTGGGATAAAAGGGGCGCTCCGGCGAAACGGTGTCCAGCCCGGCACTGACCTCGAAGAAAGCCGCATCCTGCTGCAGCCCGCGCAAAAAAGCGGGGAAATCCCGTTCCCCCCGCCCGGCCGCAAAGCCGCGCGGCAGGCCGAGCGGCAGATCCAGGCCGAGCACCGCCGGGGCGCCCAGCGCTGCCCCGTCCGCCGCCAGTGCCGCCAGCAGTGCCGCGGGATCGCCAACGGGGAGCGGCGCCGCCGCATGCCATTTCCCGTTCTTGCGCCAGGCGCGGCTCACCCAACGTTTGCGGGGGTCGATGCTCCAATCCGCGTGGGCGGCCAGCATCGGCTCCAGGTCAGCAGGGGGAAACGATGCCATGCGCTACACGGCCACTGCTCGCTGGCTGCACTGGCTGACGGTGCCGGCGCTGCTGGTTATCGCGGCGCTGGGACTGTGGCTCGGCTACGCCGCCCCGGCGGATGAAGCGCTCAAGATGCGCCTCTACACGACGCATGAAAGCCTGGGGTTCTGCCTGGGCCTGCTGACCCTGTTCCGTCTGGCATGGCGTGCGGGGCACCCGCCTCCGCCGATCATTCCGCCTTTGCCCCGGGCGATGCGGCTGGCGGCGCATCTGAACCATGCCGGCCTCTACATCCTGCTGCTGGTGCAACCGGTGGTGGGATTGCTGTCCAGCAATGCCTGGGGTTTCCCATTGGTCCTGGTTGGCCTGATGCCCCTTCCCATGCTGATCGGCAAGGACGAGGCGCTGGCGCCTTTGCTGACCGATCTCCATGGCTGGATCGCGCTGATGCTGGGCCTTCTGGTGGCGCTGCACGTCGCGGCGGCGCTGTGGCACCACCTGGCCCGCCGCGACAACACGCTCCGGCGCATGACAACCGGCGGCAGCGACTGAGGCCAGGATCAGAGCGGGCGCTGCGCCCGCTCCATCAGCCGCGCGAAGAAGCCGGGCTTCTTGGCCGGCTCGGCCGACTTGGCGGTGGCCGCGACCAGCTTCTCGCGGTCCTGCGCCTTCATTGACAGCCACTTGTCGAGGCTGACCCCGGCTTTCGCCGCCCGCTTCGCCTCGTAGGCGCGCTGGCCTTCGCTCAGCCGCACCTGCTCCTTCACCGACATGCTTTCTGGTCCCCGCATCGGCCCCGTGCCGACGCGGGTGGATGCCGCG
The DNA here is from genome assembly GCF_042646265.1 of Teichococcus globiformis. NCBI lineage: Bacteria > Pseudomonadati > Pseudomonadota > Alphaproteobacteria > Acetobacterales > Roseomonadaceae > Roseomonas > Teichococcus globiformis. The sequence goes on from NZ_JBHRTN010000018.1 coordinate 102,691, forward strand.
CCGGCGCGCCGCCCGCAAGCGCTTTTTGCCGCTTGCATCCTCCACTGCCGGCGTCACCTTGCGGTGATGGAACCGAAGCTGAAAGCCGGGCTATGGACGCGGATGGCGCTGCGCATGGCCGATCTCTCCGGCCGTCCGGGCATGGTCCTGCGGCGAGGCGACGATGATGCCGGCGGCATTCTCTGCCTGCTGCGGGGGCGCGATGGGTGCACCGTGCTGACCCAAACCCGTGATCCCGACGGCAACCTGGCCTGGATGCGCGGCACCGGTCCGGCCCCTGTGCCGGAAGCCGAGGCCGATGCCTATGTGCAGCGGCAGGTTGACCGGGACCCGGATTTATGGGTGCTGGAGTTCGACACCCCCGACCTGCGCCCGCCCTTCGAGGCGCGCCTGCTCTAGGGCGCGCCTGCGTGCGGGCAGGGTCAGAAATCCGTCAAACGAAGACCAGATCCACCGCCATCGGCCCGACACCGAGGAAGCCGAAGCTGACTTCTTGATCGTCGGAAAGGCTGCCGTTCCAGGCGGCGTTGCGGATCAGATAGCCCTCCATGTCGCTGGCGACGATCTCGGCATTCCAGATCTGAGTGATCTCGGCCATGGTGTTCAACCGAACCGTCCAGCCGCTGAGATCGGCGGGACCGCGGTTGACCAGCTCCACCAGACCCTGAAAGCCGCTCGCCCACGCATCCGTCAGGCTGAAGCTGCCGTCCAGCCCGCCCTGCCCGGCCGGAGGCTGCGGGGGAGGTTCAACCGGCGGTGCGGGCGGAGCGTCGTCGTCTCGGATGGTGCCGGTGCCGACCATCTGGCCGGACTCCGCGCCCCGCACGTTCAACAGTTGCAGGGTGAAGATCTCATCACCCTCGACCCGCGCATCCGGTGTCAGGGCGACGGCAACCTGTTTGCTGGTTTCGCCCGGTGCGAAATGCAGCGTTCCGCTGACGGGCGTGAAATCCTGGGCATCGGCGGTGCCGGCGACGGTGACGTAATCCACCCATACATCGTGCTGCGCCGCGAAAGACAGGCTGACCGCGAAGTGCAGCAGATTGGCGTCACTTCCGGTGCCGCCCTCGCCCGGCATGCCCAGATCAAACATCAAGGGGTCAAGCCAAGCGGTCTTGGCCGGGATCACCGTCATCCAATCATCGGCGAGGATGCCGCCCGTGTCGCCGGAATTGGGATTCCAGGACCACCAGGTCCAGCTGATACCCTCCTCGCCGGCCGGAATGTCGCGCGTGCCGTCGGCGTCGAAATCGCCCGCCAGATAGGCGGTGATCTTTTGCAGCCACACCAGGTCCTTGGGGTCCTGCAGCTTGCTGCCGAACTCGCCCAGGAAAACCGGGGCGATGCCTTCGCGATAGATGTAGCCCCACATCTCATCGAACTTGGCAGCCAGCCCGGCTTCCCAACCCGATCCGCTGAACCAGTTTTGGCCATAGATCGAATTGGGATAGTCATGCGCCGAGTAGACCAGCCGGCCGGGAATATCGAGCTCCACCGGACGGTCGCGAACGCCCATCAGGTTGCCGCCCCACCAGTAGCCCTGACCGTCATAGTTGCCGATCCCCTCCACAAAGATCAGCCAGTCCGGATTGGCCGCAAGCGCGGCATTGCCGGCGCGCTCGGCGGCGGCGGCCCAGTCGGTGGCCGATCCGTCGCCCCAGCTGCCGCCATAAGGCTCGTTGTGCAGGTCGGCGCCGATCACCGTGGCGTTGCCCGCATAGCGGCCGGCCAGCATCTGCCAGTCGGCAACCCATTGCGCCTCCGTGTAGCCGTCGCCGTACCAGAGGCCGTTGCCGGAGGCGCCGGCGCCCGCGCTGTCGCGATGATGGTCGAGGATGATGCGCAGGCCGATCTCACCCGCGTAGTCGACAATCCGGTCCATGATGCCGAGGCCTGGCAGCCCCTGCAGATCCGGGTTCTTGCCGAAATCGATGCCGTTGGGTGCGGTGGAGGTGTGCAGCAGCTCGGAGGAAAAGGGCAGGCGGATGGTGTTGAAGCCTTCCGCCTTCATCTGGTCCATCATCTCCTTGTACCCGCGCACCCAGAGGCCGTGCGGGGCAAAATTGCCGCTTTCGAGGCCGAACCAGTTGACGCCGGCGATCTTCACCGGGTTCCCGGCGGCATCGACGATCTGGTTGCCATGGGTGCTGAAGAAGCCCGCGGCGGCGCCACCGCCGGCAGGGGTGCCCTCCACCGCCTCGGCGTCCCGCACGGAGATCACCGGCTGCGGCGCCGGTTCCGGCCCGTTGCCGCCAGGGATGGTGTCGTCCTCCAGGATGGTGCCGATGGCCAGTCCGCCGCCACCAAGCGTCGCGCCGACGGGATTGGCCAGCAACAGGGTGAAGGTCTCGTCCGCTTCTGCCTGCCTGTCGCCCAGGATCGGCACCGTCACGGCACGGCTCGTCTCCCCCGGCGCAAAGATCAGCACGCCGCTCACCGCCAGATAGTCCTCGCCCGCCCGGGCGGTGCCGTCGGCGGTGGCGTAGGCCACGCTCACCGGCACCGTCGCGGGCCGGTCCAGCGTCACGACGAATTCAAGGACGGCCGTGCCCGCATTGCCTTCCGCGATGCTGGCAGGGCCAAGGCTGAGCACGGGCGAAGCGGGAGCTGGCGGCTGAGGCTGGGGTTCCGGCTTAGGTTCAGGCTCCGGTTCCGGCTGAGGCTGCGGCACGGCATTGGCATCGCCCACCACGAACCCTCCGGCGGTGCTGCTGCCGCTGCCCTGGAACCCCAGGCCGATGCGTCCGCCTTCGGGCACCACGGCGTTCCAAGTGAGGTTCCGCAACACGTAAACCGTGCCGACATGGCTGACGATCTCGGCGCCCCAGATGTTGGTGATCTGGAACCCAGCGTCGAAGCGAATGGTCCAGCCATTCAGGCCGCCGGCCCCGCCGACCAGCTCCAGATGCCCGATGAAGCCGGCACCCCAATCGTCGGGCACCGAATAGTTCAGGATCGCAGACACGTCGGGAAACTCCGCCATGATGGCGGGCATGGGCATCCCGCCAAGTTTGGACGGGATTTTCCCGTTGAAGGATTGCCGTTAGCAATCGCTCAAGGGTTGTAACGTTCCCGTGTCGGCTCCGCAATGGCGTTCATCGCGAAGCCGTGAGCGGGAGCGCTCGAAGACGCTAGACGGAAGCCATCTTGATCGGCGGGGTCAGGTCGTCCGGCAGAGGGCAGACATAGGGCACGGCATCCGTCCGCTGCTTCAAGTCGGCCCTGGCTTGCTGGATCAGCGCCGGATCAGACAAGGCATCCACCGCAACGCCAGCCATGATCTTGGCGGCATGCACCATGCCCTTATGCGCCAGGGGCGATTGCCCCTGGGCCGTCAGCTGCCAGGAATGACCCGGCGTACCGATGGCATAGGTCGCGCCGCGTGCCTGCACTGTAGGCACCACCCAGGACACGTCCCCAACATCGGTGGAGCCGACCATGGCGACGCCCTTTGCCTCCAGCGGGATCACCTCATCGGCCAGCGGCACGCCCTTTCGCACCGGCACGCCCATGCGGCGGAAGGCGGAGGCGATGTCCTCGTCGGACAGCGTCTTCTGGAACTCGGCGGCCAGGGCGCGGTCCGCGTCGTCGAAGGGCGGCGGCCCGAGGCGCTCGATGTTGTTCTGCATCGCCCGCTCCAACGGCGAGTTGCCGAGCAGGTTCGACACTGCCGATACGACCTGGGTGGAAACAGTGGTTTCCGTCATCAGCGCCGCGCCATCGGCAATCTTGCGCACCCGCGCCACCAGCCCGGTCAGCATCGGCAGATCGGAGGCGCGGATCAGGTAGCGCACTTTGGCCGAGCCCTGCACGACGTTGGGCGCGATGCCGCCGGCATCGAGATAGGCGTAGTGGATGCGCGCCTCGGACGGCATGTGCTCGCGCATGTAGTTCACGCCGACATTCATCAGTTCCACGGCATCCAGCGCCGAGCGCCCCAGGTGCGGCGCCGCCGCGGCATGGCTGGCGCGGCCGGTGAAGGAAAAGTCGATGCGCGTGTTGGCAAGGGAGTTCGGCTCGTTCACCGCGGCGAAGGGCGCCGGGTGCCACGAGATGGCGATGTCCACGTCCTTGAAGGCCCCCTCGCGCACCATGAAGGCCTTGGCGGCGCCGCCTTCCTCGGCCGGGCAGCCGTAATAGCGCACGCGGCCCTTGATGCCGTTCTTTTCCAGGTAGTCCTTCACGGCTGTGGCGGCCAGCATGGCGCCGGCGCCCAGAAGGTTGTGGCCGCAGCCGTGACCGGCGCCATCGCCCGGCAATGGTCGGCGCTCGGCCACGCCGGCCGCCTGGGAAAGCCCGGGAAGCGCGTCGTATTCGCCCAGAATGGCGATTACCGGCCCTTCCTCGCCCGCCTCGCCCATCAGCGCCGTCGGAATTCCGGCCAGTTTCTCGGTGATGCGAAATCCATGAGCTTCAAGTGCCGCCTTGTGCTCGGCGGCGGAGCGGAACTCGGCATAAGCCAGTTCCGGCATCTCCCAGACGCGGTCGCTGAGCGCGATGAAGGCGTCCTTGCGCTCATCGACCAGACGCCAGATTTCATCGGTGTTCTGCATGGGTTCCCCCCGGAAGCCAGAAAACGAGCCGTCAAATTGCGTCCGGGAGGAGCGGCTGTCGAGGGCGTCAGCCGCGGAAGAACGCCAACAGGTCGGCGTTGATCTTATCGGCATGAGTGGTCGCCATCCCGTGCGGCAGACCAGGATAGGTCTTCAGCGTTCCATGCTTTAGCAAGGTGATGCCGATGCGGGCGGAGTCATCGATAGGCACGATCTGGTCGTCCTCGCCGTGCATCAGCAGCACGGGCACGTCGATCGCCTTCAGGTCCTCGGTGAAGTCGGTTTCGGAGAAGGCCTTGATGCACTCGTAATGCGCCACAGTGCCGCCCATCATGCCCTGGCGCCACCAATTGTCGACCACACCCTGCGACACCTTCGCCCCGGGTCGGTTGAAGCCGTAGAAGGGTCCCTCAGGAACCTCACGGAAGAACTGCGCGCGATTGGCGGCGAGCGCGGCGCGGAAGCCGTCAAACACTTCCAACGGCAGTCCACCCGGATTGGCCGGTGTCCTTACCATGATCGGCGGCACGGCGCCGATCAGCACGGCCTTGCGCACAGCGGCCTCGGCGCCGTGCCGCGCGACATAGCGCGCGACCTCGCCGCCGCCGGTGGAATGCCCCACATGGATCGCGCCACGCAGCCGCAGATGCCGCGCCATGGCGGCGACGTCGGCGGCGTAGGTGTTCATCTCGTTGCCTGTTTCGGTCTGGCTGGACCGGCCATGGCCGCGCCGGTCATGCGCGATGACCCGGAACCCCTGGTGCAGAAAGAACAGCATCTGGGCATCCCAGTCATCCGCGCTGAGCGGCCAGCCATGGTGGAACACGATTGCCTGCGCGTCGCGCGGGCCCCAATCCTTGAAGAAAATCTCGGTGCCGTCTTCGGTGGTGAAGGTGCCGCTGCTCATGATGCGCTGTCCTTTCCGGATCCAGGATCAGGAGGGCAACACTCAGCCACCCATCCTGCCGCATGAATCATTATCGCGATAATTTTTATCTTGCAGAGATCTTACGCCCGTTGTCCAGGGAAAATTATTACCATATTACTTATCGCAATAAGATTGCGCGCCGCCGGGTTCGGCCCGAATGCCCTGGAAGAACGATTAATGCCTGCCTCCCGCGCCGCTCTGCCTGCTCCGCCCAAGGGCAGCCTGAGCCAGCAATTCTGCTTCACCCTGTATCGCGCCAGCATGGCCATGACCCGAACCTACAAGCCAATGCTGGACGCCCTGGGGATCACCTATCCGCAATACCTTGTGCTCAGCGCACTGGAGGAAGCGGACGGCCTCTCGATCGGCGCCATCGCCCAGAGACTGGCGCTGGAATCCAGCACCATCACCCCTCTGGCGCGGCGGATGGAGCAGGCCTCGCTGGTGCAGCGGCGGCGCGGGCCCGAGAATGAACGGCAAGTGCATGTCTGGCTGACCGATTCCGGAAAGGCGCTGCTGCGCCGCTGCTCGTGCCTGGGCGAAACCATGCAGCAGCGTTCCGGCCTTTCCGAGGAGGAACTCACGGCGCTGAACCGGCGGCTGCAGCAGGTGGTGGATCGCCTGGACGCGGCGCTGGGCACCTGAAACCGCCGACGCGGTGGCTTGACCTGCGAGTGAAACTCATTAACGCTCCTCCATGAGCCCTCCCTGATCCGGAACAATCCATGCCTGTTCGTCGCCTTCTCGGCGCCCTCGCGCTGGCCCTCGCCCTTCCGGCTGCCGCGTCGGCGGCCGAGCTCAACCTTTACACCACGCGGGAGCCGGGCCTGATCCGGCCACTGCTGGAACGCTTCACCCAGGAGACCGGCACGCGGGTCAACACGGTCTTCGTGCAGGGTGGGCTGGCCGAGCGCCTGGCTTCGGAAGGTGAGCGCTCGCCTGCCGACATCGCCATGGTGGTCGACATCGGCAACCTGATGGAGCTGGTGGACCGCAACCTGTCCCAGCCGGTGCGCTCCCCCGTGCTGGAGGAAGCCATTCCGCCGGGCCTGCGCGACGCGGATGGTCGCTGGTTCGCCCTGTCCGCACGTGCCCGCGCCCTTTACGTCTCGCGCGAGCGCGTCAGCGAGGCCGATGCGGCGAAGCTGCGCTACGAGGACCTTGCCGATCCGCGCTTCAAAGGAAAGGTCTGCATCCGCTCAGGCCAGCACCCCTACAACACCGCCTTCTTTTCCGGGCTCATGGTGAAGCACGGAGAGCCGTGGCTGCGAGACTACCTGACCGCGGTGAAGGGCAACCTCGCCCGCCGCGCCGCGGGCGGCGACCGCGAGGTGGCGCGCGACATCATGGCGGGGCTTTGCGACATCGGCCTCGCCAACACCTACTATGTCGGGCTGATGCTCTCGGGCCGGGGCGGGGATGAGCAGCGCGGCTGGGGCCAGGCGATCCGCGTGGTTCTGCCGCGGGATGGCGCGGCGGTGAACGTGTCCGGCGCCGTGGTGGCGCGCCATGCGCCGAACAGGGCCGAGGCAGTGCGGTTTCTGGAGTTCCTGGTGTCACCTGAGGCTCAAGGCGTCTATGCCGAAGCCAATTTCGAGAACCCCGTCCGCCCGGATGCTCCGCTGAACCCGCTCGTTGCGGGCTTCGGCCCCCTGAAGGTGGACAGCGTTTCCTTGACCGAGATTGCCGCACGGCGGGCCCAGGCCAGCCGCATCGTGGACGAGGTCGGGTTCGATCGTTGACCTGAGGCCCATGCTGCCCTCCCCTCCGCAAGACGGGCCATGATCCCACGCCTTCTCGCTGGATTGTCGGCCGTGCCCGTGCTGTTGCCGCTGTTCGCCCTGGTGGCGGTGGCGGCACATGGCTCGGGCGATCTATGGCCTCATCTGCTCCGCTTTGTCTTGCCCCAGGCGCTGACCGAGACGCTGGTGCTTCTGGGCGGCGTCGGACTGTTCGTGGTGCTGGTGGGCACGGGTACGGCCTGGCTCACCAGCAATTACCGCTTCCCGGGCCGACGGCTGCTGTGTGTGGCGCTGGTGTTGCCGCTGGCATTGCCTACCTATGTCGCGGCCTATGCCTGGCTCGACGTCCTGCACCCTGCCGGACCGGTGCAGACGGGCCTCCGCCGCATGCTCGGCCTCACCGATCCCCGCGCCATCCCCCTGCCCGAGATCCGCTCGGCCTGGGGCTGCATTCTGGTGATGGGGCTGGTGCTCTACCCCTATGTGTACATGACGGCCCGCATCGCCTTCCTGACGCAGGGCATGGAGATGCTGCGCGCTGGCCGCGCCGCGGGGGCGGGCGGCTGGCGGCTGTTCCGCCGCATCGGCCTGCCGTTGGCCCGGCCGGCCATCGCGGTCGGCACCGCGCTGGCCCTGATGGAGGCGCTGAACGATGTTGGCGCCAGTGAATTCCTGGGCCTTCGAACCCTGACCGTCTCGGTCTATGTCACCTGGATCACCCGTTCATCGCTGGAAGGGGCGGCGCAGATCGCGCTGCTGCTTCTGGCTTTGGTTGCCGTGGTGCTGTGGATGGAACGCTGGGGACGACGGCATGGCGGGCGCGAAACAGCGACGCCCGGCCGGCCGGAGTTGCGGCCTCTGCCGCCCCTGGCCGGATGGGCCGCAACCCTTGGCTGCGCCCTGCCCGTGATGCTGGGCTGCGGCGTGCCGCTGGCCTACCTTTGCTGGGCGGCCTCGGTGCGGGTGGTGGAGTTCGGCCTGCCGCCGGACCTTTGGCGCTGGGCCGGCAACAGCGCCATGCTGGCGGGTCTTGCCTGCGCCTGCGCCATGCCCATGGCGCTCGCCCTGGCTTTCGCGGCACGGCTCGACGGTTCCCGCCGCCGCCTGGGTGGCACGCTGCTGAGGCTCGGGATGATGGGTTATGCCCTGCCGGGCGGAGTGGCGGCAGTGGGACTGATCGTGGCTCTGGGGCAGCTTGATGCCCTGGCAGGGCTGCTTGGGCGTTGGGCTCCGCCCCTGCTTTCGGGCAGTGTGGCGGCGGTTGTGGCCGCCTATGTGATCCGCTTCCTGGCCGTGCCCGCCGGTGGTTTGGACGCCGCCTATGCCCGTATCCGGCGGGAAACGGACTGGTCGGCCCGGGCGATGGGCGCGCATGACGGATGGCTGTTGCGACGCGTGCATCTGCCGCTGCTGCTGCCGGCCATGGCGGGCACGGCGCTGCTGATGCTGCTGGACGCCATGAAGGAGCTTCCGGCAACGCTGATGCTGCGGCCGTTGAACGTGGAAACCCTTGCCACTGCCCTGTATGCCGAGGCCGCACGCGGCACCTATGAGGAAGGCGCGGTGGCGGCCTTGGCGCTGGTGGTTATCGGCCTGCCGCCGATCCTTTTGCTGGCATTGGCGACCAGGGGCGGCGAAGCGGCCCGGTCACCGCGCCCTGAAACAGGCACCGGATGGAGCCGGATCGGCGCGTTCATCCGCGCGCGGCCAACTCCTCCAGCCGTGCCACGCCTCGTGCATCGGCCAGCACCGCGGCCGTCTCCGCACGGCTGAGGCCGCGCAGCGCGCTGTCCAGATCCTCTGCCTCGTCCACCTTGGCCAGGCCGATCAGCAAGGCCGGATCGAAAGGGTCAAGGCGTGGGCGCCGTGGTGCCGGGAGCATACGGCGATGTGCCTCCAGCAGGCCGGATTCGCGGAACAGGCGACCAGGCCCAGGAGAAACAGCCTCCTGCGCCTCCAGCAACTCGCGCTGCAAGGCGCGGGCGCGGCGCAGCACCTTCGGCGTGTCATGCTCTTCCGGCGTCAGAAGCAGACCCAGCCGGCGCAGCCCCACGCCCACCGAGCGCCGGGCCGTCCAGGCGGCCAGCGGAATGGCCAGTGCCAGCCCCAGCACCACCGGCGACATCCACAACGCCAAGTAGGGCGAAACGAGCCAGGCTGCCGCGCCAAAGGCTAGGCCGAACACGGTATGCTTCCAGTACAGCCGCGCCACCTGGCCGAAGGGCAGCGAACCGTCATCACGCTTTTGCGCGTTCCAGCCGGAATCGCGGCCCATCAGGATGGAAAGCACATCCACCGATTGCGTCAGCATCGTCACGGGCGCCAGCAATCCGGCAACAACGGTTTCCACCAGCATGGACAGGAAGGCCCGGATGGCGCCGCCGCTGCCGCGCCGGTCCCGGCCGTGGAACAGCAGGGCAACCCAGGCCATCAGCTTGGGCAGCAGCAGCAGCGCCATGGTGCCGATGAACACCCACATGGCGCGCACCGGATCGACCACCGGCCATTGGGGAAACAGTGTTGGCCCGGCAGGGAAGTATTCCGGGCGGATGAAGCGCGCCTGGATGGCCAGCAGCACGCCGCAGAACAGGAACAGCAGCCAGACCGGCGCAGTGATATAGGAACCGATGCCGGTCAGCAGGTGCATGCGGCTGACCCAGTGCAGCCCGCGTGCCGGCAGCACGGCCGCATGCTGCAGATTGCCCTGACACCAGCGCCGGTCGCGGATGGCAAGGTCCATCAGCGAGGGCGGGCTTTCCTCATAGGTGCCGCGCAGCCAGGGGACCATGTGCACCGCCCAGCCGGCGCGACGCAGCAGCGCGGCTTCCACGAAGTCGTGGCTCAGGATGTGGCCGCCAAAGGGCTTGCGTCCCGCCAGTTCCGGCAAGCCTGCCGCGTCGGCAAAGGCCCGTGTGCGGATGATGGCATTGTGGCCCCAGTAATTGCCTTCCGAACCGTGCCACCACGCGATGCCCTCGGCAATCAGCGGACCATAGACCCGTCCGGCGAATTGCTGCATCCGTGCAAACAGCGTGTTGCCGCCCGCGATGATGGGAAGGGTCTGGATCAATCCCACATCCGGATGACGCTCCATGGCGTCGGCAAGGCGCAGGATGGTATCGGCCTCCATGACACTGTCGGCGTCGAGAACCAGCATCTGCGGATAGGCACCGCCCCAGCGTCGCACCCAGTCCGCGATATTGCCCGCTTTGCGCTCGGTGTTCTTGGGGCGACGACGGTAGAAGATGCGCTCGTGGTCGCCTGTCCGCTCGCGCAGGGCGAGAAAGGCCGCTTCCTCGGCGATCCAGGCAGCGGGCTCGGTGCTGTCGCTGAGGATGAAGATGTCGAAGCGATGCAGCGCGCCGGCCTCGGCCAGCGATTCATGGATCGCCTGCAGCCCCGCCATGACACGCGACGGATCCTCGTTATAGGTCGGCATCAGCAGCGCCGTTCGCACACCCGGCATAGGCGGCGGCCCGTCGGGCTGGATGCCCAGGCGCCGGTCCGGCCCCAGCAAGAGGCGGATGAAGCCGCAGCAGGCGCTGGTGAAAGACAGGGCGATCCAGGCGAAAAGCACCACGAACAGGATCAGCACAAAGGCCTGCAGCGGCGTCGGCTGCCCGCTGCCCAGCACCAGCCACATTTCCCGCGCGCCATAGGCGGTCAGCGCCAGGGCCAGCCCGATCACCAGCAGGCGCCGCAGCCACAAGCCGCCCGGCCGCGAGGGCATGCCGCCTTCCCGCCGGGCAGCCCTGGCACGCAGCGACTGCACCGGCATCGAAAGTTCATGCTCGGGCGGCAATGCCCGCCAACAGCCTTCCGGCGTCACGCGGTCCATCGGTACAGCATCGTCTCTGCGACGGGGCGTTCGTTGTGCTTCAGATCGACCCGCAATTCGGCCACGCGTTCATTACCCGGATGCAGCTCGAAGCTGATGCGCCAACCTCCGGATTCACGATTGCGATGCACCACCGGATTGCGGATCTGACCGCGATCCGTGCTGACGGAAAGTTCCGGCTTCGCGTCCTCGGGCAGGCTCTCGAGCGCGCCGCCGGTCACTTCCAGGACGACCTGGCGTCCATCCCTTTGGAAGTTGGCTCCCGACCGCGCCATGGTGATGCGCCCGAGCTGCGGAACCTTTGGCGCCTCGTCGCACCAGTGCATCCGGTAGGTGAAGCGGTACTCCGCCTTGGCCCGCAGCGGCGCCTTGGGGCGCCAGAAGGCCACGATGTTGTCGTGGATCTCGCCCTGGGTGGGGATCTCCACCAGTTGCACAACGCCCTCGCCCCAGTCGCCGATCGGCTCGATCCACAGGCTTGGACGCCTTTCGTAGCGGGCCTCCAGATCCTCGTAGGAGGCGAAGTCGCGGCGCCGCTGCATCAACCCGAAGCCGCGCGGATTGACATCGCCGAAATAGGAGATCTGCAGGTCACGCGGGTTGTTCAGCGGGCGCCAGATGCGCTCTCCCCGGCCCGTTGCCATCAGCAACCCATCCGAGTCATGCACCGCCGGGCGCCATTCGTCGCGCCCCGTCGCATTCAGCGGCGAGAACCAGAACATGGAGGTCAGCGGCGCGATCCCGGCCGTGGCCATGTCCTGCCTCGGAAAGATGCTGGTTTCCACGTCGAAGATGGTGGATTCGCCCGGGCGGATGGCGAAGCGGAACGCCGCGGAACAGGACGGGCTGTCGAGCAGCGCATGCACCTGCGCGGCATTCACGCCTTCCCGCGGGCGCTCCACCCAGAAGGCGCGGAACAACGGGAATTCCTCCCCCTTCTGATCCCCGGTGCCGATAGCGAGGCCACGCGCCGAAAGGCCATAGATCTGCGACTTCGCCACGGCCCGGAAGTATGAGGCGCCGAGAAAGGAGCAGACCTCGTCATAGTAATCCGGACGGTTCAGCGGCGCGTGCAGGCGGAAACCGGCAAAGCCGAGATTGCCCGGTTCCGGGCGCTGCAAATTCTGGAAGCTGAACAAGGCGGGGTCGTACAGCACCGGGTTCGCCTGCCCTGCGGCCACGTCGTAGATGTCGATCTTCGGCTTGTAGAGAAAGCCGCGATGGAAGAGCTGCATCTCGAAGGGCAGCTTCTGCGGCCGCCAGAAGGAACGATCCACATTGAATCGGATGTCGCGGTACTGATCGTAGCTGAGGTCGGCGATTTCCCGCGGCAGATCCTCGGGCGGAGCCTTGTAGGGTTCCTGGGCGATGGCGCGGGCGATCTCGCGCACCGTGTTGCCGTCGAAGGGCGTAGGGCCGGGCAGGCCGCCACTGTTCTGGCCGCCATTCCGGCCGCCGGGGACCGCAGCCCGGATCGGCCCGTCCGTGACGGTGAGGGCTGTCAGGGAAAGGGTGGCAAGCAGAGCTTCGCGGCGGGTCACGATGGCCCTTTCTCCTCGGGTGCGAACGGGGTGGAGGGTGGAACGGCAAGTTGGGGCGACGGGGCAACGCCGCCTGGGCGCCACGGTTGCGGCGGGCCGGCATTCTGCCGCAGGTTGAGGCGACCGGGCGATAGCCGGCCCTCCCCTCGCTGTCCACCTGCCGGCCACCATAGGCGGGAGAGCCGCGGCGAATGCGGCCGCAGGCGAGCCCGCATCAAGCCATCGGCAGGAACTTGCCGTCCACCAGCCGAGACCAGATGCCGGTGCGGATGTCGAAGGAGCCGCCATAAACACTGAGGCTGCCGGAGGCAATGCGCTCGCTGATGAAAGGAAAGGTCAGGAGGTTGCGGAGCGAAAGCTTCACCGTTTCCAGCTCGCACTGGGCTTGCGCCTCCTCCGCGTCGACGGCGGCGCAGGCCAGGGTCCGACGGCGAGCCTCGGCGGCGATGCCGGTCATCCAGGGCTCGACAAAATCCTTGGTGCCGGCCGGGAAGCCGCTGAGCAGAGCCTTGACGCCGCCGCACATCGCATGGCCCAGCACGATGATGCGCGGCACCTCCAACACCGAAACGGCAAACTCAATCGCCGCCGAGGTGCCGTGGTAATCGCCATCCGGCTTGTAGGGCGGCACCAGGTTGGCGACGTTGCGGACAATGAACAATTCGCCCGGCGCGGCGTTGAACACCATGCCTGGATCCACGCGGCTGTCGGAGCAGGCGATCACCAGGGCACGGGGCGCCTGACCGTCCCGGGCCAGCGTCTCGAACAGCTTGCGCCGCTCCGGCCAGATTTCGGCACGGAAGCGGTGATAACCCTCCAGGAGATCCTCGAGGCCCTGGCTGGGGGGAGGCTTCATGTCGCTCATCCTGTTACGGCCATGGTGTGCCGGACACTCCGGGCACCCTCCTACTCCCCCCATGCCGCATTGCAAACCGACCGCCGGAGTACCGCTGCCATGCTTCAGCGGGGTGGCGCCGGCGGTGCGGCGATGCCTCCATCCTCGGTCAGGGAGGTGGAGGCAGGCAGGCCGAGCGCCGGCACCAGCCGCTGCGCCAGCAACAGGCGCAGGGATGCGGCCTCGTCCCGCGCCTGCAACGGGGCGGCGCGCCGTGCCTCATCGCCGATCGCCTCCTCCAGGGGGAGGTGAAAGGCGGCGGTGCCGGCGTCCAGCAGATCCAGGGATTGACGCAGACGAAGCACCAGTTCGCCCGCACCGGCCGCTTCCAGCGCCGGCAGCATGCCCGTCGTCATCGCGCGGATGGCCTCCACGTTGACGCGGATCGCCTGACCTGAGAGCCGTGATCGCCAGCATTCAAGCTGCTGCGGGTCGGCTGCCGCAGCCGAGTTCCGGAGGGCGGGGGCCAGTTTCGGCCCCGCCACCGCCTCCAGCGCGGCGTGCAGCGCCCGAAGCAGATCCAGCGTGGCATCGCGCGGGGTGGCATAAGGCGCGCGAGGCTCGGTCATCGCTGCCGCCTGCGGTGTTTCGCCGCCGGTCCAGCCAGCCAGGAGGTCGCGGCCGAGCGTCGCCAGATTGCCGCCGATGGTGCGCAGCAATGCGGCACGATACCCGGCCCCGGCATCGCCCGCCGCGAGCCCGGCCGCCGCACCCTCCCCGAACAACAGCCGCTCCAAGGCCGGCAGGCCCCGTGTGGTGACGTGGCCCAGCGCCTGGGGCCGGGCTTCCAGCACGGTGGTGTCGCGGGTGGCAATGGCGCGGGCCAGATCCTGCCCCACCCTGTCCTCCGGGTCGGGCCAGAACTGCACCCTGGCATGGCGGCTGAACAGGTCGGCCGGGCCGAAACGAATATGCTGCACCGATTGCCAGGCCAGCATGGTGTCGGCGAAGCCCTCTCGCGCCGCCGCCAAGGGGCCCGGCTCGGTCGGATCGCGCGCCAGTGCATCCAGGCGCGCTGTCAGGTTGGCCGTGGCCGAGGTGAAACGGCGATAGCCCGGCAGCACCCCCTGCTCCACCACGGCCCGGTTGAGGGCGCGTAAGGCTGCGTCATCCGGCGCCGCCGCCAAGGCGCCGCGGCCCGGCAGCAGAAGCGCCGGGATCGTCAGGGCAGCGCGGCGGGAAAGGCGCATGGCGAAGAGCGTCCACAAGGCCAGCGGCGGGGCGATGCGCATCGACCCGCCATCCGCGGGTCGTCGCGCACCCGGATCGGCGGCTGGGAGCGCCGGGGGGCGCCCGCCATCATGCCCCACCCGCACCGCGACGGGAACAGGCTTGGCCGGAACCGCCGGACCATGGAACGCAATTCTTACCTATTCGTAATCTGCGCCGCAATTGACGCGCTCCCGTTTGCAAAATAGCTAATGCGACGCATTCTCATTTACGGAAAATCCAGGCTCATGAGCAGGCAGGCCGGCGTGAACCAAAGCTGCGCGAGAGGCGCCGCTCCGCATGCGGCCTGGATGGCCGGGCTGGCGGTCGGCCTGCCCGGCATCGCGCTGGCGCAGGGCACCAACGCGCCGGCCACGGGGAACGCGCTGGCCTTGCCGCAGGTCGATGTGGAGGCGGAGCTTCCGCCCAACACCCTGAGGCGCGGCACCAATGTGGGCCGCCTGCCGGGAATTGTGCAGGACACGCCACAAACCATCAACGTGATCCCGCGGGAGGTGCTGGAGCAGCAAAACGTCACCACGCTGGAGGAGGCGCTGCGCAACGTTCCTGGCATCACCCTTTCCGCCGGCGAAGGCAATGGCGGCGTGGCGGGTGACCAGTTCCGCATCCGCGGTTTCGCAGCGCAGAACGACATCTACGTCGATGGATTGCGGGATTTCGGCGCCTACCAGCGCGACGCCTTCACCTACGAGGACGTGGCGGTGCTGAAGGGACCATCGGGCTACGCGCTCGGCACTGGCTCGGTCGGCGGCGGCGTCGCGGTGGGCACGCGTCTGCCGCAGCTGGGGAACAACTATGGCGGCACGGCAACCGGGGGAATGGGCCCCTACGCGCGCGGCACGCTCGACCTCAACCAGCAGATCGGTCAGACCACGGCGCTGCGCCTGAACATGATGGGGCAGTCCAGCCGCCAGGTGGGCCGGCGCGAGCTTGACCGCCGCGCCTGGGGTATCGCGCCTTCCATCGCCTTCGGCCTCGGCACAGACACCACCTTCTCGCTGCACTACCTGCACTACGAATACGACCGCGCGACGGATGGCGGCATCCCGATGATCGCGCGCTCCGGCGGCGCGGTGCTGCGGCCGATGAACGAGTACGGCCTGCCGCGCAGCCAGTGGTACGGCTTCGACAGCGATCGCGATGAAGTGACAGTCGACACCCTGACCGCCCGGCTGAGCCACACCGTCAATGACTGGCTGACCGTGTCAAACGACACCCGGCTGTCCTTCATCGACCGCGACTTCGCCTACTCGGTGCCGAGTTGCGCCACCGGAGGCGGACTGTCCTGTGTCAACGCGTTCTTCGCGCGCAATCCGGCAGGGACCGTCACGGTGGGCGGCGCAGGCAACCCTTATCATCAGGAAAGCTGGGCGATCCAGAACGTCGTCCAGGCCACGGCCCGCTTCACCACCGGGCCGCTGCGGCACGAGCTGGTGGGCGGCATTGACGTGTCCTACGAGGATTTCGACCGCACCGGATACAACATCGTCGGCACGCGTCCGACCAGCCCGATCTTTGGCAGCAACGCTGACATCGCATTGGAGCGCGGCTCGCCGAACAACAGCCGGAGCGCCGGCGTGACCACCTATGCCGGCTTCATCAATGAGCGGCTGTGGCTGACGCCGGAGGTCTCGCTGATCGGCGGCGTGCGCGTGGCGCGGTTCGAGACGGATTACGACACCACCACTTTCGCGACGGGAACGCGCAGCTCCATCGACACCGGGCACACCACGGTCGACCCGCGCGCATCGGTTGTCTGGGAGCCGACATCCGGCCAGACCTACTACGCCACCTACTCGACCTCGACCACCCCGCCGGGCTTCCTGTTCACTACGCAGCCCGGCACCGCGAATGCCAACGCCGGCGGCTACGACCCCGAGCGAAACACTCTGTGGGAGCTCGGTGCCAAGCTCGGCCTTCTCGGCAACCGGCTCGGTGTGTACGGGTCGCTCTACCGGATCGAGAAGGACAACGCGACGCAGACGCAGCCGGATGGCACGCTGCTCGCCAGCAGCGACAAGCAGCGCAACCAGGGCATCGAGATCGGCGTGACCGGCCAGGTGACGCCGGGCTGGACGATCAACGCCAACTACACAGCCATGGACAGCGAAACCCGCGAGTCGACCAATCCCGCGAACCTGGGCAAGCGCGTTCAGTATGTCCCCGAAAACGCGGCCTCGCTCTGGACCACCTATGAGCTCAACCGCAACGGACCCTGGAACCTGACGCTGGGCGGCGGCGTCACCTGGCGCGGGCAGGTCTACACCAACGCGGCCAACACAGCGGAACTGCCGGACAATCTGGTGTTCGACGCGGTGATTTCGCACCGGATCAACAACAATCTCCGCATCCAGGTGAACGGGTACAATCTGGGCGACGCCTTGAACTACGACGCCGCCTTCAACACCCGGGCCATCCCCTCTCCCGGGCGGACCGTTCTGTTCACCCTTGCCGCCGATTTCTGAGCCCGACAGCCGGGCCGGTGGCGACACCCGGGCTGGCTCGGCCTCGGCATGAACCTTCGCTGAAAGGCGCCGCCATGTTGGTGCAGATCCCCGATGTGTTGACCTTGCAGGAGGTCGTCTATTGCCGGCGGGTGTTGGAAGCCGCCGGCTGGGTGGATGGCAAGGTCACGGCAGGCGATCAATCCGCGCCGGCCAAGCACAATCTCCAGGTGCCGCAGGACAGCGCCGCAGGACGCGAGCTGTCCGAGATCGTTCTGCAGGCGCTGGGCCGTTCGCCACTGTTCGCCACCGCCGCCCTGCCACTCAAGGTCTTCCCGCCGCTGTTCAACCGCTATGATGTGGGTATGACCTTTCACGCCCATGTGGACAACGCCATCCGCCCGGTGCCGGGAACGGGCGCACGCATCCGCACGGATGTTTCCTCCACCTTGTTCCTGACGCCCCCAGAGGATTACGACGGCGGCGAACTGGTGATCGAGGACACTTATGGCGCGCAACGAGTGAAGCTGCCGGCAGGGCACATGGTGCTCTACCCTGCGACCAGCCTGCATCGGGTCGAGCGCGTCACGCGCGGCAGCCGCTGGGCCTCGTTCTTCTGGACGCAATCCATGGTGAAGTCGGACCAGCAACGCCGACTGCTGCACGAGATGGACATGTCCATCATTCGTCTGCGCGCCGATCTGGGAGACGCGCACCCCGGTGTGCTCGGGGTGACGGCCAGCTACCATAACCTGCTGCGCGAATGGGTGGAGATGTAGGAGTTCCGTTGCGGCCATGCGGCGGTGTACAGGGTGGCCCGCGCAGGCCGCGTTTGTGGAACGGATCCCGAACTGTCATCTGCTCAGCACCGCAATTTCCGATCCGGACCCGATCCGAACCCGGATTGGGTCCCGGCAGGGCCAGCAGGTTTCTGATGATCCGTTCCCGTCCTGTTGAGATTGGCGGCCGTTTCGTGGGGGTGGCCATCGCCGTCATCCCGGCGGCGCCGGACCTCGCCTTGGCATGGCGTTTCCATGCCACCGAGCCTATGGCCGCCGCCGCCGAGGGCGAGCTGCATGAAAATCTTGCGGGCTTGCAGCGCCGGGTGCAGGCCGCCTTGCAAAAGCCGACCCGGCGCGCCGCCTGACGGGCCGCAATAAGCTGCGGCCCCATCCGGAATGGATGGGGCCGCAGGAAGGCTTAGCGAGCGAGGTGAGGTGCCGGCGTCACCGCCAGGCCGGGCGCCCCAGATTAACAGAGTCCGGGCCGGTCAGCGCACCGCCAGCGGCACCTGCCGCGCCGCCGATCAGTGCCCCCGCCCCGGCATTGCCGGAAAAGGAGCCGATCGCGGCACCCGTACCGGCGCCCAGCAGGCCGCCCGAGGCTGCGCGATCGCCCGTGCTGTAGCCGCAAGCCGACAGGCCGAGCGCTGCAACGGCCAGAACCGCGAGGGTGGATCGGCGCATGAACTGCAATCCTCCGAAAGTTGCAAGATCGTCACCACAGAAACGCGAATTGGACGTCCGGGTTGCGCCACAGGCGATTGCGCCTTGAGCGCCGGGCAAGCCCGGTTTAAGCCACGGCGTCAGGCTCTCGCCGGCGTGATTCGCCCGGAAGGTTCCCCGCATGTTCTCCCGGTTGTTCGGCTTCCTCTCGGCCGACATGGCTATCGATCTCGGCACCGCCAACACGCTGGTCTATGTGAAGGGCCGGGGCATCGTGCTCAACGAGCCCTCGGTGGTCGCCATCGCCGATATCCGCGGCCGCAAACAGGTGCTCGCGGTGGGCGAGGAGGCGAAGATGATGCTGGGCCGCACGCCGGGCAACATCGCCGCCATCCGGCCGCTGCGCGACGGCGTGATCGCCGATTTCGAAGTGGCGGAGGAGATGATCAAGCATTTCATCCGCAAGGTGCATAACCGCCGCGGCTTCGCCTCGCCCCTGATCATCGTCTGCGTGCCCTCGGGCTCCACCGCCGTCGAACGCCGCGCCATTCAGGAAAGCGCCGAATCGGCGGGAGCGCGCAAGGTGCTGCTGATTGAGGAACCGATGGCGGCGGCGATCGGCGCCGGATTGCCGGTGACGGAACCTTCGGGCTCCATGATCGTCGATATCGGTGGTGGCACCACGGAGGTCGCGATCATCTCGCTCGGCGGCATCGTCTATGCGCGCTCGGTGCGTGTCGGGGGCGACAAGCTGGACGAGGCGATCATCAGCTACATCCGTCGGCACTTCAACTTGCTGATCGGGGAGAGCACGGCCGAGCGGATCAAGATGGAGATCGGTGCCGCCGCCTATCTGGAGGGCCAGGAAGGACCGACCACCGAGGTCAAGGGCCGTGACCTGATGAATGGCGTGCCGCGGGAGGTGGTGATCAACCAGCGCCAGGTGGCCGAGGCCATTGCCGAGCCGGTGACCCAGATCATCGAGGCGGTGAAGGTGGCGCTGGAGAACACGCCGCCGGAGCTTTCCGCGGACATCGTGGACAAGGGCATCGTGCTGACCGGCGGCGGTGCGCTGCTGCAGCGACTGGATGAGGTCCTGCGCGACGCGACCGGCCTTCCTGTTTCGGTAGCCGATGATGCATTGGCCTGTGTCGCGCTGGGCACAGGCCGGGCATTGGATGAGATGAAGCGGCTGCGGCACGTCCTGTCCTCGATGTATTGAGGAGCGAGCCGCGCTATATTGCGCTCGCCCGCTGATTGAGGGCGCTTGGAGGCCGCGTGATCCGTCTCAGCATTCCGCTGCGTCAGGCCCTGTCACGCCTTTCCCTGCCGGTGCTGATTGCCGCCGCGCTGGGCACCGCGCTGCTCGGCAAGGCTGACATCCAGATCGTCGAACGCTTGCGCATGGCGGTGGCCGATACATTGGCCCCGATCTACGGCCTGGCCGCGCAGCCGGTGACGGCGGTGCGCGAAACCTGGCAGTCGCTGGGCGAATGGCGCGATATGCGCGCCGAGAATGCCAGGCTGCGAGAGGAGAACGACCGGCTGCACCGCTGGCAGGCTGCCGCGCTGTCACTGCAGGCGGAAAATACGCTGCTGCGCCGCCAGCTCGGCTATCTGCCCGAGGCACCGGCGCGATACCACACGGCGCGCGTCGTGGCCGATGCGGGGGGGACCTACGCCCAGGCCGTGCTGCTGGCCGTTCCACCGGGCAGCGCGCTGCGCAAGGGACAGGTGGCGCTCGACGACCGCGGCCTTGCGGGGCGCGTCACCGAGCTCGGCAGCCGTTCCGCCCGCGTGCTGCTGGTGACCGACATGAACAGCCGCATCCCCGTGACGCTGGAAGGCAGCCGCGCCCGCGCCATCCTCGCCGGCACCAACACGGCGCGTCCCCGCCTTGAACACATGCCGGCCGATACTCAGCCGCGGGAGGGCGAGCGTGTGGTGACCAGCGCCGAAGCCGGAGTGTTTCCCGCCGGGCTGCCGGTCGGCATCGTCCGCCGCTCGGCCAACGGCGCGCAGGAGGTGGAACTGTTTGCCCGCCTGGACCGGCTCGACATGCTGCGCATCTTCGATTTTGGCCTCACCGGCATCCTGCCGCCTGAGGCGGTGGCGCGTCCCGAGCCACGGCCACGCCGTTGAAGGTAAGCGCATGATGGATCGCGCGCCCCCTCCGTTGTTTCTGCTGCTGCGGCGGCTCGACATGCTCGCCCGTACGGCGTTTCCCGCTGCCGGGACCGCTCTGCTGATGGTGTTGGCCGCCGCCCCGGTGGGCCTGCCCAGCGCCGTGCCGGCCGTCATGCTGGGCTGCGTCTTCTTCTGGTCCATGTTCCGCCCGGCCGCATTGCCGCCGCCGCTCTGCTTCCTGTTGGGGCTGCTGCAGGATCTGCTGGGTTTCTCCCCCCTCGGCATCGGCATCCTGACGGCGCTGCTGGCGCATGCCGCCGCGCTCCGGCTGCGACGCCACCTGGTGAGGCAGCCCTTCTGGCGGGTGTGGCTGGCCTATGGGGCATTCGCGGCAGCTGCCGCGCTGCTGGGCTATGCCATGCAGGCGCTGCTGGGCTGGCGTCTGCCCCCCTGGTGGGCGGGGGTGGTGCAGTTCCTGCTCTGCCTAGGCCTGTATCCCCTGCTGGCGGCGGTGCTGACCAGGGCGCACCGCGCCATGCAGCGCACAGAGGCTCTGTGATGCGGATGGTGCCATGAGCAAGCGCGACGAGGAGCGGCGCCGCACCGTGTTCACCCGGCGCGCCCTGCTGCTCGGCGCCGGGCAGGTCGGGCTGTTCGGCTTCCTGGGTTATCGGCTGCAAAAGCTGCAGCTGGAGGAAGGCGACCGCTACGCGACACTGGCCGAGTCCAACCGCATCTCCACCCGCCTGCTGGCGCCGCCCCGCGGCCGGGTCCTGGACCGTGCCGGGCGGGTCATCGGCGCCAACGACCTGAACTGGCGCGTGCTGCTGACCGCCGAGGAGGCGGAGGACGTGTCGGCCACGCTCGACACCTTCAGCCAGCTGCTGCCGCTGACGGAGGGCGAGCGGGCCAGGATCGAGCGCGACGTGCGCCGCCGCCGCCGCTTCGTCCCCGTGGTGGTGCGGGAATTCCTGAGCTGGGAGGAGATGGCGCGGATCGAGGTCAACGCGCCTGACCTGCCCGGCATCAGCGTCGATGTCGGCACCACGCGCGACTATCCCTATGCCGAGCACCTGGCGCATGTGGTGGGCTATGTGGCACCGCCTGCCGAGGCCGACATGGATGACGATCCGCTGCTCACCCTGCCTGGAATCCGTGTTGGCCGGGCCGGCATCGAGCGCTTCCACGAGCGCACCTTGCGCGGCCGTGCCGGGACGATGGAGTTGGAGGTCAATGCTGTTGGCCGTGTGATCCGCGAGCTGGACCGGCGCGAAGGCGTACGCGGGCAGGACGTGCAGATCTCGGTCGATGCCGAACTGCAGAAGGCCGTGCGCGGCCGCATCGAGGAGGGCACCAGCGTTGTGGTGCTGGATGCACAGAATGGCGAGGTGTTGGCCATGGCCAGCCAACCTTCCTTTGATCCCAACCTGTTCTCCTCCGGTATTTCTGCGGCGCAATGGCGTGAATGGACACGCAGCCGCGCCACACCGCTGATCAACAAGGCCACCAACGGCCTCTACGCGCCAGGCTCCACCTTCAAGATGGTGGTGGGTCTGGCGGCGCTGGAAGCCAAGACGATGACCCCGGCGGAACGCGTTCATTGCCCAGGACACTACGACCTGGGCGACACCCGCTTCCACTGCTGGCGCCGCGGCGGACATGGCAGCGTGGACCTCCGCGCGGCGCTGAAGCATTCCTGCGACGTCTACTTCTACGAGGCGGCGCGGCGCACCGGGATCGATCGCATCGCCGCCATGGCGCGCCGCCTCGGCCTCGGCGTGGAGCCGGGCATCGAACTGCCGGGCGCCCGATCCGGCTTCGTCCCAACGCGCGAATGGCGTACGCGGCAAGGCAAGCCCTGGAACCTGGGCGACACGGTGGTGCACGGCATCGGCCAGGGCTTCTACCAGCTCACTCCTCTTTCACTGGCGACGATGACGGCGCGGCTGGCCACCGGAAGGGCGGTGCAGCCCCATCTGACGCACGGGATCGACGGCAGGCTGGTACGTGGCGTGAGGGCCGAGGATTGGCCTGCGCTCGGTATTCCTGAGTCCGATCTGCGCCTGATGCGCGAGGGGATGTGGGCGGTGGTGAATGAGGGCGGCGGCACGGCGCTGAGCGCACGGCTGCCGGGCGGGCTTGGAGTCATGGCAGGCAAAACGGGCTCGGTCCAGGTTCGCCGGGTGACGCGCGAGCAGCGCGAGCGTGGCTATCGGGCCGAGGCCATGCCGCGCGAATGGCGACCGCACGCGCTGTTCGTGGCCTACGCCCCCTATGACGCTCCGCGTTACGCCATTTCGGTGGTGGTGGAGCACGGGCTGAGCGGTGCTGGCGCCGCCGCGCCACTGGCACGCGACATCATGGTGGACACGATCAACCGGCTGCGCCCCACGGCCCCATCAGCACCGCAGGCCGGCCCCTCCCCCGACGGCCAGCAGCCGGACCGTGCCGACACGGCGCCGCCAAGCCGTGCGGAGCGGATGGCCGATCGCGGAGCATCGGGCCGATGACGGTGTTTGAGCGCCGGCTGCTGACGCAGGATCGCGGCTCCGGCTTGCTGGGCAAGCTCTGGCAGGTACCCTGGCTGTTCGTCCTGGTGCTCTGCGGCGTGGCGGCGGTGGGTTATGTGGCGCTGTATTCGGCTGGCGGCGGCGCCGCGGAGCCTTATGCGGGTCGGCACGCCATCCGCTTCGGCTTCGGCCTTGTGATGATGCTGTCCATCGCCATGATCGACATCCGCATCATCGCGAGGCTCTCCTGGGCGGGCTATGCGGTGGGCCTAGGATTGCTGGTGCTGGTCGCGCTGCACGGCGAGGTCGGCAAGGGGGCGCAGCGCTGGATCAATCTCGGCCCTCTGCAGCTGCAGCCTTCGGAACTGATGAAGATCCTGCTGGTGCTCGCCCTCGCCCACTGGTTCCACCGCGCCAGTTGGGAGCGGGTGGGAAACCTGTTCTTTCTTGTTCCCCCCCTGCTCGCGGTGCTGCTGCCAGTCGGACTGATCCTGAAGCAGCCCAACCTCGGCACCGGGCTCATCACGCTGATGATCGGCGGGGCGGTGTTCTGGGCAGCCGGGGTGCGATGGTGGAAGTTCGCGTTGATCATCGGCGCCGCCGCCGCCATCGCGCCGGTCGCCTATGACCATTTGCACGATTACCAGCGCGCGCGGATCAACGTGTTCCTCGATCCGGAAAGCGATCCGCTCGGCAGCGGCTACAACATCATCCAGTCGAAGATTGCGCTGGGCTCGGGCGGGCTTTGGGGGAAGGGCTTCCTGCAGGGCACCCAGGGCCATCTCAATTTCCTGCCCGAGAAGCAGACGGATTTCATCTTCACCATGCTGTCCGAGGAATTTGGCCTGGTGGGTGCGCTGGTCACCCTGGGGCTGCTGTTCCTGGTGGTGATGTTCGCCCTGGTGGTGGCGCTCCGAAGCCGTCATCAATATGGCAGGTTGGTCGCCATCGGACTGGGGGTGAACTACTTCCTCTATGTCTTCGTCAATGTCGGCATGGTCACCGGCTCCATCCCGGTGGGCGGTGTGCCGCTGCCGCTGATCAGCCATGGCGGATCCGCGATGCTGACCTCCATGGTGGGCTTCGGGCTGTTGATGTCCGTCTTCGTGCACCGGAATGTGGAATTTGCTGCGGCGCGCGATTAGGGGGTTGCACGGCAGACTGGATCGGCTAAAAGCCCCGCCACGGGCGGCGGCAACGCCGCTCCGGTCGGGAACTTCCCCGGAAACGGGGGCGCATAGCTCAGTTGGTAGAGCAGCTGACTCTTAATCAGCGGGTCCTAGGTTCGAGCCCTAGTGCGCCCACCATTCCCTCCACTCCTCCTGATATTCTGGCTGCAATCGGCGTCAGGCCTGGCTAGGCACGATGTTGCGTGCCTGCACCACCGGGATCTGGATCCGGAACGACGCCCCGCCCATTGTCGAGGCGCCCAGCGTTACGCTGCCGCCATGCAGCTCTGCCGCGCGCTGAACAATGGAAAGCCCCAGCCCGGCACCCACACGGCGGGGATGGGTGCGCCGACGGGTGCGCCAGAAGCGCCGGAACACCAGTCGCCTCTCATGCTCGGGCACGCCCTCTCCCGCATCCTCCACTATGACGGCACCATCGGTGCCGACGGTCACTGCCACCGACGCGTCATCGGGTGAATGGCCGATCGCGTTCTCCAGCAGATTGACGATGGCCTGGGACAGCGCCTCTTCCTCCGCCAGCACCGGGACCGGCTCCAACGGGAGATCAACCCGCAAGGTCACGCCACGCTTGGCCGCGAGGGGCCGCATCAGGTCCACCAGATCGGCGGTCAGCACCCGCAGATCCACCTCGCGATCGGGGCGTAGCCCGGCAGCATCCAGCGCAGCAATGGCAAGAAGCTGCGCCACCAGCCGTTCCAGCACCGCCAGATCCTTCTGCAGGGCCGACGCCGCGCCACGGTCCACCATCAGGTCGATCTGTGCCTGCAGCACGGCCAACGGCGTGCGCAGCTCATGCGCGGCATCGGCAACAAAGCTGCGCTGCTCCGCCTGACCGATCTCTATCCGTTCGAGGGCAGTGTTCATGCTGCGCACCAGCGGCACAAGCTCGTCCGGGACCGAAGCCTCGCTGAGCCTTTCGCCCGGCGCCTGGGCCGAAATGCGGCTCGCCTCCGCCGACAGCCGCAGCATAGGCTGCTTGATCCGTTGCAGCATCCACAGCGTCGCCGAACCTAGCGCCAGGAAAACCGGCAGGACCACCCACCCGACATCGCGCAGGAACCCGGCCGCGGCGTCATCCAGCAAGACATCCGGATGCTGCAGGTCCTCCGCCACCTGCACGGACAGCAAGGCGCCGGCAAGGCGCAGCGGCATGGCGAGCCCGTGCCACTCCCGGCCATCCCGGTTGAGGGCGAAGCTCTCCAGCCGCGTGGTGTCGGCGGGCACGGTCAGGGCAACGCCGGCACTGCCGGCCAGCAGGGCGTTGGTTCGCGTGTCCACCACCGCGTACACGGCCCGCCCGTAGATGGGGGAGAACGCAGCGGCCACGTCGGCGGGCAGGCTCAGCTTCCATCCCTGCTCTGGCTGCCAGGACAGGTGATGGGCCAGGGTTTGGGCACGGTGCAGCAGGGAGCGCTGCTCCAATTGCCGCATGGCCTGGTCATTCCGGAGGGCTAGCAGCAAGACCAGCACCAGCGCAGCCACCAGCAGCGCCGACAGAAAGGCGAGCGTTGCGCCTGCAGCCAGCGAGGAAGGCTTGCGCTTCACCCTTCCTCCTCCACGAGACGATAGCCCAGGCCCCGCTCGGCACGGATGGTCAGGCCCGTCGCCAGCGCCGACAGCCGGCGTCGAAGGCGCGAAACATGCACCTCTACCGTGTTGCCGCCCAACTCTCCGCCAAACCCGCCGAGGTTCTCCTCGAGATACCGCTTGCTCACCATCCGATGGCGTGCCCGCAACAACATCTCCAGCACCATCATCTCGCGGCGGGGGATCGCGCACACCTTGCCATGAACAGCGAAGGTGCGCGAAGCGGGGCTCAGGCTGATCTGGCCGAATTGCAGCTCCGTAGTGGCCGGTACGCCGGCGCGACGGCAGGCGGCCGCGATGCGGGCCACCATTTCCTCCAGTGCGAAGGGCTTCACCAGGTAGTCGTCGGCACCGGAGTTGAGGCCCTTCACCCGGTCGGAAAGCCGCCCGCGGGCTGTCAGGATCAGGATGGGCAGCAGCCGGTTCTCGCGCCGAACCCGCTGCAAGACTTCCATGCCATCGCAATCGGGCAAACCGAGATCCAGAACCAGAGCCTGATAGGACGCGGTACGAAGCGCGGATTCAGCTTCCTCGGCTGTTCCTACAGTATCGACCGACCAGCCGACCTGCCGCAGCCCTCTTCCAAGTAATTCGCAGAGCTGAACATCATCCTCTGTCAATAAGATGCGCATCAACAATCCAAGTCAGCGAGACCTCGTCTGGCAAGCTTCTCTAGCGGGCGCCTGATTGGATCGACAATCGTAAAAAATCGTTTTCCTTTGTCAGCTTCGCGTCAGCTTTCGCGGCCAGAAGGGGCGCACCGCCCTGGCACTGCCCGCGGAAGGCCGCCGAACGATATGGGAGGTGGCACTCGCGCATCCGCCACCTCCCGGAACCAATCCTCCCCTCGGGAATGGTTCCAGGCCTCTCCATCGGCATGCGAGGGCGGCCCGCCGTACCGCCGGTACGGCGGCGATCCGTCCTGTCAGTAGCCCGAGCCGCACGGTGCCTGCCGTGCCGTGGCCACCGTTTCCGGAGAGACCGCGTGTCCCACCAGCTTTCGTCGCGCCGTGGCGCCACCCTTCGCCACGGCCTGTTGAGCGGCACCGCACTGGCCCTGGCCATTGGCTTCGCCCTGCCCGCCCACGCCCAGACCAACACAGGCATGCGCCAGGAGATCGAGGTGCTGCAGCAGCGGCTCAACGCCCTGGAAGCGCAGCAACAGCGCGAGGCCGCGACCGCCGCGCAGGCCCGTGCCGAGCAGCAGGAGATCGCCCAGCGCATTTCCCAGCAGGGCGACCTGAAGGGCAGCTTTCCCCGTTCGGTCCGCATCCCGGGTACCGAAACCTCCGTCCGCCTCTATGGTTTCGTGCGCCTGACCGCTTCCCGCGATTTCGAGGGACGCAACCGCAGCGACGTGCAATCGGCCAACTCGGTTCCGCTGACCACCGGCCCCGCGGCACGGCAGGGCGGTGACTTCCAGTTTGGCGCACGCCGCTCGCGCCTCGGCGTCGAGACCCGCACCAACACCTCTCACGGCGTCGCCCGCAGCGTGCTGGAAATGGATTTCGCCGGCGCGCAGTCAACCTCCAGCATCTCCAGCCAGGCCAACTGGATCCCTCGCCTCCGCCACGCCTATGTTGAGTTTGCCGGCTTCACCCTGGGCCAGACCACAACGCTGTTCGGCGACACGGTGAATGGCGAGTTCCTCGACTCCTTCACCTTCCTCGGCCTTGGCGGCCCACGTCAGGCGCAGATCCGCTACACCGCGCCACTCGGCGGCGGCACCAGCTTCGCCGTGGGCCTGGAGAATCCGCTTTCCGACTTCACCTATGCGGGTGGCGTGCGGCTGCCGGATTCGGACGGCACGGTGCCGGCCGTTACGGTCAACCGCCTGCCCGACTTCACCGCCCGCCTGATGACCGCCGGAAGCTGGGGCAATGTCGCGCTGCAAGGCGTGCTGCGCCGCATCGACTATACCAACAAGGGCAGTCTGGACCCGGCGGAGCGCTACGCCGACGAGCAGTGGGGCTATGGCATTGCCCTCGGTGGCTCGCTGACAACGGTCGGGAAAAGCCGCGCTTTTGGCCGCGTCAGCTATGGCGAGGGCATCGGCCGCTATCTGGAGATCGTCGGCTCGGGCGCCACCAGCGACCTGGGTCTGCCTGGCATCACGCCCGACAACGCGTCCATGGATCTGGTGAAGGTTTCGGCGGCGACACTGGGCTACCAGCACTTCTGGACCGAGACCGTGCGCAGCACCGTCGCCGGCGCCATCGCCCGACAGAGCTACCCGACCTATGCACGGGAGTTCAGCGCCGCCACCCAGAACTTCCAGAACCGCACCTTGGGGCAGGTCATCGCCAACGTGGTGTGGTCGCCGGTGCCGGATCTGGATGTCGGCCTGGAGTATGGCTACGCCGAACGCTCGCTGCTGTCGCCTGGGCCGGAGAACGCGCAGCGCGGCGTCGGGCACCGCGCACTGTTTGCCGCGACCTATCGCTTCTGATCACCGCTGCGGGTCAGAACGGAAAGAAAGGGGCGAGGGAGCAATCCCCCGCCCTTTGTTCTCTGAAGGCCATCAAGGAGTGGCACCAGCTCGCGCCGGAACCCGGATCAGGTGCTGGATGCCGCCAGCCGCTCGGCTTGCTGCATCAACAGGTCCCATTCCGCCGCACACCGCAGCGCTTCATGCTTGGCGGTGCCGAGGCAGGAGTAACGCCGGTCCGGCCGGCCATCGAACTCGAGGATGTAGGGCTGTTCCTCGCCTGTGCGGAGGCGCAAGCGGATCGGATATCCGCAGAGGCACAAGGTCAATTCGGACGGCTTGGCGATCCACTCATGGGACATGGGGACATTCCCTGGATGGGACGGGGCGCCCCGCGCGCCCCGCCTTGCAGGAAACCATCGAAAAGGCATCCGGCGCAAGACGAAGCGCCACGGTTGATGAAACGAACCGGGCCGTTCCCTGCCCGTCACGTTGCCGCGTCACCCTCCTCTGGCCTCAACCAGCGCGCATCATCTCCGGCGGCGCGGTGCGGTCGCGCTTGGCCAGCAGCTTGTTCAGCGCATGCACATACGCGCGGGTAGAGGCGATGATGGTGTCAGTATCGGCACCCTGCCCGTCCACCATCTTGCCATCCTCCTCCAGCCGCACCGTGACCCGCGCCTGGGCATCAGTGCCGCCGGTAACCGACTGCACGGCATAGAGCTTCAGCTCCGCCCGGTGCGGCACAACCTGCTGCACAGCGTTGAAGGCGGCATCCACCGCGCCGTCGCCGCCGGCAACGCCGTCGCAGGCCTCGCCGTCCACTTCCAGCGCCACGGAGGCGATGGGACGCGTGCCCATTCCGGTGGCAACCGTCAGCCCGACCAGCTTCACGCGATCCTTGATGCGGACCACCTCGTCATCGACCAGGGCGACAATATCCTCGTCGTAGACAGACTTCTTGCGGTCGGCCAAGTCCTTGAAGCGCTTGAAGGCGTCGTTCAGCTGGTTGTCGCCCAGCGTGTAGCCCAACGTCGCCAGCTTGTCGCGGAACGCGGCGCGGCCGGAATGCTTGCCCAGCACCAGGGAGTTGGTGGCCCAACCGACGGATTCCGGCGTCATGATCTCGTAGGTGGTCTTGTCCTTCAGAACGCCATCCTGGTGGATGCCGCTCTCATGCGCGAAGGCGTTGCGGCCAACAATGGCCTTGTTGGGCTGCACGTCGAAGCCGGTGATGGTGGCCAGCAGGCGCGAGGTCTTCAGGATGTTCTGCGTGATGATGCCGGTGCTGTAGGGGATCACGTCCTGGCGCGTGCGCAGCGCCATAGCGACCTCTTCCAGGCTGGCATTGCCGGCCCGCTCGCCGATGCCGTTGATCGTCGCCTCGATCTGGCGTGCGCCCGCGTGCAGCGAGGCCAGGGTGTTGGCCACTGCCAAGCCGAGATCGTCATGGTTGTGGGCGGAGAAGATCACGCCGTCGGCGCCCGGCACGCGCTCGCGCAGCATGCGGAAGATCCGTGCCAGATCCTCCGGCACGGCGTAGCCCACCGTGTCAGGAATGTTGATGGTGGTGGCACCGGCCTTGATCGCCGTCTCGACGCAGCGGCACAGGAAGTCGGGATCGGTGCGGGACCCGTCCTCGGCCGACCATTCCACATCGGCGACGTGGTTGCGCGCCAGCTCGACCGATTTCTGGATCGCCTCCAGCACCTCGTCGCGGCTCATGCGCAGCTTGACGCGCATGTGCAGGTCGGAGGTCGAGAGAAAGGTATGGATGCGCTGGCGTGCGGCCGGCTTCACGGCCTCGGCCGCGCGCAGGATGTCGCCGGGTGCTGAGCGCGACAGGCCGCACACCACCGGCCCGTCCTTGGCGAAGCGCTCGGCGATGGAGCGCACGCTCTCGAAATCGCCCTGGCTGGCAATGGGAAAGCCGGCCTCCATCACGTCGATGCCCAGCTCGGCCAGGGCATCGGCCATGCGCAGCTTTTCTTCCAGGTTCATGGAGAAGCCGGGCGATTGCTCGCCGTCGCGCAGCGTGGTGTCGAAGACGATGACGCGGTTGTCGTCGATCGTGCCAAAGCTGGGGTGGTTCAGGGCCATGGGGCCGTTCCTCTTGCTTGCCGTGTCTTGGATGCTGAGCGGGCGTGTCTCGCCCGGGTTTCCCCCTGAGCGATGCCGGCAAAGCAGCCGGGCGTCACGCCCAGGGGCGGCTAAGTCGAAGAAGAAGGAGGCCGGACAGCGCGCGCGCACCGGCGCCGGCGGAAAAGCCGGAACGCAGCAGGGTGGCGCGCGGGGCAACAGTCATGTGAAAAGGATAGGCACGGGGCCGGCGGGGCGCAAGCCGGAAGATGGCTCCGTCCCCCGCATGCCTGCGACGTCAGGATACCATGCGCTGCGGCGCCGCGAGGCCGGCACCGGGCTGTGCCGTGGACAGCCTGGACTGGCTGCGCAGCGGGTCGCGCTCGCTGCGGCCGTTGAACAGCAGCAACAACAGCTTGCTGCGCCGGACGATCAGGTGGGTCGCGTAGGAGCCGAGCAGCGACAACACGGTGATCAGACCGAATTCCAGCAGCGGATTCATCGTGATCGACAGGAACAGCGCACAAAACCATGTCACGAAGGCGATATGAACCAGGTACATGGTCATCGAGGCATCGACGAGCGCGCGGCTCAGTGGCGTCGAACGGTTCAGATATCTCCGTGCGGCGGACATCAGCACATGGGCAAACAGGATGCCGGTGATGGGCGCCAGGAAGTAGGTGCCCATACGCGGCAGGGCTTCCTCGATCGGCGTGATCACAGCAAGGGCCGAGGCGCTCAGGAATGCCGCCACCCACAATCCGGCATGCGGCCGCGTGAAGCGCTCCAGCCAGTCTCGACGAAAAGCCAGCATGGCACCGAACAGGAAGACCGGCAGGTTGGCCACCACCCGTGCGGGAATCAGGATGCCATCCCAGAGATAGCTGACACCCGCTAGCTTGGCCGCCACCGCGAACCCTGCCGTCGCGCCGCCGATGGCGAGCAACGCCAGGCCGAACACCACTGGCCCGCGCTCCAGAACATTCTGCAGGGCGTGAGTTCGTGCCTCCAGCGCCAACTGATCCTTGAAGTGCCAGAGCGCCGCAAGCACTGCCGAGAAGATCAGGAGGTGCACGAGGAACCACAAATGGACCTGCCAAGGCTCCCCAAAGCTCGTGATCTGTGCCGTCCAGTGTTCCAGCATCCCATCGAGGCCCGCCTCGGCATAGGAGTTCGCCGCCATGATCATCGGATTGACCATCAGCGCAGTGGCAATCAGGGGGATCACCAATCGATAGAGGCGAGACCGCCACCATGGTGCGGCGCCGCGCCGCCGGATGATCAGGAGAGCGAAGAACCCGGCCAGCACGAAGAAAGCAGGCATGCGGAAGGTATGGCTGAACTGGGCCGCCCAGGTCAGCAATGTCGACTCTTCGGGCGAATTGACGATCCAGGACGAGTGGGAAGCGTAGACCAGTGCGACATGGTATGGAATGCCGAGTACCATCAGGCCAGCCCTGAGTTGGTCGAGATAGTCCCAACGCTCTATGTCCCTGGCGAGGCCAGAGCTAGCATGGTCGTTCTTCATACCGCACGCCTTCCCTTTTTGAGACCTGTCTCGGCAACAACCGTCTCATTCCATAAACGTCGCTGCCAGCAAGATGAAGCGCACGAAAATGCGTGCGTGAGACAGGAATTTTCCGAAATTCAGGGAAAGGTGCGCGACACGGGATGGCCTATGCTCGGCATCAACTTTGAGTCGGGAGTTGGAGCGAATATCTCGAATATAATCTTATTTGAGACAATTTTAGATCGAGGAAATGTGCCGTGCGCTGACAAGCGCAATCTTGGCAGAAGGACTACGACGAGTGTCTGACCACTCTCGTGACTCCGCTCCAAACCAGCGATCGATGCGGCGAAGAACATCGGCGCTTGATCCGCACATCGCATCTTCCGCGCGTGCAGTGTTCGCATGTGCTGAAGATGCTAAGGCGAATAACAAGAAATCGGATCAGGCGCGCCCGTGTACCAAGGCCTGGATGAAGCCGAGCTTGACGATAACACCCGGTGACAACACGAACGGGTAAAGGTCCGGAGTTCCCATACAACGATTGAGGCTGTTCACCGCAGCCGTCAATGGCACCCAGGCCTCGATCAGACGGGCAATCTCGGTGGCGCGGTAGGGATCGAAATCCACCTCGGCGGTCAGTTCATCCTCACGGTCCGCCTTCGGGTCGATACCGACGCCAAAGGCTCGCGCCATTTCCAGTGTGTCCACGATATGAAGGTAATGGGCCCAGGTTTCGGCGAAATCCTCCCATGGGTGCGCCGTGGCATAGCTCGACACGAAGTGCTCCTGCCAGTCAGGCGGCGGTCCATCATTGTAATGCCGTTGCAAGGCCGCGGCATAATCCTGGCTGTCATCGCCGAACACCGCCCGGCACTGCTCCAGCTTTCCGCCGTCCCGTACCAGGCGGTCCCAGAAGTAATGCCCGCTCTCATGGCGAAAATGGCCGAGAAGGGTGCGGTAGGGCTCGCCCATGGCCTCGCGGCGGCGCACCCGCTCGGTGTCGTCGGCCTCAATCACGGCCAGTGTGATCACGCCATGGTCATGCCCGGTCATCACCTTCTGGGCCGCGTCCGGAGCTTCGGCGAGAAAGTCGAAGACCAGCCCGGACTCGGGATCGTCGATGCGATTGGCCAGGGGCAACCCCAGTTGGATGAAACCGTAGAAAGCACGGCGCTTGGCGGTCTCGATCTTGCGCCAGCGATCGAGATTGGCGGTGTCTGACAGGTCCGGGATAAGCCGGTTGTGGCGGCAGGCCCTGCAGAACTGCTCCGGCGCATCATCGGGCACCATCCAGTTGCAGGCATCGTGCTGGGCATTGGTGCAGAAGCGATGGACGCGCCGCGGCTCGGCCCTAGGCCGCCATAGCTGCGGCGCGGCCCGCGGCCCGATGGGTGGATGGCCGGCCTCCAGCACACCCGCAGCCTGCTCGGTCCTGGCATGGTCCCTGATGGACGGCTGGGTCGCTGGCACGCCCGCCTCGCCTTCCTCAGGGTCCAGGGCGCTGAGGCGGTTCTGGTCTGGCAGGTAACCCAACGTGGCCCCGCAACGCATGCACTGCGTGTTCTCGAAATACAGGAGCTGCCCGCAGACCTCGCAATTGAACAGCCGCATGCCCGCGTGACCTCACGTATTCCGGCCTGGAATGCCGCATGGTCGTTACGGGTTGCATCGCTGCCGTATTGACGGGCGGCCCGGGCCCCCGCAGGCTCCGCATCATGCCAGCCCCGCTCCTGCGCCGCCGTGCCCTTGCCGGGATCGCCACCGGCCTTGCCGTCCCGAGGCTGGGCCACGGTCAGGCTGCACGGCCGCTGCGCTTCGTTCCGCAGGCCGACCTCACCATCCTTGATCCGATCTGGACGCCGGGGATTGTTTCGCGCAACCACGGGCTGATGGTGTTCGACACCCTGTATGGTGTGGATACCGATCTCAGACCACAGCCGCAGATGGCAGCGGGCCATGTAGCGGAGGATGGCGGGCGTCGCTGGACCATCACCCTTCGACCCGGTCTGCGTTTCCACGATGGCGAGCCCGTTCGCGCGCGCGACGTGGTGGCCAGCATCCGTCGTTGGGGCCAGCGGGACACCTTCG
The DNA here is from genome assembly GCF_042646265.1 of Teichococcus globiformis. Lineage (NCBI taxonomy): Bacteria > Pseudomonadati > Pseudomonadota > Alphaproteobacteria > Acetobacterales > Roseomonadaceae > Roseomonas > Teichococcus globiformis. Next base: position 136,826 of record NZ_JBHRTN010000018.1, read on the forward strand.
GCATTGCCTTGATGGCCATGACCGACCAGCTTTCGGCGATCGACGATGCGCGGCTGGCGTTCAGGCTGAAGCGACCCTTCGCCATGCTGCCCGACGCGCTGGGCAAACCTGGCACCATGAACGCCTTCATCATGCCCGAGCGGCTGGCGCTGACCGATCCTGGCACCCAGGTCACTGAAATGATCGGCAGCGGCCCCTACCGTTTCCTGGCCGATGAATATGAGGTTGGCGCCCGTACCGCCTATGGCCGGTTCAGTGGCTATGTCCCGCGGGAGGGTGGCACGCCCAGCCTGCTGGCCGGTCCTAAGATCGCGCATTTCGAGCGTGTGGAATGGCTGTCCCTCCCCGACCCTGCCACCGCCGCCGCGGCGCTGCAGCGGGGCGAAGTGGACTGGTGGGAGCAGCCGCCGGCTGATCTGGCCGAGGCGCTCGGTCGCCGCCGCGACATCCGCCTCGAGGTGCTGGACACCGCCGGCTCCCCGGCCTTTCTGCGCTTCAACCAGTTGCACCCACCGTTCGACCGTCCGGAAATGCGCCGCGCGCTGCTGGGCGCTGTGGCGCAGACCGATTTCATGCAGGCCGTTGCCGGCACGGACCGGTCATTGTGGCGCGATGATCTGGGCTTCTTCCTGCCGGGATCACCCATGGCCAGCGATGAAGGCATGGCGGCGTTGAGTGGCCCGCGCGACCTGGAGGCGGCAAAGCGGGCGTTGGCAGTGGCCGGCTACAAGGGCGAACGCATCATTCACCTTCAGCCGACTGACTATCCTTCGGTCAGCGCCATGAACCTCGTGGCCGCCGATCTGCTGCGCCGCTGCGGGCTGAACGTGGAATTGCAGGCGATGGACTTCGGCAGCTTCATCCGCCGCATCGCCAACCAGGAACCGCCCGAGCGCGGCGGCTGGAACTCGGTCTGCGTCAGTACGGCAGGGGCGAGCTGGGTGAACCCCGCAGCGCATAACTACCTTCGGGGCAACGGTCGCCGGAGCATCGTCGGCTGGCCAGCGAGCGAGCGCCTGGAAACCCTCCGCGACCGCTGGTTCGACACCCCGCCGGAAGAACAGGCCGTGCTGGGACGCGAGATGCAGCGCGTTGCGTTCGAGGATGTGCCCTTCATCCCCATCGGGCTATTCTACCAGAACACGGCCTATCGCGGAGATATCACCGGTATGGTCAAAGGCGCGCCGGTCTTCTGGAATCTGCGCCGCAACTGAGAAGAGGCCGGAAACCCGGCCCCTTCAGCGATTTCAGTTCTTGGCCTTGTCGACGAGCGCACCCTTGGTGATCCAGGGCATCATGCCGCGCAGCTTGGTGCCGACTTCCTCGATGGAGTGCTCGGCAAGGCGGCGGCGGGTGGCCTTGAAGGAGGCCTGGTTGACCTTGTTCTCCAGCATCCAGTCGCGGGTGAACTTGCCGCTCTGGATGTCGTTCAGCACGCGCTTCATCTCGGCCTTGGTTTCGGCGGTGATGATGCGCGGGCCGGTGACGTACTCGCCATACTCCGCAGTGTTGGAGATCGAGTAGTTCATGTTGGCAATGCCGCCCTCGTAGATGAGGTCGACGATCAGCTTCACTTCATGCAGGCATTCGAAATACGCCATTTCGGGGGCGTAGCCAGCCTCGGTCAGCGTCTCGTAGCCGGCCTTGATCAGCTCGACGAGGCCGCCGCAGAGCACAACCTGCTCGCCGAACAGGTCGGTCTCGCATTCTTCCTTGAAGGTCGTCTCGATGATACCCGAGCGGCCGCCACCAACAGCGGAAGCATAGGAGAGGGCGATCTCCAGAGCGTTGCCCGAGGGGTTCTGGTGCACGGCGACCAGGCAGGGCACGCCGCCGCCCTTCTGGTACTCGCCGCGAACCGTATGGCCGGGGCCCTTCGGCGCAATCATGAACACGTCGATGTCGGGACGCGGCTCGATGAGGTTGAAGTGCACGTTCAAGCCGTGCGCGAAGGCCAGCGCGGCACCTTCCTTCATGTTCTCATGCAGGTGGTCGCGGTACAGGTCGCCCTGACCCTCGTCCGGGGTCAGCACCATCACCAGGTCGGCCCACTTCGCAGCCTCGGCCGGCGACATCACCTTGAAGCCGGCAGCTTCGGCCTTCTTCGCCGATCCACCCGGACGCAGGCCGATCACGACCTCGGCCACACCGGAATCGCGCATGTTCATCGCATGAGCATGGCCCTGGCTGCCGAAGCCGATCACGGCGACCTTCTTCGCCTTGACCAGGTTCACATCGGCATCACGGTCGTAATAGACGCGCATCTCTCGCGCACTCCCCACTAAAGGTCCGACACTCAATGAGAGGGGCACGCCCCTTTCAAACTCTTCCCGCCCGGAAACTGAGATTCCTGCCGGGGTCCAGGGACAGGGCCCCTGCCGCTTAGATCCCTTTGGCTCCGCGTGCGATCGCCACCACGCCGGTGCGCGACACTTCCACGAGGCCAACGGGCCGCATCAGGTTGATAAAGGCATCCAGCTTCTCGCCACTGCCCGTCATCTCGAAAACAAAGCTTTCCGTGGTGGCATCGACGACGCGGGCGCGGAATGCATCCGCCAGGCGCAGTGCTTCCTGCCGGCCGGCGCCCGAGCCCGCTACCTTGATCAGCGCCAACTCCCGGTTCAGGTATGGGCCTTCCAGCGCCAGATCCGCCACCTTGTGCACCGGCACCAGCCGGTCAAGCTGCGCCTTGATCTGCTCGATCACCATTTCCGTGCCCGAAGTGACCACGGTGATGCGCGACAGCTTTCCTTCCTCGTCCACCGGCGCCACGGTCAGGCTGTCGATGTTGTAGCCTCGGCCGGAAAACAGGCCGATGACCCGAGCCAGCACGCCGGACTCATTCTCCACGAGCACGGCGATGGTCGCCGCGCGAAAGGTCGTGTCAGACATCAGACCAGCGCCGTCCCTTCATCGGTGACGCCCGCGCCTGCGGCGATCTGGCCTGGTGCCAGCAACATCTCGTTGTGCGCGGCGCCCGAAGGGATCATCGGGAAAACATTCTCCTTTTCATCCACGGCGCAATCGACAATGACGGGCCGGTCGATGGCAATCATCTCGCGGATTACGCGGTCGAGATCATCCGTGCTCGTGGCGCGCATGCCGACACCGTGAAAGCTCTCGGCCAGCTTGACGAAGTCCGGAAGCGCCTCGGAATAGCTTTCGGAATAGCGGCCGCCATGCAGCAGCTCCTGCCACTGCCGCACCATGCCCATGTACTGGTTGTTCAGGATGAAAACCTTCACCGGCAGGCGGTACTGGGCGAGCGTCGACATCTCTTGGATGTTCATCAGGATGCTGGCCTCGCCGGCGATGTCGATCACCAGCGCATCGGGATGCGCGATCTGCACGCCCATTGCCGCCGGCAAGCCGTAGCCCATGGTGCCGAGCCCGCCCGAGGTCATCCAGCGGTTCGGCTTTTCGAAGCCGAAATACTGCGCCGCCCACATCTGGTGCTGACCGACTTCGGTCGTGATGAAGGTTTCGCGGCCGCTTTCCTTTGTAAGCTCGTAGAGGCGCTTCACCGCATGCTGCGGCTTGATGATCTTGCTGTCCTGCACGTAGTGCAGGCAGTTCTTGCCACGCCACTCGTCGATCTGGCGCCACCATCCGGCCAGCGCCTCGCGATCCTGCCGGACATCATCCGCCTCCCAGGCTGCGATCAAGGCGCGCAGCACGGCACCGGCATCGCCAACAATGGGAACCTCGACCTTGACGTTCTTGTTGATGGAGGACGGGTCGATATCGGCGTGGATCTTCACCGAGTTCGGCGCGAAGGCGTTGAGGCGCCCGGTCACGCGGTCGTCGAAGCGCGCGCCGATGTTGAACATCACGTCGCTGCCATGCATGGCAAGGTTGGCCTCGAACGTTCCGTGCATTCCCAGCATGCCGAGGAACTGCGGATCGGAGGACGGGAAGGCACCCAGCCCCATCAGGGTGTTGGTGCAGGGCAGGCCCGCCATGCGAACGAACTTCGCCAGCAGAGCGGACGCCTCGGGCCCGGCATTGATGACGCCTCCGCCGGCATAAACCACCGGTCGCTTCGCTCCCTTCAGCAACGCGACCGCCTTGCGGATCTGCGCCGGGTCGGGCTCGGTCTGCGGGCGGTACGAACGATGTTCGCGCTCGGGTGGCGGGGAATAGGTGCCCTTGCCGATCAGGATGTCCTTCGGCAGGTCGATCACCACGGGGCCGGGCCGGCCGGAGCGCGCCACGTAGAACGCCTCGTGCACCGTGCTGGCCAGGCGGTCCATCTGCTTGACGAGGTAGTTGTGCTTGGTCGCAGGCCTGGTGATGCCGGTGGTGTCGGCCTCCTGAAACGCGTCGTTGCCGATCAGATGGGTCGGCACCTGCCCTGTCAGGCAGACAACGGGAATGCTGTCCAGCAGCGCATCCACCAGCCCGGTCACGGCATTGGTCGCGCCGGGGCCGGACGTCACCAGCACGCAACCCACCTTTCCGGTGGAGCGGGCGTAACCCTCGGCCGCATGCACTGCCGCCTGCTCGTGCCGCACCAGGATGTGGCGAATGGCATTCTGGTTGAAGATGGCGTCATAGATCGGCAGGACGGCGCCGCCCGGATAGCCGAAGATAACCTCTACGCCCTGCTCCTTCAGCGCGCGGAGGACGATCTCGGCACCCGTCATGGACTGGGCCTCGGATCCGGCGGGAAGGTTGGTAGAGGACATGGTTCTGGCTGGCTTTCCTGCTTTCTGGCGGAATGATCTTGAGGCGCCGGTCTTTTCCCCGTGCGGGTCGCCGGGAGGCACGGTCTAGGCCCCTGGCAGCGTGCCGTCAACGATGGAACGAAGAAAAGACAAAATCTCGGCCCTATGACTTTCTGAATATTGCTTCTGGCTTGCGATCCGCGCATGGATCGTATGTGTTCGCGCCGCATCGGCCAGGCTCCTGTGACGGTACCAGGTGGCCTGCCGCTTGGTGTACTGACCGATCGCCGAGCAGGCACGGCGCCCCGCCTCTTCCGCCCCCATCTCGCCACGCAGGGCCGCGGAGAGTTCCGGCACTCCATGCGCCCGCATCGCCGGCAAGGCGGGGTCGAGCCGCCGGGCCAGCAGAGCGCGCACCTCGTCCTCCGCGCCACCCCGCAGCATGGCGTCCCAGCGCAGGCCGATTGCCTCTCGCAGGGCCTCGCGCGGTGGGTCGAGGCGGATGGCGACGAAGCGCCAGGGTACGCCGTCCAGCCTTGCAGGGCCGGTGCTGCCCGCGCCCTGCCAGGAAGCGATGCCGCGCCCGGTGCCGCGCCACACTTCCCAGGCCCTGGCGAGACGCTGGCTGTCGGAGGAGCGGAGCCGGGCGGCGCTGGCCGGATCGGCGGCGGCCAAGCGTGCATGCAGCGCCGCCGCACCCTCTGCCGCCAGCAGGTCCCGCGCCTCCTCCCGCGCCTCCGGCGGGATTGGCGGGATCTCGGCAATGCCATCCGTCAGCGACCTGAAGTAGAGGCCGGTGCCGCCGCAGAGGATCGGCAGCCGCCCCTCGGCCCGGGCCGCCTTCATCTCCTCCAGCACTCGTCCGCGCCACCAGGCAACGCTGGCCGCGACCGCCGGATCACGCTCGCCGTAGAGGCGGTGCGGCAGCAGAGCCATTTCCTTATCCGAAGGTTGCGCCGTCAGCACCCGCAGCCCGGCATAGACCTGCATGCTGTCAGCGTTGATGACCGTGCCGCCCAGATCCTGCCCCAGCCCCAGGGCAAGCGCCGACTTGCCGCTGGCGGTCGGCCCCGCGATCAGCAGTGCAAGCGGTTGATCGCTCATGCCGCACCGGGCATGGTCCGCGCGCCATGCAGCATGTGATCACCCTGATTGCCCCAGCCAGCGAGGTCGCCTCCGGCATCCTCCCCGGCACCCTGCCAGCGCGCCTCCGGGACGCGCTGGCGCCCCTTGGCGCCACCTCCGGCGCCCCTGAATGGCTCGCGGAGGGCGAGGCGGTGGACATCCCCTTCGACGGCCTCGCGCCCGAGCAGGCCGAAGCCGCGGCGCGGCTTGTGCTGGGCGGTGCGCCGCTCGACCTCGTGTCTCAACCTGCGGAAGGGCGACGCAAGAAGCTGCTGATCGCCGACATGGATAGCACGATCGTCACCAGCGAGACGCTGGATGAGCTGGCGGCCTATGCCGGACTCAAGGACCGCGTCGCCGAGATCACCCGCCGCAGCATGAATGGCGAGATCGACTTTTCGACCGCGCTGCGCGAGCGCGTGGCGATGCTGAAGGGGCTGGAGCTTTCGGCGTTGGAAGCCACCTGGGCGGAAACCCGACTGATGCCCGGGGCGACCGAGCTGGTCCGCACCATGGCCGCGCATGGCGCACATTGCGCCCTGGCTTCGGGAGGGTTCACCTGGTTCACCGGCCGCGTGGCGGAGCTGGCGGGCTTCACCAGCCACCATGCCAACATCCTGGAAGATGACGGCACCGCCCTCACCGGCACCGTGGCCGAGCCCATCTTCGATCGTGATGCCAAACTGGCCACGCTGAAGCGCCTCTGTGCCGAGCTTGGCCTTCCGCTGGCCGACACCGTTGCCGTGGGCGACGGAGCCAACGACTTGGCCATGCTGGGCGCGGCCGGGCTTGGCGTGGCGTTCCACGCGAAGCCCGTGGTGGCGCAGTCTGCACGCGTGCGGGTGGATCATGCGGATCTTCGGGCCTTGCTCTTCGCGCAAGGGTATCGCGCGGCGGAGTTCCGCGCGTAAAGAGCAGGACCGGAGAGCGATCCCCTGCCCTGAGCCTGCCGCCGCAACAGCAGTGTCACCCGGTCCGTGCCTCTCCCGTGAACCAGGATGGGGGACGCGGTGGAGCCACAGCAAGGGGCGCAAGGACCCGATCCTGGTTCGCCGAAGAGCATGACCTCCGGCACGCCCGCCGAAGGGGCCGATGATGGCGTGCCCCGGGATGGCGAACCGCCCCGGGGCCTTTCCGTTATCCCGGGCTGCCCTTCTCACTCTCCGGCGAGATGCGCAGCGGCACGAAGCGCTGCCCCTGCCCGTTCTCGATCAGCAGCAGGGCCGAGGGCCGGTTCTGGCGCCGCAGCCGGGCCAGTTGCTCCTGTACCTCCTGCGGCGTATTCACGCGGGTCTGCTGCACCTCGATGATGAGGTCGCCGGCCGAAAGGCCGCGCTCAGCAGACGAGCTGCCAGGCGCCACCTCTGTCACCACCACGCCGCGTGCATCCTCCTTGAGGCTGAAGCGCTCGCGGGTTTCGGGCGACACAGGCGCCACCTTCAACCCAAGCCCGGAAAGCTCCAGCGCCGCACCCTGGCGCGGGGCCTCCGGCGAGGTGCCGGCGGCGGCCTGCTGCTCGGCCGGTAGCTCGGCCACGGTCAGCTCCAGCGTCTGCTCGCGGCCCTCGCGCCAGACAATGGTCGGGGCTTTGGTGCCGACGGGCGTTTCCGCCACGATGCGCGGCAGCTGCCTCATCTCCCGCACATCATGCCCGTTGAAGCGCAGGATCACGTCGCCATTCTGCACGCCGCCCTGGGCGGCAGGTCCACCGTCCTGCGCCCGCGCCACCAGCGCACCGCGGGCACCGCCCTGAAGGCCAAGGCTCTCGGCGATCTCATCCGTCACCTGCTGGATGTTCACACCCAGCCAGCCGCGCCTCACCTTTCCGCCGTCCCGCAGCTGGGCGACGATGTTCTTGGCGAGGTTTGACGGGATCGCGAAGCCGATGCCAATGGAGCCACCAGACGGCGAGACAATGGCCGTGTTGATGCCGATCACCTCGCCCGAGGTGTTGAACAGCGGCCCGCCGGAATTGCCACGGTTGATGGCGGCATCCGTCTGGATGAAATCGTCATAGGGGCCGGCATTGATGTTGCGGCCACGCGCCGAAACGATGCCGGAGGTCACCGACCCGCCGAAACCGAGGGGGTTGCCGATGGCCAGCACCCAGTCGCCCACCTCGGCGCGATCGGAGTCGCCGAAGGGCACCACCGCCAGCGGCTTTTCCGGCTTCACGCGCAGAACGGCGAGGTCGGTGCGCTGATCGGTTCCGACCAGCTCGGCCCGCAGGGTGGTGTTGTCCTGCAGCACGACGTTGATCTCGTCGGCGCCGTCGATGACGTGGTTGTTGGTCACGATGATGCCCGAGGCATCGATGACGAAGCCCGAGCCCTGGCTCTGTTGCCGCCGTGGCGGCTGGCCGGGGCGCGCGCCGGGCGGACGGTTGCGCTCGAAAAAGTCGCGGAACAGCTCCTCGAAGGGGCTGCCGGGCGGTGCCTGCGGCATTTCGGGCGCATCGGGCCGGGGCCCACGGGCCTGCAGCGTCTGGTTGGTCTGGATATTGACCACGGAAGGCAGCAGGCGCCGGGCCAGGGGCGCGAAGCTTTCCGGCGTGGCGGCAACGGGGCCCGGCGCGGGCGAAGGCGTGGCGGGGCTGGGTTGACCCTGGGCCAGGGCAAGCTGCAGCGGAGCCGCGGCAACCGTGGCGAACAGGATCAGGGTGGCGAGACGCATCGGCATACCTCGCTAGCGGGACGGGGCCAGGAACTGCCGCAGCAGCCCCTGAAAGGGGAGATGGGGCCGGCGGTGCCGAAGATTAAGGCACCGTCGCCCCCGGATGAAGAACAGGATTGTCACGTTCGTTCTCGGCGCGAGCCTTCCAAGGAAGGCTCGGCGGCGAGATGGGTTTCACCGCGGCGGCCCACAGGAACCGGCGCGGCGAGCAGGTTCAACCGCGCACCAGAAAAGTCGCCACCGCCACCCCGAGCACGGCAACGCCGAGCCCGGCGATCCGCAGCCTTTGCGGCGGCGCAGAGGCGATGCCAGTCAGGGTCCGGCGCATCGCCTCCGGAAAGGCCGCGTAGAGCAGCCCCTCCAGTGCCGCCACCACGGCGATCCCGGCCAGTAATTGCCAGCCGGTCACGCGCGTCGCGCCATCAGGGCGCCGGGGCCGCCACCGGCGGCGCCTCGGACGGTACCGGAACGGTGGGATTAGGCGCGGCCTGCCGGAAGTAGCGGAAGAACTCCGAATCCGGCGTCAGGATCAGCCGCGTCTCGCCGTCGGAGAAGGCCTCGCGGTACGCCTGCATGGAGCGATAGAAGCGCCAGAACTCGGTGTCGCCCTGCGCCGCCTCGGCGAAGAGGCGAATGGCTTCCTGGTCGCCCTGACCGCGCAGGGTGTCAGCCTGGGCCTGGCTTTCCGCCAGAATGACGGTGCGCTCCCGCTCGGCACCGGCACGCACGCGCGCCGCCACCTCGCCACCCTCGGCGCGGGCCTCGCGGGCAACACGCTCACGCTCCGACTGCATGCGCTGCAGGATGGCCTGGGTGTTCTCCTCGGGCAGGTCGGCACGACGGATGCGGACATCCTCCACAGCCACGCCGAAGCGGCGAGCCTCCTCGTTCACCTGGCGCTGGATCTCGCCCATGATGCGCCCGCGGTCTGAGGACAGCACGGCCAGCAGGGTCTCGTTGCCGAGCACCCGGCGCAATGCGGATACCACGATGGATGACAGGCGGCCGCGAATGCCGGCCTCCTGTGCGCCCACGGTTTGGTAGAACAGCAGCGGGTCGGTGATGCGGAAGCGCGTGAAGCTGTCCATGATCAACCGCCGCTGGTCGGCCAGGATCACTTCCTCGCCCGGCGCGTCGTAGTCGAGCAGGCGCCGGTCGAATGAGATCACCGACTGCACCAGTGGGATTTTCATGTGCAGGCCAGGATCGTCAATCACGCGCACCGGCTCGCCGAACTGGGTCACGAGGACCTGCTCGGTTTCCTTTACCGTGAACAGCGCGGAGGCCGCGGCGATCAGGGCGGCCGCGGCGACACCGCCGAGGATCAGGGCGCGGTTCATCGGGCAGCTCCCTGTTGCGGAATGCGGGGCGGCGGGTTCAGGACCGCGGGCGGAGCCGGCGGGGCACTGCCTGACCCGTTGCCACCCTGGGCAGCGGGCGGCGTGGGTCGGCCACCCTGCCCGTCGAGCGGCAGGTACGGCACAACGCCCTGCAGCCGGTCATCCACCAGCAGCTTCGGATTGCGACGCAGGATGTCCTCCATCGTCTCCATGTAGAGGCGGCGGACGGTGACATCCCGTGCGCCCTGATAGGCGGACAGGATCGAGACGAAGCGCGCCGCCTCACCGCGGGCTCGGGCGATCTGGCTTTCCTTGTAGCCCTCAGCCTCCTGCACCAGCCGCTGACCCTCACCGCGCGCGCGCGGGATGATCTCGTTCCGGTAGGCCTCGGCCTCGTTGCGCAGGCGCTCGCGGTCGGCATTGGCGCGCTGCACGTCGCGGAAGGTGTCGATGACCTCGGTAGGCGGATCGACCTTCAGCAGCTGGATCTGCGTCACGTCAATGCCGGACTTGTACTGGTCCAGGATGAACTGCACGCCCGTGCGGACCCGCTGCTCGATATCGGCGCGCGCCTCGGTCAAAGCCGGCTGGATCGGTGTCTGGCCGACAACTTCGCGCATCACGCTTTCCGCGGCGGATTTCACCGTCTGGTCGGGATTGCGCGTGTTGAACAGGTATTCGCCGGCATTGCGGATCTGCCAGAACACCGCGAAATCGATGTCGATGATGTTCTCGTCGCCGGTCAGCATCAGGCTTTCCTCCACCACGTCCCGGGCGGGAACAGGGCGGACAAGCGGCGCGTCGTTCGGCGCGCGGAAGCCGATGTCGATGCGGTTGATCCGGGTAACCCGCGGCGTCGTCACGGTCTCAACCGGCCAGGGCATACGATAGTTCAGGCCGGGCTGGGTCACGCGGTTAAAGGCGCCGAAACGCATCACCACGCCCTGCTCATCCGGCTGCACGCGATAGATGCCGCTGGCCGCCCAAAGTCCGAGCAGAACCACAGCGCCGATGCCGAGCCATTTGCCCGAGCCGGCGCCGCCCGGCAGGATGCGGCGCAACGCCGCCTGTGCCTGGCGGATCGCCTCGTCAAGATCCGGGCCGGAGCCACCGGGGCCACGGCCGCCGCCGCCCTGGGGCGGTTGCCCCCAAGGCCCGCCGGGGCGTGGATTGCCCCATGGGCTGCCTCCAGGGCCGGATCCGCCACTACTGTTCCAGGGCATAGGCTGGCTCTTCTCCCCTCAATCCACCGCGGCCCGGCCATGGGTGCTTGCGCGATGGTGATGCATGCGCGACAGGGCCGGACGATTTGTCCATATGTCGCCCTGTCCGGGCCGGGTGCAACGCGCATCGCGCCGCAACCGACGGGGGCATGTAGGATATTGTCCGCTTTTGAGGGGTTTTCAAGCGATGGCGGAGAGGATGGCTGGAGCTGAAGGGTCCGCGGCACTGGTTGAGGCGGTGCGAACGGCGCTGCGGGCGCTGCGCGATCCCCGAACCGGCCGCGACGTCATCGAGGCCGGGATGCTGCAGGGCCTCTCGGCGCGTGACGGGCTGGTGCAGTTCGCCCTGGCCGTGCCGCGCGATGCGGCGCGGTCGATGGAGCCGCTGCGGGCCGAAGCGGAGCGCGTGGCCGCCGCCGTGGCCGGCGTGATCTCCGCCACCTGCGTGCTAACAGCGCATCGCGAAGCGGCCGCCCCTTCGCCTCGTCCCGGCGGCGCGTCACCTGGCTCCGCCACGCGGCCGAGTGGCCTGCCGCCCGGGATCGCGGCCGCCATCGCCGTGGCCTCCGGAAAAGGGGGCGTCGGCAAGTCCACCACCGCCGTCAACCTGGCGGTGGCGCTGGCGCAATCGGGGCTGCGGGTGGGACTGCTGGATGCGGACATCTATGGCCCTTCCTTGCCCACCATGCTCGGCATCCATGAGAAGCCACGCGCCGAGGGCGGCCGCATCGTTCCCCTGGAGGCGTGGGGATTGCGGGTCATGTCGATCGGCTTCCTGGTCGATGCCGAGACGCCCATGGTTTGGCGCGGCCCGATGGTGATGGGCGCTCTGGAGCAGATGCTGGGGCAGGTGGAGTGGGGCACGCTGGATCTCCTGGTGATCGATATGCCGCCGGGCACGGGCGACGCGCAGCTGACCATCAGCCAGAAGGTGCCGCTGGCGGGTGCCGTCATCGTGTCCACACCGCAGGATGTGGCGCTGATCGACGCGCGGCGCGGCATCCGCATGTTCGAGAAGGTGCGGGTGCCGGTGCTTGGGCTGATCGAGAACATGTCAGTGTTCTGCTGCCCGAATTGCGGCCATGCCTCACATCCGTTTGGCCATGGGGGAGCCAAAGCCGAGGCTGAACGCATGGGTGTGCCGTTTCTGGGTGCCCTGCCGCTGACAATGTCGATCCGCAGCCTGTCCGATGCGGGAAAGCCTGTGGTGGCGGCCGAGCCCGGCAGCGCCGAGGCAACGCTTTACCGGGACATCGCCGCCAGCCTGCGCGCTCGGGTGCAGGGTTCGGCCCCGGCGGCCCCGCGCATCACGGTGGAATAGGACGCGGGCGAAGAAGCACCCCGTCCGGGCGCAAGGGCAGGATTGCCGCTCAGCGCGGGGCCGGATCGTAGCGCTCTCGCGGGCGGCGCCGGCCGAAGCGGTGGCTGAGATAAAGCACAAGGGTCGCCGCAAGGGCCGCCGCGGCATCCTCGCCCGCAAAGGTCGCCGTCGCCCAGATCCCGGCCAACAGCACCCGGACCGCTCCCGGGCTGGCCGAGAACCGTCCCATCAGCGCCAGCAAAGGCATGCCGGCCAGCAACAACAGCAACCAGCCCATCTCATGCTCCGTTCCGGTGGCATCAGCTCCGCCCGCTGCTCCGGCGCAGCATGTTGGTCGTCCCCGGAGCGGTGGCACGGCCCAGGGCGAAGCCACCCACGCCCACCAGCATCAGCAACGCCCCGAGCTCGCCGAGCATGGCATGCGCCAGCGGCACGCCGATCAGCAGCACGGCCACGCAGATCAGCACAGCGATCCAGCGTCGCCAGAAGACGGGCCGGCTTGCCGGCGCCGGACCGACGCCGGTCTTTGCACGGGCCTTGCCCCCGCCGCCGCGTCCTGCGGCAGCGTTGCGTCGCGAAGCGCCCTCGGTGCGGCCGCCAGGCCGCGCGGCTGGTGGCATTGCCGCCTGTTCCTTCAGCCCTCGCGGCCGAGCTGCGCCATCAATTCGCGCCATTCCCGCTTCGACAGCCCGCTGGTCTCCTGCGCCACCGCCTCAGCGGCGAGGAGGCGCTTCACGACGTCCAGCATCTGCGCCGACAGCGTCACGGCACCCAGGCGGTAGTCGCGGAAGGCTTCGGCGACGGCTGGCACCCAGGCTTCCAGGGATTGCAGCATGGCTTCGGCATAGACCCGGATCTCGTACTGGGCATGGGCATCGGCGCGCAGGCTCAGGAAATGCAGCAGGTTGTTGAGGTCAGCCTTCCAATACCATTGAGTATAGGTGTTCAGCGTCAGGTTCATCCGCGCCAATTCCCGCGCCAGGCCCTGCCGCGCCGGATCCAGGGCATTGCCGTGCTCATCGGCGTTCAGCATTTCCTGGTAATGGTCGTAGCTCGCCATGGCATCCTGCCGCAGCAGAGACAGCACGCGCGCGGCTTCCTCGCCCTGCAGCACCTCGCCCCGGCCCTGGCGGTTGCTGGCCGACTGCGCTGCCAGCTGTTCCGGCGCGGGCATGTAGAATTCCCGATCCATGATGGAATAGCGGGCGGAATACTCGTTCACATTGGCGGTGCGATGCCGGATCCACTGCCGCGCCACGAAGATCGGCAGCTTCACATGGTACTTGATCTCGCACATCTCGAAGGGGGTCGAGTGGCGGTGCCGCATCAGGTAGCGGATCAACCCCCGATCTTCATTCGCCGCGCGGGTACCGCGGCCATATGACACCCGCGCGGCCTGCACCACGGCAGCGTCGTCACCCATGTAGTCGATGACGCGCACGAAGCCGTGGTCGAGAACCGGCAACGGCTCGAACAGCAAGGCCTCCAGCGCCGGCACGGTCGGGCGGCGGGTTTCGGCACGCGCTGTCTTGGCCTCGGCCAGTTCCTGGAGCTGCGATTCGGTGAGGGCCATGGCGGAATCCTGTGAAACAGTCGGTTCCCGACCGGGTCGGGGCGGGGCGCGCTGGCCCGGCAAACGGCAGGAGGGTTTAGCCGGCCTGGGCTGAACCCGCCATCCTGTGACGCAGCTTCCCCCTCGCAATCCGGTTCGCACTGCCCTATATCCGTTGAGCCTACCTTCGGGTGGCTATGGCGATAAACGGCATGTGGAATAAGCGTTGCGGACCCGGGGGCAGTGCCCGGCGTCTCCACCAGCTTCGGCACCTGGGATCGTCGGGTGTGCTTCTGGGGACGAAACAGGCTCGACGCGCGTGGTAAAGCCATGTCTTTTGCCCGGCATTGTACCGCCGTTATCGGGCTAAATCACAAGTGCCAACGATAATGGTCGCGAGACCATGGCGCTCGCTGCCTAACCATAGGTAAGCGCCGCCCGGGGGGAGCGGGGCAACAGAATCCCCCCACTTCTTTGTGGCTGCCGGGGCCGACCCCTCCTGGATTTGTAGGCCGGGCGCATTCCGCTGCGCCCGCGCATCCGGTATGGGTGCCCGACCTGATGATCCGGATCACCTCCCGAAGACCCCGTGGGGAAGCATCGATGACCGAAGACAACAAGCCGGTGGAAAGCCTGCTTCCCTATGACCGCTGGACCGAAGACGCGATGCGCGAGGTCGCCTTGCAGGCGCTGGACTACGCCGGCGCGCACGGTCTGCCGGGCGAGCACCATTTCTACCTCACCTTCCGGACCGATCATCCCGGCATCTCCATCCCGAGCCACCTGAAGGCGCGCTACCCGGAAGAGATGACCATTGTCCTGCAGCATCAGTTCTGGGACCTGAAGGTGGACCGGGCCCGTGGCTTGATCTCGGCGGGCCTGTCCTTTGGGGGCGTTCCGGCGACGCTGGTGATCCCTATTTCCGCCCTCACAGCCTTCTGGGACCCGTATGTGCGGGTGGGGCTGCGCTTTCCTTCCGCCGAGGCGGCGACTGTACCCACCTCCGAAGCGGAAGAGGCCTCGGCTGTATCGGCCGCCGAGCAGACGCCGGACACCGAGCCCGCGGCCGCGGCCGCAGCGGTTGTGGAGGAAGGACCGGCGCAGGTGGTCAGCCTCGATGCCTTCCGCCGCCGCCCGGCCCGCGACGGCGGCGCGTAGGCGGCCGGCCGGCCGGCCACCGTGGCGCGGGCCGGCGGCAAGACAACGATGAACGGTGCCCGCGGGCACCGCATCAACGCTTCAGGATCGAGCCCAGGATGCCCCGCACCAGGGCGCGGCCGATCTGCCCGCCGACCTGCGAGCCGACGCTGCGAGCGACGGATTTCGCCAGCGCCCCGGCGGCGCTGTCGCGTCGGCCGTTCCCGCCGCCCAGGATCTCACCCAGCAGGCCGCCGCCCGCAGAAGCTTTCGGCTGCGCCATCTGGCGCCGCCTGCCACGATTGGCGGCCGGTGGTGCCGCATCGCCCCAGGAGGGGTTCGGCAGACCTCCCCAGGGTCCGGATGAAGCCGGGCGGCCCATCGTCCCCCATGGGTTGCCGCCGCTCACCGGCGCCGGACCTGCCGGATGCGGCGCGTCATCCTCGGGCACTGTTGCGGCACGGTCGCGCAGCATCTCGTAGGCCGAGTTTCGGTCCACGGCGGTGTCGTATTTACCGGCAAGCGGACTGTGCTCCACCGCCGCCTTTCGCTCCTCCAGGGTTACCACGCCCATGCGTGACCGGGGCGGGCGGATCCTGGTGCGCTGCACCTCGCCCGGCGCGCCGCCGGGCTGCAAGGTGGAGGTCAGGGCCTCACCGACTCCCATCTCGGTGATGGCGGCTTGGGTATCGAAAGCCGGATTGGCGCGAAAGGTGGCCGCGGCGGCGCGCACCGCCTTCTGATCCGCGGGCGTGAAGGCGCGAAGTGCGTGCTGCACCCGGTTGCCGAGCTGCCCGAGGACACCCTGCGGCACGTCCAGCGGGTTCTGGGTCACGAAGTACACCCCCACACCCTTGGAGCGGATCAGCCGCACCACCTGCTCCACTTTCTCCAGCAACGCCTTCGGCGCATCGTCGAACAGCAGGTGCGCCTCGTCGAAGAAGAACACCAGCTTGGGCTTCTGGAGGTCGCCTACCTCGGGCAGTTCCTCGAACAGTTCGGAAAGGAGCCAGAGCAGGAAGGTGGCATAAAGGCGCGGGCGCTGCACTAGCTGGTCGGCGGCCAGGATGTTCACCGCGCCGCGCCCGTCCGGGGCCAGCAGCATCAGGTCGGTCAGCTCCAGCGCCGGCTCGCCGAAGAAGTGCTCGGCCCCCTGCTGCTCCAGGGTCAGCAGCCTGCGCTGGATGGTGCCGATGGTGGCCTTGCTGACATTGCCATAGTGGGCCGACAGTTCCGGCGCGCGCTCGGCCACGTGGCTCAGCATGGCGCGCAGATCCTTGAAGTCGAGCAGCAGCAGCCCCTCGTCGTCGGCCAGGGCGAAGGCGATGTTCAGCACGCCTTCCTGCGTCTCATTCAGCTCCAGCAGGCGGGCCAGCAGCAGTGGCCCCATCTCCGCCACCGTGGCGCGGATCGGGTGGCCCTGCTGGCCGAACACGTCCCAGAAGACGGTGGGCGCGCCCTCGTAGCTGAAATCGTCCAGCCCGGTGGCGACGGCGCGCTGCTCGACCTTCGGGTTCGGCTTGCCTGGCTGGCTGATGCCGGCGAGGTCACCCTTGATGTCGGCGCAGAACACCGGCACCCCGGCGCGGGAGAAGCCCTCAGCCAGGATCTGCAGGGTGATGGTCTTGCCCGTGCCGGTGGCCCCGGCCACCAACCCGTGCCGGTTGGCCAGCGGCAGGTGCAGCCATTGCAGCGCCTCGCCCGCCGCGCCGAGCAACACAGTGGAGGGTGTGGGCATTGGCACGCTCTGGCTCATCGGGCTGGAACTCCTGCTGGCCGGAGCAAGGAGCCACGGCCAGCCCGCCCCTGTCCAGCCACCGCCCGCAAGGCGCGCCATGAACTCTCGCGGCGCGTGACACGGCGGGCGGTTGGCTTGACCGGGCGGCTGCGCTACCTCACCGGGGAAAGCGAGGCGCCGCCCCCTTCGCGACGCCCCCCGGAAAGCGATTCCCTTCTCGCTGGCCGTTCTCCTGCCGGAGCGTCCCGAATGACCACGTCGAACATCCCCCCCGCCGCGCCCCTGGCCGACACGCCGATCAACGAGACCGATGCCGGCACGCCCGTCAGCCAGCGCACCCAGGGCTTCAACTTCTCCACCATGATGCCGCTGGGTGAGGACAAGACCCGCTACAAGCGCCTGCCGATCGAGGGCGTTAAGGTCATCGAGGTGGACGGCAAGAAGGTCCTGAAGGTCTCGCCCGAGGCGCTGGAGGAGCTGGCCTTCACCGCCTGCAAGGAAGTCTCGCACTTCCTTCGCCCCGGCCATCTGGAGCAGCTGGCGCGCATCCTGAAGGACCCCGAGGCCAGCGCGAATGACCGTTTCGTGGCGCTGGACCTGCTGAAGAACGCCTCCATCGCCGCCGGCGGCGTGCTGCCCATGTGCCAGGACACCGGCACGGCCATCGTCTTCGGCAAGAAGGGCCAGCGCGTCTGGGTAGAGGGTGACGAGGAGGAGGCGCTGTCCTACGGCGTGCACCGCACCTACACCGAGACCAACCTGCGCTATTCGCAGATGGCGCCGCTCTCGATGTTCGAGGAGGTGAACACAGGCAACAACCTTCCCGTCCAGTTCGACATCTACGCCTCGCCCGGCGACCATCATGCGGACGAGTTCCACATGATGTTCGTGCTCAAGGGCGGCGGATCGGCCAACAAGACCTTTCTGTTCCAGCAGACCCGCGCGGTGCTGAACCCGGACAAGCTGCTGGCTTTCCTGAACGACAAGATCAAGTCGCTCGGGACCTCCGCCTGCCCGCCCTACCACCTGGCCATCGTGATCGGTGGCACCTCCGCCGAGACCACGCTGAAGACGGTGAAGCTGGCCTCCACCCGCTACCTGGACGAGCTGCCGACCACCGGCAGCAAGGCCGGACACGCCATTCGCGATCCCGAGCTGGAGGAGCAGGTCCATAAGCTGACGCAGAACCTCGGGATCGGCGCGCAGTTCGGCGGCAAGTATTTCTGCCACGACGTTCGCGTCATCCGCCTTCCGCGCCACGGCGCATCGCTGCCCATCGGCATCGGCGTGTCCTGCTCGGCCGACCGGCAGGTGAAGGCGAAGATCACGCCGGAGGGCGTGTTCCTGGAGGAGCTGGAGCACGACCCGGCTCGCTTCCTGCCCGAGGCGACGGACGACATCCTGGGCGGCGAGGTGGTGAAGATCGACCTCAACCAGCCGATGGACGCCATCCGCGCGACGCTGAGCCGGCACCCCGTGAAGACCCGTGTCTCGCTGACCGGCACCATTGTGGTGGCCCGAGACATTGCCCATGCCAAGCTGCAGGAGCGGATCGACCGTGGCGAGGGCCTGCCGCAGTACATCAAGGACCATCCGGTCTACTACGCCGGCCCGGCCAAGACGCCGGAGGGCATGCCCACCGGCTCCTTCGGCCCCACCACGGCCGGACGCATGGACAGCTACGTGGCGGGCTTCCAGGCTGCCGGCGGCTCCCTGGTGATGCTGGCCAAGGGCAATCGCTCCAAGGCCGTGCGCGATGCCTGCAAGACGCATGGCGGCTTCTACCTGGGGTCGGTGGGCGGCCCGGCCGCAAGGCTGGCGCAGGACTGCATCCGGAAGGTCGAGGTGCTGGAATACCCCGAGCTCGGCATGGAGGCGGTGTGGCGCATCGAGGTCGAGGACTTCCCCGCCTTCATCGTGGTGGACGACAAGGGCAACGACTTCTACGACGGTCTGGAGTGAGGGCGATGCCAGCCGGGGAGTTCCATGCCGCATGACCGGGCGCCGCCACATCTCGTCCGGCAGCCGGTTCGAGGCCGAGATCGGCTATTCACGCGCCGTGGTCATGGGTGACTTCATCCATGTCTCCGGCACCACCGGCTACGACTACGCGACCATGGCCATCGCCGGGGATGTGGTCGCGCAGTGCGAGCAGGCCTTCCGCAACATCCAGGCGGCGCTGGCCGAGGCCGGTTCCAGCCTGGATGAGGTGGTGCGCGTCACCTACATCCTGCCCCGCCGCGAGGACTGGCCGCCCTGCTGGCCGGTGACGCGGCGCTGGCTGGGGGCGGCTCGCCCCGCTTCCACGCTGATCCATGCCGGGTTGCAGGATGAGGCCATGCTGATCGAGATCGAGGTCACGGCGCAGCGCGCCGGCCAGCCGCGCCCGCCGGGCGATGAGGGAGGACAAGCCTGATGCGTTTCGCCGTGGACCGTCTGGATCATCTGGTGGTGACCTGCGCCGATCTGGAGAAAAGCGCCTCCTGGTACCAGCGCGTGCTAGGCATGGAGCGTGACACTTTCGGCGAGGCCAACCGCACGGCGCTGAAATTCGGCGGACAGAAGCTGAACCTCCGCCCCGCCACGGCGACGCAGGAGGAATGGTTCACCGGGGTTGCCGCCGCGCCTGGCACCCAGGATCTGTGCTTCGTGGTTGCCGTCACGGCGCAGGACGTGGTCGCACACCTGCATGAATGCGGCGTGGTGGTGGAAGCCGGTCCCGCGGCCAAGGTCGGTGCACTGGGTCCGATCACCTCGGTTTATTGCCGGGATCCGGACGGCAATCTGATCGAAATGTGCACCTACGGCCCCGCCGCCTGAAGCATCCATGGGCTGGGTACGGCGGCGCCACGAAGCGACCGCCTCTCTGCCACAATCCGGCGCGGATTGGCGTTATGATCGGGTTCATGAAGCCCAGGAGGGCCTGCCCGTGAAACCACGTTCTTTCTTGATGCTGGCTGGCCTGGCTGCGGCCCTGCTGGCATCCTCTCCCGCCGCGCAGGCCGATGGCTGGCGGCATCGTCATGGCCCGTCGGGGGGAGCGGTCGCGGCTGGCATCCTCGGCGGCTTGGCGGTAGGCGCACTGGCCGGCGCAGCCATTGCTGCCCCACCGCCACCGCCGGCCTATTACGCGCCGCCGCCACCACCCGTGATCTACGCGCCTCCACCGGCTTACTACGCGCCTCCACCGCCGGCGTACTACGCGCCTCCTCCCGTGTACTACGCACCGCCGCCGGTTGCATACTATGCCCCACCGCCGCCACCGCCGCGCTACTACGCGCCCGGCTATTACGGTCCGCGCTACCACGGCTGGTGACGGGCAGTCGCCGTGCGGGCCGCCCGCCCAGTTGGTTCGTCGTCACAAAGTCCCCCCTTGCGCATTCGTTCGTTGAACTGATCTGCGAAACGCAAGGAGGGCCCCCATGGCCGAGCGCCAGATCGACACCCGCACCAAACCTGACAATCCCGGCACGATCGAGATCAAGCCTGCCAGCGATCGGTGCCCGCAGACCGGACGTATCCGCAGCAGGGTCCGCATCGGCACTGGGCGTTTCTACCGCATCCTGATCGGCACCGCGCATCTGCAGAACCGGGGCGCGACCCGCCTGGCACTACGCAAGTTACCCGGCAGGCCCGTCGGCACGATCATCGCCGGGGAACTGACGCCGCCCGATGCCGCGCTGCAGCCGGACCAGGTGGTATCTGAGCCGATCGACGCCTGGCTCAAGCCGCAGCCTGCGCCCTGCCTGGTTGCCATCCTGGACGGTGCCGGATGACGGGGCGTCATCTGCAGAAGCGTTCCTTTACTCTGGCCGGTCATCGCACTTCCGTTGCGCTGGAGCCGGCCTTCTGGGCAGTGCTGGAGCAGCTGGCCGCACGCCAGGGCACAACTTTGTCAGGCGTGGTGCAAGGGGTTGATGCTGGCCGCGAGGAGCCGGATCTGCCCCTCGCCAGTGCCCTCAGGGTACATGCGCTGGCGGCACAGGAGACGTTGCATGCCGCGAAGCCGGTCAGCGAGGCCGCCGAGTGATCCGGCTAATGGAGCGCCCGCCAGCTTAGCCAGTCTGCCAATTCCAGAACGCGCCGGGCATCGCGGATCGGGCCGGTGAGGCGCAGTCCGAACTCCGGCGCCTCTCCATCCTTCAACATCATCATTAGATCCGCCGTTCCGCGGGCGAGGTCCGCCTCGCCCCGCAGGATGGCGCCGGGCGTTTCGGCCATGGCCAGTCGCCCGTCCACCAGTGTCAGACGCCCGGTATCCAGCTGGAGGCGTGCGTCGAGCGCTTCGAAACCGGTGGCGCCACCGGACAGGGCGGTGCGCAGCCCGGCCTCGGCCGCTGCCATGGTGGCAGCCTCGGCGGCAAGATAGGCCGAGCGCAGGTCAACCCCGCCCAGCACCCCCTCGCGAAGGGCCAGCCGCCCCTCCCCCGTCGATGTCGCCAACAGGGCCGCCGGGCTGTGCCCGGTGGCGCGCAGCTTGGCCTCGGCCTCCAGCTGCCCCGTGCGCAGTTCCAGCGGCGGCATCGCCCAGGGGGTCGTCAGGCTGGCGCCGGAAAGGCGGCCTTGAACATCCAGCACCGGCGGTGAAGCCGCGGCGTCGAGGCCCAGCGTTCCTTCCAGCGTGCCGCCACCGAGCCTGGCCCGCAGATCGTCCAGTCGAAGCCGACCGGCTTCCAGGCGCAGTGTGGTGGTCAGGTCCTCCAGATACGATCCGGTGGACCAGTCAATCCGGCGCAGATGAAGGGCGAGCTCGGCATCCGCGGCCACCAAGCCCGATAGGCTCAGCGGCTCGCGCGATCCGGTATCCGGCGTAGGCAGCGGCAGGGTTTCGGCTCGCAACCGCCCGGAAAGACGGGGTCGTGCACCGTCCAGCATCAGGTTAAGTTGGCCTCCCAGGTGCAGCCCTGCGGCGATCATGTCGAACTGGCCGATGGACACTGCACCGCGTTTGCCGGCCTCGGCGGTGAGGTTGCCGGCAAAGGAAAAGGAACCTTCGCCGAGCCAGGGGGGTGCGTGCAGCCCGGCGGTCTCCGTCAGCAGGCGGGGTGCCCCGGGGTGGCGCAGCGTCAGGGCGCCGGTGTAACGGCTGGAAGGCAGGTCGAGCGTGCCATTCGCCTCGGCCCGCAAATCCCCGAGTTCCAGATTGCCTTGCAACGCCAGCGCTTGAGGGGGACCGTTGCCCGTCAGGCGAAGTGCCAGGCGTTCCTGGGCCAGCCCCTGCTCTTGGAAGAGCGGCGCCAGGGCCAGACTGCCTCCGGCGCGTCGGGCCACGGCCGCCAGCAGCGTCGCCCCACGCTCCGCCGTCGCCTCCACCGCCAGTTCCGACAGGCGGGGCGTTTCGCCAAGCTGTGCGGCACCTGACAGCACCAGATCGGCCCCCAGGCTGCGGCCCGCCAGGCGGCGCGCCGTCAACCGCCCACTTTCCAGCGACAAGTCGGCAGACAGCCCTTCCACCGCCAGATCATGCCAGCGGGCCTGTGCCGCGGACACGCGGAGATTGGCGTCGATGCCCGCGAGATGGGCCTGGATCTCGGGCCAGCCCATGCCGGGCGGCAGCCAGCCATCCAGCTGCAGCCGCTCCAGATTGAGGCCCAGCCCCAGCGCTGGACGGTTGCCGAGGCGCAGCGTGCCGGCGCCTGAAATTCGTGCTCCGTCCAGGGTGGCGGCAAACTCCGGCAGGGTCAGCTGGCCATCCTCCAGGGTCAGCCGCAACCGGCCTTCGCCATCCCGCAGCCGCGCAGGATCAACAGATTGCAGCGGCACGCCCAGCGCCAGCAGTGTTCCCCGCAAGTTGCTGCCGCGAAACCGCAAGGCCGCTTCAAGTCGAGCATCTGACCATGCCGGAGCCGCGGAGCTACCGGCCCGTCCCTGCGCTGTTTCGCCCTGCGCGTTCCTGGAGGTTGGCGGCCGCGCTCCGCCTCCGGGCTGGGCCGGCGGCAATGAACGACTGGTGCTGCCGCTCAGCTCAACTTCCGTATCTCCTGGCAGCACGGCGGAGAAATCGGTGAGGATCAACCGCTCGCCTTCCAGTAAAACCGCCCCTCGCAACCGCCGTAAGGTGTTGCCTCGGAAGCCGGCGGCCTCGGCCGAAAGGTCAAGCCCGAAAGGCAAGGGCAAACGTCCGGCAGACCGCAGCGCTGCGATCCAGGGGTCGAGTTCCAGCCGCCCGGCAGACAGGGCCAGATCCAGCCGCGGCACAGGTTCCACCCGAAGCGTTGCGGCACCGCGGGCAGGCGTGCCCGCGATGTCCAGCGACAACTCGTCCGCCGTCAGCAGCTCGGCATCCACGGAAAGGCGACCGCGCAGCCGAAAGGCGCCGGTGGGTGCCGGCAGCAGGGCCGCCAGGTCGCTGCCGCCGCCCTGCACCGATCCCTCGAAGCCGCCTTCGGGCAGCAGCACGCCACTGGCGGAGATCGAAGCCCTGGCGGCAGACAAGGTCAGCGCCAGGGGCGCGATGCCGTCCCAGCCCGGCCGGCCGACCGTTGTCTCGAAGTCGCTATCTGTTCCTCGCCAGCGGAAGCGGCCCTGGATGCGCAGCGCATCGGCGGGGCCGGAGGCGGCCAGCATGGCCTCCACCCGCTCCAGCACCACGGCGCCCAGGACGACCCGGCTTTCCTGGATCCGCCCCTCGAGCCCGGTCAGCCAGGGAGGCGGGCGGAAGGTACGGCCCGGCGCAGGTGGCCAGGGGAGGCGTATCTCCGCGCCGACCACGGCCACCTCGCGCGGTTCCAGCCGCCCTTGCAACAGGGCCGACCAGTCCAGCCTCAGGCGCAGTGCCTGGGCCTGCACCGAAATCTCAGCATCTGGTCCGCCGATGGTGACCCCGCCCGCTTCCAGCATGGGCTGCGGCAGCAAGGCGAGCCTGACCGGCCCGGCCAGGGTGACAGGCTGGCCAAGACGCCCGGCCGCGAGAATGGCCAGCCGGTCGCGATACTCATTCCAGTCCGTCAGGCGCGGGCCGAACCATAGGGCCGCCAACAGCAATGCCGGCACCAAAAGGGCCAAAAGGAGAATCCAGGGGGCGCGATGGCGGGAGGGCGAAGCTAACATCACCAGTGAGGGGCCAAGGCCGCAGTGGGCGCCCCATTCCGTGACGTGTGGCGCGGACCAACCTGCGAAGGAAAAGGCTGGAGAGAGGTCCGCATGTTCCTCATTGGGGCAAAGCCCTGCAGCCGGATGTTAACCGGCGCATCAAACCGCCGGCACCAAAGTTGGACCACTGCAACCATGCACGGCCAGGCTGGCGCTCGGCAATACCTTCTGCCTTCCAGTGGCGCCGCCGCGATGCGTGAGGAAACAAGCCCAGATTCGCGATAGGCGTTTGGCGTTTGGACCCACCCTCAGGTTGTGGCGGCACGTCGCCATTATATAAGGTGTGGAGAACTCGCCGACATTGATCGCCACACGCGAGTCTGTGCGGCTCTTCCACTCCTCTCTGCGTGTGCTGTTCGCGGAGCAGACAGCAACGCGCGTTGCATCCAGTTGCTGGGTTGTCCGGAAAGAACCAGGCCGCCATGCCGGTTCGAGGATGGTGCGACATGTTGTGGGCGATGCCATCGACCGCTTTCACCGGACCTGCCCTCCCGCTGCCCCACTTCCTTTGTTTCGCGCTGGTGCCGCGGGAAACAGAACCATCCTCTGACCGCCAGTGGCCCGTCGCGCAAGAGCAGGACCCTGACAGGCTTGTGCCCACAGCCGGGCACCTGCCGCCATGGCAGGCGGAGCCTCGGCATGGTAGGGGTGTCATGCGGTGTCCACACAACCGTCCATCGGGGCCGGGAGCTGGGCAGGGAGGCACTGAGGCTTGAGCTTCTGGGGCAAGATCCTGGGCGGGGTTACTGGCTTCGCCATGGGTGGTCCGTTCGGTGCGGTGGTCGGCGCAGCGCTTGGCCATGCGGCGGAGAACGGGCGCGGCCCCGAGTTGGATTCGCGGCCGGAAGCCATTGCGCGCATCACCAACCGCGATCAGCTTTTCTCGATCAGCGTCATCGTCCTGTCGGCGAAGCTCGCCAAGTCTGACGGCGTGGTGAAGCGGGAGGAGATTGACGCCTTCAAGCGTGCCTTCCGCATCCCGCCCGAAAACCAGCGCCATGTCGGCATCCTGTTCGATAAGGCGCGCGAGGATGCCGACGGTTTTGAACCCTATGCCCGGCGCATGGGCGAGGTGTTCCAGGACAACAAGGCGATGCTGGAGGAGGTGCTGGCGGCACTGCACCAGATCGCCCGTGCCGACGGACCGATGACCCGAGGCGAAGCGGCCTTCCTGACCAAGGTGCGACAGGGCTTCCGACTGGACGAGGCCAGCGCCGAGCGCGCCCGCGAGCAGCGCCCTGCGCCCGCGATCGTTCGCGGTCCCGATCCTTATGCGGTGCTGGGCGTGAAGGCCGGCGCCACAGACGAGGAAGTGCGTCTGGCCTGGCGGCGGCTGATGCGCGAGCATCACCCCGACAGCTTGGCGGCAAGGGGTGCCTCCTCCGAGATGGTGCGCCGGGCCTCGGAAAAGGTGGCGGAGATCAATGCCGCATGGGATCGCGTGAAGCGGGAGCGGCGCTTGTGAGCTCCGGTGGCGCGCACCGCCCCGCCGCCGCCGCACCCGAGTTTCGCCAGCGCCCGAGTCCCAACCACGATGCGCGGCCGGCCGGAGAACCGATCGACATGCTGGTGCTGCACTACACCGGCATGCGCAATGCGCGGGATGCGCTGGAGCGGCTTTGCGACCTGGAACCGCCGGCCGGCCTTCCTCGCGTGTCCTGCCACTACCTTGTTGAGGAAGATGGACTGGTTTGGCAGCTGGTTCCGGAGGAGCGCCGCGCCTGGCATGCCGGCCAATCGTTCTGGCGCGGCCATTCCATGTTGAACGGGCGCAGCATTGGCGTGGAGATCGTCAATCCAGGCCATGAATGGGGCTATCGCCCATTTCCCTTGCTGCAGATGGCGGCGGTGGCCGAGTTGTGCCTCGGCATCCTGGCGCGTCATCCGATCCCGCCGCGCAATGTGGTGGCCCACGGCGACGTGGCCCCAGACCGCAAGCAGGATCCGGGTGAGTTGTTCGACTGGGAAGGTCTGGCCAGTCAGGGAATCGGCTTGTGGCCGGAAGCTGTACCGGGGGACGACCCCGCTCTTCCCCTTCAAGGCTCCGCCCGCGCCGCAGATCTGTTGGCGCGAATCGGCTACCCGGTCGATGCCGCGCAGCCCCGGCTGGCCATCGAGGCGTTCCAGCGGCATTGGCGGCAGGAACGCGTGGATGGCCGGGCGGATGCCGGGACGCTGGCGCGGCTCGAGGCCGTCGCGGCGCTGGTGGAACGCCCTTAGCTGAAGCCGAAGCATATCTCGCCGACCTTTTGCCAAGGCATCGCAGCTGGCTGTTAAATGGTTGACTTTCCAGGGCGAAAGACGCAAATCCCCGCAGCGTCAGGTGGCTGGGCGGCCGCTGGCTTCGGGCTGGACCCGAGGTTGGAGGAAAGTCCGGGCTCCACGGGAATACGGTGCCGGTTAATGGCCGGCGGGGGCAACCCCAGGGACAGTGCCACAGAGAACAGACCGCCGGGCCGGCTTCGGCCGCATCCCGGCAAGGGTGAAACGGTGCGGCAAGAGCGCACCGCGCCCCTGGCAACAGGGGCGGCACGGTAAACCCCACCGGGAGCAAGGCCGAATAGGGATGGCCGGCGGGCAACCCGCATAGGTTGTGCCGCAGGGGCGTTTCCCGCCCTGCCGTCCGGGTTGGCCGCGAGAGGCGTGTCGCGAGGCACGTCCCAGAGGAATGGTCGCCCAGTCCCGCAAGGGATGGACAGAACCCGGCTTACAGGCCGCCTGACGCCCGTCTTTTCCAATCCCTCACAAATGTCCGACCCCATTCCACGGGACTGGCAACTCGCATCGTAAATTCATGATTTTTTTGAATCTCGCGGACCCGTGAGCAGGGGTTTTATGCTTGATGACCCATACAGACCCAGGTAATCTCCATTTTATCCCATGAACGGTCCGGAGCTCGGGGGGGCGAGGGATCGAATTCCAGGGGATGGTCGGGCGAGTCGGCGGGGTCGGGGGGCCTCGTCGACCCCTCTCTCGGTCATCGACACAGATCTGCCGCAAGGGGGCATGGCGGCTTCGTATGGCCCGTTTCCTGGGTACCCATATCAACCGGCTGGATCGGAAGGGGCGAGTCTCCGTTCCTGCGCCGTTCCGTGCCGAGCTGACCCGGGAAGACTCGGAAGAGCTGATCTTCGTGCCGTCGCACCAGCATGCGTGCATCGACGCGTATACCAGCAAAGCCTTTGACGAGCTGGTGGAGAAGATCGAAACGCTCGACGAATTCTCAGAAGATCGTGACGACCTTACCGCCACGCTCTACGCCGACAGCCACCCAGTCCGGCCCGATTCGGAAGGACGCATCATGATGCCCGAGTCGCTGATCGTGCATGCTGGATTGACCGAAAGCATCGCCTTTATCGGCATGGGCAAGAAATTTCAGATCTGGGATCCCGAGGCCGCCAAAACGCGCAACAACGGGGCACGCCAGCGCGCCGCGGACAAGGGCCTGACCCTTCCCGGACGGCCGATCTCCCGCACTGCGGAGGGAGCGGCATGAGCGGGCACCTGCCGGTGATGCTGCAGGAAGTGCTGGCCAGCCTCGCCCCGCGCAATGGCGGTATCTACGTGGACGGCACCTTTGGCGGCGGCGGCTACAGCCGGGCCATCCTTGGCGCCGCGGATTGCACGCTGTTCGCGATCGACCGCGATCCGGATGCCATTGCCCGCGGCGCAGCGCTGGCCACGGCCTGTTCAGGCCGGCTGACGCTGGTTGAAGGGCGCTTCGGCGAAATGCTCGATCTGCTCGGCAACCGCGGTGTGACGCGACTCGACGGCGTGGTGCTGGATCTGGGCGTCTCCTCCTTTCAGCTCGACCAGGCGGAGCGCGGCTTCTCCTTCCGTGCCGACGGACCACTCGACATGCGAATGGAGAAGAGCGGGCCTTCCGCCGCCGATCTCGTGAACCGCCTGCCGGAGGCCGAGCTCGCGACGCTGCTCTGGGAGCTCGGGGAGGAGCGGCATTCCCGGCGCATCGCCCGGACCATTGTTGCCGCGCGGCGCGAAGCGCCGATCGAGACGACAGGGCAGCTGGTGCGCATCATCCACGGTGTGATGCCGCGGGATCCTTCCGGAATCGACAGCGCCACGCGCTCCTTCCAGGCGCTTCGCCTCAAGGTCAATGACGAGCTGGGCGAGGTGGAGCGCGGCCTCGCCGCTGCGGCGGAGTTGCTGGGCCCCGGCGGCAGGCTGGTCGTGGTCGCCTTCCATTCGCTGGAGGACCGCATCGTGAAGCGGTTCATGCAGAACGCTGCCGGCCGTTCCCCTGGCGCGTCCCGCCACGCTCCTTCCGCCATGCTGGGTCCGGCCGCGAAGCCGGGCTTCCGCCTGATCACCACCAACGCGCAGCGCCCGGGGGAGGCCGAGACATTGGCCAATCCACGCGCCCGCTCGGCCCGGCTGCGGGCGCTTGAGAAACTGGAGACGGCCTGATGTTCCGCCCCCTGACCATGGTTGCCATCACAGCCTTCAGCCTGGTCGGCTGGCACGTCTACCAGGCAGAGGATGCCGCGCAGCAGCTGGAGCGCGAGCATCGCGACGTCATGCGGCGCATCGAGTCGGCCCGCGAGCGTACCCTGGTGCTCCGCGCCGAATGGGCCATGCTGAACGAGCCGGACCGCCTGCGTCAGGTCGCGCAGTCGCATCTGCCGCTCTCCAACATGACGCCGCAGCAGTTCCTGCGCATGGGCGACCTGGAGAAGCGATTGCCGGCGCCGGTCGCCTTCGCCGGTCCGATCAGCCTGTTCGGTAATCCGCCCGACACTGCCATCGCCGAACTCGGGCCGGAAGCCGCGCCGGCTGCCGAAGCGGTGCCGGTTGCCGTGGCCGCTCCCCGTCCGTCCATCCGCCCGGCCGCCGTAGAGCACCAGCCCTCGGCCGAGCCGGCGCCGCGTCCGGTGTCCCGCCCCACGACCTCCCCCGCGGAGCCGCCCCGTGCCGTCGCCACGCGCATCGAGCCCAAGCCTGAACCGCGCCGCGCCGTCGCTGTTGCCGAGCCGGCACCTGTCCGCTCCGTACCGGCTCCCCAGCCCATCCCACGCGGCCCTGTGCTGGCGGAAACCCAGTCGCGCGGCGACGGTGGGCTGATGCGCACGGCGTCCGCCGCCTTGCCGATGGGCCGGGCCATGGCGGCGCCAGTTCCTGCCCCGGCGCCTGCTTATGGCTCATCGCTGGGCTATGCCGGCGGCGGCATGGCGCCGCCGGTGCCGATGGGCCGCCCGGTACCCGTGAGCGGCTGGAGCCGCTGAGCCCATGGCACAGATCCATCCTCCCTGCCCCGACTCGCTCCCGCTCCGGCGCCCCGTAGGTCAGGATGGCGCCGGAACGGATCTTGCCGGGGCCGCCACCGTGGTTCGCGTGACGCAGCCCGACCTGAAGCGCCGTCGCGAGCTGGAGCGCAGCCGTGGGAGGCTGGTGCTGGCGTCGCTGGGTTTCGGCGCCCTGTTCCTCGCGGTCGGGATGAAGGCGACCTGGTCCACCGTGGTTGCTCCGGCAGAGCCTGTGCGGCTGAACGCTGCGCTGCGCGCGATGTCGCCACCGGTGGCGCAGGGGGTGCGCCGCGCTCCAGTCACCGACCGCAATGGCGAAATCCTGGCCATCTCGCTTCCGGTCACGGCGCTGGTGGCGAATCCGCGCGTCATCCACAATCCCGTGGAGGTGGCGCAAAGGCTGCACGCCGTGATGCCGCACCTGGAGCGCGACCGGCTGGCCGAGCGCCTTTCAGGCGACCGCGGCTTCGTCTACATCACCCGCAGCATGACGCCGCGCGAGCAGCAGAGCGTCATCAACCTCGGCATCGCCGGGCTGGATTTCGAGGAAGCCGAGCGCCGATTCTACCCGCAGGGCCGCGCCGCCGTGCACGTGCTCGGCAATGTCGACGTTGATGGCAATGGCATCTCCGGCGTCGAGCGCACCTTCGACGAACGCCTGAGGTCGGACCCGACCACGCCGCTGAAGCTTTCCATCGATGTGCGCGTGCAGCTCGCAATGCGCGATGCGGTGAACCAGGCGATCAAGGACTTCAACGGCATCGGCGGTGCGGGCGTGGTGCTCGACATCAACACCGGTGAGGTCATCTCCATGGTGAGCCTGCCGGATTACGATGCGAGCAACATCGGTGAAGCCGAGCCCGACCAGCGCTTCAACCGCGTGACGGTGGGTCTCTACGAGCCGGGCTCGACCTTCAAGCTACTCACCGCGGCGGCCGCGCTCGAATACGGTACTTCAAACGTCAACACGTCGATGTTCGACGCATCGAAGCCAATCCGATACGGCCGCTTCACCATCACCGACTACAAGGGCAAGAATCGCTGGATCTCCTTCCCCGAGATGCTGGCCTATTCGTCGAACCTAGGTGCTGCGCGCATGGCCGAAGGCTTCGGGCCTCAGCGCCAGCGCGAGTTCCTGAAGAATGCCGGCATGCTGGCACGGCAATCGGTCGAGCTGCCGGAGCGGGCAACGCCGATCGCGCCGCCCGCCAATCACTGGCGCGACATCAACATGTACACCATCTCCTTCGGCCACGGCATCAGCGTGACGCCGCTGCACGTGGCAACGGGAATCTCCGCCGTAGCGAATGGCGGCATCCTGCGGCAGCCAACGCTGATGGCCTTGCCGCCCGGCGCCGAACGGCCCGGCACGCGCGTCATCAGCGAGGCGACCAGCGCGACCATGCGGCGGCTGATGCGCCTGGTCGTCACCGACGGCTCCGCCAAGAATGCCGAGGTGCCGGGTTATTTCCTCGGTGGCAAAACGGGCACGGCGCAGAAGACGGGGCCGAATGGCGGCTACCTGATGAACAAGCGCATCTCCGCCTTCGTGGGCGCCTTTCCGATCCAGGCGCCACGTTACGCGTTGTACGTCATGGTCGATGAGCCGAAGCCGAATGCCAAGAGCTATGGCTACGCGACGGCCGGCTGGGTCGCCGCACCGGCCGCGAACACGGTGATCTCGCGCATCGCGCCGATCCTCGGCCTGGTGCCCGAGGATCCGACGAACCCGGCGATCGTGCAGGCGACGTCGATTCCGCTGCAACCTCGTGCCGTGGCGCGAACGGCGCCGGGAGGATCGCAGGCCGCTGCGCCCGCCGCCGCGCGCCCGATGCAGCCAGCGGCGCCGCGTCCGGCGACCACGCCGGTGGATGCGGGACGCGTTCATCCCCCGGTGACACCGCCAGGTGCGCGCAGCCTGCCAATGCCGAACCTGCCCGCCGAGCCCCGGGCGATGCCGCCCCAGCATCCTCTGCGGCTCACCTCGATCCAGCGGGAGCAGTCTGCCGGAGGCACCGTTGCGCCTTGAGGACCTCGCCTCCGCCGCCGGCCTGTTGCTGACCGGCGACGGCGCTGCCGGGCTGGAAGCAACCGGTCTCACGGCCGATAGCCGGGCGGTGCAGCCCGGCTTCGTGTTTGCGGCCCTGCCCGGCGCGCGAGCCGATGGCCGTGCCTTCATCGCCGACGCCGTTTCGTGCGGTGCCGTCGCCGTGCTGGCGCCGGAAGGCACGCCGTGGCCGCAAGGCGTGCCTGCTCGACCATTGCTGACCGCATCGGATGCGCGGCGTGCTCTCGCACTCATGGCCGCAGCGCTGCACGCAAGGCAGCCCGCAACCGCCATCGCCGTGACCGGCACCAACGGCAAAACAAGCACGGTGGATTTCCTGCGTCAGATCTGGAACCGCGCCGGGCTGAAGGCGGCCTCGCTCGGCACACTGGGTTTGCGCGCCGAAGGCTTTCCGCCAACGCCTTCCCTCACCACGCCGGACCCGGTGGCGCTGCACGTCACGCTGGAGATGCTGGTCGATGGCGGCATCGGGCATGTGGCGCTGGAGGCCTCCTCGCACGGCATCGAGCAAAGGCGGCTGGACGGGCTGCGGCTCCGCGCCGCCGGCTTCAGCAACCTGACGCGCGATCATCTCGACTATCACGGATCCATGCAGGCCTACGCGGCAGCGAAGCTGCGGCTGTTCGACACGGTGCTGGAGCCCGGAAGCACCGCAGTCGCGCACAGCGCGCTGGCGCCCGAAGCGATGTCCGCCCTTCGCGAGATCGCCGCGCGGCGCAATTTGCGCCTGCTTCAGGTGGGGCCGGAAGGCGATGCGATCCGCTTGCTGGAACAGTCGCCAACACCTGAGGGACAGGTGCTGGAAATCGACGCCTTCGGTGCGCGCCACAGGATCGGTCTTGCCCTGCCCGGACGCTTCCAGGCCGACAATGTGCTGCTGGCGGCCGGGCTGGCCGTTGCCGGGGGGCTGCCCGCCAGGGACGTGATGTCGCTTCTGCCCTTTCTGAACGGCGTCCGCGGCCGCATGGAGCGTGTGGCGGTTCTGCCGAATGGCGCCTCGATCTATGTGGATTACGCACACACGCCGGATGCGTTGGAGCGGCTGCTGGACGCGCTGCGCCCGCATGCGGCCGGAAAGCTGCATGTCGTGTTTGGCGCCGGTGGCGATCGCGACCCCGGCAAGCGGCCGTTGATGGGCGAAATCGCAGCGCGAATGGCAGATCGCGCGGTGGTGACGGACGACAATCCGCGCACCGAAGTGCCGGCCACCATTCGCGCGGCGGTGCGCGCCGGCATGACCGGCGGAGCCGAAGCCATCGAGATCGGTGACCGTGCGCGGGCGATCGCGGAAGCCATGGCGGCACTCGGCCCGGGTGATGTGCTGGCCGTGGCGGGCAAGGGGCATGAGCCCGGGCAAACCATCGGCACCGTAACGCACCCCTTCGACGATGCCGAAACGGTTCGGCGAATCGCGGGGATGGCGGCATGAGCGAACCACTCTGGACCGCAGCCGAATTGCGCGATGCCACGGGCGGCACTTGCCCCGACGGCGTCACGGTGGACAGCATCGGCATCGACAGCCGCGCGACCGGCCTCGGCGAGTTGTTCGTGGCGCTCCGCGACGCCCGCGACGGTCATGATTTCGTTTCCGACGCGCTGCGCCGTGGCGCCGCCGCCGCAATGGTCGACCATGCGCCTCAGGGCTTGAAAGGCAATGCGCCATTGCTGCAAGTGGCCGATACGCTGCAGGGCCTGGCGGCGCTGGGCACTGCCAGCCGTGCGCGCAGCCGGGCACGGATCGCAGCCATTACCGGCAGCGTCGGCAAGACAACCACCAAGGAGATGCTGCGGCATGGCTTGTCGGGGTTGGGCCGCACCCATGCCGCCGTCGCCAGCTTCAACAATCACTGGGGCCTGCCGCTGACGCTCGCCCGCATGCCGCGTGACGCCCAGTACGGCGTGCTGGAGATCGGCATGAACCATCGCGGCGAGATCGCGCCGCTGGCGAAGCTCGCCCGCCCGCATGTCGCCGCCATCACCACGGTGGAGCCCGCGCATATCGGACATCTTGGCAAGATCGAGGAGATCGCTGAGGAGAAGGCCGACATCATGCAGGGGCTGGAACAGGGCTCGGTCGTGGTGCTGCCGCGCGACTCGGCGATGTATCCGCGGCTGCAGGCACGGGCGCGGGCGTCCGGACTGACCATCCGCGGCTTCGGTGCGCACGCCGACGCCGAGGTGAGGCTTGTGGACTACAAGGGCGGCGCGGAGTCGGGCCAGGCCACCATCCATTTCGCTGGGACCACGCACCGTTTGCAGATCGCGGCGCCGGGGCGACATCTCGCGCTGAACGCCACGGCGGCGCTCGGCGTCGCGGCCGCACTGGGCATCGATCCCGCTGCTTTCGTGGCTGCGCTGGATGGCTTTCGGCCCGGAGCGGGACGCGGCGGGCGGGTCAGGCTCCACCTCGCCGGCGGCGAGGCGTTGCTGATCGATGACAGCTATAACGGCCAGCCCCCTGCCATGCGCGCCGGGCTCGGTGTGCTGGCGGCGCAGCCCGGGCGACGTATCGCCGTGCTCGGCGACATGCTGGAGCTGGGCGAGTATGGACCTGCGTTGCATGCAGGGCTGCTGCCCGATGTCCTCGCCGCCGCGGATCTGATCTTTTGCTGCGGGCCGCTGATGCGCGGCTTATACGACGCCCTGCCGGAAAGCCGACGCGGCGCCCAAGCGGAGCACAGCGATGCGCTGGCACCACTGGTGGCCGCGGCGGTGCGTCCGGGCGATGTGATTTTGGTGAAAGGCTCGCTGGGCAGCCGCATGGCGGTGATCGTCCGGGCCCTCGCCGCGCGTGAAGGGCTGCCCGCATGATCTTCAATTTCCTGTCCGGCTATGCGGACGGGTTCATCCTGTTCAACCTGTTCCGGTACACGACCTTTCGCGCCGGCGCGGCGTGCATGACCGCGCTGTTCTTCAGCCTCTTCTTCGGCCCTGCCATCATCAACTGGCTGCGCTCCTTCCAGAATGGCGGTCAGCCAATTCGCTCCGATGGGCCCGAGGGCCACATCCTGACCAAGAAGGGCACGCCCACCATGGGGGGCGTGCTGATCCTGACGGCGCTGCTGGGGGCCACCCTGCTATGGGCCGATCTCCGGTCCGGCCTGATCTGGGCAGTGATGCTGGTGACGCTGGCCTATGGCCTGCTCGGCTTCTGGGATGACTGGTTGAAGGTTACCAAGCGCAACACCAAAGGCGTTTCCGGTAGGGCGAAGCTGGCCGTTCAGGCGGGCGGCGGCTTGCTGGCAGCCATCTGGATCACCTGGCTGATGCCGTCCCAGATCAGCACTCACCTGGCCATTCCGTTCTTCAAGGACGTGATGATCAACTTCAGCATCTTCTTTCCCGTGCTGGCGATGCTGGTGATGATGGGTGCTTCGAATGCGGTGAACCTGACCGACGGGCTGGACGGCCTCGCCACCGTGCCGGTGATGATTGCTGCCGCTGTGTTCGCGCTGATCGCGTATCTGGTCGGCAACCGCGTCTTTGCGGACTACCTGCAGCTGAACGGCGTGCCAGGCACATCGGAACTGGCGGTTTTCTGCGCCGCGATGGTGGGCGCCGGGCTCGGCTTCCTGTGGTTCAACGCCCCGCCGGCTCGCGTCTTCATGGGCGACACGGGCAGCCTCGCCCTTGGCGGCGCACTGGGCGCCGTTGCCGTCGCCACCAAGCATGAGATCGTGCTGGCGATTGTCGGCGGGCTGTTCGTGGTGGAAACCGTGAGCGTCGTGATCCAGGTGTTCTGGTACAAGAGGACCGGGCGCCGCGTATTCCTGATGGCGCCGCTGCACCATCATTTCGAGAAGAAGGGCTGGGCGGAACCCACCATCGTCATCCGCTTCTGGATCATCGCCATGATCCTGGCGCTGGTCGGCCTGTCCACGCTGAAGATCCGCTGATGCAGCACGCCGCTCCCCTCGCCGCGTCACCTTTTCTGCCCTTTGCCGGACAGCGCATCGCCGTGCTTGGCCTCGGCCGGGCGGGGTTGCCGGCTGCGGCGCGGCTGCGTGACTGGGGAGCGGAGATCCTCTGCTGGGACGATCACCCGCCGGCGCGCGAGGCCGCCGCGGCGCGGGGTCTGCCATTGGGTGATCCGGCCGCGCAGCGGGGCTTTCCCTTCGATATGCTGTTGCTCTCACCGGGCATTCCGCATGAGGGTCTGAAGGCCCATCCGGCGGCAATCGCGGCCCGTGGAGCCGGTGTGCCTGTTCTAGCCGACGCCGAGTTGCTGTTTCGCGCTGTTCGCGCCCACAATTCCTCGGCGCGTTTTGTCGGCGTAACCGGCACCAATGGCAAATCGACAACCACGGCACTGATCCACCACCTGCTGCAGGCGGCAGGACGCAAGACCGCCGTGGGCGGCAATCTTGGTCCGGCGGCGCTGAGCCTCGACCTTCTCGGCGATGACGGCATCTATGTTCTCGAGATGTCGAGCTACATGCTGGAAAGGCTGCGCGACCTGCACTTCAACGTGGCCGTGCAGCTGAACCTTTCGCCCGATCATCTGGATCGGCATGGCGACATGGCCGGCTACGCCGCGGCCAAGGCCCATATCTTCGACAATCAGCAGTCGGAAGATGTTGCGGTGATCGGCATGGATGACGCATCCGGCGTCGACTTTGCCAGGGGGCGTGCGGCGCGCGTGGCGCCGGTCTCGGGCCATGCAGCGCAGCCGGGTGGCGTTTGGGCGGAGGACCGCTTGCTGCGGGATGCCGAGGGCGTGCTGGCGGACCTCGATACGGCCGGAGCCCTCCCCGGCCGCCACAACGCGCAAAACGCGGCAGCCGCCGCAGCAACGGTGTTGGCCCTCGGCCTGCCGCGAACAGCGATCGCATCCGGCCTCGTCACCTTCCCTGGCCTGCCTCACCGGCAGGAGCGGGTGGGCGCGCATGGCGGCATTGTTTTCGTCAACGACAGCAAGGCCACGAATGCCGACAGCGCGGAGCGCGCCTTGTCGAGCTATCCCCGGGTGGTGTGGATCGCCGGCGGCGTGCAGAAGGAGGGCGGCATCGCGCCGTTGGCGCCGCTCTTCGACCGCGTCGTGCATGCGGTGCTGATTGGGCAGTGCGCCGGTGATTTTGCAGCAACACTGGCCGCGCATGATGTGCCGCATGAAGTCGCCGGCACGCTGGACGCGGCGGTGCCCGCGGCTCTGCGGGCAGCGCGGCGTCTGGCGGCCGACACCGTTCTGTTGTCTCCCGCCTGCGCCAGCTTCGACCAGTTCACCGGCTTCGATGCGCGCGGCGACCGCTTCCGCGCCCTCGTCGCCCAGTTGCCGGAGACCGCCTGATGGCCCTGTCGCGCGCTGATACCTCCGTTCTCGGACGCTGGTGGTGGACGGTGGATCGCTGGACGCTGGCCGCGCTGATGACGCTGGTGGGCTTCGGCTACGTGATGCTGCTGGCCGCGAGCCCGGGCGTCGCGGAGCGCATTGGCGCCTCCTCGCGTGACATGTTCATCCTGAAGCAGGTGTTCTTTCTTGCGCTGGCGAGCGGCGTGATGATCACCATCTCGCTGTTGCCGGTGAAGCAGGTGCGACGTCTCGCCTTGCTCGGCTTCTTCGGTGCCCTGCTGATGACGGCCGCGACGCTGTCGATGGGGGTGGAGATCAAGGGTGCTCGGCGTTGGATCAACCTGCCGGGAATGACGCTGCAGCCTTCTGAGTTCCTGAAGCCCTGCTTCGCGGTGGTCGCGGCTTGGCTGCTGGCCGAGGCGCGGAGCAGCGGCTGGCGCGCCACCGCCGCCGCCTGCTTCCTGTTCCTGCTCGTGGCCGGCGTTCTGGCGAAGCAACCTGACATGGGCATGCTTGTGGTCGTCGGGTCGGTGTTCTGCGCGCAGCTTTTCGTGGCCGGCATCAACATGTTCATCGTCGCGGGCTGCGGCGTCGCCGGGATCCTGAGCGGTATCGCGGCCTACTTCGTGCTGCCTCACTTCCAGTCGCGCATCGACCGCTTCCTTAACCCGGAATCCGGCGACACCTACCAGGTCACCATCGCCATGGAAGCTTTCGGCCATGGCGGGCTGCTGGGCGTAGGCCCCGGCGAGGGACGATTGAAGGCTTTGCTGCCCGACGCGCATGCCGACTTCGTGTTCGCCGTTGCGGGTGAGGAGTTTGGCCTCGCCATCTGCCTGCTGATCCTGGCGGTGTTCGGCTTCATCGTGCTACGCGGGCTGCTGCGCCTGCTGGGCGAGAAGGACATGTTCATCATTCTGGGCGCCACCGGCCTGTTGACGCAGTTCGGGCTGCAGGCCTTCATCAACATGGCCTCCGCGCTGCACCTGATCCCGACAAAGGGTATGACGCTGCCCTTCATCTCCTACGGCGGTTCCTCGGTGGTAGCCGTGGCGCTGGGTATGGGCATGCTGCTGGCCATGACGCGGCGGCGCCTCATGCGGACGGACGGGGAGTGAGCGCGCCCATCATCATCGCCGCCGGCGGCACCGGCGGGCATTTTTTTCCGGCCGAGGCACTGGCTGCGGAACTGCAGCGCCGCGGGTACCGCATCTCGCTGATGACCGATGCGCGCAGCGGCGAATATGCCAGCCCCGCCTTCGCCGATGCGGAACGCTTTGTGCTGAAAGGCGCCGGACTTGCAGGCCGCGGCCTCAGGCGTGCGACGGCCGGCGCCCTGGCGCTTGCTGCCGGAACCCTGCAGGCGCGCAAGCTGTTGCAGGCCCTGCGACCCATGGCGGTGGTCGGCTTCGGTGGATATCCCTGTGTGCCGCCGCTGTTGGCGGCGCGTACCCTCAAGCAACGTCCTGTCACTGTGCTGCACGAGCAGAACGCCGTGCTTGGCCGCGCCAACCGGATGTTGGCGCGCAGTGCCGATGTTCTGGCTCTGTCCTTCGCCGGAACAACCCGCGTGCCGCCCGGCGCGCGCAGTGAGGTGGTGGGCAATCCGGTTCGTCCTGCGCTGGCAGTGCTGGTCGGGCGGGGCTTCGTTGCGCCACAGGGTTCGTTGCGGCTGCTGGTGCTGGGTGGCAGCCTCGGCGCGCGGATTTTCTCCGAGGTGGTTCCGGAGGCGGTTACGCTGCTACCCCCTGCGTTGCGTGCTCGGCTTTCCATTGTGCAGCAGTGCCGCGCCGAGGATCTGCCGCGTGTCCGTCAGACCTACGAGGGTCTCGGCATCCCGGCACAGCTGGCGCCGTTCTTCGGCGACGTCGCCGGCCACTATGAAACAGCCCACCTGGTGATTTCCCGTGCCGGGGCCTCCACCATCGCCGAGCTGGCCTGTGCCGGCCGGCCGGCCGTGCTGGTGCCACTGCCGCACGCCATTGATGATCATCAGACCGCCAATGCCCGCGCCCTCGCCGGGGCTGGAGCGGCGAAGCTGATGCCGCAGGCGGAATGCACGCCACAGAACCTCGCCAAGGTGCTTGAGCACTGGCTGGGGCAACCGGATGCGCTGAAGGCGGCCGCGTCGGCCGCGTCCGGCCTCGCTGCCCCAGACGCCGCCTCGCACCTGGCCGATCTTGTTCTCTCCCGCGCGGAAGCGCGGCGTTCCCAGGAAGTCTCGTAAGATGCGTGCCCTGCCGCTCAACATCGGTCCCATCCACTTTGTCGGCATCGGCGGCATCGGCATGTCGGGCATCGCCGAGGTGCTGCACAATCTAGGCTACCAGGTGCAAGGCAGCGACATTGCCGAAGGCTACAATGTCGAGCGGCTGCGCGCCGCCGGCATCACGGTCATGGTCGGGCACGACGCCGGCAATCTGGGATCCGCGCAGGTGGTCGTCACCTCGACCGCCGTGAAGCGCGACAATCCCGAAGTGCTGGCGGCCCGGCAGCGCCTCATCCCCGTGGTACGTCGCGCGGAGATGCTGGCCGAGCTGATGCGCCTGAAGTGGGGCATCGCGATCGGTGGTACCCACGGCAAGACCACCACCACCTCGCTGGTGGCCACTGTGCTGGAAGCCGCCAAGCTCGACCCCACCGTGATCAATGGGGGCATCATCAACGCGTACGGCACCAATACGCGCCTGGGCGCCGGCGACTGGATGGTGGTGGAGGCGGATGAGAGCGACGGCTCCTTCCTGCGCCTGCCGGCGGTCGCCGCCGTGGTCACCAATATGGATGCCGAGCACCTCGACCATTGGGGCACCGAGGAGGCCATGAAGCAGGGCTATGCCCAGTTCGTCGGCAACATCCCCTTCTACGGCTTCGCCGTTCTGTGCGCGGACCATCCCAATGTTCAGGCGATGATCCCGCATGTTGATCGCCGCCTGATCACCTATGGCTTCTCGCCCCAGGCCGATGTTCGCGCGGAGCGCCTGATTTCCGACCGCATGGGCGCTACCTTCGAGGTGACGGTGCAGGATCGCGCAACGGGCCGCAGCCGCGCGCTGAAGCCGATGCGCCTGCCGATGCTGGGCCAGCACAATGTTCAGAACGCCTTGGCTGCCATCGCGGTCGGCATCGAGATGGACATCGACGAGGGCACGATCCGCTCGGCACTGGCCGGGTTCAAGGGGGTGAAGCGGCGCTTCACCCGTGTCGGCGAATCCAACGGCGTCCAGATCATCGACGATTACGGGCACCATCCGGTGGAGATCGCCGCCGTGCTGAAGGCCGCGCGGCAGGCCGGAGCACGCGACGTCATCGCCGTGGTGCAGCCACACCGCTATTCGCGGCTGAAGCAGCTCTTCGAGGAATTCTGCCAGTGCATGAATGATGCCGGCACGGTGATCGTGGCCGATGTCTACGCGGCCGGCGAGCAACCGATTGCGGGCGCCGATCGCGATGCCCTGGTGGACGGCCTGCGCGCTCACGGCCACCGCAGCGTCGTGCCGCTGCCGGGACCGGACAGCCTGCCGGAGATGATCAACGCCATCGCGAAACCGGGCGACTATGTGGTGTGCCTCGGGGCCGGCAACATCACGGGCTGGGCTCATGCCTTGCCTGAGAAGTTGCAGGAGTTGCAGCCGCGCGGCCCGCGCCGTGCCGGGAGCACGCGGTGAGCCGCATGACGCAAAGCCAGCCCGTCCTTCCGCCGCTGCGAGGCCGCGTTCAGCAAGACGCGCCGCTGGCACCCCTCACCTGGTTCCGCGTCGGTGGTCCGGCCGGGTATCTGGTGCGCCCGGCCGATGCCGAAGACCTGCTGCTGCTTCTGCGCGACCGACCACGCGAGTTGTCCCTGACCGTGATCGGTGCGGCGTCGAACCTGCTGGTTCGCGACGGCGGAGTGCGTGGCATTGTGGTGAAGCTGGCACGCGGCTTTTCCGACATCCTGGTTGAACCCGACGGCATCGTTGCCGGCGCAGCCGCCCTGGATGCCACGGTCGCCGAGCACGCGGCGGCCGCAGGCCTCGCGGGGCTGGAATTTCTCTGCGGCATTCCCGGCAGCATCGGCGGCGCGGTTGCGATGAACGCGGGTGCCTATGGCGCAGAGGTTAAGGACGTCCTGGACTGGGTGGAGATCGCCACGCCCGGCGGGCTGCAACGTCTCGGCGTCGCCGAACTGGCCTTCGCTTATCGCCGGGCTGATCTGCCCGAGGACGGCATCGTCATCCGTGCCCGCCTGAGGGCCGTGCCGGGCGACCGCGCCGCCATCGCCGCACGCATGAGCCAGATCCGCGGGGCACGCGAGGAAACGCAGCCCGTCCGCGCCCGAACAGGCGGGTCGACCTTCAAGAACCCGGCGGGCCAGAAGGCCTGGGCCTTGATCGATGCGGCCGGAGCGCGCGGGATGCGCCGGGGCGACGCGCAAGTCTCGGAGAAGCACTGCAACTTCCTGCTGAATCTCGGCGCTGCAACGGCTGCCGATCTGGAAGAACTGGGTGAGATGGTGCGCGCCCGCGTGGCGGCGCGTTCCGGCACCACGCTGGACTGGGAAATTAGACGCATCGGGGAGGTGCCGGCATGACGCATGTGGCGGTGCTGTATGGCGGCATTTCCGCCGAAAGGGAGGTGTCGCTCTCGACGGGCCGCGGCGTCATCGCCGCACTGGGCGAGGCTGGCTTCAGGGTCACGCCGGTCGAGGTGACGCAGGATCTGGCGGCGTTGATCGCGACGCTGCAGGACGCCCGGCCCGATGTGGTGTTCAACGCGCTGCACGGCCGCTTCGGCGAAGATGGTTGCGTGCAGGGCGTGCTGGACTGGCTGGAGATTCCTTATACCCATTCCGGCCTGCGTGCCTCGGCCATGGCAATGGACAAGGCGGCAGCCAAGGCGGTGTTCCAGGCGCATGGCCTTCCGATCGCTGAGCATCGCGTGGTGACGCCTCGCGAGTTGGAGGAGGCCGATCCTCTCGCTCGCCCCTACGTTGTGAAGCCAGTCAACGAGGGCTCCTCGGTCGGCGTCGAGATCCTTCGACAGGGTGACAACCGGCGGAGCGAGATCGCGCGCGGCTGGCGCTTCGGCGAGCGTGTGATGGCCGAGGAATACATCGCCGGACGCGAATTGACCGTGGCGGTCATGGGTGATCGGCCGCTGGTTGTGACCGAGGTCGGCACCGGGCACGAGTTCTACGATTATGACGCGAAGTACGCCGATGGTGGCAGCCAGCACACCCTGCCGGCGAAGATCCCGGACGCCGTTGCCCAAGCCGCCATGGATGTGGCGCTGCGCGCGCATGGCGCACTGGGCTGCCGCGGCGTCAGCCGCGCCGACCTTCGTTACGATGACGCCACGGGGCGGCTCGTGCTGTTGGAAGTGAACACACAGCCCGGCATGACGCCGACAAGCCTGGCACCGGAACAAGCCGCCTATTGCGGCATCGACTACCAGGCGCTCTGCGCTTGGCTGGTGCGGGAGGCACGGCATGGCGCGTAGTCCCACACGCGTGCAGAGCGATGAGCGGACGCGGCTGTCCCAGGATGGCCGCGGGCCGCATCTGCGGGCGCAGCGCCCCAACGCCCTGCGACTCTGGCTGCGGCGGCAGAAGCCGCGCCTGCGTCCGGTTCTGATGGGCTCCGTTTTCGCCGTGCTGGCCGGCGGCTGCGCCGTCGCCATTGCCGCGCTGGAGCCGACGGGACGCTTCGGCTGGCTGGCTGATGGCATCGCCGGCACTGCTGGACGCTACGGCGTGGTGGTGGGAGACATCGTCGTGCGTGGGCAGCAGAACACGCCACGTGAACTGATCCGGAACGCGATCGGCACCGGGCGTGGCGAACCTCTCCTGGCCTTCTCCCCAACGCAAACCAGGGCACGGCTCGAAAGCATCGCCTGGATCGAACGGGCCGAAGTGCAGCGCTCGTTGTCGGGCGACATCCTGATCGTTCTTCATGAGCGCCAGCCCTTCGCCATCTGGCAGCACAACAATGAGTTCGCCATCATCGACCGCTATGGACGCGTCGTCACCGCAGAAACGCTGGATGCCTTCGGACCGCTGCCGCTTCTCGTTGGAGAAGGTGCTCAGAAGGCCGGGGGAGCGCTGCACGACGCGCTGAAGTCGGAACCGGAGGTGCTCAAGCGCGTGCAGGCGTTGGTCTACGTCAGCCAGCGGCGCTGGAACCTGCGCCTGCACAACGGCACGGACGTCTTGCTGCCCGATGGGCATGAGGACGCCGCCATCCGGAGACTGGGTGAGTTGCAGCGATCCGGCGCGCTGATGGATCGTGCACTGGTGGCGATCGACATGCGCATGCCGGACCGGCTGGTGGTTCGACAGCAGCCGCAGCCGGAGGAAGAGGTTCCCGTCACCAAGCGACGCGGCAGCGGGCGCGGCTGATGACCGCGCAGCGCCTCCTGCCGCCGCCCGACCTGCCGCGGCCGCCGGTTGCCCGCCGCCGCCGCGCGCGCAGCGGACCCTACGGCGTGATCGACATCGGGAGCAGCAAGATCGTCTGCCTGATCGCGAAGATCGACGCGGACGGCGCGCCGCGCATCCTTGGCTGCGGATGGCAGCGTGCGCGCGGTGTCAAGGGTGGCAACATCGTCGATCTGCATGAAGCGGAACAATGCATCCGTGCCGCTGTTGCACAGGCGGAGGAAGCTGCCGAACTGAAGCTATCGGGCATGATCGTCAACCTGTCGTGCGGCCAGCCGGCCTCGCGGTTGATGAACATTCAGTGGCCGATCGGGGGCCGGCCGGTGACGGAAGCCGATCTGCGCGCCGTGCTGGCCGAAGGGCGCCGCCGCGCCGCGGAGGAAGGGCGCGAAACGGTACACGCCACCACGCTCGGATTCACCATCGATGCGACGCCAGGTGTGCCCGATCCGCGCGGCATGGAGTGCGAGACATTGGCGGCGCATCTTCATCTCGTGGATGGCGCATCCAGCGCGCTGCGCAACCTCGGCATCTGCCTTGGCCATTGCGATCTGGAGGTGGAGGAAGCGGTGTCTGCGCCCTTTGCGGCGGCGCTGTCCGTTCTGGTTGAGGATGAGCGGCAGCTCGGTGCCACGGTGGTGGATATGGGCGGCGGCACCACCAGCATCGCTGTGTATGGCGAAGGCAACCTGCTGCATACCGCGCAGATCCCCGTCGGCGGTTGGCAGGTGACCAACGATCTGGCACGCGGTCTGGCCACCCCGATCGCGCAGGCCGAACGCATCAAGATCCTGGATGGCAGCGCCCTTCAGGCCGGCGATGACGCGAAGACCATGGTGATGGTGCCGCAGGTCGGCGAGGATGAGGACCATCTGGTCAGCGTGCCGCGCAGCCACATCGTCAACATCATCCGTCCGCGCATCGAGGAAACTCTGGAACTCGTGCGCGACCGACTCGACGCGGCGGCACTCGGGCGCGAAGCCGGCGCACGAGTCGTGCTGACCGGCGGCGCCAGCCAACTTGTCGGATTGCGTGAGATGGCTGCTCAAATTCTGGACCGGCCGGTGCGTCTCGGTCGTCCATCTTTTATGCGCGGCCTGCCGGATTCTGCACAGGGCCCAGATTTCGCAACCACGCTCGGCCTCGTTGCTTGGGGCACGGGTGAAGGTCGCCCATTGATTGACATAGATCCTGCGCCAGAGCGCGGATTTGGTCGATTTACTCGTTTCGTCAACTGGCTTCGGGAGCGCGTCTGATGCATTGTACAAGCACGCCGATTCGCCACTCGCCAGCAAACGCCCAGGGAGATTTGCTGCAATGACGCTGAACCTGACCATCCCGCGCCAGCAGCACACCGATTTCAGTCCGCGCATCACTGTCGTGGGTGTTGGTGGCGCCGGCTGCAATGCGGTGAACAACATGATTGCGATGGGTCTCGACGGAGTCGAGTTCCTGGTCGCCAACACCGACGCGCAGGCGCTGGTGAATAGCCGTGCGGAACGCCGCGTGCAGCTCGGTCCGCACCTGACGCAGGGG
Source organism: Teichococcus globiformis (assembly GCF_042646265.1). Classification (NCBI taxonomy): domain Bacteria; kingdom Pseudomonadati; phylum Pseudomonadota; class Alphaproteobacteria; order Acetobacterales; family Roseomonadaceae; genus Roseomonas; species Teichococcus globiformis. The sequence continues at coordinate 181,267 of NZ_JBHRTN010000018.1, forward strand.
CTCGGCGCTGGTGCCAAGCCGGAGATCGGGCGTGCGGCGGCGGAAGAGGCGACGGAGGACCTGGCGCGTCACCTTGAGGGCATGCACATGGTGTTCATCACCGCGGGCATGGGCGGCGGTACTGGCACCGGCGCCGCGCCGGTGATCGCCCGCATGGCGCGCGAGCGTGGCATCCTGACAGTCGGCGTCGTGACGCGTCCCTTCGATTTCGAAGGCATGAAGCGTCGCCGTGCGGCCGAGGCTGGGATCGAAGATCTGCAGACCTATGTCGACACGCTGATCGTCATTCCGAACCAGAATCTCTTCCGCAAGGCGAATGAGCGCACCACCTTCGCCGAAGCGTTCAAGATGGCGGACGACGTGCTCTACATGGGCGTGCGCGGCGTCACCGACCTGATGGTCAATCCGGGCCTCGTCAACCTCGACTTCGCCGACATCCGCACGGTGATGGCGGAGATGGGCAAGGCGATGATGGGCACCGGCGAGGCCGAGGGCGAGGACCGTGCAACGGAAGCCGCTGAGGCCGCCATCAGCAACCCGCTGCTGGAAGACACCTCGATGCTCGGCGCGCGCGGCGTGCTGATCAACATCACCGGCGGCTACGACATGACCCTGTTCGAGGTCGACCAAGCGGTGAACCGCATCGGCCGCGAGGTCGACGGCGATTGCAACATCATCTTCGGCTCCTCCATCGACGAGGAAATGAACGGCCGCCTTCGTGTGTCCGTCGTCGCCACCGGCATCGATGCGGTGCAGGAAGAGGCATCGCAGCCCGAACGGCTGAAGCTGGTCGCCAATGGCGGCGCCCCCGCCCAGGCCATCGCCACCCAGGCCATCCCGATGCAGGGCCGCAGCGTGCCCGGCGCCCCGCTGGCGCCGCGCCCCGTGGTGCCGCAGCCGGCCGGCCCGGTTCGCGTCGGTTCGCCGATGGGCGGCATGGCTGGCGCACCGCGCCGCCCGGCAGGGATGGCACCGACTGCTGCCCCGGCTCAGCCGGCACCGCAGCAAGGCTCGGCCACGGTTGGTTTCGATCCGGCCCAGGGTCCGGCGCCGGAAGCGCCTTCGCCCGAGGAAGTTCCGGCGTCGATGGCCAGCGCGCCGGCCCAGGGTCGCCCCATGGCACCCCCGCCAGTTTCCGCTCCGCCCGCAAGCGGTGGCTTCAACCTGTTCCGCAAGGCAACGGGCCTGATGCGCCGCAACCTGGGCAGCGAGGTCGAGGCTGCACCCGCGCCGCGTCCGGCCGCTCCGCAGGCGCCGCAGGCCCAGACCACGCACCGCCCGGCCGCGACACAGCCGGCCGAAGAGATGGGGCTCGACATCCCGACCTTTCTGCGTCGGCAAAGCAACTAAGCACCTTCGGCCACAAAGCTGCCGTAATTAAGAGCCCTGCGCCTCGACGGCGCAGGGTTTTTTGCATCGCAATATATGAGTGAATTCAGAGGTTTGGCGGCCGGTGTTCTGACGTAATAATCGGAAATATGCGTTGACTCGCACTGTCGGGGCGCGGATGGCATCTACATGCTCGACGCCGTGGCACATCCCTGGTCACGGTCCATGTGAGTGGACGAACGGCAAAATTATGGACGGTTTCATCGCAGCAGCTCCGGAACGTCGCAGAACGCTGAAATCAGCCATTGGCTGCGTTGGCGTCGGGCTGCATTCCGGCCGCCGGGCGAGCATGACCCTCCGTCCGGCTCCCCTGGATCATGGCATTGTATTTCGCCGCACGGATCTGGGCATCGACATTCCGGCTCGCTTTGATCTGGTGTTCGACACTCGCCTTTGCACGGCCATCGCACTGGCTGGTCAGCCTCATGCCCGCCTCGGCACCATCGAGCATGTCATGGCGGCCCTGACTGCCTGCGGTATCGATGATGCCCTGATCGAGGTGGACGGTCCTGAGGTGCCGATCCTGGATGGTTCCGCCGCCCCTTTCCTGTTCCTGATCGACTGCGCCGGCATTGCCACCACTGCCATGCCGCGCCGTGTGATCGAGGTTCTGAAGACAGTGCGGGTTCAGGAAAGCGACGCCGCGGACGCCGCCTGGGCCGCGTTGCATCCCAGTGCCACGCCAGGCTTCGAGGCGCAGCTTGGGATTGATTTCCCGTCGTCTGCCATTGGGCGTCAGAGCCTGGCGATGCGGGTGACTGAGGCAGCTTTCCGCGCCGTGCTGGCCAATGCACGCACCTTCACCCTGGCCGAGGATGTGGCACGGTTGCGCGCTGCTGGCCTTGCCCTTGGCGGCAGCCTGGACAATGCCGTGGTGGTGGACGGTCCGCTGGTGCTCAACCCGGGCGGGCTGCGGCATCCTGATGAATGCGTGCGGCACAAGCTGCTGGACGTGGTTGGCGATCTGGGGCTGCTCGGCGCGCCGCTTTCCGCGCGGTTTGAAGGGCATCGCTCCGGCCATGCCCTCAACAATCGACTGGCCCGGGCCTTGATGGCCGACCCGACTGCCTGGCGCTGGAGTGATGCCGGGCTACTGGGTGAGGAGATCAGCAGCCGGCGCGAGCCGGTCGCAGCCTGATCGCAATTTCTATGCCTCCGGGCAGCCCAGCCTTGCCGCCGGGCACGGGCCTGCCCGGTCTGGTGTTGTGGGGAGCGCGGTGCTCCGCCCCCTCTTCGTCTCGGCGGCAGGGCATGGTATAGAGCCGCCGAAATGCGCACCCGTTGCACCCGGACCCTCCGCCTCGCCCTGCTGGCCGCAGCACCGCTGCTGGCTGGCGCCTGCACGCAATGGGATGGGAGGCAAGGTTCGCTGAACAGCACAGCCGACCCTTCGCTGGCCAGCACCGGGCCCGATACGCTTTACGGCGCCGGCATCGATGCGATGCGCCAGGGCGAGTTCCAGGAAGCCATCACCTATTTCGACGGCATCGAGCGCGAGCATCCCTATTCCACCTGGGCCACCAGCGCGCGGCTCATGGCGGCCTATTCCGACTATCAGCGCAACCGCTACACCGAGGCGATCGGCGCGCTTGACCGCTTCATTCAGCTGCATCCTGCGCATCGCGACATCGCCTACGCCTATTATCTGCGGGCGCTTTGCTATTATGAGCAGATCGTTGATGCGCAGCGCGACCAGCGTGGGACGGAGATCGCCCTGAGCCAGTTGCAGGAGGTGGTCAACCGCTTTCCCGACACGCCCTATGCGCGCGACGCCCGGCTGAAGATGGATCTGGCCCGGGATCACCTGGCCGGACGCGAGATGAACATCGGCCGCTTCTATGAGAACAAGGGCATGTACGCCGCGGCCATTGGCCGCTTCCGCCGGGTGGTGGACGACTTCCAGACCACCAACCACGTGCCCGAGGCGCTGCATCGCCTGACGGAATGCTACGTGGCCCTGGGCCTGGTTGACGAAGCACGACGGACCGCATCGGTGCTCGGCTACAACTACCCAGGCAGCCGCTGGTACCAGGACTCCTACGCCTTGCTGGCCGACCGGGGATTGCAGCCCGACGGTCCCGCAGCCGAGCGGCCAGGCTTCTTCGCCCGCGCCTGGAACTCCGTCTTCTGAGACGCGCCCCGGCCGCCCCGCCATGCTGATCTCGCTCGCCATCCGCGACGTGGTGCTGATCGAACGGCTGGACCTATCGCTGGGGCGGGGACTCACGGTGCTGACAGGCGAAACGGGCGCCGGCAAATCGATCCTGTTGGACAGTCTTGGCTTGGCGCTCGGACAGCGTGCCGAAGCGGGCATGGTGCGGGCCGGGCAGTCTCAGGCTTCTGTGACGGCCTGCTTCCACCTGCCTGCCGGGCATCCAGCCGAGCAGCTTCTGACCGAGCAAGGCATCGAGCCCGAGGAGGATCTGGTTCTGCGCCGCGTGGTGCAAGCGGATGGCCGGTCCCGCGCCTTTGTCAACGCCGAGCCGGTAGGCATCGCGCTGCTGCGGCGCCTGGGGGCCCAGCTCGTCGAAGTGCAGGGTCAGCACGACCAGGTCGGCCTGGCCGACGCCGCGACCCATGCCGGGTTGCTGGATGCCTTCGGCGTGCTGGAGCCTGCTCGCAACGCGGTAGCTGATGCCTTTCGGGACTGGCGCGGGGCCGAGCGGGCGCTGAGATCGGCGCAGGACGCCATCGCGCAGGCGCAGCGCGACGAGGAATGGCTGCGGCACGCGGTTGACGAGTTGTCCGTCCTGGCGCCGGAGGACGGCGAGGAGGACAGCCTCGCCGCCGAGCGGCAGGCCATGCAGCAGGGCGAGCGCCGGGCCGAGGCCGTGGCCGCCGCCCTTTCCGAGTTGCAGCCGCGGGACCGGCGCGGCGGCGGCGGCCCTGCCGCGGCGCTGCGCAACGCAGCCCGCGCACTGGAGCGGCTACCTGCCCCGAACGAGGATGCGGCACCGATCCTGGCCGCCATCGGCCAGGCCCAGGACGCCCTCGCCGAGGCTGAAACCATGCTGGAGCGCCTGGGCGCCGATCTTGGCCCTGATCCACGCCGTCTTGAGGTAGTGGAGGAGCGGCTCTTCGCCTTGCGTGCTGCCGCCCGCAAGCATGCTGTTGCCGTGGTGGAGTTGCCTGCCCTGCTGCGGGACCTTTCCGAGCGGCTTGCTGCGCTGGATGCGGGGGCCGAGCGCGCCGCGGCGCTGGAAGCCGCCGCTGCGGCGGCGCGCAAGGTCTATGCGGACAAGGCGACAGCGCTGACCGAAGCGCGGCGCGAGGCGGCGGGCCGGCTGGAAAACGCGGTGGCCGCGGAGCTGGCGCCGCTGAAGCTGGAACGTGCCCGGCTGCACATCGAGATCGCCCTGCGCGAGGAGCGCGCTTGGGCCGCTGACGGGCAGGACCGCGTCACCTTTCTGGTGTCCACCAATCCTGGCCAGAAGCCGGGCGCGCTGGACAAGATCGCCTCGGGTGGCGAGTTGTCGCGGCTGATGCTGGCGCTCAAGGTGGTGCTGGCACGCGGCTCACCCGTGCCTACCCTGGTGTTCGACGAGGTGGATAGCGGCGTCGGCGGCGCGACCGCGGCAGCGGTGGGCGAGCGACTGGCCAAGGTGGCCGAGCGGCTGCAGGTCCTGGTGGTCACCCATAGCCCGCAGGTGGCGGCGCGCGGCAACCAGCACTGGCGGGTGGCCAAGGGTGTCCGCGCCGATCGGGCGGAAACACGGGTGGAGCCGCTGGACGACGCTGCCCGGCGCGAGGAGCTGGCGCGCATGCTTGCCGGGGAAACCGTCACCGAAGCGGCGCGTGCGGCGGCGGACAGCCTGCTGCGCGCCTGACGCGCTTCAGAGGGCTCTGTCCTGTTGAACCTCTTCCGGCAGCAGTAGAGGCCGCCGGACCGGCTTTGCCTGCCGCATTCCAGCGCCTCAGGCCTTGCAGGGCGGGCTCAGGAGCTATGCAGGTTTCTTCGGCGAAGGGCTGCCCTTTCCCGATGTCGCGCCAGGAGGTAGCAGAGAGGGATGACGATCCGCGACACCCCTGTCGATGCGCTGTCTGAGGTCGAGGCGGCGGAGGAACTCGCCGCCCTGGCTGAGATCATCGCCACCGCCGACATCGCCTATCACCAGAATGACGCGCCGATCATGGCGGACGCGGACTACGACGTGCTGCGCCGTCGCAACACCGCCATCGAGGAACGCTTTCCCGGGCTGAAGCGCGGCGACAGCCCGAGCGACACGCCTCCCGGCGCCGAGCCCGCCGCCGGCTTCGCCAAGTCGCGCCACGGCACGCCGATGCTGAGCCTCGACAATGCCTTCGGGGCGGAGGACTTTGCCGAATTCGCGAAGAGCGTCCGCCGCTTCCTGAAGCTGCCGGAGGAGGAAGTGCTGCGCTTCGTGGCCGAGCCCAAGATCGATGGCCTCTCGGTGAACCTGACCTACGAAGGCGGGCGCTTTGTGCGCGGCGCCACACGCGGCGACGGCACGGAAGGCGAGGATATCACCCGCAACCTGGAAACGCTGGATGAGCTGCCGCGTCAGCTCAAGGCGCCCTTCCCCGACAAGATCGAGATACGCGGCGAGGTCTTCATGACCAAGGCGGACTTCATCGCCTTCCGCGACGAGCAGCAGCGTTTGCATGAAGAGCGCGAGGAACGACGCGCTCGGGGAGAGCGCGTCGGCGAAGCGATCCGCATTCCCGCCAACCCTCGCAACGCCGCCGCAGGATCGCTGCGGCAGCTCGATCCGTCAGTCACGGCGAAACGCCCGCTAAAGCTCTTCGCCTATGCGCAGGGCGTCTCGTCCGCACCGGTGGCGGAAACGCATTCGGAGTATCTGAAGCAGCTGGGGAAATGGGGCTTCCAGGTCAACCCGCTTTCCGAAACGCTGCGTGACGAGCACGCGGCCGAAGCTTTCCAGAACCGTATGGGCATGCAACGCGCCGGGCTCGACTACGATATCGATGGCGTGGTCTACAAGCTTGACCGACTCGACTGGCAGGGCAGGCTGGGCTTTGTTGGCCGTGCGCCGCGCTGGGCCATCGCCTGGAAGTTTCCGGCCGAGCAGGCTCAGACCGTGCTGCAGGACATCCAGATCCAGGTTGGCCGCACCGGTGCGCTGACGCCGCGTGCGGTGATGCAGCCGGTGAACGTCGGCGGCGTCATGGTGCAGCACGCGACCCTGCACAATGAGGACGAAATCGCGCGCAAGGATGTGCGCGTCGGTGATACGGTGGTTCTGCAACGCGCGGGCGATGTGATTCCGCAGATCGTCAGCGTTGTGCTGGATAAGCGCCCGCATAACAGTGCGCCCTTCGAGTTTCCGACCCGCTGCCCGGCCTGCGGTAGCCATGCGACGCGCCCCGAGGGCGAGGTGGTGCGGCGGTGCACCGGCGGGCTGATCTGTCCGGCCCAGACGGTGGAGCGGCTGAAGCACTTCGTCAGTCGCAATGCCATGGATATTGAAGGTCTTGGCGAGGAAAACATCCTCAAGCTGCATGAGGAAGGGCTGGTCGGAAGCCCTGCCGACATCTTCCGCCTGCACCGCCACGCCGATCGGATGCGGCAATGGGAAGGTTGGGGGAAAGGCGCCAAGGCGGGAGCGACGAAGAAGGTGTCCAACCTGCTCGCCGCGATCGATGACCGCCGCAAGGTTCCTCTGGAGCGCTTCATCTTCGCCCTCGGCATCCGCCGCATTGGCGCGCAGAACGCCAAGCTGCTGGCACGCCACTATCACTCGCTTGGCCATTGGCGGGACAGGATGCTGGCGGCGACAACGGTGGGTTCCGAGGCACGGGAGGAGCTCGGCTCGATCCAGGGCATCGGCCCGGCCATCGCCACGGAACTGGCCGAGTTTTTCGCCGAACGGCGCAACCGGGACGCGCTGGAGGATCTGACGCGCGAGGTGACGCCGGAGGAGGCGGCGGATTTCACAGGCAGCGACAGCGCGTTCGCCGGCAAGGTCGTGGTGTTCACCGGCACACTGGAGCAGAGCTCGCGCGACGAGGCCGAGGCCGTGGCGGAGCGCCTCGGTGCCAAGGTGACAAAAAGCGTCTCCAAGAAAACCGATTTTGTCATCATCGGCGCCGATGCCGGCTCGAAGGCAAAAAAGGCCGCCGAATTGCAGATCCGCACGCTGACGGAGGCGGAATGGCGGGAGATGGCGGGGCTATGAGGCGGCTGCTCGCTATTCCCGCATTATCTCGGCCAGCGCGTCCCGCAGCACGCCTACCGGGTCGCGCCCCTCGCCGGAGGAGACCAGGGCGCGGTGGCTGGCATTCAGCACCCAGTGCTGCGCACCCGGCAGCAAGGCGGAGCGCACGGAAACCAGCCCGTCATTCGGCCCCGCGCCACGCTGCTCCATCCAGCGCACCATCGGCAGGTAGCGGCGGTCCGGACCACGCGCCGTTTCGCGGGTCAGGCTGCTGCCCAGGCACAGCACCGGTATGCGGGCAGTCAGCTGCCGGATCGCATCCGCATTTTCCCGCATCCAGCTTTGCCGTACCGCGCTGGTGAGATCGACCAGCCCTGCGCCGCTGCCTGCATGCAGCGTGACCGCCAGCCACCGGGCCATGCCGTGCAGGCGCGGTGAACGCACCAATGCATCGGCCACCGCCGAACCATGAAAGGGCGATTGGATGGCGATGAAGCCGCGGCATCTCTCCACGGTTCCAGGCTGCAACAGCGCCGCCAGAACCTCTAGCCCGCCCTTGCTGTGCGCGACGATCAGGCAGGGCTCAGGTTCGGCGCGGATGGCCTCCGCCAGCCTCTCCGCGTTCTCGGCGACCGGGGCGGAGGTCGGCACCAGCACCACATCTGCGGCCGCGCCCTGTCCCCGCAGCCATGCCAGCTGCGCCGCCATGTAGTCCATGCCGAAGGGACGCAGGCGATTCAGCGCCTCTCCCGCCAGCCCGTAGGCCATCAGGATGCGACAGCCCCGCAGGGTGGGCGGCATCAGAGCGGCGCGCAGGCTCGTTGCAGCCAATCCCGCACCGGCGGCTCCAGCTCGGGACCGATCTCCGACAAGACCCGCGTATGATAGGCATCCACCCATTGGCGCTCGGCCACGGTCAGCAACGCGGGATCGATCAGGCGCCGGTCGTACGGCGCAAGGGTCAATGTTTCAAACGCCAGGAACGGCCGGACCTGTCCGGGCCGCTCCGGGGCGGTGTGCGTCAGAAGAAGATTCTCGATGCGGATGCCGTAATGCCCCGGCAGGTAGAAGCCCGGCTCGTCGGACAGGATCATGCCCGATTGCAGCGGGATGGGCTTGGCCGCACGGCTGATGCTGACCGGCCCCTCATGCACGGACAGAAAGCTGCCGATGCCGTGGCCGGTACCATGGTCGTAGTCGAGCCCCGCTTCCCACAACGGCGCCCGCGCCACCGCGTCGATATGCGCGCCGGCCACGCCTTGCGGAAAGCGCAGCGTGGCCAGTGCAACATGGCCGCGCAGCACGCGGGAGTAGCGTTCCACCAGCTCCCCGGGCGGCACCCCCGGGCCGGTCCAGAGTGTGCGGGTAACGTCGGTGGTGCCGTCGGTGAACTGCGCGCCACTGTCGATCAGGTAGCACTCATCGGCCCGGATCGACCGATGGCTCGCCTCGCTCGCGCGATAGTGGACAATGGCACCGTTTTCCGCCGCCCCGGAAATAGCCGGAAAGCTTTCGCCCCGGAACAGCGGCAGCTCACGGCGAAAGGCCAGAAGCCGTGCGGCGGCGGTCATCTCCGTTTCGCCGCCCTTCGGCGCCGCCTCTGTGAACCAATGGAGAAAACGTGCCAATGCAAGAGCGTCGCGACGATGCGCGGCACGCGAGCCCCGCTGCTCCACCGCATTCTTGCGGGCGCGCGGCAGGCGGCAAGGATCCTCGCCCGGACGTAAGGTGGCGGCGGCCTCACGCAATTGCGCGGCAAACCAAACCGGCGTTGTTTCCAGGTCGATCCGCACCGCCTGTCCGGCGAGCCCCGCCAGGATCCCGGGCAGCGCGGCCGGCGGATGCACGGCGACGGCATTGCCGAGGTGGGCGCGCACCGCGTCGTCAAGCTTGGTGGGGTCCATGAATAGATCGACCGTGGCGTCGGAGCGCAGCAGCGCAAAGCCGAGTGCCAGCGGCGTATGGTCCAGGTCGGCGCCGCGAATGTTCAGGAGCCAGGCCACGGAATGGGGATCGGACAGGATGACGCTGTCTTCACCTGCATCGCGCATGGCCGCCGCCAGCGCCATGCGCTTCGCGGCAGCATCTTCGCCGGCATAGGCGATCGGGTGCGGAACGGCGCGGCTCTGAGGAGCCGGCGGGCGGTCGGACCAGATCAGGTCGAGCGGATTGGCGGCCACAGGCACCAGCACCGCGCCTGAGGCGACCAGCCGATCGATCTGCGCCTGCGGATGTAGCCAGGGATCGTAGCCGATGCGCAGCCCTGCGGCATGCTCCGCCAGCCATTCCTGCGGCGGTTGCTCGACAAGATGGCGCCGCTCCCACAGGGCAGGATCCGTCTGGCTGGCAACCTGAGTGGTATAGCGGCCATCGGTGAAAATAGCGGCGCGGGCTGCCAGAACAATGGCCATGCCGGCACTTCCGGTAAAGCCGGTCAGCCACGCCAGCCTCTCGCCACTGGGTGGCACATATTCACCGAGATATTCGTCGCTGCGGGGAATCAGGAAGCCATCGACCACCATGCTGTCGAGTTGGGCCCTGAGGGCGGCTAGGCGTTCTGTGTGCGGCACTTCCGTTAGCATCCCGTTAAGAACATATTTCCACAGGTTTCAATGCGTCTGACGCATGGCTCAGCTTCTATGGCTGCGCTCCTGTTCGCAAGCCGAAAGGATTACATCCTGACCACCGCCAAGGCACGGGCGGGCGACGGCAGGAGCCGACCCCGCAGACCGCGCCGGAAGCATCAACGGAACGCTAGAAACAATGAACGCCCGTGTCACCAAGCCGGAATTCGACTCCGCGATCGTCAGCAGCATGATGAGCCTGGCGCCGGCCCAGCTCATGCAGCTCGAGGCAGCGCGTAGCCGCGACGAGGCTGTGGGCCGCTGGTTCCGCAACGCCGTCACTGCCATTTTCCGGGCTGTGGTGGAGTATCCGCGCCGCCGCCGCGTTTATGACGAGCTGGCGATGCTGTCCGATCGCGAACTGGCCGATATCGGCCTGGCCCGCGGCGACATTCCCCGCATCTTTGAGGCCGACTTCCAGGCTCGGGCGAAGCGGGCGGCGAACACCCCTGCTCGTCTGGGCGCTGCCCGGGCCGCCTGATTTCGACCGCTTGAAGAGCAACCTGGGCGCTACTCCCAGGTTGTTACCGCAGCACCCTAGTGGAACGGCCTCCTCTTCCCCCCTCCCCCCGGAGCCGTTCCCTGACGAACCGCCCCGCCTCCCCCCCGAGGCGGGGCGGGC
>NZ_JBHRTN010000018.1:192148-437865 GCF_042646265.1 Teichococcus globiformis
TAGCACCAGGGCCGACCATGCGCCCTGATCGATGCGGCGCTCCAGCACCAGTCCGGCGCGACGATGGGCTGCCAGCACCATGCGAACCTGGTTGCCCAAGAGCCCGGCCAGGATGGCGGTGCCGCCCGGCGCCAGATGGTCGGCCAGATCCTTGGCCATGGAGCAGAGCGGCCGCGCCAGGATGTTGGCAAAGACCAGGTCGTAACGTCCGCCATGCACCGCGGGGCTGCGCCAGCCATCGGCCAGCCGCGAGCGGATCAGGTTGCGCAGCCCGTTAAGCTTGGCGTTTTCCTCGGTGATGCGCACGGACCAGGGCTCGATATCGGTCGCCAGGATGCGGCGCTTCAGGCGCTTGGCTGCGGCCATGGCCAGGATGCCCGAGCCGGTTCCGATATCCAGGATGCGGCGCGGGCGGCGATGCGCCATGCGCTCGAAGCCGATCAGGCAGCCGCGGGTGGAACCATGCTCGCCGGAGCCGAAGGCCAACCCGGCGTCCAGCAGCAGAACGGTGCGTCCATAGGTTACCGGGTTCGGCAGGTGGGTTGGGCGGATCAGCACCCGGGCGCCGATCTCCTGCTCGGGGAAAGCCTGCACGGTGCGGGCCAGCCAGCCTTCGGCTTCCACCGGGGCACGCTGCAATTCGGGCGCCTCGATGCCGGACAGCGCGGCGGCCAGCACCAGGGCGGGCATCAGCTCCTCGTCGCCCTCGCCCACTTCGCGCACCGCTTCCAGCCGCCAGGTATCGGTGGGCTCGTCACGGAAATAGCCGACGCTGGGGCAGACGGTCAGAAGGGCAGCCTCGAAGGCGGGAACGGCCTCTTCGGGCAGGCCGTCGAGGGTCAGCGTTTCCAGCGACTGGATATGACGGCGGTTCAAGATGGTCAGGCCTTCTCCACGAAAGTGTCGAGCACACGCTTCCGGCCGGCCTTGTCGAACTCGACATCCAGCTTGTTGTCATCGGCGCCCACCACGCGTCCATAGCCGAATTTCTGGTGAAACACCCGTGAGCCGATGGGAAGAGCGGCAGCGCGCGCCGGGCGTTCCGAAACCTCCCAGGCGCCAGCCTCGATGACCCGCGGCTTGCGCGCCACCAGGGGAAACTGTCCGTTGCCGAAAGCGGAGGGCTGGTTCAGCATCCGCTGCCGCTCGGCGCCCGCACCGCCCTCTACCTGCACCTGATCGGGCGGCAGCTCGTCCAGGAAGCGGCTCGGGATCTGGCTGGTCCAATTGGCGTAGATGCGGCGGTTGGCGGCATGGCTGATGATGCATCGCTTGCGCGCGCGGGTGATGCCGACATAGGCGAGGCGACGCTCCTCCTCCAGCCCCTTCTCGCCCCCCTCGTCGAGCGCGCGCTGGTGGGGGAACAGCCCTTCCTCCCAGCCGGGAAGGAAAACATGGTCGAATTCGAGGCCCTTGGCCGCGTGCAGCGTCATGAGGCTGACGCGCTCGCCTTCGGCATTCTCGTCATTCTCCATGACCAGCGCGACATGCTCCAGGAAGCCGGCCAGCGTCTCGAACTCCCCCAACGCCCGCACCAGCTCCTTGAGGTTGTCGAGCCGCCCCGCCGCCTCGGGCGACTTGTCCTGCTTCCACATCTCCGTGTAGCCGCTTTCATCGAGCAGCGTCGCGGCAGTGACCACATGCCCCTCGCGCCCCAGCATCTCGCGCCAGCGGGCGAAGCCCTCCAGCAGCTCGCGCAGCGCCTGGCGCGGCTTCGGGCGCATGGCGCCCCCCTCCACCATCTGCCAGGCGGCGACCACCAGCGGCCGCTGTGCGTCGCGCGCCTGCTGGGTGATGGCGCGGATGGTGGTGTCGCCCAGCCCGCGCTTCGGAACGTTCACGATGCGCTCGAAGGCCAGGTCGTCGGCTGGCTGGTTCAGCACCCGCAGATAGGCCATGGCATCGCGGATCTCGGCGCGCTCGTAGAATTTCTGCCCACCTACCACGCGGTAAGGGATGCCCAGCGTGATCATCCGTTCCTCGAAGGCACGGGTCTGGAATCCGGCACGCACCAGAATGGCTGTTTCCGAGAGGTTCTCGCCCGAGCGCCGCGAGGCCTCGATGCGGCTGCCCACCATGCGGGCCTCCTCCTCCGAGTCCCAGAGCGAGACGACGCGCACCGGCTCGCCCTTGGCGTCGTTGCGGCCGGGGCGCAGCGTCTTGCCCAGCCGCCCGCTGTTCTTGGCGATCAGCCCGGAGGCGGCGGCCAGGATCGGCGCGGTGGAGCGATAGTTGGATTCCAGCCGCACGATGGTGGCGCCGGGGAAATCCTTCTCGAAGCGCAGGATGTTCTCGATCTCGGCGCCGCGCCAGGAATAGATCGACTGGTCGTCGTCGCCGACGCAGCAGATGTTCCGCTCCGCCGTGTTCTCCCGCTGTGCCAGAAGCCGCAGCCAGAGGTACTGCACCGTGTTGGTGTCCTGATACTCATCAACCAGGATATAGCGGAAGCGGCGATGATAATCGGCCAGCACATCCCGGTGCGTGCGCAGGATCTCGGTCACATGCAGCATCAGGTCGCCGAAGTCGCAGGCATTCAGCTGCACCAGCCGCTCCTGGTAGCCGGCGTAGAGACTGCGGGCTCGGTTGTTGGCGAAGTCGCTGTCCTCGGCCGCGGTGATGCGGGCGGGCGTGAGCCCACGGTCCTTCCAGCGCTGGATGATGGACATCAGTCCCTGCGGCGGCCAGCGCTTCATATCCACGCCCGCCGCATCCATCACCTGTTTCAGCAGGCGCATCTGGTCGTCGGTGTCGAGAATGGTGAAGTTGCTTTCCAGGCCCACCAACTGCGCATGCCGGCGCAGCATGCGGGCGCAGAGGGCATGGAAGGTGCCCAGCCACAACCCCTCGGCAGGCTCGCCCAGGATGGCCGCGACGCGCTCGCGCATCTCGCGCGCCGCCTTGTTGGTGAAGGTGACGGCCAGTACCTGGCTGGGAAAGGCGCGTCGCGTCATCAGGATGTGGGCGAAGCGAGTGGTCAGCACGCGGGTCTTGCCGGTTCCGGCGCCGGCGAGCACCAGCAACGGCCCGTCCACCGTCTCGACGGCAGCGCGCTGCTCGGGGTTCAGCCGCGACAGATAGTCGTCGCTGGAGGCAGGCAGGTTTCCGGGCGACGCGTTCATCACTGGCAGCGCCCTACCGAGCCGGCGGCGCAAAGCTTTTCACCATCCACCCAGCGCGCGCCGTCCAGAGTGGCGGTGGAAAGGTCGGCGCCGCCGATCATGGCGCCGGTCAGGTCGGCCTCGGTCAGGTCGGCGCGGAAAAAGCGGGCGTTGCGCAGATCGGCCTTCACGAGCTTGGCGCCCTTCAGCCGCGTCCGCGTGAAATCGGCGCCCCGCAGCGTGGCGCCAGTCAGGTCCGCCCCCTCCATCTCGGCTGAGGTGAAGCGGGCATCCTGGGCCTCGGCCTGCGTCAGGTTGGTACCGATCAGCCGTGCCCGGCTGAAGCCGGCATCGCGAAGAACCGCGCCGGAAAGGTCCGCGCCGCTGAGGTCCTGCCCATCCTGCAGGCATCGGGTCCAGCGCACCTTCGGCCCCGGGGCGTCGGTACAGGCGGCCCTGGCCTCCGGCGCCGGCACCAGCAGAACCAGGGTTGAAGCAAGGAGGAGGGGAAGGATTGGCGCGCGCACCCCCGGGATATAGAACGTGAAGCGAACGCGGCCAACCTCCGGCCGTCCGGCGATTTGGGGAGGCACCATCCTCGGCTCCATCCTCCGCATCCTGGAATGGTGCGCGCGCCAAGGCAGCACCCTCCTGGTTTGCGGCATCCTGATCGGGCTGTTCGTGCCGCCGCTGGCCGCCGCGATGCGGGAGGTGCTGACCCCCTGCGTCTTTCTGCTGATGCTGCTCGCCCTCCTGCGGGTGGACCCGTCGCGTGCCCTGTCCTACCTGCGGCGGCCACTGCTGGTGGCTGCGCTCTGCGCCTGGCTGCTGCTCGCTTGTCCGATGATCGCCTTCGCCATTGCCTGGACAACCGGACTGACCACGGGCGAGGCCGCGTCGTTTGGCGCCGCCCTGGTGATCATGGCGACCGGCTGCGCCGCCACTTCCTCCCCCGCTTTTGCCCGGCTGGTGGGACTGGATGGCGAGTTGTCCCTGGTGGTGGCCCTGTTCACAACATTGCTGGTGCCCTTCACCGCACCACCGCTGGCGCTGGGACTGCTGGGCATAGACCTGTCGATCTCCATCCCGGCCTTGATGGCACGGCTGGCGCTGCTGGTCGGGCTGCCGCTGATCCTGTCCCTGATCCTGCGGCACCGTCTGGGCACAGACCGGCTGGAGCGGGCCGGCGGTGCCGTGGACGGATCCGTGGTGCTGCTGGTGGTGATCTACGGCTTCGGGGTGATGGACGGCATTCTTGATCGCCTGCTGGCGGAGCCGCTGATGATGGCGGCCGGCACCGCGTTGGCCTTCGCCGGCAGCCTGGGGCTGAATGCATTGACCGCCCTCGCCTTCCGCCCCGCAGGGGCAGGCCCTGCCCTGACCGCTGGGCTGCTGTCGGGCAACCGCAACATGTCGCTCTACCTGGCGGTGCTGCCGGCGGCGACCGATGCGCGCATTCTTCTGTTCTTCGCCCTATGCCAGTTTCCGCTGTTCTTCAGCCCCCTCCTGTTGAAGCCCCTTTATCGCCGGCTGCACAGGCAGGGCTGAGGCCTCAGGGCGCAAGGGAGGATTCGGAGCGCGCGTGCCGTCGCCCTCGATACCCGGCCAGGGCCCGGCGGCATCGCCGCCGGGCGAGGCGTCAGAGCACCGGCTTCGGCCGCGCACCCAGGATATGGGCGATCGCATAGGTGAGATCGGCGCGGTTCAGCGTGTAGAAATGGAATTCGTCGACCCCATTGGCACGCAGCAGCCGCACCTGCTCGGCGGCCAGAGAGGCGGCGACCATGCGGCGGGTTTCCGCATCCTCGTCCAGCCCCTCGAACAGCCGCCCCATCCAGTCCGGGACCGATGCGCCACACATGGCGGAGAACTTGGCCACCTGCTTGAAGTTCGAAACCGGCAGGATGCCCGGCACGATGGGAACGGTGATCCCCGCGGCATGGGCGCGGTCCAGGAAGCGCAGAAACACGTCCGTGTCGAAGAAGTACTGGGTGATGGCACGGGTGGCGCCGGCATCGATCTTCCGCTTCAGGTTGTCGATGTCGTGATCGGCGGAAGAGGCGGTTGGATGAGTCTCGGGATAGGCTGCCACCGAAACCTCGAAGGGAGCAATACGCTTCAGCCCCTCCACCAGATCGGCGGCGTAAGCATAACCTTCCGCGTGCGGCACGTAGCCCGCCTCGCCTGCCGGCGCGTCGCCACGCAGGGCCACGATGTGCCGCACTCCGGCATCCCAGTAAGCACGGGCCACGTCATCCACCTCGCCCCTGCTGGCGCCAACGCAAGTGAGGTGTGCCGCCGGGGTCAGGGAGGTTTCCCGCACCAGCCGCGCCACTGTGGCGTGGGTGCGTTCCTGCGTCGTGCCGCCAGCGCCGTAGGTAACGGAAACAAAGCTTGGCGCCAGCGGCTCCAGCCGGCGAACGCAGGTCCAGAGTTGCTGTTCCAGCGCCTCGGTCCGGGGCGGAAAGAACTCGAAGGACAAGGTGGGCGGCGCCATTTCCGATGGCACGGGCAGACTGGCCACGCGCGGAGCGGTCAGCCAGCGCTGCAAGGTGCCGGGGGCGGCGGAGGCGTGGTCGGCGATCTGGTCCATTGCCTTTCCATAACGCAGGCCGCGACGGAATTGAACCATAACGCCGGCAACACCATAAAATGCGCTACAACCATGAGCGGGGCCTTGCGTTAGGGCTGGAGCATGGCGCCGGCTTCCTAACATTCATTCCAGAATGTATGTAGCTCGGGACGCCCAGCCCTGATCCGGCGCTTCACCAACGCTTTCCCGCGGCGAACACAGGATGATTCGCACCATGCCCCAACTTCGCCGCTTCCGGATGGCCAAGCCCGGCGCCCTGCTGCTGGCGGGCCTGCTGGCGCTTTCCGCCTGCGCCACGCGCCCTCCCGCCAGCGAGCCGGAAGCCCTCGCCGAGTACCAGCAGAACAACGACCCGCTGGAACCAATGAACCGCGGATTGTTCGTGGTGCATAACGGAATCGACACGGTTCTGCTGCGCCCGGCCGCCGAGTTCTACCGCTTCCTGGTGCCGCCGCCGGTCCGCGGCGGTGTCCGCAATGCGCTGGCCAATCTGCGCACCCCGGTAATCCTGGTGAACGACGTGCTGCAAGGCAGCGCCGAGCGCGCCGGCACCACCCTGGCGCGCTTCGCCATCAACAGCACCATCGGTGTTGCCGGCCTGTTCGATGTTGCCCGTGATTTCGGCCTTCCCGGCCACACGGAGGATTTTGGCCAGACGCTGGCAGTCTGGGGCCTTGGCGAAGGCCCCTACCTGTTCATTCCAGTGCTGGGCCCGAGCAACCCGCGTGATCTCGCCGGGTTTGGTGTGGACATGGCCGCCGATCCCATGACCTGGGTTGTGGCGAACCCCAACAACGACAGCGCTTGGGAGACGGCTTCCTGGATCCGCACCGGCCTCACCGCCGTGGATACGCGGGAAAGCCTGATCGAGGCGATCGACAGCGTGAATGAAACCAGCCTCGATCCCTATGCCACGCTGCGCAGCGCCTACCGCCAGCGGCGGGCGCAGGAGATCCGCAATGGCGGCGACAATGCCGCCGGCTCGGACGCCCTGGGCACCGGACTTGGTGCCGGCGGCTCGAGCTACGCGCCGCCGCGCTGAGGCTGGCGCTTCTGCAACGTGCCGGCCCTGCCGGCGACACGGAAGAAGATGAGAACGACCAGGATGAATCGCCGTTCGCTGCTGACCGCCACACTGGCCGCCCCTTTCGCGGCCGCGCTGCTGCACCCGGCCGCGGCGCGAGCCGAGATGGATATCGCCCGCGCCTCTGCCTTTATCGAGAGCACTGGCAAGGAGCTGGTCGCCACCCTCAACACCAACGCGCCGATCGAGCAACGCCGGCAGCAGGTAGCCAACATTCTGCGCCAAGCCGTGGATGTGGAGGGAGTTGGCCGCTTCATCCTGGGCCGCTGGTGGCGCAGCGCCAGCGCTGCGGAGCAGCAGGAATACATGACGCTGTTCGAGGAAACACTGATCCGCAATCTTTCGGCGCGCTTCGGCGAGTATCAGGGCGTCACCTTCACCCTGGGCCGCTCGCAACAGCGGACCGAGGATGACGCGCTGGTGAATACCATCATCCAGCGTCCAAGCGCTGCCGCCTTCAGCCTGGACTGGCGTGTCGGCGAAGTTGCCGGGCAGCCTCGGGTCGTGGATGTGATCGCGGAAGGCACCTCTCTGCGTCTTACCCAGCGCAGTGAGTATTCCTCTGTGATCAGCCGCAGTGGTGGACAGGTTTCCGCCCTGTTGGATGCCATGCGTCGTCAGATCGCTGCCTTGGCCGCCCGCGAAGGCCGCTGAGGCAACTAGCCGATCCGGGTGGTCAGGCTGTAGAGCCGGCGGCCTTCCGGATCGCGGAACAGGCGGCGCCGCGCAACAAGGCGTGCGGGAATGCCGGCTGTCATCGCCTTCATCTCCTCCGGCGTCCGCCAGCGTGGCGCAAGGCGCCAGAAGGCCTGCAGCATGGCGGCTTCTCGTGGCGCCTCAGCTGCCGAGCCCAGCATCAGCAACCCACCCGGCTTCAACGCCGCAAAGGCGGCGTCGGCCAGATCTGCCGCCTCCTTCGGGCGGAGCTCGTCCGGCACAGCCGGCATGGCAATCAGATCGTAGCAGCCTCTGAGAAAGGGCCGTCTGGTGAAATGCGCCAGGCTGCAATGCAGGCCCCGAACGGGAATTGCCGAGGGCACCGACAGGCGCATCGTCTGCAAGACCGTGCGACGGGCATCCTGCGCCACCCAGCGTGCCAGACGATCTCCACGCGTTACATGCCACGCTTCCTGCAAATGGCCCGCCCGCAAGCTTAGGACATCCACGGATGCTTGTTTCTGCTCGGCGACAGCATCAATGACCCGGGCGCTGTAACGCACCGCGTGGCGCAGCGCGGCGAAATGCCCCAGGTCGCTGCTGGCCGCCATAAGGTCCTGCCCTGCCCGGGAAACAGGCGTCAGGCTCTCGGGCACGCGGCCGAATGCCAAGTCCAGCAGCCCGGCCTCGTCCCTGCCCTCGGTCTGGAAGCAGTGGCGGCAAAGGGGGTCTTCATGCAGAAGGCGCTGGATAGGGTGGGAGAGCATGGTGCCGCAGGCGGTTCGCCAGCCATCGGCATCCAGATCCCGCCATAACATCTCGCAAACCGAGACGAGCCGCGAAAGTGCCAGTGGTGCCCAACCTGGGTCCCAGGCGAGTTCGAGCGTATCGTCCAACGCCAGTCTCAGCTGACGAGGATCACGCAAACTTCCTGAATTCAAGAAGATGGAGGATGTCGCATCAGGCATGGACACATCTCCGTCGGTCGGAACCAGCGTGCCGCGTCTGAAGCGGCTGATCAAAGTTGTAATAAGTAGAAGGCGCAATCGGACAACAAGGCAACAATATCCTGTCGCAACGGTGTTCCACCGCAATCCCATCCAAGCTCTTCCAGCTTGGGCAGCATGGGCTGGGTCGGGTTGAAATGCCGGCTCAGGCCGGCCCCTGCGCACCGAGCCTGCTCAGTGTCAGGAAGCGCTACGACACGGCGGTGCCGGCGGATCGCCCCTGGGCGGCAGCAGAACAGCGACGGCGATGGAAGGCCGGTGCGGCATCTCCTGGGCAGCATCTTCGCCGCCTGGTCATTCCTGTGCTGGAATAAGGGAGGATCGACAGGGGCGTGCCACATGGCGCGAAAGCAGATCGCCGCAACCTTAGCTTGCATAGCCCGTTGACCTGTCTGTCACTACGGTGACGATGCAGTAAGCATCGGGGGCGCAGAGTGCCGGCCTCGCAGCACACAGCAAGGGGCGGCAGAGTGTCAGGGGTCAGAGCCAAGGATGCCGGTCGGAGCGTGGCGTTGAGCGATGCCCCCCAGGGCTGGCGCCGGCTTCGCAGCGGTCTGGCCAAGCTGTACCGCCGCGACCGCCCCGGCTCGCCTGAGAACGACCTCAGGCGCCTGCTGGACACCCTGCAAGAAAGCGAGTTGCGCTACCGCCTGTTGGCAGAGAATGCGACCGATATGATCGTCCGCCTGAGTCTGGACGGTGTACGCACCTACGTCTCCCCCGCCAGCACCAATGTGGTGGGCTATGCCCCTGAGCAGCTCGTCGGCATCTCCACCTTTCGTTTCGTGCATCCGGACGACGACGCCCTTGTGCGTGAGCGGATGCGCAAGGTGCGGGAAGGCGAAGGGGACCAGCGTGGTCCCAACCGGGTAATTCGCGCCGATGGCAGCATCACCTGGGTCGAAGCCAATCTGCGCCTGGTACGAGATCCGGCAACCGGTAAACCGGTGGAAATCGTCGGCGTGACGCGCGACATCACCGAACGGCAGCGCAGCGAAGCCCGCATCCAGAGCCTTGCCCATACCGATCAGCTCACCGCCCTGCCGAACCGCCGGACCTTTCTTCAGGCACTGCAGCAGCATCTGGAAAGTGGCCGGTCCTGCGGGCTGCTGTTCATCGATCTTGACCACTTCAAGCCGGTCAACGACCTGCATGGCCATTCGGTCGGGGATGAAGTTCTGGCCGAGGCCGCATCCCGTCTGCGGCGGCATGCGCCGGATGGCGCCATGCTGGCAAGGCTCGGGGGCGACGAGTTCGGTGCGCTGTTGGACGGGGGCGAGAACGCGGAAACTGTTGCTGCCACCCTGCTACGTGCACTCGACCTGCCCATCGTCGTGGGCGACGTGGTGGCGGAAATCGGCGCCAGCATCGGCGTGGCCATTAGTTCGCGCGATGGCTGCAACGCCGAGGCTTTGCTCCGCGCCGCCGACATGGCGATGTATGATGCCAAACGCACTGGCAAGGGTCAGGTCCGGAGCTTCCGGCCTGCCCTGGAGGATGAGCAGAAAGAGCGCGCCTTGCTGACTGCCAGGTTGCGCGACGCTGTGGCAAGGGAGGAGATCGTGCCCTTCTACCAGCCGCTGCGGGAGCTGCGTGGGGGCCGGTTGGTGGGGCTGGAAGTACTGGCACGTTGGCAGCACCCGCAGCGTGGAACCTTGCCTCCTTCCGAGTTCATCACCCAGGCCGAGGAAAGCGGCGTGGTGACGCCCATGTTCCGCTCGCTGCTCTGCCAGGTCTGCCGGGATGCGGTGCACTGGCCGACCGATCTCCGTTTCGCCTTCAACCTGTCGCCTCAGCAATTACAGGACCCGACCATGGCGCAGGAGATCCTGCTTCTGGCTCAGGAGGGGGGAATGGATCCCCGCAGGCTGGAGATCGAGGTGACGGAAACGGGCATTGTTCGCGATGTCGGCACGGCGCGGCGCAACCTGGCGGAGCTGAAGGCTGCCGGTGTCACTCTGGCTCTGGACGACTTCGGCACTGGCTACGCCAGCATTGCCATGTTGAAGGCACTCCGCGTTGACCGGCTGAAAATCGACCGGTCCTTTATTGCCAGCATGCGTTCCACGCCGGAGGATACACGCTACGTAGCCGCCATCATCGCCCTGGCCACCACCCTCGGGCTTGGCACCACCGCCGAAGGGCTGGAGGATGAGGCGGCTATCCATGCTGTTGGGCAGATGGGAGCCGATCTGGGCCAGGGCTATGCCTATGGTCGCCCTTCACCCGCCGTCACAGTGGTCGACTGGCTTTCGCCTCACCTTCTGCTCGCATCCTAAACGACAATCAGGGCCGCCGCCCTCCACGCCCGCCAACTATCAAGAACAGCAGGATGAGAACAATCAGGGCCGCGGCTACGGTGCCGAGCCATAGGCCCAGTTGTCCGGAGTCGCCAAGCTCGGGACTGTCGGCGACCGTCCAGCCGAATGCGGCCACGAACATGGCAATGCCCAACAGCAGCAACAGAATCAGGATGACCATCAAGCGCGACATGCGACGCCCTCCCATCGGAGCAGCCAGCAGGACCGGCTGTTGGGTCAACAACCCGATTGTGGTGAGGTGACGCCTGTTGTGCAAGAAAATCGCGGATTCCCGGTCGTCAGAAGAGAAATCGCAGCGCGGCCAGTCCAAGCAAGGGACGTGGCTCTTCCGGGCCTGTGCTCATCACGCCGGTGGAAAGATAACCGTTAAGCACCACATCGGCTCCGCCAATCTGCCCCAGCGCCATTCCGCCATTCAGGACCAATTGCGGCCGTGAATTGAACACCGGCCGGGTCATGGTTATCGCAGGCAAGGCGCCGGAAAGGCTGATGACGTTTTGCGACGGCGTCTTGCCGGCCAGACGGGCTACCACGAAGGACTCCTTCCCCGCATAGGGGACCGAACCGCCTAGAGCAGCATTCAGGGTGTAGGTCGGCCTGGGTTGCGCCGTGGCGGATGCACCGCAAAAGGCAAAAAGCGGAAGCGCCGCCAGCAAGGCAATACGCGTAAGACGGCTAGGCTGCATAGACTTCGAACTCCTGTCAGGCTGGCGTTTCCTCCTGCCTTTCGTTGAAGTTCATATGCAGCTTGAGCTTGCCTCATTTCAACCACATTGAGGCAAACTCATCGGGATCTCAGCCGCACCGATGCTCAAATGACACAATTTACTCAGCAAAATCAGGGTATTAATCAATCGTTAACGAGGTTCCAAAAAAAGGCATGAATAAGGCAATCAAGGCAGTGCTCAACTGTTCATGCGCCTTTTTCCTGACTCTCATGCTGAAAGCCAAGCGAAGGGCTAAGGCTCTCCAGGATCAGCATGGAGTGCCCCTGATGCTCGAAGTTTCCAACGTCACGCAGGCCAAGATCCGCCAGCACCGCCCTTGAGGCGTGATTTGATTCCCGCGCCACAGCGATGATCCGGCGGAGGCCGGCGCGATGACCAAAGTCCAGCGCTGCCCTGGCTGCTTCCCGCGCATAGCCCTTCCCCCGTGACCAGGGCCACAAGGCGAAGCGCAACGCCACGCCACGCCCGTCAGGGCGTTCCATCAAGCCGGTGATGCCGAGGAATGCATCGTCTTCCGCCCGGTGCACTGCCCATGTGCCGTAACCGCGCGCTGCCCAGAACGCGATGTCCTCGCGCAGTTCCTGCTCGGAGCGCTCCGGCGTACGGACACCATGGAGCATCAGGCCGAAGGCGGCTTCATCCGCTTTCAGGGCGACAAGTTCCGCCAGATGGCCATGTCCGACCGGGCGCAGCACCAGGCGTGGAGTGCGCACGGTATGCGGGGAGTGCTCCCGCGCCGGATGGTCCACCGGGTTACCGGGTGAGCGGCCGGTACTTGATCCGGTGCGGCTGATCGGCCGCCGCGCCAAGGCGTCGACGTCGATCGGCCTCATAGGCCTGGTAGTTGCCCTCGAACCATTCGACGTGGCTGTCGCCTTCGAAGGAAAGGATATGGGTCGCGAGGCGATCCAGGAACCAGCGGTCGTGGCTGATGATCACAGCGCAGCCGGCGAAATCCTGCAGGGCCTCTTCCAGGGCGCGGAGGGTGTCCACGTCCAGATCGTTGGTCGGCTCGTCCAGCAGGATGACGTTGTGCGGGTTGCGCAGCATCTTGGCGAGGTGGACGCGGTTGCGCTCACCACCCGACAGCACGCCCACCGGCTTCTGCTGGTCGCCGCCCTTGAAGTTGAAGGCCGCGGCATAGGCACGAGACGGCACGGAACGCTTGCCCATGGTGATCATGTCCTGCCCGTCGGAGATTTCCTGCCAGACGGTGCGCTTGTCATCCAGGGTGTCGCGGCTCTGGTCGACATAGCCGAGGGACACGGTGTCGCCGACCTTCAGCGTGCCGGCATCCGGCTTCTCCTTGCCGGTGATCATCTTGAACAGGGTGGATTTGCCGGCGCCGTTGGGACCGATCACGCCGACAATGCCGCCGGGCGGCAGCTTGAAGGACAAGTCATCGATCAGCAGCTCGTTGCCGAAGCCCTTGCGCAGACCCTCGGCCTCGATGACCGTGTTGCCCAGGCGAGGCGCGGGCGGGATCTGAATCTCGGTCGGATCCGGCGCGCGCTCCTGCGACTTGGCCAGCAGCTCCTCATAGGCCTGGATGCGGGCCTTGCTCTTCGACTGGCGGGCAGCGGGGGAGCGACCGATCCATTCCTGCTCCTCGGCCAGCTGCCGCTGACGGCTGCTCTCCTCCTTCTCTTCCTGGGCCAGGCGCTTGCGCTTGGCGGCAAGGTAGGCGGAGTAGTTGCCTTCGTACGGAATGCCGCGGCCGCGATCGACTTCCAGGATCCAGTTGGTGACGTTGTCCAGGAAGTAGCGGTCATGGGTAACAATCAGAACGGCACCCTGGAACTCGCGCAGCGTCTTCTCCAGCCAGGACACGCTCTCGGCGTCGAGGTGGTTGGTAGGCTCGTCAAGCAGCAGCAGGTCGGGCTTCTCCAGCAGCAGCTTGCACAGCGCGACGCGCCGCTTCTCGCCACCCGAAAGGTGCGACACCGCGCTTTCCGCCGGCGGGCAACGCAGCGCGTCCAGGGCGATGTCGATGGTGCGGTCCAGGTCCCAGCCATTGGCCGCGTCGATGCGCTCCTGCAGTTCGGCCTGCTCGGCGAGAAGGGTGTTCATCTCCTCCTCGCTCATCTCCTCGGCAAACTTCATGGAGATCTCGTTGAAGCGCGCCAGATCAGCCGTCAGCGTGCCGAAGGCATCCATGACGTTCTCGCCCACGGTCTTGTTCGGATCGAGTTGCGGCTCCTGCGGCAAATGGCCGATCCGCACGCCGTCCGCGGCCCACGCTTCGCCCCCGAACTCCTTGTCCATACCCGCCATGATGCGCATCAGCGTGGACTTGCCGGCGCCATTCGGACCCAGAACGCCGATCTTGGCGGTGGGCAGGAAGGACAGGGTGATGCCTTTGAAGATCTCTCGCCCGCCCGGGTAGGACTTGGTGAGATCCTTCATCACATAGACATACTGGTGAGCGGCCATGGCAACACGATCCCCGGGGGCAGAATTTCGCCAGAGGTTCTAGCCAGCATGGCGCCGCACGCCAAGCGCGGGCCGGGCGGTGCGGCGGCGAGGCCTCGCCTAAATCGCGTCGCGAACCTGGTCGCGACCGCTCCGCTTGGCGGCGTAGAGCGCAGAATCGGCACGCCGCAGCATGCCTTCCAGCCCGTCCTCGCCTGGCTCGGCCAGCGCGATGCCGAAGCTGCCCGATACTTGGCGTCGAGGCGCCGCGATGGGCAGCACGATGCCGGTCAGGGCCACGCGCAACCGCTCCGCCACCCGCCGCGCCTCGGCGCGACCGACCCCGGGCAGCGCCACGGCGAATTCTTCGCCGCCGATCCGGCCGAAAAGGTCGCAATCCCGCAGTTCCGCCGCACAGCGCGCCGCAGTCTGGCGCAGCACGGCATCTCCCGCCGCATGGCCAGCCGTGTCATTGATGGACTTGAAATGATCGAGGTCGAAGGCGATCAGGGCGAAGGGACGGCCGGAGGCGGCGTCGAGCCGCAGGGCGGCCTCGGCGGTCGCCATGAAAGACCGGCGATTGGCCAGCCCCGTCAACCCGTCCGCATCCGCCAGACGGCGCAGCTCCGAGGTGCGCTCGGCCACGCGCCGCTCCAGTGAGAGATTGGCCTCGGCCAGGGCGGTCTCGGCTTCCCGCCTTTCACTGACCAGCGCCAGCAGGGTCAGGATGTTCATGGCGCACAGCACGATGAGCAGCCCCACCGACTGCATGGGATTCGCGACCGAACCGCCCTGGAACGGCCCGAGACCGGCCACCGTACCGGCAGAGGCGATGATGCAGATCAGTGTCAGCAACGTGTAGGCCGCCCGCAAGGAAATCCGCAGAGCGATCCAGGACAGCGGAACGGCCAGCAGGAAGACCAATTGCGAGGCCGGGAGCTGCGGGGGCAGGCGGAGCAGGAAGACCAGCAGCGCCAACCCGGCCGTGCCGATCCAAACCGTGACGTCGAGCCGCTCCAGCCGCTGCCGCCCGCGCCCTGCCGGCACCCGTTCCACCCCCAGCCAGAGCGCCAGGGAAGGCGCGAAGTAGAAGGTGCCGCCCGCATCGCAAAGCAGCCAGCGGCTCCAGATGCCGGGCAGAGCCTCGACAGGCACACCGCCCAGAAGCCAAAGCGCGGTCACGCCGCCGAGGGCCGAAAGCGATGCATGCAGCAGAACCACCCCTGCCAGAAAGGCCACCACGCCGCGGAACCGCGTGAAAAGGCCACTGGAAGGTCGGAAGCGACGGGTCAGAGCCACACCAGCCAACGGCCCGATGGCATTGCCAACCGAGATCAGCGCCGCCAGCCCCGGCGGGCTGCCGAAAACCGATGCATTGACCAGGAACGAGCCGACAAAGATGCCCGGAAGGATGCGCCATCCACCCAGCATGGCGGCCGTTGCGGCGAGGCCGGCCGGCAGCCAGATCGGTGCGGGAAACAGGCCAAACACGGCGAAGAACCGTCCAACGGCCAGTCCCAGAGCAAGATAGGCCAGCGCCACGGCCAAGTTGAGGCCGAACCACATATCCAGGCCACCGCCGGCGCACCAAGCGGGGCACCACGGATCATTCCGCCGCGGCATTTCACCTAGGATGGGCCGGCCTAAGGGAAGAGGTAGCGAAGCAGACAATCCTTCCTCCAGCGGTTGGGCTGGAGGCCCGATGATCGCCTGGAAGAATATCACGCATTCTTGATCACAACTGCAACATGCAATTGCGCCTTCAATACGGCTCTCCCTGCGCCTGGCAGGACTCGAACCCGCAACCAAGCCGTTATGAGCGGCCCGCTCTGACCATTGAGCTACAGGCGCACCGGGAGATCCTGCCTGCGTGCTAGACCGAGGCGCGTTCCAGGGCAAGAAAGGGTTGGTTTGCTGCCCGGCGCAGCCCCTGCTAACAGCGCGCTCTCCCCATCCTGCACGGAACGGATGCCCGCATGGACGTGACCAAGCTTTCCACCGGCAAGAACCCGCCGCACGACATCAACGTCGTCATCGAGATTCCCCAGGGAAGCGCGGTGAAGTACGAGGTGGACAAGGATAGCGGTGCCGTGGTGGTGGACCGCTTCCTGTTCACGCCGATGGCCTATCCGGCCGCCTATGGCTTCATCCCCAACACGCTCGCCGATGATGGCGACCCGTCCGATGCGCTGGTGCTGGTGCCGGCTCCCGTGGTGCCCGGCGCCGCCATCCGCGCCCGGCCGATTGGCGTGCTGTTCATGGAGGACGAGAGCGGCCAGGACGAGAAGCTGGTCTGCGTGCCGCATGACAAGATCTCCCTTGCCTATACGGACGTGAAGGAGCTGGAGGATCTGCCGAAGATCATCCGCGACCAGATCGAGCACTTCTTCACCCGCTACAAGGATCTGGAACCGGGCAAGTGGGTGAAGGTGAAGGGCTGGGGCGACGCGGCCCAGGCGACCGAGATCATCCAGAAGCAGATCGCTGCGGCGCAGAAGTAAGCCGCCATTCCGGCGGGGCGGCGGGTTGTTGGGCCGCCCCCCCGCCACGCTCAGGCCAGCAGGTTTTCCGGCACGTTGAGGCCAAGCCGTAATGGCACCGGCCAAATCTCGCGCACCACGCGCAGCCGCGAGAAGCCGGCGGCCAGGTAGTTGGGCAAGGCGCGGGGATGGTCGGCGGTGCAGGTGTTCACCGTGACCCCTCCCTGCCCTGTTGCCCACGCGGCATCGATGGCGGCGCGCAGGAAGGCAGCGCCTATTCCCTGCCCCACCGCGTGCGGCAGCAATCCGAAATAGCCGATATTGGCCGTGCCGGTGGCCGGCCGCCGCTCGAGCTCGAAAAAGCCGGCAGGCGCACCATCCCTGTAGAGCACATGGATGGTAATCGCGGGATCCGCGAGAATTTCGGCGATCTCTGCATCCGGCGTGGCACGCCGCAGCCACCAGACGTAGTCCTGCCCCACCGTGTTGTAGAGGTAGCGATAGAACGGCACCGTGCAACGTGCCACCTGCTCCAGTCGGCAATCGGGCGGCAGGGCCGGCGCCGGAGTGTCAGGAGGCGCCGCCATGCGCAGAAAGGTGACCTGCACCGCGACCCGAACCACCGGCTCCACGAGCGACAGGCCCATCGCTCAGCTGTCCAGGAAGGACCGCAGCTTGCGGCTGCGGCTGGGGTGTTTGAGCTTGCGCAGCGCCTTGGCCTCGATCTGCCGGATGCGCTCGCGCGTCACGTTGAACTGCTGCCCGACCTCTTCCAGCGTGTGATCCGTGTTCATGCCGATGCCGAAGCGCATGCGCAGCACCCGCTCCTCGCGCGGGGTGAGGCTGGCCAGCACGCGGGTCGTCGCCTCGCGCAGGTTGCTCTGGATGGCAGCGTCCAGCGGGATGATCGCGGCCTTGTCCTCGATGAAGTCGCCGAGGTGGCTGTCCTCCTCGTCGCCGATCGGGGTCTCGAGGGAGATCGGCTCCTTGGCGATCTTCAGCACCTTGCGCACCTTCTCGAGCGGCATGCCGAGCTTCTCGGCCAGCTCCTCCGGCTGCGGCTCGCGGCCAATCTCGTGCAGCATCTGACGCGAGGTGCGCACCAGCTTGTTGATCGTCTCGATCATGTGGACCGGGATGCGGATGGTCCGCGCCTGGTCCGCGATGGAGCGGGTGATCGCCTGCCGGATCCACCACGTGGCGTAAGTCGAGAACTTGTAGCCGCGGCGATACTCGAACTTATCGACCGCCTTCATCAGGCCGATATTGCCTTCCTGGATCAGGTCCAGGAACTGCAAACCGCGATTGGTATATTTCTTGGCGATGGAGATCACGAGGCGGAGGTTGGCCTCGATCATCTCCTTCTTCGCCTGGGTCATGTCGCGCTCGCCACGCGACACGGTGGAATAAACCCGCTTGAACTCAGCAACCGGCAGCCCGGTCAGCGCCGCCGTGTTGGCAATCTGGGCGCGGATCGCCTCCGCGTCGTTGCGCGAGCGCTCAACGAAGTTCTTCCAGGACTTGGCCGGCAGCAGGGCGACGCGCTCGAACCAGGTGGGGTCGATCTCGGCGCCGGTCCAGTGCGCCAGGAAGTCCTCGCGCTTCACCTTGCTGGCCTCAGCCAAGCGCAGAACCTGGCCCTCGAAGCCGGTGATGCGGCGGTTGAGGCCCTTGAGCTGGTCCACCAGCTCCTCAATGCGGTTGTTGTGGAGCTGCACCTTCTCGACCAGCGCCACCAGCTCGTCGCGCAGCTTCTCGTAGGACTTCTCGCTCTTGCCGGCCAGTTCCTCGCCGGCGCTGTACGCGTCCATGCGCTTCGAGCTGAGCTTCTGCAGCCGCCCGAACACCTCGCCGATCGCCTCGAACGCCGCCAGCGCCTCCGGCTTCAGCTTCTCCTCCAGAGCGGAAAGGGACAGGCCTACGCCCTCGCCTTCCTCGCCTTCCTCGAACTCCTCGGCCTCGGCGGCGGCGGGTGGCGCTTCGGGGCTGTCGGCGCTGGCGGTGGCCTCGAGGTCGATCACCTCGCGCAGCGCCATGCGACCATCCTTGACCGCCTCGTGCCAGGTGAGGATGGCCTGGAAGGTCAGCGGGCTCTCGCACAGCCCGCCGATCATCATGTCGCGCCCGGCCTCGATGCGCTTGGCGATGGCGATCTCGCCCTCGCGAGAGAGCAGCTCCACGCTGCCCATCTCGCGCAGGTACATGCGGACGGGGTCATCGGTGCGACCGGCCCCCTCATCCACATTGCCAGAGGCTTCCTCTTCTTCCTCTTCTTCCTCGGCGCCCTCGGCCTTGGTGGCGGCCTTGCCGTTCACCGCCTCGGGATCCTCGGCTTCCTCGCCCTCCACCACGTTGATGCCGCTCTCGCTCAGCATCGCCATGGTGTCCTCGATCAGCTCGGAGGAGACCTGACTGTCGGGCAGGGCCTGATTGACCTCGTCATAGGTGACGTAGCCGCGCTCCTTGCCCCGGGCGACCAGCTTCTTCACCGCCGCCGAGAGTGTGTCGAGGAGCGCCCCCTCCACCGCCTCATCGCGGTTCTCGACCGTGTCCGTGCCGTTCGCGACCTTGCTCGCCATGCCGATCCGCTCCGTCTGACACCGTCCGGCCTGTTCTGGGCCGGAATGCCTTGCAGTCCTTGCCGTCCCCCGCATGATGCGGGTCGGAAATGCTGCGGCCGCATGCAGGCCACCTTGGGGCCATAACGCCCCCGCACCCGCCAACACAAGAGCACCACCGCAGCCCCCCGCATGTTCGGGTGAGGTTTTGCAGCTGCCGCACCGGCTCAGATCACCTCGCCACCCGTGCTCTCATCCTCCATCTCCCCGCGCCGCTGCGCCGCGATCAGCTCGTTCAGCCGGATCAGCCGGGTCTGCGCGGCGGCATCGCCGGTTGCTGCGAAATCCCGCTCTGCCGCCTGCCGCTCGGCCAACAGGGCCGCCTCGCCCCTGAATCGGCCGAAGAAGTACCACCATTGCTCGGCCACCAGCTTGGGCAGCGCCTCAGGGCCGGCGGCCGCCGGCAGCATGCGGGGAGTCCGGCGCAGCCAGGCAAAAGCCTCCGGCTCCACCGAAAGCAGGTGGTCGGCCAGCGGCGCGGCTTCAAGCGCCATGCCGGCCGCATGCCAGGCAATCAGCGCCGTGCGCAGCCGGTGCGGCATACCATCCGGCAAGTCGATCTGCCCCAGAACTTCTTCAATCTCGTTCAGCAGCCAGGGATGTGCCGCGGTGATGGCCAGGAGGCACCGCGCCTGCTCGAGCCGCACCTGGGTGGGATCGATGCCAGGACGCGGCAAGGCCAGGGCGGGCGGCCCAGGGCGGGAGCGGCCGCCGCGATCGACGCCGCGAGGTGCCAGGGCCGAGCGCCGGCCGGACGCGAAGAAGCGGTCCAGCAGGGCACGACGGTATTCACCCGCCAGAAACTTGTCCGGGATCTTGCCGGCGGCCTCCTCCAGCGCGTGACGCAGGGCGGCCCGCGCTTCGGGCGCGCCGCCCGGATGGTGTGCCGCCACCATGTCATAGAGCACCCCGGACAGCGGCCTCGCGGCATCCAGCAGGGAACGAAAAGCCTGCGGTCCAGATTTACCGATGAGGGTATCCGGATCTTCTCCCGCGGGCAGGGTTACAAAGCCCAGCGAACGCTCCGTGGAAATCAGCGGCAGGGCCAATTCGGCCGCACGGGCGGCGGCACGGGCACCCGCGGCATCACCGTCGAAGCACAGAATGGGCTGGGGCGTCAGGCGCCACAGCTCGGCCAACTGCTCCTCCGTGAGGGCGGTGCCGAGCGGCGCCACGGCACCTTCGAGCCCTGCCTGGTGCAGGGCGATCACATCCATATAGCCCTCGACCACCACCACCGGCGCGCCCTTAAAGGCGGCGTCGCGCGCGAGGTCGATGCCGTAAAGGTTGCGGCGCTTGGAAAAGAGCTCGGTTTCAGGGCCGTTGACATATTTGGGCTGTCCGTCGCCCAGGATCCGGCCGCCAAAGGACACGATACGGCCGCGGCGGTCCCGGATCGGAAACATGACACGGTTGAAGAACAGGTCGACGGCAGGCTGGCCATTCTCCGCGGCACGCATCAGCCCGGCCTCGGCGAGCTGGCCGGCGTCGATTCCTGCGGGCTTCAGGTCGGCGGCCAGGGCACCGCGCCCGCCACCTGACCATCCCAGGCCGAACTTGCGGATGGTGCTTTCGGACAATCCCCGGCGCAGCAGGTAGTCGAGCCCCGCCCGCCCCTCGGGCAGGCGAAGGCGGCGCTGGAAAGCCTCCGCCGCCGCATCCAGCACGGCGTTCAGGTCGCGCCGCTTCGCCTCCCGGCGGGCATGCTGCGGGGTGGCCTTCGGCACCTCCATTCCGGCCTCAGCGGCCAGCCGCTCCACCGCCTCGGGGAAGGTCGCGCCCTGGCTCTGCATCACAAAGGCGATCGCGTCGCCATGCGCGCCGCAGCCGAAGCAATGGTAATGATCGTCATAGACGTAGAAGGAGGGCGATTTCTCGCCGTGGAAGGGACAACATCCCTTCCATTGCCGGCCAGCCCGGGTGAGTTTGGTGCTGCGGCCGATCAGCGCCGGCAACGGTGTCCGCAGGCGCAGCTCATCCAGGAAGTTCGGCGGCAGGGACATGCCGCCTTCCTAAGCCATCGGGCCTCAGCCGCCCAGCGCCGCCTTCACCAGCGGACCCGCCTTGGCCATATCCAGAGTGGCGGCATGCTTCGCCTTCAGCACGGCCATGACCTTGCCCATCTCCTTGACAGAGGTGGCGCCGGACTCAGCGACGGCCTCAGCCACCGCAGCCTTCATGGACGCCTCGTCCATCTGCTGCGGCAGAAAGCCCTCGATCACGGCGATCTCCGCAGCTTCCTTGTCCGCCAGTTCAGGACGCCCGCCATCCCGATACATGGTCTCGCTTTCACGGCGGGACTTCACCATGCCACGCAGCATGGAAGTGATCTGCTCATCGCCAACCTGATCCACGCCAGAGGGGCGGGCAGCGATGTCGGTGTCCTTCAGCTTGGCCATGATCATGCGGATGGTCGAGGTGCGGGCCGCATCCTTGGCGATCATGGACGCCTTGAGTTCTTCGGTGAAGCGGGCGCGCAGGCTCATGGGGGCGGTCTCCGTTGCAGGGATCCGCACGGAGGGTAGGCCCTTCCGTGCGGCGGGGGTATAAAGCGCCTCCGCCAGACCCGAACAACCGGGAAGGCGGCAATACAGCCTCTGGGAAGAAAATTCCCAGCGCTTCGGAACGATGCCTTGCTTTGGGAATTTTCTTCCCAGATAAGGATGACATGCGGTCCGTCGAAGACATCATCGCCCTCGCGGGCGGCGCCGAAACCCTGGCAGCCCGGTGCGGTGTCGGCACCGAAGCCGTGCGCAAGTGGCGCCAAGCCCGCGCCATTCCTGCCAAGCACTGGGCCGCAGTGGCAGCCGCCACCGGCTTGCCGTTGGACGCGCTGGCCGTGCTCGGCGCAAACACCCCCTCCCCTCGTTCTGCGGAGACGAACATGGCCCAAGACACCGCCGCCCCGGCTTCGCAGGATGCCGGGATGCCGCCAACAGGTGCAACGGCCGCCCTGGTGCTGGCCGACGGTTCCGTGTTCTGGGGTATCGGTTTTGGAGCGCGGACCCGCAACACGGGCGAGATCTGCTTCAACACCGGCATGACCGGGTATCAGGAAACCCTGACCGATCCTTCCTATGCCGGGCAGATCATCACATTCACCTTTCCCCACATCGGCAATGTCGGCGCCAACGCCGAGGATGTGGAAAGCATCACCCCAGCCGCGCGCGGGCTGGTGGTGAAGCTGGACCTTACCGAGCCCGCCAATTACCGCGCCACCCGCCACCTGGATGATTGGCTGAAGAGCCATGGCATTCCAGGCATTGCCGGGATCGACACCCGCGCCCTGACCATCCGCATCCGCGACGGCGGCGCGCCCAACGGGGTGCTGGCCTTTCCGGCGGACGGCAAGTTCGACTTGGCCGCGCTGCGGGCCGAGGCCGCGGGCTGGCCGGGGCTGGAAGGCATGGACCTGGCGCGCGAGGTTTCCTGTCGCCAGTCCTATCGCTGGGAAGAAGGGCTTTGGCACTGGGGTCAGGGCTACGACGTGGCCCCGGTCCGCAAGCACAAGGTTGTCGCTGTGGACTACGGCGCCAAGCGCAACATCCTCCGCTGCCTTGCCGATGCCGGCTGCGACGTCACCGTGGTGCCCGCCACCGCCACCGCCGAAGACATCCTGGCGCAGAACCCGGATGGAGTTTTCCTGTCCAATGGCCCGGGCGACCCGGCAGCCACCGGCGAGTACGCAGTGCCGGCCATTCGCGGCGTGCTGGAGGCCGGCAAGCCGGTCTTCGGCATCTGCCTAGGCCATCAATTGCTGGCCCTGGCGCTCGGGGCCAAGACCTTCAAGCTGGATCGCGGCCATCGCGGGGCCAACCAGCCCGTGAAGGATCTTGCCACCGGGCGGGTGGAGATCACGAGCCAGAACCATGGCTTCGCGGTGGATGACACCTCCCTGCCCGTGGGGGTGAAGATCACCCATGTCTCGCTGTTCGACGGATCAAACGAGGGCATCGCGGCCGAGAATAAGCCCGCCTTTTCCGTTCAGTACCATCCGGAGGCCAGCCCCGGCCCCTCGGACAGCCACTATCTCTTCCGCCGCTTCGTGGACATGATCGAAGCCCACAAGGGCTGATCCTCGGCCCGGTCTCGGGAAGGAAGCGGATGATGTTTGATCTCAGCGGGCGTGTCGCCCTGGTCACCGGCGGCAATGGCGGCATCGGGCTCGGCATGGCGTGCGGGCTTGCCGCCTCCGGCGCCTGGGTGGCGGTGGTTGGCCGCAACGCCGACAAGAACAAGGCGGCGGTGGCCGAGCTGGGCAAGGATGCTTTTGCCGTCCAGGCCGATCTGTGCGAGCCGGGCGCCGCCGACCGCGTGATCGCCCAGGTGGTGGATCAGGCGGGTGGGCTGGACATCCTGGTCAACAATGCCGGCACCAACATCCGCCGCCTGCCGCAGGATGTGACGGATGAGGACTGGATGGCCGTGATGGACGCCAACCTCACCAGCGCCATGCGGATGAGCCGGGCGGCCTATCCGCACCTCAAGGCCAATGGCCGCGGGCGGGTGATCTGCATCGGTTCCATGATGTCGATCTTCGGCCTGCCGCTTTCGCCTGCCTATGGCGCCAGCAAGGGTGGCATCGTTCAGTACACGCGCTCCCTCGCCGTAGCATGGGGTTCGGACGGCATCACCGCCAACTCCATCCTGCCCGGCTGGATCGAAACGGAGCTCACCGCCGGCGCCAAGCGGGACATCCCCGACCTCAATGACCGCGTGGTCGCCCGTACGCCGCAGAAGCGCTGGGGCCTGCCCCGTGACTTCGCCGGCATTGCGGCCTTTCTGGCCAGCGATGCCGCCGCCTTCATCACCGGCACCGCCATCCCCGTGGATGGCGGGCTCTCGGTGCATGGCTGAACTTTCCCCCTAACAACAGGGTCCCCCCGATGCCGAAGCGTACCGACATCAAAACCATCATGATCATCGGGGCCGGCCCCATCGTCATCGGCCAGGCCTGCGAGTTCGACTATTCCGGCGCACAGGCTTGCAAGGCGCTCAGGGCGGAGGGTTACCGGGTGGTCCTGGTGAACTCCAATCCGGCGACGATCATGACCGATCCGAGTCTGGCGGATGCCACCTATATCGAGCCGATCACGGTGGAGATGGTCGAGAAGATCATCGCCAAGGAGCGCCCTGATGCGTTGCTGCCCACCATGGGCGGGCAGACCGCGCTGAACACTTCGCTGAAGCTCGCCGAAGCCGGCGTGCTCGAAAAGTATGGTTGCGAGCTGATCGGCGCCAAGGCCGAAGTGATCGACAAGGCCGAGGACCGGCTGAAGTTTCGCGATGCCATGACCAAGATCGGCATCGAGAGCCCCCGCTCCCACATCGCCCACACGATGGAGGAGGCGCGGGCCGGACTGGAGCAGGTGAAGCTGCCCTGCGTCATCCGCCCCTCCTTCACGCTGGGCGGAACAGGCGGCGGCATCGCCTACAACAAGGAAGAGTTCGAGCAGATCGTCTCGGCCGGCCTCGCCGCCTCCATGACCACCGAGGTGCTGATCGAGGAGAGCGTGCTGGGCTGGAAGGAGTTCGAGATGGAGGTGGTCCGCGACGCCGCGGACAATTGCATCATCGTCTGCTCCATCGAGAACCTCGACCCGATGGGCGTGCACACGGGTGACTCCGTCACGGTGGCCCCGGCGCTGACGCTGACGGACAAGGAATACCAGCGGATGCGCGACGCATCCATCGCCTGCCTGCGCGAGATCGGCGTCGACACCGGTGGCTCCAACGTGCAGTTCGGCATCAATCCCGCCGATGGCCGCATGGTGGTCATCGAGATGAACCCGCGCGTGTCGCGTTCCTCGGCGCTGGCCTCCAAGGCCACCGGCTTCCCGATCGCCAAGATCGCCGCGAAGCTGGCCGTGGGCTACACGCTGGACGAGCTGAAGAACGACATCACCATGGTGACGCCGGCCGCCTTCGAGCCGACGATCGACTACGTTGTGGTGAAGATCCCGCGCTTCACCTTCGAGAAGTTCCCCGGCACGCCGGCCACACTGACGACCTCGATGAAGTCGGTGGGCGAGGCGATGGCCATCGGCCGCTCCTTCAACGAGGCTCTGCAGAAAGGGCTGCGCTCGCTGGAAACGGGGCTGTCCGGCCTCGACGACATCGGGCAGCCGGGCGACGGCTCGAAGGAGGCGCATATCGCATCCCTCGCCACGCCGAAGCCGGACCGAGTGCTCAACGTGGCGCAGGCCTTCCGCGCCGGCCTCTCGGTCGAGGAAATCCACGCGGCCTGCAAGTTCGAGCCCTGGTTCCTGCGCGAGATCGAGAAGATCGTGAAGGCGGAGGAGTGCGTGCGCGCCGAAGGGCTGCCGGACGACGCCACCGGCCTGCGCCGCCTCAAGGCGATGGGCTTTTCCGACAAGCGCCTCGGCGTGCTCGCTGGACAGGGCGAGGCCGAGGTGCTGGCACTGCGCGAGGAGCTGGGCGTGCTGCCTGTTTTCAAGCGCATCGACACTTGCGCCGCCGAATTCGCCTCCGACACGCCCTACATGTATTCGACCTACGAGGGGGGCTTCGGCACGCCCGTCTGCGAAAGCAGGCCGACGGAGCGGAAGAAGATCGTCATCCTTGGTGGTGGGCCGAACCGCATCGGCCAGGGCATCGAGTTCGACTATTGCTGCGTCCATGCCTGCTACGCGCTGCGCGAGGCCGGCTTCGAGACCATCATGGTCAACTGTAATCCCGAAACGGTGTCGACCGACTACGACACCTCCGACCGCCTGTATTTTGAGCCTCTGACGGCCGAGGATGTGATCTCCATCATCCGGCGCGAGCAGGAGAAGGGGGAGATCCTGGGCTGCATCGTGCAGTATGGCGGGCAGACACCGTTGAAGCTCAGCCAGGCACTGCACAAGGCGGGCATTCCCATCCTCGGCACCTCCGCCGAGGCCATCGACATCGCCGAGGACCGCGAACGCTTCCAGCAACTGCTCAAGGGCCTGGGGCTGAAGCAGCCGCAGAACGGCATCGTGCGCACGCTGGACGAGGCGGTGCTGGAGGCGGAGCGCATCGGCTACCCTGTTGTCGTGCGCCCGTCCTATGTGCTGGGCGGCCGCGCCATGGAGATCGCCTACAACCGCGACCAGTTGCTTCGCTTCGGCCAGGAGGCGGTGAAGGTCTCGGGCGAGAACCCGATCCTGATCGACCAGTACCTGCAGGACGCCATCGAGGTGGATGTCGACTGCATCGCCGATGAGGCGGGCGAGGTCTACGTCGCCGGCGTGATGGAGCATATCGAGGAAGCCGGCATCCATTCCGGCGACAGTGCCTGCTCGCTGCCGCCCTACTCGCTGTCGCCTGCCATCATCACCGAACTGCGCGCCGAGACCGAGGCGATGGCCAAGGCCCTGAAGGTCAAGGGGCTGATGAACGTGCAGTATGCGGTGAAGGACAGCGAGATCTATGTGCTGGAGGTCAATCCCCGAGCCTCCCGCACCGTGCCCTTCGTTGCCAAGGCGACGGGCGTGCCGGTGGCCAAGATCGGCGCCCGTGTGATGGCGGGAGCCAGGCTGGCCGAATTCAAGCTGGATGACGATGCCATCAGCCGGCATGTCGCGGTAAAGGAAGCGGTGTTCCCCTTCAACCGCTTCCCCAATGTGGATGTGATCCTTGGTCCCGAAATGAAGTCCACCGGCGAGGTGATGGGCCTCGATGCCAGCTTTGAGCGCGCCTTCGCGAAATCCCAGCTGGGCGCAGGGGTGAAGCTGCCGGAGGCGGGCACCGCCTTTGTGTCCGTGAAGGACAGCGACAAAAAGACTGCCGTGCAGCTCGCCCGCCGGCTGACGGAGATGGGCTTTGCCGTTGCTGCCACCAAGGGCACGGCGGCGGTGCTGCGGGACGCCGGGCTGCCTGTGTCGGTGGTGAACAAGGTGATGGAGGGGCGGCCGCATTGCGTGGACGCCATCCGCAACGGCGAGATCCAGCTGGTGATCAACACCACCGGAACAGGCCAGGCGGTGGCGGACAGCTTCGACATCCGCCGCGGCGCCCTGACCCAGGGCGTGCCGCACTACACCACCATGGCCGGTGCCCGCGCCGCGGTTCACGCCATCGCCGCGCTCAAAGCGGGAACACTTGATGTGGCGCCGCTCCAGGCCTATTTTGAAGCTTCTTTCTGAAGGGCGGGCGGGTCCGTGAAACCGGGTCCGCCCGCTCCCCATTTTGACGGATGGGTTTTCGCCACAGGCCCCTGACAGGGTGCCGACCGGCCGCCAGGCTCAGCCCGGCGGCCGCTTCCGCGTATGAAGGATGGGACTGCCGTGCAGAAGTTCCCGATGACCGCCCAGGGCCTCGCCAAGCTGGAGGACGAGCTGCGCCAGCTCAAGTCCGAGGAGCGCCCCGCCGTCATCCGCGCCATCGCGGAGGCGCGCGAGCATGGCGACCTTTCCGAGAACGCCGAGTACCACGCCGCCCGCGAGCACCAGTCCTTTATCGAGGGCCGCATCGCCGAGCTGGAAAGTGTGATCCCGTCCGTCGAGGTGATCGACGTGTCCAAGCTGTCGGGTGACCAGGTGCGCTTTGGCGCCACCGTCACCATCATCGACGACGACAGCGAGGAAGAGAAAACCTACCGCATCGTCGGCCAGCATGAGGCCGATACCAAGCAGGGCTCGATCTCGCTGTCCTCGCCGCTGGCCAAGGCGTTGCTGGGCAAGTCGGTGGGCGACACAGTGGAGGTGCCGGCCCCAGGTGGTGCCCGCGCCTACGAAATCACCAAGGTGCGCTTCATCTGACCATGGGTGGAAGCGTCCTGTCCGGCGGCACGGCCACAGTGGCGCTGGCCGATGTGCGCGCCGCCGCATCCCGTATCCAGGGGGCGGTTCTGCGCACTCCTACGCTTCCTGCGCCTGCCGTCGGCCGCGTCGCCGGCTGCCAGGTGTGGCTGAAGCTGGACAATCTCCAGGCTACCGGCGCCTTCAAGGAACGCGGCGCGGCCAATCGATTGGCGTTGCTGACGGCGCGGGAAAAGGCGGCGGGCGTGATCGCCATGTCTGCCGGTAACCACGCCCAGGCGGTGGCGCGCCATGCGGAGCGGCTCGGCATCCGCGCCACCATTGTCATGCCGCGCTTTACACCCTCCACCAAGGTGGTGCGCACGGAAAGCTGGGGGGCCATGGTGGTCCTGCATGGCGAGACGCTGGCCGAGGCTGCCGCACATGCGCATGAGTTGGCCTTGCGCGACGGGCTCACCTTCATCCATCCCTATGACGATCCGGGCATCATCGCCGGCCAGGGCACTATGGCTCTGGAAATGGTCGAGGATACGCCGGAGCTGGACACCCTGGTGTTTCCCGTGGGCGGTGGCGGATTGTTGGCTGGCTGCGCCGCGGCGGCGCTGGAGCTGAACCCGTCGCTCAGGGTCTACGGTGTCGAGGTCGAAGGCTACCCGGCGATGGCGCAGCGTCTGGCGGGGGAGCCGGTCGCCGTGGGAGGACCGACCATTGCCGAGGGAATCGCTGTGCGCGACGTCGGTGAAACGCCTTATGCGCTGCTGAAGCGTCTCGGGATCGAGGTGCTGGTCGTGCCGGAACGTGCAGTGGAGCAGGGTATCGCCCTCCTGGCGGAAGGCGCCAAGGTGGTGGCGGAAGGTGCCGGCGCGGCCGGGGTTGCCGCACTGTTGGCGCACCCCGCCCGCTTCGCAGGGCGATGCGTCGGCACGCCGGTCTGCGGCGGCAACATCGATGCGCGCGCGCTATCCAATGTGTTGCTGCGGCAGTTGCTACGGGATGGTCGGATCATGCGGCTGCATTTCGACATTCCCGATCGGCCTGGCGTGCTGGCCGACATTTCCAAGCGAATCTCGGATGCCGGCGGCAATGTCATCGAGGTCAAGCACCAGCAGCTCTTCGGTGCGCCCACTGTGCAGTCCACCGAGCTGGAACTGATGATCGAGGTGCGCGACAGCGTCCAGGGACAAGCCATCATCTCGGCCATGGTTGCCGCCGATTACGTGGTACGGCGGGTTCAGTAGCCGACCGGCAGCAACCGGCATCAGATCGGCACGCCGGGCTCTTCCTTGGCGGTCTGGATGGTCTGCAGGGTCATCACACGCGCCACATTCGCGGCCGAGGTGAGGCGGTTGGTCAGCTGGTTCTCATGCGCCGTGTCTCGCGCTACCAGCCGCAGCAGGAAGTCGCCGCCGCCGCGGATCATGTGGCATTCCCGCACTTCTGGCCAAGTGGTCACATCGGCCTCGAAAGCGGACAGGATGGCGTGCTTCTGGCTTTCCAGTGCCACCAGGGCAAAAAAGGTGATTTCCCAGCCCAGGGCCACGGGGTCGATGTCCGCATGATACCCGCGGATGATCCCCGCCTCCTCGAGCCGGCGGACCCGGCGCAGGCAGGGCGGAGCTGAGAGGTCCACGCGCCGTGCCAGCTCCACATTGGTCATGCGGCCATCCTC
Organism: Teichococcus globiformis; assembly: GCF_042646265.1. Classification (NCBI taxonomy): domain Bacteria; kingdom Pseudomonadati; phylum Pseudomonadota; class Alphaproteobacteria; order Acetobacterales; family Roseomonadaceae; genus Roseomonas; species Teichococcus globiformis. The sequence goes on from NZ_JBHRTN010000018.1 coordinate 221,566, forward strand.
CTGAAGCTCGGAGAGGATTTGGCGATCGACGCCATCAAGTGTTTCAATCGTATCGGACTTCATCGGTACCGTTTCATTGCTGGCGCGGCGTCTCCGACGCAATATCCTTGCACAGAGCGGTGGATTCAAGGCATCGGGTTGGCATTGCCGCCCATCTTTCCGATATCCTGCATCTCCGAAGCGATTCCCAGGATCAGAGCCTTGCCCGAAACGCACCGCACCCGCCTTTTGATTCTCGGTGCCGGCCCTGCCGGGTACACGGCGGCCATCTATGCCGCCCGCGCCGGGCTGGAGCCGCTGATCGTCGCCGGCATGCAGCCGGGCGGGCAGCTCACCATCACCACCGAGGTCGAGAACTACCCCGGCTTCGCCCAACCGATCCAGGGTCCGTGGCTGATGGAGCAGATGCGCGAGCAGGCCGAGCATGTCGGCACCCGCATCCAGTATGATCTGATCACGGCGGTCGATCTCGGTCAGAGGCCGTTCCGCGCCACCGGGGATTCGGGCGACACCTATATTGCCGAGGCCGTGGTGATCGCTACCGGCGCCCAGGCCAAGTGGTTGGGCATCCCGGGCGAGAAGGAGCTATCCGGGTTCGGTGTCTCCGCCTGCGCGACCTGCGACGGGTTCTTCTATCGCGGCAAGCATGTGGCGGTGATCGGTGGCGGCAATTCGGCGGTAGAGGAGGCGCTCTACCTTTCCAACCTCGCCAGCCAGGTGACGCTGATCCACCGCCGGGATTCGCTGCGTGCCGAGCGTATCCTGCAAAAGCGCCTCTTCGCCAAGCCGAACGTGACCGTGCTGTGGGACACCGTGACAGAGGAAGTGTTGGCCGAGACCGGAGGCCGCACTCCGGTGGCTCGTGGCCTCCGGCTGCGTGACCGCAAGGGCGGCGAAGCCCGGGAACTGGCCGTGGACGGCGTGTTCGTCGCCATCGGCCACGCCCCGGCGACGAGCCTGTTCAGAGGACAACTCGAGATGGATGCGGAGGGTTATCTGGTGACAGCGCCTGATTCGACTCGCACCAGCCTGGACGGCGTATTCGCCGCCGGCGACGTGCAGGACCGCACCTACCGTCAGGCGGTTACCGCCGCCGGCACCGGCTGCATGGCCGCGCTGGAAGCCGAGAAGTTCCTCGCCGTGCTCGAGGACGGCGAAGCCGCCGAGGCCGCCTGATGCCCTTGGACTGGGACAAGCTCCGGGTCTTCCACGCCGTTGCCGAGGCGGGCTCCTTCACCCATGCGGGCGAGTCGCTGAACCTCAGCCAGTCGGCCGTATCTCGCCAGATTCAGGCTTTGGAGGAGGCGTTGGCGGTGCCGCTGTTCCACCGCCATGCCCGGGGCCTGATCCTGACCGAGCAGGGGGAGACGCTGAACCGCACGGTGCGGGAAGTTTTCGCCAAGCTGGCCATGACCGAGGCGCTTCTGACGGAAAGTCGGGAGCGCGCCGCCGGCCGGCTGAAAGTGACCACCACCACCGGCTTCGGCGCCACATGGCTGGCGCCCCGCCTCAGGAAGTTCATGGGCATCAACCCTGATGTCACCGTGACGCTGCTGCTAGACGATGCCGATCTGGACCTTGCCATGCGTGAGGCCGACGTGGCCATCCGCATGCATCCTCCGAAGCAGCCGGACCTGATCCAGCGCCATGTGGCGACCTTTGGCTGGAAGGTGGTGGGATCGGCCGATTACCTGAAACAGGCCGGTATCCCGCAGCGAGTCGAGGATCTCGATGCCCATCGGCTGATCGTTTATGGTGACTACCGCCCGCCGATCGAGAGCATCAACTGGCTGCTGGAAGCGGGACGACGGCCCGGCAGTCCACGCCGCGCGGCCGTGGAAGTGAACTCGCTGCCGGCCATGCTGCACGCCGTTCGCTCCGGACTGGGGCTTGCTGCCCTGCCCGACTATATGGGTGACCAGCTGGATGAACTGATTCCGGTCCTGCAGGACTTCAAGCCGCCCAGGATCGACGCCTACTTCGTTTATCCGGAAGAAATGCGGAACTCCAAACGGGTGGGGGTGTTCCGAGACTTCCTGGTCACGGAGCTAGCTTCGCTCGGCGGGTAAAACAGAAACTTAACTATGCCTCTGATGCATAGGTGCGGCGCAGTAATGCCAAGTCGTGCATGGCCGTGCGAGCGTTACCATTCGCTCATCCGGTTTGATCGGATGGGGTCCCTGACCCTACGTCTCCCAGACGTGAAGCCTCCCTGTATGACTTGGCCCGCTCGCCCAATGGCTGAGCGGGCTTCTTTTTGGGTGCCGTATTTGCGCATCACCGGTCATGCTGATCGCTTCAAGCAAAGTCTTTATTAAGAATTTCGCGCGATAGTGTCGTTGTCGGTTCCTGAAACGGCGGGTGCATCATGCGCGATCTTTCCATCGAAGCCTCCTTTGTCCAGCCCCGCGTCATGGGCGGAGATCGCCAGCCCTCCTTCGCCAAGGGCCTGCTCTGGGGGTGTGCGCTGTGCGTACCGATCTGGGGTGCCATCGGCTGGGCCGTGTCCCGCGCTCTGTGAGCGTTACCGGAAATCCCGGCTTGGCGGCAGGCTGACCAACGGCACCGGGCCGGGGCGACGAACCTCATCGGCGGGCCCCAGGCTGCGTCGGGCGATGGCATCGACATCACCTTGTGCCATCCCGGCCAGCAGATCGGATCGGTCCGTCAGTCGCCGCGCGATCAGGTGTGTGATCGGCACCTGGGTCATGCGAGGATCTGCCTCACGCTTAATCCGCCCTTCCGCGATCAGTAGCCGCGCCCCCACCAGAGCCGCCCGATCGCGGGCGCCGATGGCGGAATAGACCACGATGTTGGCTTCGCCGAACTCATCCTCGATCGTCAGGAAGACCACCCCCTTGGCGGTACCCGGGCGTTGACGCATCAGCACGATGCCCGGCAGGCGCAGCAATGCCCCGGGCCTCGCATTCCGCACATCCCGTGTATCCTGAAGGCCAAGCCTGCTCAGCGCCGGTCGCAGCAAGGCCATGGGATGCCGGCGCAGGGTCAGACCGGTACGGGCATAGTCATTCGCCACCGCCTCCCCTTCTGCCTCGGGGGGCAGAGACACGGACGGCTCGGAGAGCAGCCTTGCCGCTTCAGCCGCCGCAAAGAGAGGCAGGTCCTGCGCCGTGCCGCTGGGCAGGGTTGAGGCTTCCCACAGCGCACTCCGCCGCCCCAAACCCATGCCGCCCAGTGCATCCGCAGCGGCCAATGCTTCCACCGCATGTCGCCCAATACCGGCGCGGCGCACCAGTTCCTCCACTGAGGCGAAGGGTGCGCCATTGCCCGCCAGCCGTGCTGCGACCACCCCCTGCCCGTCCTTCTCGGACAATCCGGCGACCATGCGCAGCCCAAGGCGCAATGCCAGGTAGCGGTGGCCGGGCGCCGCCTCCAGGGTGCAGTCCCACGCGCTGGCATTCACATCGGCAGCGCGAACCGGAACGTCATGGTTCTGCGCATCGCGCACCAACTGCGCCGGGGCATAGAAGCCCATGGGCTGGCTGTTCAGCAGCGCCGCGACAAAGACATCGGGGTGGTGGCATTTGATCCAGGCTGAAATGTAGACCAGCTTGGCAAAGCTGGCCGCGTGGCTCTCCGGGAAGCCATAGGAGCCGAAGCCTTCGATCTGCCTGAAGCAGTTCTCGGCGAAGTCGCGGGGAAAGCCGCGTTCCACCATGCCTTCTACCATGCGATCCTGGAAGCGGCTGACCTTGCCATGCGCCTTGAAGGTGGCCATGTCGCGGCGCAGCGCATCGGCTTCGGCGGGAGTGAAGCCGGCGGCGACAATGGCGATCCGCATCGCCTGCTCCTGGAACAGCGGCACGCCCAGCGTTTTTTCCAGCACCGGGCGCAGCGCCTCCATGGGTCCTCGGAAATCCGGTTTCTCCAGCCCTGATTTCCGCTTCAGATAGGGGTGCACCATGTTGCCCTGGATCGGGCCCGGGCGGACGATCGCCACCTCCACCACCAGATCATAGAATTTCGAGGGCCGCAGCCGGGGCAGCATGTTCATCTGCGCGCGGCTTTCCACCTGGAACACCCCGACGCTGTCGGCCCGCTGCAGCATGGCAAAGGTTTCAGCGCAATCGGCGGGCACGGTGGGCAAGGTGAGTGTTATTCGCTTGTGCCGCTCCAGCAAGACCAGGCCACGCTGCAGGCAGGACAGCATGCCAAGCCCCAGAACATCCACCTTCAGCATGCCCAGCGCATCGATATCGTCCTTGTCCCATTCCAGGACGGTGCGGTCCTTCATCGCCGCGTCCCGCACAACGGCGAGTTCCACCAGCGGCCTCTGGGTGATGACGAAGCCGCCCACATGGGTGGCCAGGTGACGCGGGAAGTCCTGAATTTCCTCGGCCAGTTCCAATGCGAGGGCCAGGCGCCGGTCGGCGGGGTCCAGCCCGTCTGCGGCTGCGATCTCGGACAATGTCCGGTCCCGCCCCGGCCCCCAGGCGCCCTTGGCCAGCCGTCCCGTCACATCCTCCGACAGGCCGAGCACCTTGCCGACTTCGCGCACGGCGCTGCGGGCGCGGTAACGGATCACAGTGGCGCAGATCGCCGCTCGGTCGCGGCCGTAGCGCTGGTAGAGATGCTGGATCACCTCCTCACGCCGCTCATGCTCGAAATCGATGTCGATGTCCGGCGGCTCGTTGCGGCTTTCGGAGACGAAGCGGGCGAAAAGCAGATCGTGCTCGTCGGGATCAATGGCGGTGATGCCGAGCACGTAGCACACTGCCGAATTCGCTGCCGAGCCGCGCCCCTGGCAAAGAATGCCTTTCTCCTGGGCGAAGCGGACGATCTCATGCACGGTCAGGAAATACGGGGCGTAGCCGAGCCGTTCGATGAGCTGCAATTCCTCATCGAGCCGTGCCCGCAACCCATCCGAGACGCAGCCCCACCGGGAGACCAGGGCCGCTTCCACCCGGGCCGCCAGGCTTTGCTGCGGAGTGCGGCCTTCCTCCAGGATCTCGTGCGGATATTCGTAGCGGAGCTGGTCGAGGGAGAAGCCGCGTGTGGCTTCCAGCACACGCAGGCTGGCGGCCAGCGCGTCCGGGTGCCGGGCGAAGATCCGCGCCAGCCATTCGGGCGATTTCAGTGCGCGCTCCCCGTTGCGCTCGGCGGCGAAGCCCAGCCGGTCCACCGTGGTGCTGAGGCGGATGGCACTCAGCACATCCGCCAGCCGGCGCCGGTCCGCATGGTGGAAGCGTGGATGGGTGCTGGCGAGCAGCGTGGCGCCGGCCTGCGCGGCCATGGCCGAAAGCACTCCGATCCGCCAATCGTCATGCCCATCAAGCAACGGCACGGCGGCACAAAGCAGCGGCAGGGACAACACACTCCGCAACGCCGCGGCGTCCCGCGCCATGCGGGCGGCGAAGGCATCGTCGGGCCTCTCCGGCGGCAAGGCGGCGAGGCACCACTCGCCCGCCGCGGCCAGCAGGGCCCGATGCGTGATTCGGCATTCGCCGCGCAGCCGGCCAGAGGCATCCTCCTGGTTCAGCCCGGCCCGCGCCTCGGACAGCAGGCGGGTCAACCGTCCATAGCCAGCAAGGCTCACTGGCCAAGCCAGGTACTGCGATCCATCCTTCAGCACCAGCCTCGCGCCGGGGGCAAAGGGGAAACCCAGCTTCCGCGCCTCGCCATGGGCGCGGACCACGCCGGCCAGGCTGTTCTCATCGCATAGTCCAAGGCCTGCCTGCCCCAGTGCATGGGCCGTCCGCACCATTTCCTCGGGGTGCGAGGCGCCATCCAACAGGGAAAAGTTGGAGCGTGCCGCCAGTTCGGCGAAGCGGATCACGGCAGATATCCCTGCACCATCCAGCGTCCCGCAGAGCGGAACACCCAGAGACGAGGGCGACCGCCCCCTCCAATCCGATAATAAACACGACCAGATTGCCCCTCGGGCGCATGCCACCATTCCGGCTCGACACGCAGGGGGATCATGCCCAAATCATCCGGCACATCCTGCCGTAATGGGGAAGGACGACGCAGCAGCAGCACGGGCGCGTGCGGGATTGTCCACCCGGCTGGCACGGCAGGTGGCGGCCGGCTCGCTGCCCAAGGGGCGGCGGCATGCTCGGGCCAGTGGCTGGCCAGCGGCTCCACCCCTCGCACCTGCACACGCTGCGCCAAACGATCCAGCAATCGCAGCAACTCTTCCCGCCGTGCTGCCTCGCCGGAAGGGCCGAACCCCTGTTGCTGGCCTTGCAGCGGATCGGTAGCACTGGCCTCCAGCACCAGCCGCTCGAAACCCAGGCCTGGTTCCAGCCGCTCCAGCCGGCCGGCGAGCAGGCGCATCAGGTGATCAGGATCTCGCATGGCAAGGGCAGTGCCGACACGGAGTTCCTGCACCGCCCCATCGACTCGCCAAGCCAGCAAAGTGATGCGCCGCGCGCCGCGCCCCGCAGTATCCAGCCGGGCACAAAGCCGCCGCAACAGCCCGTCCACCGCACGGTCGATGGCGAGGCGGGTCGTGACCGGCTCGGCAAAATCCAGCGTGGCTTCCAGTTCAGGCAACGGCAAAACGGGATTGAGGGCCAAGCGAAGCTGGCCGGAAACAGCGTCCAGTCGCTCCAGCAGGGCGGTACCGAATCGGCGGGCCAAGGCACCCCGCGGCAGCGCCTGCAGGTCCCCCACCCGTCGCAGACCGAGCCGGGCCAAAGCCAGGAGCTGATCCTGTTCCAGTCGGAGCGCCGCACCCAAGCCCAGCGGAGCCACCGCCTCTGCCTCGATGCCGGAGGCCACAACAGGGTTGTCGAGCCGGCCACGTGCCAGTGCACCGGCACTCATGGCCGCCCCCGCAACGGCGCCGCGTGCCTCGATACCGCCACGGGCCAGCCGCACCCGGGCCTCCTGCAACAACTCCGCCTCGCCGCCCAGGAGATGAGCACAGCCGGTGATGTCCAGCAGCAAGCCGCACGGCGGATCGACCGCGGCAAGAGGGGTATAGCGGCGTGCCCAGAGTGCCAGGCTGCGCAGCGCGGCGGCCTCTGCCTCGGGCGCCGCATGACGCAGCACCAGGCCAGGCTGCAGCGCCCGCGCATCGGCCAGGGCCTGTCCGGCGAAAAGGCCGCCAGCGGCCGCCACAGCATCCACCGCCACCAGATGCCGGCGGCTGCCGGAACTGGCCCAACTGGCCAGCGGGACGCCCTGGGGCAATCCGGGTTCAGCCCTGCGCAACAGATCCGTTTCCCAGCAGGGCAGATGTAAGGCCAGGAAACGCGGCATCACCCCTCCTCCAGGAAAAGCGCGCCATTCCGCAGCAGCACCGGCCATGGACCGGTTGGCCGGCCACCTCTGGCGCGCAGCAGTTCCAGCGACCAACGAGGATTGTTAGAGACCTCAGACAGGTCACCGCGCGGCGATACGAACCAGCGCGTCGTCGCTGCACTGGGGCGTCGGCCGCCGCCTGCCCCTTCTTCCAGAAGCAGGCCGATGCCTCCTCCTGTTTCAGCCGCGAGATGCAGCCGCCTTGTGGCCGTCAGGTCGGCGCGCAGTGGGCCGATCGCCAGCACGACCCCGGCGACCGCCCGGCAGCGCAGCGCCTCCTCCATCGCCCAAAGCCCCTCAGTGGGACTGGGCGCCTCCACCAGCACGAGTCTCTCTGGTGGGAGCCCGCAGCGCGCGAGCCCCGGTGGCCAGGGGATATGGGGGGCGCGTTGCGCATGGATCCAGAGCACCGTTCCACCGGCCTGACCCAGCAAGGTGGCGCAGAAGGCTGCTCCGCACCCAGGTGCGGCGGCCAGCACTTCATGCAATGCACCACGCGCCAAGCCGCCGCCAGGCAACTCGATGCCGGCGCAAACCGGCAGCGGCCTGGCCTCCTGACGAAGAACCGGACGTTCGAGCCGCGCCAGTTCGGCGCGCAGAGAGGAAAGCGATGAGGTGGAGGCGGCAGACATGGGGCATGGTTGAGAAGCTGTGTGCCCTGACACTACAAGCCCGCGCATAAAAAGAACAAGACATGAACATGGCCGTGGAAAAAGCTCTGCCTTAGTCGCCCGGATTAACGATTCAGTGAGAGTGGTGGCCTAAAGTCTTTCTCGGCGATGCCCCCACGCCATCCCCCCATCCCAAGAAGGGATCCGGCCTTGCGCTGCCTGACCTTGATCCTCGGCTCCGCCGCCTTTCTGCTCAGCATCTGGCTGACATCTGGCCTGCTGGGCAATGCGCTGCTCGAGCCGTCCGAACAGGATTGCTCCACCGCCGCCGTGACACGGGAGGGGGCTTCCGCCGGACGCCTCAGCCCACGCGACATCGCGCTCGCCGTGTGCATGGTGCACCGCGACCTCCCCCCACGCCCACCGGCGGTTATCGCCCAGGCAGGCTGAGGGCCTTTACGCTCCCTCAGCCCAGCTTGCGAGCGGCGCGCCGCAGCAGCCAGCCCTGCAGGCCCGGCGCCTTCTGGATGGCGTCGCGCAGACGCTTCAACTCGGCCTCGGCCCGCGAGCGTTCCAGGGCCGCATCAACCGCATGGCCGCGTGCCACCTGCCGTTCTTCCTCCAGCGTCGCCAGCCGGCGCGCCAGCATCAGGCTTCCAGCCTCGGTGCGGTTCTGCTCGATCTGCTGCAGCAGCGTGCGAGCCTGTTCCAGCTCCTGCCTCAGACGCGAAATCTCGCGCCCCGGATCAGCCGCCACCGACCCACGTGCCATCCGGTTCGACGATCTCGGGGTGCCCTTCACTCGGCCACGGCCCATTCCACGCACTCCTCTCACAAGCCGGGGGCCTCGGGACTCGGCGCCGGCGGATCATCCGGCAGACTACGCATGAAGGCCGCGCTGTCGATGCCCCACGGTTCCGGCTTGGCAAGCGCCCGCAGCAAGGCTACCGCCGGTTCATGGACCTCTATCTTCCCGCCATGATGCTGCTTTCCGGTGGCGCCTTCATCCACAACCGCTCCACCGTTCCGGAGCTCCGCCCCGCTTCGGAAGCGGCCGACACGGTGTGGAAGCTGCTGGCGCGCTTCGCCTTCTTCCTGTGGCTCGGGCTACTGGTCTGGGGCATTTACCAGCGGCCGCTGATGGCGGTGCTCGTGGCCTTCATCCTGTCCCTGGCCTTGAACGTGGTGATTGCCAGCCGCGGCGCACGCCCGTTCTGGCCAGGCCTGTCCATGGGCATGTCGGCGATCGGTGCAGGGCTGGCGATTTACCTGCTGCTGGGCTGAGGAGGGTCAGGCGGTTCCGCCTGCATGCCTTCCTTCCGCCAGAACCTGCTGCAAATGGCGCAGCATGTCCGCCTGGCCGGCGGGCGGCACGGTGATAATGGGTCCATCCTGCACCACCGGCAGGTCGAGCCAGAGCGCCCCCGCATTCTGCAGGTCGGTCCTGATCGCGGGACAGGAAGTCATGCGACGCCCCTTTGCCAACCCGGCATCGACCAGCACCCAGGCCCCGTGGCCAATCGCAGCCACCATGCCGCCGGCCAGGGCCCAGTCGCGCAGGAGGGCCAAGACCTCGGGCTCCGCCCGCAAACGATCCGGCCCGACCAGCCCATCCGGCAAAACCAGCGCATCCCACTGCCCCGGCTGCACCGTTTCCAGCGTGTGATCCACCGGAACAGGCTTGGCCAGGGCTGCGGGGCCAGCCTGGCCGTCCCAGGACAGGATGCTGTCGCCTCCATCCCGCGGAACGGGAGCAGCCACGCTGAGCTCCGCACCTTGCCGGCGCAGCTCCTGCATTAGATCACCCAGATCCGATCCATCGGTCGCGAGGATCAGGATCCTGGCATGGGCGCGACCTGCCATCGTCTTGCTTTCCTCCGTTTCCAGGAGGCAAACGCAGTCAGGCCGGATTCGGTTTGCGGAAGCCGGGAGGCTTCCTGCCCGTGCCGCCTGATCGTCAGAGCTGGCGAAACAGAAACACCTGATCCGCCGGCCGACCGGCCGCATCCCGCCCGAAGCCGGGGATGCGCCCTGCTTCCACCCAGCCCAGCGCGCCCAAAAGCCTTTCGGCCGGGGCGCCGGCGCGGCAATCCAGCGTCAGCAGGGACCGTCCGATGCCGCGCCCTGCTTGCTGTGCCCGCTGCGCCAGGGCGCGGCCCACGCCTTTCCGACGGAAATCCGGGTGCACGAGAAGGTGCCGCATCACCGCGCGGTGCGGCTCGGTTTCCGGCGTGGCGAGATCGAGCTGGACGGAGCCGGCCATCCGCCCTTCCCGCCAGGCCACCAGCAGCAGTCGCGTGCCCATCGCCACATCGGCGGAAACCTTGCGCCACAGCGTCCGCGCAGACTCGGGCGAAAGTGGGTGGCGGTATCCGAGATCGGCGCCATCCGCGACACAGGCGGCCAGGATGGCTGCCAGGCTGCGCTCGGCGCTGGCGGCTGCGGCGGCATCCAGCGCCTCCACCACCAGGCCATGCGCCGGCTTGGCGTAGCGGAACTCCAGCGACTTTGAAATATCGTCGAGGATTCGAATGGAGCCTGAACGGACATAGCCCCGCTTCTCGTAGAAGCGATGGGCCGCCTCGAAGCGCGTATCGGTCCAGAGCACGATGCGCTCGGCACCCTGGGCCCGTGCGTAATCCTCCGCCCCGTGCAGCAGGGTGTGCGCGAGGCCGGTGCCGCGGGCGGCGGGCTCCACATACATCTTGTTGATCTCCCACGCGCGGTCAGAGCCGAGCGGGCGCGTGGCGACCATGCCGGACACATGACCGGCCTCTTCGGCAACCCAGACCGCGCCGCCGGTCGCGCGGAAATGGCTATCGAGGGCGCGAAGCTCCGGCACCTCGGCATCCACGTCCAGGATGCAGTTGGGGTATTCCGCCCAGGCCTCGCCGATCAGGCGGATGTAGTCGGCCGCGTCATCGTCGCGGCCCGGACGGATGGTGGGGGTCATGGAAGGCTCAGCTCAGTTCGCGGCAGAATTCCTGGATGCGGGTGCAGGCCTCGCGCAGGCTTTCCGTGTCGGTGGCATAGGAGATGCGGATATAGGGGCTCATGCCGTAGGCCGTGCCCTGCACCGTGGCGACCAATTTCTCTTCCAGCAGGGCGAGCGCGAAATCGGTATCGGTTTCAAGTTTCTTGCCGCCCTTGCTGGTCTTGCCGAGGCATGCCGCGATGTTGGGATAAACGTAGAAGGCGCCTTCCGGCTTGTGGCAGGTGAGGCCAGGCGCGTCTCCCAGCATGGAGACCACAAGGTCGCGGCGCTGGCGGTAGATGGCGGCGCGCTCGGCCAGGTAATCCTGGGGGCCTTCCAGCGCGGCCACGGCGGCGGCCTGGCTGATGGTGCTGATGCCGGAGGTAAGCTGGCCCTGCATGTTGGCCATGGCCTTGATCAGCGGCGCCGGGCCGCCGGCGAAACCAACGCGCCAGCCGGTCATGGCATAGGTCTTGGAGGCGCCGTTCACCGTCAGCACGCGGTCCTTCAGGCGCGGATCGACCTCGGCGATGGTGCAGAACTCACCATCATAGACGAGGTGCTCATACATGTCGTCCGTCAGGATCCAGACATGCGGGTGCTTCACCATCACCTCGGCGATGGCCGCCATTTCTGCGCGGGAGCAGGCGGCGCCGGTCGGATTGGAGGGAAAGTTGAGGAACAGCCACTTGGTCTTGGGCGTGATGGCGGCGTCCAGATCTTCCGGCCGAAGCTTGAAGCCGTTGTTCTGCGGACAGTTGACGAAGGTGGGGGTTGCCGTCGCCAGCTTCGACATGTCGGCATAGCTGACCCAGAAGGGTGCTGGGATCAGCACCTCGTCACCCGGGTCGCAAGTGGCGAGCAGCGCATCCATGATGATCTGCTTGCCGCCATTGGCGACCAGGATCTCGTTCAGCGCGTAGTCGAGGTTGTTGTCGCGCTTGAACTTCTTCTGCACCGCCAGCTTCAGCGCACGGGTGCCATCGGTCGGGGGATATTTGGTGTCGCCGGCCAGCGCCGCCTGGTAGGCCGCCTCGATGGCGTGGGCGGGGGTGGCGAAATCCGGCTCCCCGGCGGCGAGGCTGATGACCTTCTTGCCCTCGGCGGCCAGCTCGCGGGCACGGGTGCCCATGACCACGGAGGCAGAAACGGCGATGTCTTTCAGGCGACCGGCGAGGGCGGGCATAGCGGCGGTGATCTCCAGGATCTCGTGCTGAGACCAGACAGCCTAGGGGGGCGACGCGCCGCCGCCAAGCCGCCGTGCCGTTGATGACACCATCAGCGCGGCTGATCCCATCCTGCCCGGGCCCTGGTCAGCCACCACGCCCGAGCCGCCACCCTGCCGCCTCCATGTCAGCAATTGCAGCATCAAAGGAAGCAATGCGGTCCGGCCCTGCGGGATGGGTGGAGAGCATGCTTGTCTGTGCCTGGCCCGAGAGCCGCGCCAGGGCCAGCAGCATGGTGCGTGCCTCGGCCAGATCATAGCCGGCGCGACGCATGATGGTGGCACCGATGGCATCCGCCTCCCTCTCCTGCGCCTTGCTGTAGGTGATGACGGCAAGCTGCGAGCCGATACCGGCCGCGCCCTGGGCCAGACCATCCGTTTGCACCCCGGCATAAGCGCCGGCGACCGAGGCCAGAATGCCGGCCAGAGCACCGCCGATCTGCGCTCGCTGCGTGGTGCTCTGCACATGATTAGCGGCATGGTGTGCCATCTCATGCGCGATGACGAAGGCCATCTCGTCATCGTTGCGGGCGTATTCCGCCACCCCGCGCTGAATGATGATGTCGCCCTCGCCCGTCGCGGCGGCGTTCAGTTCCTGGCTGGGATCGTAGATGAAGCGCCAGTTGCACGCACGGCCCAGATCGCGACAGGCAGTGGTGCCCGCGGGCGCCAACCGCTTCGCCACGCGGGCGATCGCCTGTTTGGCCTGTTCATCCGTCATCGAGCGGCGCACCGGCGCTGGGCCGGCTGCGATGTCGCTAACGGCCCGGGATTCCTGCATCGGGGTAAAGGCCGGACCTTGGTAGGAGGGGTTGGCACAGGCCAGCAGCGGCAGCAAGGCGAGGATGGGCAAGGCAGGGCGCATGAGCTTCTCCGGGCTTTGAGCCAGGAAAGCCTCGGCTTTCCCGGCCCCCTTCGGTTCCTATCCGTACCAGGCGCCGACGGCGCCCTTCGTGGCTGTCGCGCCACGCAACTGACAGAGTAAAGATAAGGCTATGGGAAACTCATTCCCACAGCGGCTTCTCGTACAGCCAATCGACGCCATCCTCGCCTGTCCGGTTGAAGCCAAGCCTTTCGTAGAAGCGGGCGGCACGGCTGTCGCGCAGCACTTCAAGCCGAACAGGAAGCCCTGGTGCTTCGGCCAGAACAGTGCGCATCACGGCGGCACCCAGGCCAGCCCCTTGGCGGGAAGGCTCGATGTAGAAGGAAAACACATAAAGCTGATGCGGCTGCTGCTGCACGCCGATGCAGCCCGTCGGCACACCGCTGCATTCGATCATGCGAAGGGCCCCGGTCTCAAAGGCCTTGCGCAGGTTGGCGCGTCGCCGGGCCTGATCAAATCGGCCAAGCCGCTCCAGATCGGTCCGCAGGGTGCGGACCGACAGATCGAGCAGCGGCTCGAAATCCGCTTCCGTCGCGGGGCGGAAACGGAAGGGTAGCAGCCCTTCCGCCTGCGTCACTTCAGACCGGCGCAGAAGCGCTGGATGCGCGTGCAGGCTTCGGTCAGCAGTTCGTCCGAGGTGGCGTAGGAGATGCGGAAATGGCCGGGGAACATGAAGGCCGATCCGTGCACCGCTGCGACGCCCTCCTCTTCCAGCAGCGCGGTCACAAAGGCCTCGTCATCGGCGATCTTCACGCCGCCCTTGCTGGTCTTGCCGATGCAAGCAGTGACCGAGGGGAAAACATAGAATGCGCCGTCCGGTGTCGGGCAATGCAGGCCCTCCGCCTTGTTCAGCATACCCACCACCAGGTCGCGGCGGCGCTGGTAGACCACGCGCATGGCGGCCACGCTGTCCTGCGGCCCGTTCAGCGCCTCGACCGCCGCCGCCTGGGACACGGAAGAGGTGTTGGAGGTGGACTGGCTCTGCAGCTTGTCCATCGCCTTGGCCAGGGCGAGCGGCGCACCGGCGAAGCCGATGCGCCACCCGGTCATCGCCCAAGCCTTGGAGCAACCATTCATGGTAACCGTGCGGTCCTTCAGACGCGGCTCCACGGCAGCAATGGTGGAGGCCTTGAAGCCGCCATAAACCAGTTGCTCATAGATGTCGTCGGTGAAGACCCAAACATTCGGGTGGCGCAGCAGGACCTCCGACAGGGCCTTCAGCTCATCCGCCGTGTAGGCGGCGCCGGTCGGGTTGGACGGGTTGTTCAGCATCAGCCACTTGGTCTTTGGGCTAATCGCCGCCTCGAGCTGCTCCGGCGTCATCTTGAAGCCCTGGTTCGGCCCGGCCGGCACGATCACCGGCTTGCCGTCGGCCAGGGCAACAATGTCCGGGTAGGAAACCCAGCAGGGGGCAGGGATCACCACCTCGTCGCCTGCATTGATGGTGGCCAGCATGGCGTTGAAGATCACCTGCTTGCCGCCGGTGGAAACGACGATCTGTTCCGGCGCGTAGTCCAGCCCGTGCTCGCGCTTGAAGTAACTGGCGGCCGCCTCGCGCAGGGCCCTGGTGCCCGAAACGTCGGTGTAGCGTGTCTCGCCAGCCATGATGGCTTTGATCGCCGCCTGCTTGATGTTGTCGGGCGTGTCGAAATCCGGCTCGCCGGCCGAAAGGCTGATCACGTCCTTGCCGGCCGCCTTCATGGCGCGGGCCTTGGACGAGATAGCGATGGTCTGGGAAGGCGAGACGCGGTCGAGCCGCTCGGCAATCAGGTTCATGGGTCGGACGGGTCCAGGACAAGAAAAGCCCCGGACCCTAGCCCCGGCCCGGCCGGTGGGGCAACCCGCGCCGGCTCAGCGAGCCACCAGGCGGCGGTAAAGGTGCCATGTGCCGTGGCCGAGAACCGGCAGCACGACGGCCAGACCCACAAAGAGCGGGATGCTGCCAAGCACCAGCAGCACGGCGACGATGAGGCCCCAGAGGGCGACCGGAACAGGGTTGGCCGCAGCCGCGCGCCACGAGGTGCGAAGAGCGGTACCGGCATCGATCGCTCGCCCTTCGGCACCACGGTCCAGCAGCAGGGGAAAGGAGACGACCGTGGTCACCAGCACCAGGGCCGCAAAGAGAAAGCCCGCCAGATTGCCCCAAAGCAGCATCTGCCGCCCTGCATCCGTCGTGAAGGCGCGCTCGGCCAGTGCCGCCACATCGGCAACAGGCGGCAGGTAGGGCGCCCGGCCCAGCGTCGCGCCATGGATCAGTTGCGCCACGCCCAACCAGGCGAGGAACACCACCACCAGCAGCAGGCCCAGCGCCAGGATCGATGGCAAGGCCGGGGAATGCCGCACATCCAGTGCATGCCTCCACGACACCGGCAGCCCCTTCTCACGCCGCCGGCTCAACTCGTACACGCCAAGGGCAGCGACCGGTCCGATCAGGGCAAAACCTGAGGCCATCGGCCACAGCAACGGCATCACGGCACCGCCGCTCATGGCTCGGGCCGCCAGCAGGCCGACCACCGGATAGATGACGGCGAGAAAGATCAGCTGCGTCGGGTTGGCCAGGAAGTCGCGCCAGCCGAGCCGCAGCGCCTCCCACACCGCCTCCGTGCCCACGCGTCGGATCACGGGGGTTTCGGGGGCGACCGCGCGTTGCAGGGTCCAGGTGGCGGTCATGTTCGGTCCTCCCTCGCCCGCTGGTTCATCCCACGGGCGTTGCTGTTGTCATGCGGAAGGCCCGAGGGCGCCGGAAGCGACCGCGATCCGGGTCGTCCACACTGGAGCATCTGGGACGCGGCCTGAACAATGCAAGCAGAAGCGGAACGTTACGAAGAAGAATCGCCTTTTTGCCGCTGCATCAACCGCATGGCCAGCAGCGCGCCACCGAGGCCGGTGCCGGCCAGCACCAGCACCACCACGGCCAGCGCGTTGATCTCCGGTGTCAGCCCCAGCCGCAGCATGGAGAAGACCACCATGGGCAGGGTGGTTCCGGACGGGCCGGACACAAAGCTCGCCACCACCACATCGTCGAGCGAAAGGGTGAAGGCCAGCAGCCACCCGGCCACCAGGCTGGGGGCCATCAAGGGCAGAGTGACGGTGGCGAAGGCGGTGCCCGGACCCGCGCCGAGGTCCTGCGCCGCCTCTTCCAGCTCCGGCGCCAGCTCGGCCAGCCGGGCCTGAACCAGAACGGCGGCGTAGGCGGCGCCGATCGTCGCATGGGCCAGCAGGATGGTGGTGGCGCCGCGCTCGGCGGGCCAGCCGGTGACGCCCTGCAGCAGCACGAAGAACAGCAGCAGGGCAAGGCCGGTCACCACGTCGGGCAGCACCAGGGGCGCACCGGACAGTCCGCCGAAGATGGCGCGTCCGCGGAAGGGGCCGTGCCGCGCCAACACCCAGCCGGTGGCGCCGCCCAGCAGCATGGCCAATGTGGCCGCCCCCAGCGCGACGCCGAGCGACAGCAGGGCCGCATCGATCAGCCGCTGATTCTGCGCCAGCGCGGCGAACCAGCGGAAGGAGAAGCCGCCCCACTGGAACGGAATGCGGGCATCGCTGAAGGCGTATCCTGCCAGCAGCAACACCGGCAGCCAGAGAAACGCCAAGCCGAGCACAAGGCCGAGACGAGCGACCGGGGCACGCTTCACGACTTCGCCTCCAGCCGCTGGAACAAGCGGATCGGGATGATCAGCACCAGCAGCAGGATCACGGCCAGTGCGGCGGCAACGGGCCAGTCGCGGTTCTGGAAGAATTCCTGCCACAGCACGCGGCCCACGAGCTGCGCCGAGGGCGGACCCAGCAATTCAGGGATGACGTATTCCCCGGCCGCCGGAATAAACACCAGCAGGAAGGCCGCCGCCGCGCCCGGCGCCGCCAGAGGCAGGGTGACGGTAGCGAAGGCCATGGGGCCAGTCGCGCCGAGATCGGCCGCCGCTTCCTCCAGCGTCGGGTCGAGGCGAGACAGGCTGGCGTAGAGCGGCAGTACCGCAAAGGGCAGGTAAGCGTGGACCATGCCCAGAAACAGGGCCGGCCATGAGTAGAGCAGCGGCAAAGGGGCGTCGATCACGCCCCCCGCCTGCAGCACGCCGTTGATCCAGCCTTCGTCCCGCAGCAACCCGATCCAGGCACCGATGCGCGGCAGAAAGCCGGTCCAGAACGGCAGCAGCACCAGCACCAGCAGCAGTGGCCGCCAACGCGGCGCCGCCCGCGCGACGCCGAGTGCCATGGGAAAGGCCAGCATCAGGCAGAGCAGACCCGTGCCGCCCGCCACCAGTAGGGCGTCAAGGAATGCATCCCGGTAGAAGGTGTCCTCTAGCAGCAGAGAGAAGGAGTCCGTGTTTGCCCCTCCAGACAGGCTAGGGAGGGTGAAGGGCGGGATGCCTTCGCTGGGCCAGGAAAAGGCCAGGGCCACCACCAGCAGCAGCGGCGCGGCCACCAGTGCCACCAGCCAGATCGACGGCAAGGCGACGACCAGACGCCGCATCAGCCCGCCAGCGGCACCACGGAGGCCGCCTCCCAGGCGAGGGTGACGCGGGTGCCCCGCGGTGGTGGGGCGCCATCCTCCTCGGCATGGCCCACGCGCAGCAGCGCGCCGCCGGGCGCACGAACCAGCAGTAGGGTGTCGTCGCCACGAAAGGCGAGTTCCTCCACAACGCCTTCCGCGGTGTTGGGACCGCTGGCGCCGGGCCGCACCGCGATACGCTCCGCGCGCAGCGCGCAGGCGGTACTCTCGCCGGGCGGTGTGAGGGGGCGGAGCGTGGCGCCGAGGGTGGAACAGCTGAAGCCGCCGGCCCCATCGGCGCGGCCTTCCAGCACATTGGCGGCGCCCAGGAAGCCCGCCACGAAGCGCGTCGCCGGGCGGTCATAGACCTGGCGCGGCGGACCGTCCTGCACCAGCCGCCCATGCTCCAACACGGCGACGCGGTCGGCGAGCGCCAGCGCCTCGTTCTGGTCATGCGTCACCATGATGAAGGCGGCGCCAGTCTCGCGTTGCAGGGCGCGCAGCTCGAAGCCGGTGCGCTCGCGCAGATTGGCGTCCAGTGCGCCAAGCGGTTCATCCAGCAGCAGCAGGCGCGGTCGCTTCACCAAGGCGCGGGCCAGGGCCACGCGTTGCTTCTGCCCGCCCGAAAGGCGGTGCACGCCGCGTTTGCCGAAGCCCTGCAGGCCGACCAGGGCCAGCACCTCGTCCACGCGGCGATCACGCTCGGCGCGGCCCATGCCGTCGCGCTTGAGCCCATAAGCGACATTGCCGCCGACCGAGAGATGCGGAAACAGCGCATAGGACTGGAACATCATGTTCAGCGGCCGCGCATGCGGCGGCACACCAGTGATCTCCCGCCCCTCGAACAGGAGCGTGCCCGAATCGGCCGCCTCGAAACCGGCGATGACGCGAAGGAGCGTCGACTTGCCGGAGCCGGAGCCGCCCAGCAGCGTCAGGAACTCGCCTGGCGCCACGTCGAGGTCGAGCCCGGCTAGCGCGATGGTGTCGCCGAACCGCCGTGTCAGGCCCCGGATGGACAGCAGCAACGTCTCAGCGCCCGGCCTTGAAGCGGTTCCACAGCCGGCTGCGTGCCCGCTCCGCCTGTGACGACATCACGGTGGCGACGAAGGTGCGGCTCAGCATCTCAGGCGTCGGATAAACATTGGCATCTTCACGCACCGCCTCATCCACCAGCGGCGTCGCCGCAGGAACGGCGTTGGGGTAATGCACCGCATTGGTGACGCCCGCGATCACCGCGGGCTGCAGCAGGAAATTGATGAAGCGCTGCGCCGCCTCGGGGTTTGGAGCATCGGCCGGGATGGCCAGCATGTCGAACCAGAGCTGCGCGCCTTCCTTGGGCTGCACATAGCCGATGGCGACACCCCTGCCCGCTTCCTCAGCCCGCGCCTTGGCCTGGATGACGTCGCCGGAGTAGGTCAGGGCGACGCAGTATTCACCGGTGGCCAGCGCATCGAGGATGCTGCCGCTGGCGGTGATGGCCCGCACATGCGGGCGGATGGCGAGCATGGCCTGTTCGGCGGCGCGCAGGTCGGCCGTGTCGTTCCCATTGGGGTCCTTGCCGAGCCAGCGCAGCACGCTTGGCAACACGTCGATCGCGGAATCCATGACCGCGATGCCGCAGGCGGACAGCGCCTTGGCGTTTTCCGGCTTCATCAGCAGGTCGAGGCTGTCGAGCGGCGCGTCGGGCAGCACCTCGCGCACCTTGTCGGGGCGAATGCCGAGCCCCACCGTTCCATACAGGTAGATGGCACCGTGCTGATTGCCCGGGTCGCTGCTTTCCACGCGGCTCAGCAGCGTCGCATCCTGGTTGCTCCAGTTCGGGATCTGCGCCCGATCGAGCTTGCGCAGGGCGCCTGCACGGACCAGCCGGGCGAAGGTCGGCTCGCTGGTCGGCACGATGATGTCGTAGCCGGAGCGTCCCGCCGAGAGCTTCCCTTCCAGGGTTTCCAGGCTGTCGAACACGTCATATCGGACAGTGATGCCGGTTTCCGTCTGGAAGCGCTGCACCGCCTTGGGGTCGATGTAGTCCGACCAATTGTAGACGTTGAGCGTCTGCTGGGCCTGCGTGGGAGAGGCCGCCATCATGGCGGTGGCGCAGAGGGCGGCAGCGAGGAAGCGTCGGAACATGGCGCGGAACCTGGCGGCAAGGGTGGGGGGAAAGGTCATAGGCTAGGGGAGCTTGCCCCGAAGGTCTATCTCGACAACCCAACTAGGACTTTTGTCCTTGACTTTCATCGAATAACCCTTTAATTCCTATCCTGTCAGCGGGCGAACTGCGCCTGCACCCCTTCCCATATGCCACCAAGCCTACCCCACCGGCCGTGCCGCAGCACGCGGCCGGATTGTCGCGCCTGCGCGCCGGGTGGCGCCGTGGCCGCAGCGGTGAATCACCGTATCTCGCAGCAACCAGGAGACGCGCATGCCCTTCGATCCTCGTGGGCTCTCGGCGCTGAGCAGCACCGGCAGCTTCACGCTCTGGCTCTACGTGACCTCGGACACGCGCGCCGGTGTTCTGGCCGCAGGCTATTTCAGCAGCGCCGCCGAGCGTCTGCAGCCTGGCCACATCCTGATCGTCCAGGCAGCGGATTCGCTCAACTTCCTGCCGGTCCAGAGCACCGCCAAGGTGGGCAACGGCTTGGTGCTCGACGCCTCGGCACCGCCGCTGCGGATCAACGCGTTTGGCGTGCTGAACTTCGTCTTCAGCCTTGCGCCAGTAGCCTCCACCACCCGCAGCGTGGCGCTCGGCCCAGTCCCGACCGGTCTCTACAAGGGCCGGGAATTCGCCGTCGGTGCCACGGCGAGCGGCCCGGTCACCACCCTGGTCTTCACCATGCTCAACGCGGCCGGCCAGACCATGGCCGGTCCGATCCAGCGCACGGTGTCGAACGGTGCCGCCTCGGCCATCTTCACCGCGCCGCAGCCTGGCTCGGGATACCGCATCCGCGTGGCCGACGCTGCGGAGCCGCTGGCGGCGCAGACCTCTGCCTCCTTCGTGGTCACGGAACCCTACGCGCTGCTGACCGAGATGGGCAGCAACATCAATGCCGAGGATGGAGGGGAGATCCTGATCTGAGCCGCGTGATCCTTCGCGCCTCCACCCGCGTCCCTGCCCGCCCCGCATAAGCCTGAGGACATCTTCCCCCGATGACCGACAAGAAGATCAGCGAGCTGCCGCTCGCCACTTCCCTCGAAGACAACGACGAAACAGCGCTGGTCCAGGGTCTCACCAGCTTCGCTGAGACACGCCGCGCCACGCTGCGGCAGCTGCGCGGCGGCATCCTGGCCGAGCGCAGCCTGCATGTTCGCGACTTCGGCGCTGTGGGTGACGGCGTGGCGGATGACACCGCTGCCATTCAGGCGGCGATCAACGCCGCCGCTGCGCAGGGCGGTGGGACCGTGCAGCTCGGTCCCCGGCGCTACCGCGTCGCCTCGGCGGAGCTGGACGTCAAAGACGGCGTGTTCCTGCAAGGCCGTCCCGGCGCTGGTGGCTGGCGCAAGGATGGCGACTACACCGCCGTACAGTATGCCCTGCTGCTGGACACCACGGCACGTGCATCACTGACGGTGCGGGTTCGCCGCAATGCAGGTGTGGAGGGAGTTGCGCTGCTGCGTGCCGGCATGAGCAATCCCACCACTCTTCGCCAGGCGCTCGACGAGGCGAAGCGCTTTGCCGGAACGGCCATCACCATCGGCGACGGCAGCGGCGGCAACGAGGCCGGAAACGGTGCCGATGCCCGGCTGTCGCGACTTCTCATCCTGGGCTTCAACTGGGGCATCTATTCCGTCGGCAATGCGCGGGTCCGTGTGCAGGACGTCCTAGGCGACTGCACCAATGGTCTGCATCTGAGCCGCTCCTTTGACGTGTCGCGCATCAGCGAGGTGAACTTTCATCCGCTGGTCACCACGTCGAGATCCTGGTCGAACACGCGGCTGCTGATTGCCGCCGTGGGCAACAATGGCACGGGACAGTTCCGCGTCACCACCGCCACGGCGCATGGCTTGGCCACAGGCGACGTCGTCAACCTCTCCGAGGTCCGCAATTCCGGTGCCAGCGCCCTCTATGGCCGCTGGACCGTGACAACGGTGGACAGCACCCGGATCGACCTGCAGGGATCCGCCTTCGCCAGCGGATGGGCCTCCGGCGGGGCGGTGTACGTCAATCCCAACCGCCGCCTCGGCACCGGCTTCGAGATCGCCGACTGCGACATGGCGAGCTTCGAGAACTGCTTCGAGTACGGCCACGACATCGGCTTCCATGCCGGTGAGCGGGTGCATTCCTGCTCCTTCTTCAATGTCGGCACCGACGGCTGGGTGGACATGGCCGACCCCGTCCCGGTCGGCATCAAGATCAGCGGCAGCGCGCTGCGCACCAAATGGGTCGGCGGCTTCCTGTCGTCCAAGGCATGCTCGATCCAGGTCAGCACCACGGGGACCGAGCAGCATGAAGTGATCGGTGTCAACGTCACCGGTGGCGGGCGCCGCATCGCCGAGGTGCTGCAGGGTCAGCTGGCGCTTATCGGCTGCGACTTTACCGGCGGACCGGGCACCGGCAACAGCACCGTCAGCGCCATTCATGTGGGCGCGAGTGCCGGCAACGTCACGGTGATCGGCTGCGACACCACCTCGGTCACCTTCACGGCCGACACGGCCGAGGCAATGCAGAAGCTGCAGCTTGCCGGCAACCGCGTCAACGGCGCGCCGAACACCCAGCGCATCGCGGCGGGCCGTGTGGAGATCGCTTCCGTTTCCGCGTCGGCGGCGATCGAGCCGCGGCTGTCGGCCGACACCGACGGTGCGGTGAACATCCATCGCCGCAGCGCCAGCCTCGGCGGTCAGGTGAAGCTGTTCAACACCAACAATGCCGGCGCCGCTTCCTTCTCGATCAACGGCAATGATTGCGTCTTTGCCGGCGAAACCGGCAACGCCAATGCCGCCTTCGCTTTCGGAGGCAGCGGCATGACGGCGGCGCAGACGGTGCGGCTGCGCCGGCTTTCCTCCAGCCCGGCGGCAAATGACCGCGTCGCGGTGCTGGAAGCCACAGGCAACAACAGCGGCGGCACCGAGCAGGTCTTCGCCCGCATGGTGACAGTGGCCGAAGGAGTGAGTTCAGGCGCGGAAGCCGGCGCGGTGGTCTTCGAGACGCGCTCGAGCGGCAATGTGAGCGAGCGCTTCCGGATCAGCGCAAACGGCACCTTGACCGCCACGGGCCCGCTGGTGCTGCCGGCCAATCCCACCTCCAGCCTCCAGGCGGCGACCAAGCAGTACGTGGATGGTCGCTTCCTGGAACAGCGGCTGACCAGCGCGGTGCTCTCGGCCACCACCAACTTGACCTTCGCCAGCCATCACAACCGGATGCTGCTGGCGAATGCCGGCACGGCGCTGAACATCGCCTGGAGCAACACGCAGGATGGCTTTTCCTGCACCGTGGTGAACCGCACGGGCGCCGACCTGTCGCTGAGCCTGTCGGGCTTCACCAGCAACACGGCGCCGACCAACAGCGACGGTTTCAGCCGGATCCGCGCCGGTGGGGTGGCGACGCTGCTGGTGTACTCGCCGGATGGAGGCACCACCCGGATCTGCCACCTGGCTGGCGCGGGGGCGCCCTGATGGTGATGGCACTCTTCTCGCCCGGGGTGCTGGGGGCGGGTCAGGGGCTCAGCGTCCTCGGCACCGGGCATCCCGGCCGCGTCGGCGTGACGCGGCCGGGAAGCGCCCTGGTCCAGGATGCCGCAGGCGCCTTCCAGTCCGCGGCCATCAACACGCCGCGCTTCCAGGGCGGCCAGCGCCTGCTGGTCGAGGAGGCGCGGCGCAACGGATTGCGCAACCCGCGCGCTGTGGGTGCCCTGCCAGGGTTGATCGGCTCGGGCGGGGCATTGCCGACCTTCTGGAGCTTTGAGGGAACGGCTCCGGCCACCACCATCCTTGGCACCGGCCTGGAGGACGGGCTGCCCTACATCGATCTCAGAATGCAGGGGACCGACACCTTCGCACTGCGGATGGAGCAGCCGAATGGCGTGTCCTGCAGCGGCGGCCAACGCTGGACCGCGAGCTTCTTCGCGCGGCTGCTCAGCGGCAGCCTCAACAACGTCGGGCTACAGGTGGCGCTGGCCAACTACTCCGTCAGCAGCCAGGCAGTGCTTAACCACGTTTTCGAAGGTTTCGTGCCCACTGGCGGCGGCCTCGGCGGGCAACGTCAAAGCATCAGCTGGACCGTGCCGGGCAGCGGCACCTACGGCATCGCCAATCGCCTCCGGCTGCAAAGCAGTGGCGGCTTCGACCTGGTGCTGCGCCTGGCGGCGCCTCAGCTTGAGCTGGGTGCAACACGCTCCTCTCCGATTCTACCGGTTGCAGGCGTAACCGCCGCCGCCGAACGGGCGGCGGACGTGCCGATATGGGCGCCGCTCGGCGGACTGGGCGGCAGTGGCACGGTGGTGCTGGCAGCCATGCTGCCCAGCACGGCGGGCGATGCCGACCAGGGGCTGCTGCAGGTCGACGACGGCACCGACAGCAACCGCCTTGTTCTGCGCAGCCCGGCCGGAGCTGGCAGCATCCTGGCCGCGGCCGATCGCGCCGGCCTCCCTCAGGCGGCCGTCAATGCCGGCACCGTGGCGGCAGGCATGCCTTTCCGCCTGGCGCTTGCCTGGGCGCCGGATGGACTGGCCGTGTGCCTGAACGGGGGGGCGGTGCAGACCGCTGCCGCCAGCCTTCCCACCGGCCTGGCCCGCCTGCTGGCCGGACATGCCGGAGTGGCGCTCAACCGTGCCGCCAACGGCGAGATCGGACCGATCACCTACCGCCCGGCACGCCTCGACGATGGCTGGCTCCGTGCCCTGACGGCCTGATCCCGCCATCGCCTCTTTGCCGATCCTCGAAGCCTTCCTGGAAGGACCGCTCCCATGCCCATCCTGACCGATTATGCCCGTAATATGCTGTCCCGCGCCCTGTGCGGACGGAACCCGGCCTTGCCAACCACGATCTTCGTGGCGCTCGGCACCGGCGGCGGTGCCAACGGCCTGACCGGCGAGCCCGCCGGCAACGGCTATGCCCGCCAGCGCATCAGCTTCACCGGCAATGGCCCGCAGCGGAACAGCGAGGTGGCCCGCTTTGTGTTCAACGCCGCGGCCGGCACGCTCACTCATCTTGGCCTCTACGACGCGATCTCGGGCGGCAACGCCCTGGCCTATGGACTGCTGACGCAGAGCGCCGCCATCACCGGCCCGGGCACAGTCACCATTGCCGCCGAGGCGCTGACCGTCACCGCCGATTGACGCATCTTTTCCTTCAACGCTTCCCCGGCACAGCTCAAGGACCCTTCTCCATGGAAGCCTGGCTTCGCGCGCAACTTTCCCAGCCCAGCACCTGGCGCGGACTGTTCCTTCTGATCACCGCCCTGTTCGGCATCAGCCTTTCGCCCGAGATGCAGGCGGCGGTACCGAACGCCGCCATCGCCCTGCTCGGGCTGTGGGAGGCAATCCGCAAGGGTGCCTGCTTCGGTCAGAAGGGCGACTGATCCGGAATGCCGGCTTCGACCACCTTCCGGGCCGAGGCCGGCACCGGGCCCTGGGACGGCGATGCCATCCCGGAAGGCTGCGTTTCCAGCGGGCCGCGTGGCGCTAATGGCGAAATACCCGGATTTTCGCCAGGGGCGCACCAGAAGCCTCTTGCACTTGTGCCGCCATCCCCCTAGGAACCGCCTCGCTTTCGTGACCCCGGCTGCTGTAGCTCAGTGGTAGAGCACTCCCTTGGTAAGGGAGAGGTCGACAGTTCAATCCTGTCCAGCAGCACCATTCCTTTCCAGCGGACGCATCAGGCCCCATGGCCGAGCCCCCTGACCCACCGAAATCCACGCAGTCCGTCGCACAGGCCGAGCGCGAAGCCCGCCGGGCGGCAGCCCTGCGCGAGAACCTGCGCCGCCGTAAGGCGCAGAGCCGCGCACGGGCCGAGGCGCCGGCGCCACTTCCCCGCACGCCCGAGAAGACCGGCGACTGAGCTTTGGCGCCACGGGGCACCTGGCTGCCATGGTCATGGCTGTTGCCGGGGCGCGGCCGCTGCGGTATCCCGGCCGACCCTTCAGCCGTCGCACGGAAGAGCCGCCTCATGCCCATCATGCCCGACAGCTGGATTCGCCGTATGGCGGCCGATCACGGCATGATCGAGCCCTTCGTGGAAAGCCAGCGACGCGAGGGGGTGATCTCCTTTGGCCTCTCCTCCTACGGCTACGATGCCCGTGTGGCGGACGAGTTCAAGGTCTTCACCAATGTGGACAATGCCCTGGTGGACCCGAAATCCTTCGCCGACGACAGCTTCGTCACGCGCAAGGGCCCGACCTGCATCATCCCGCCGAACTCCTTTGCCCTGGCCCACACGGTCGAGTATTTCCGCATCCCGCGCGACGTGCTGGTGATCTGCCTGGGCAAGAGCACCTATGCCCGTTGCGGCCTGATCGTGAACGTCACACCCCTGGAGCCCGAATGGGAAGGGCAGGTGACGATCGAGATCTCCAACACCACCCCCCTTCCCGCCCGCATCTACGCCAATGAAGGCATCTGCCAGTTCCTGTTCCTGCAGGGTGCGGGCGAGCCGGAAATTTCCTATGCCGACCGCAAGGGCAAGTACATGGGCCAGCGCGGCGTGTCGCTGCCGAAGCTTTAAGGAGCCCGCGCCATGGACCGCATCCGCATCCGCGGCGGCCGCCGGCTGAACGGCCGCATCGCCGTCGGCGGCGCCAAGAACGCCGCCTTGCCGCTCATGGCCACTGGCCTGCTCACGCATGAGAACGTGGTGCTGACCAACGCCCCGGCCTTGTCCGACATTGCCACCATGGGTGGATTGCTGGCACAGCACGGGCTGCGGGTGGAGCATGATACGGCGTCCCGCCGCATCTCGCTCGACGGCGCGGCGACCGATTTCGAGGCACCTTACGACCTGGTGCGCAAGATGCGCGCCTCGGTGCTGGTGCTGGGTCCGCTGCTGGCCCGCTACGGCGAGGCCCGCGTGTCTCTGCCCGGCGGCTGCGCCATCGGTACGCGGCCGGTTGATCTCCACCTCAAGGGGCTGGAGCAGATGGGCGCGGTGATCGAACTGGATGCCGGCTACATCAACGCCCATGTAGATGGGCGACTGAAGGGTGCCCGCATTCTGTTCACGCAGGTTTCGGTGGGCGCCACCGAGAACCTGCTGATGGCCGCAACCCTTGCCGATGGCACCTCCGAGCTGATCAACGCAGCCCGTGAGCCGGAGATCGCCGATCTGGCTCACTGCCTGATTTCCATGGGCGCCAGGATCGAGGGCGTTGGCACCGACCGGCTGGTGATTCAGGGCGTGGACAGCCTCCATGGCACCACCCATCCGATCCTGCCCGACCGCATCGAGGCCGGCACCTTCGCCTGCGCCGGAGCCATCACCGGCGGCGAGTTGCTGCTGGAAGGCATGAAGCTGGAGCTGTTCGGTGCCTGCACCCGCTCCCTGCGCGAAGCCGGGGTCGAGCTGGTGCAGCAGGAGGATGGCGTGCTTGCCCGCCGCCTCAACGGTCTGCACGGCGTCGATGTGATGACCGAGCCCTTTCCAGGCTTCGCCACCGACATGCAGGCCCAGTTCATGGCCTTGATGGCGGTGGCCGAGGGCGCCTCGATGATCACGGAGACGATCTTCGAGAACCGCTTCATGCATGTGCCGGAGTTGACGCGCATGGGCGCGCGCATCAACGCGCATGGCTCCTCAGCCATTGTGAGGGGGGTGTCCCGCCTGTCCGGCGCGCCGGTGATGGCGACCGACCTGCGCGCCTCCGTCTCCCTGATCATCGCCGGCCTGGCTGCCGAGGGCGACACCGTCGTCAACCGCGTCTATCACCTGGACCGCGGCTATGAACGGGTGGAGCAGAAGCTCGCCGGCGTCGGCGCCGAGATCGAGCGGCTGCCCGGCTAAGCTTGGCGCCTTCCTCCGCACGGTGATAGAACCGCCCATGGACCAGCCCATCAGCGACAAGACACTGACCGCCACCAACACCGCAGGCCCGCTTGTCCTGGCCTTGCCGAAAGGGCGCATCCTGAACGAGGTCGGCCCCCTGCTCACCCGGGCCGGGATCGGCATGGCCGCCGATTTCCACGACGGGTCCAGCCGCCGCCTGCGCTTCGAGACCAGCGATCCGGACCTCGACGTGATCCGCGTCCGCTCCTTCGACGTCGCGACCTTTGTGGCCTTCGGTGCGGCCCAGATCGGCATCTGCGGCGCCGACGTGCTGATGGAGTTCGATTACCCCGAGATCTACGCCCCGCTCGACCTCGGCATCGGTGCCTGCCGCGTTTCGGTGGCCGAGCCGGTGGGCGGCGGGGGCGCGCGCGGCATGGCGCGGCAGTCGCGCGTGGCGGTGGCCAGCAAATACCCCAACATCGCGCGTCGGCACTTCGCGGCCCGCGGCATCCAGGCCGAGGTCGTGCACCTGAACGGCGCCATGGAACTGGCGCCCTCGCTCGGCCTATCGCGACTGATCGTCGACCTGGTGCAGACCGGCTCCACGCTGAAGGCGAACGGCCTGGTGGAGACGGACGTGATCGCGCACATCACCTCCCGCCTGATCGTCAACCGCACCGCTCTGAAGACCCGCCCGGAGGCCATCGGCGACTGGCTCGCCCGCTTCCGCGCCGCGCTCGCCGCCTGAACATCCTTGCTGGAAAATCCCGCATGATCCGCCTGTCCACCGCCCAGCCCGGCTTCGAGAGCGAGTTCCGCGCCTTGCTTGACCAGGCCCGCGACACCACGGCGCAGGTGGACGCGGCCGTTTCGTCCATCATCGCCGAGGTGCGCAAAGGCGGCGACGCCGCGCTGCTCGACCTCACCACCCGCTTCGACCGCTGGACGCCCGAGGGTGGGGCTGCGGGGCTGCGCGTGCCATCGGCGGCGATCGACGCCGCGCGGGCCCGTTGCGCGCCGGAACTGCTGGATGCGCTGGACCTCGCCGCCACCCGTATCGAGCGGTTTCACGCCGCCCAGCTGCCCAACGACGTGGAGCTGGACGATCCCCTCGGCCTGACACTTGGCCTGCGCTGGGGCGCGATCGACGCGGTCGGCATCTATGTTCCCGGCGGCAAGGCAGCCTACCCTTCCTCCGTGCTGATGAACGCCATCCCGGCCCGAGTTGCCGGCGTGCAGCGCATCGCCATGGCGGTGCCGACCCCCGACGGTGTGCTGAACGACCTGGTGCTGGCCGCCGCCCACCGTGCCGGCGTCACCGAGATCTGGCGTGTCGGGGGTGCCCAGGCCATCGCCGCGCTGGCCTGGGGGACGGACAACATCCAGCCCGTGGACCGCGTTGCCGGCCCTGGCAACGCCTATGTGGCGGAAGCCAAGCGGCAGGTCTTCGGCCGCGTCGGCATCGACAGCATCGCCGGCCCGTCCGAGGTGGTGGTACTGGCCGATGCCTCGCAGAACCCCTCGCTCATCGCCATCGACCTGCTGGCGCAGGCCGAGCACGACGAGTCTGCGCAATCCATCCTGATCACCACCAGCGCGCAGATGGCGCACGCCGTGGAACACGCGGTGACCGAGCACCTGGCAACGCTGCCGCGCGCAGGCATCGCGGGAGCGTCCTGGGAGAAGCACGGCGCCATCATCGTCGTGCGCGATTGGGAGGAAGGCGCCGCCCTGGTGGATCGGCTGGCGCCGGAGCACTTGGAAGTCATGGTGGCCGACCCGCAGGCGCTCTTCGCCCGCATCCGCCATGCCGGCGCCGCCTTTCTGGGCACGTACTGCCCCGAGGCGCTAGGCGACTACGTCGCCGGACCTAACCATGTGCTGCCCACCGGGCGCACCGCCCGTTTCGCATCCGGCCTGTCGGTGTTTGATTTCCTGAAGCGCACAACCTGGATCCATGCCGGCAAGCGTGGGCTGGAGGCGATCGGTCCCGCTGCCGTGGCGCTGGCCGAGGCGGAGGGGCTGGGCGCCCATGCCCGCTCCGTGGCGATGCGGCTGGGCCAGGGACAGGGCTGACGCCGCCGGCAGCCCGGCCTGGCGTCTCGCTCTCTCCTATGGCGGGGTTGATCCGCCGGCAGAGGAGAGCCATCAGGAATTCGGCTCTGGCTGTGATTCCATTCAGTGTGCCGATGCTGGGCCTCCGTGAAGCCCGAATGGAGGCTTCCTGGTCCGGCACCGCTTGCCTCCTGTCCGGCGTGAACGCGGCTCCGTCTTCCGCCGGCCACTGATGACGCACCGCTCGCGGTTCTTCTGCCGGGCACCTTGCCAGCCAACCTCCTCCGCCCGCATCGGGCGGGCAGCACGTTGCCCGGCCACTCGTAACATGCCAACATGCTATAAAGGGTGGCGGCATGGCACGGCTGAAGAACCTCTATGGACAGGTGCAGGAGAAGCTGGGACGGCAGATCGCCACCGGCACTTTGCCGCCCGGACCCTTGCCCCCGGAGAAGCTGCTCTCCGAACAGCTCGGCGTCAGCCGCGTGGTGCTGCGCGAAGCGGTGAAGGCCCTTGCGGCCAAAGGCATGGTATCGGTCGGGCCCAGCATCGGCACCCGCGTTCTGCCGCGCAGCAACTGGCACCTGCTCGATGCGGAGGTGCTGGACTGGCACAGCGCCGAAACGCTGGACCGGAACACCATCGCCGACCTGATCGAGCTGCGCCGCATCATCGAGCCCGAGGCCGCGCGGCTTGCGGCCCGACGCGCGACTTCCGAGGATCTGGCCGGCATTCGCGGCGCCTACCGGCGCATGGAGGCCGCCACCGTCGCTCTGCACCAGCGCCCGGACGATTATGTGCTGGCCGATGCCGGCTTCCACACCGCCGTCCTGGTAGCCTCGCACAATCAGTTCCTGTGCCAGATGCAGGCGGCGCTGTCGCAGCTGCTGCGGCTGGGATTTTCCTTGTCGTCGCGCCATCCCGGCGGTGCCGCCTCCACCCTGCCCTTTCACGAGGCACTGCTGCATTGCCTGGAGCGCCGTGATCCCGACGCGGCTGCTGAGGCGGTGCATGTGCTGATCGCGCGCAACGAGCGGCATTTCCGGAGCGTGCTCTGCGGCGCCACTGCGGAAGCGGCGCGGACGGAACCCGAACAGAACCAAGCAACCGAGGAAATCATCCCCCATGCCGCAGGGAACGCTGGCTGACATCCAGGGCAGCTACATCATCGCCCAGACGCCCTTTGACGATCGTGGTGCCGTTGATCTGACCAGCATCGACAGCCTGGCGGATTTCTACGTCGGCCACGGCGCCAACGGCTTCGTGGTGCTGGGCGTCAGTGGCGAGGGCGGCAAGCTGACGCCGGATGAGGCGCAATCCGTCACGGCCCGCTTCATCGCCCGCGCCGGTGGACGCCCTGTCATCGTCGGCGTCAGCAATCCCGGCACCGCCCAGCTCGCCTTGCTGGCGAAGCAGGCCATGGACCAGGGCGCCGCCGGCGTCATGATCGCGCCGCCCGGCGGGCTGCGCACGGAGGAAGACCTGCTCGGCTACTTTTCCACCGTGTTCGGCATGATCGGCGATGTGCCCACCGTGCTGCAGGATTTCCCTGGCTCCACTGGCGTCTGGATGTCCGTGTCGTCCATCCTGAAGCTGATCGAGAGCCACCCGCAGATCCAGGTGGTGAAGGAGGAGGACCTTCCTTCCCTGGGGAAGATCACCCGCCTGCGCGAGGGCGGCGGGCGCCGCGTCGCCATCCTGACCGGCAATAACGGCCTCTACCTGCCGCAGGAACTGGGACGCGGCATCGATGGCCCGATGGCGGGCTTCTCGCATCCCGAGATGCTGTCGGGCGTCTGGCGCCTCCACAGCAAGGGGCGCGTTGAAGAGGCGCATGACCTTTTCGACTGCTACCTGCCGCTGCTGAACTACGAGGCCCAGGGGTTCTGGGGCGTGGCGGCACGCAAGGAGGTGATGCGGCGGCGAGGCGCCATCCGCCATGCCACCATGCGAATGCCCGGGCCGAAACTCGGCCCGCAGCACATGTCAGAACTGGATCTTCTGGTACGCCGGGTGGAGCGCGCCGTCGCCAACCGGCGCTGAGCGGCGGATGCGCCGTGGCGGCTCGCCGCCGCGGCCAGCGGGGAGCTATTCGACCTGGATGTTGGCCTTCTGGATGACGCCGCGCCATTTGGCGATCTCGCTGGCAACGAAGGCCTCGAACTGCTCCGGCGTTTCCCGCACGGGCGTCGCACCCTGCTCGGCCGTGCGCCTGCGGAAATCCGCATCCTCCGCAATGGCCTGAAGCTCGGCGGCGAGCCGGTCGATGATAGGCCGCGGCGTCTTGCGCGAAACCTGCACGCCCCACCATGCCATCGCCTGCACCGTCGGGTAGCCGGCCTCTGCCGTGGTCGGTACCTCGGGAATGCCGGGATGGCGGGCTTCCCCGGTGAGCGCCAAGGCGCGCAGCTTGCCTTCCTGAAGCTGCGACAAGGAAGAAGGCAGGTTATCGATGCCGAAATCCACCCGTCCGGCGAGCAGCTCGGGCAGCCACTGGCTGGTTCCCCGGTAGGGAACATGGGTAAATTGGACCCCGGCCTCGACCGCGAGCAACTCGCCCGTGAGATGCAGGCTGGTGCCGACCCCGGAATGGGCAAATGTCAGGTCGCGCGGCTTCTTTCTGGCCGCCTCCACCAGCTCGCCCAGGGATTTGAAAGGTGAGTCCGCCGGCACCATGATGACATTGGCGACCTCGCAGACCCGGGATACCGAGGCGAGGTCCTCCGGCGCGTAGCCCAGCTTGTTGTACAGCGAGTAGTTGATGGAGGCCGTGCCGATCGTGGCCATGTGCAGGGTGTAGCCATCGGCCGGAGCCTGGGCGACCATGGCGGCGCCGATGCTGCCGCCGGCGCCGCTGCGATTGTCCACGACGACGGGTTGTTGTAGCCGCCGTCCGAGCGCCTCCGCCACCAGCCGGGCGAAGATGTCCGTGGTGCCGCCGGCGGGAAAACCCACGATCATCTGCAAAGGCCGGGTCGGCCAGGCCGCGCCCTGCGCGCGGGAACCCCCGGAAGCAGGCAGCAGCAAAGCGGGGGCAGCCAGCAGTGACCGGCGGCGAAGCGTGTAAGTCATAGACATCCCTTCCTGTCCCGGCAGAGGATGGCCGGGCTGATCTTGGAGGGATGTTCTCAAATCACCGGGGCGGAGGCCAGGGGGGGAGGCAAAAACTCCGTGAGGCAGCAGTCGGGATGGCCGCCATGCGCTGCACGGCGTTGAATCTTACGCGCTGGTGCTCCATTTCAGCCGCCTGAGACGCCTGCCTGCCTGCATCGACCGGCACGGCCATTCTTGACCGCCGCAGCGTGGGCCATCATGGTCCGCGCCGCATGCCCGTTCCCGGATAGCAACGCCGAAAAGAGACCGAATGTCGAAAGAAGATATGATCGAGTTCAGCGGCCAGGTCGTTGAACTGCTGCCCAACGCGATGTTCCGCGTGAAGCTCGACAACGAGCACATGGTTCTGGCCCACACCAGCGGCAAGATGCGCAAGAACCGCATCCGCGTGCTCGCCGGCGACCGCGTCAATGTTGAGATGACGCCCTATGACCTGACCAAGGGCCGTATCACCTTCCGCTTCAAGTAAGCCGCGCCCGATGGCTGAGGCCAGTTTCGCCGCCCGGCCCGGTACCGCGAAGCCCGGTGCCGCGAAGGCCATCCCTGCCCCCTCTCCCGCGGACGTTGGCAGGCCACCCTTGATCCTGGCAAGCGGCAGCCCTCGCCGCCTGGATCTGCTGCGCCGCATCGGCGTGGTGCCGGACGAGGTGCAGCCACCCGAGATCGACGAGGCGCCCTTGCGCCACGAATTGCCGAGGCCCTTGGCCGGGCGTCTTTCTCAGGCCAAGGCTCGCGCCGTGATGGCCACCATGCCGGACGCGCTGGTGCTTGCCGCCGACACAGTGGTCGGCGTGGGCCGCCGCATTCTGCCCAAGGCCGAAAACGAGGCGCAGGCACGCGATTGCCTCGCGTTGCTCTCCGGGCGCCGGCATCGCGTCTACACCGGCGTGGCACTTGGCCTGCCGGACGGTCGGCTGCTGAGCCGCGTGGTGGAAAGCGTGGTCACCTTCCAGCGCCTGACCGAAGCGCAACTCGAAGCCTACATCGCCGGCGGCGAGTGGCGCGGCAAGGCAGGCGGCTACACCATCCAGGAATCCGCTGAGGCTTTTGTCCGGTTCCTGTCCGGCAGTCATTCCAATGTGGTTGGCCTGCCGCTGCACGAGACGGCACAGTTGCTCCGAGGGGTCGGGTGGCTTCGCCCCTGATTCTGGCCTCCGCCTCCCCCGGAGAGCTGCGCACTGCGCTGCTAGTCGATGGCGAGCTCCAGGGGGCCCATATCGAACGCGAGGACGACCCTGAAGGGCTAGGCGACCTGCACCTTGGCCGGCTGGCAGCCCGCGCCCCGGCCATGGGAGGCGCTTTTGTGGCACTGGTGGGTGGAGTTACCGGCTTTCTGCCGGACTCCGAGGGGGCCAAGGGGCGGAGCGAGGGGGAATGGCTTCCCGTCTTGGTCACCCGGACGGCGCAAGGTGGCAAGGGGCCCCGCCTTTCCCTGCGACCCGGTGCAGCGCCGCCTCAGGGGCCGCTTCGCCTGCTGTCACCCGGCCCCGAGGCTCCCGCCCGGCTGGCGGCGCAGCACCCCGGCGCATCCGTGCAGACCGACAGCCCGGCCCTGGCCGCCCGGCTGCGCGCCATGCCGCGGCTTCGGGACCGGGTGACGCTGCTGCGCGGCTCCGCCTTCGACGACGCGGTGGAAGAAGAATTTGCCATTCTGGAGCAGGCCGAGGTGCCTCTGCCCGGTGGCGGCAGGCTGAGCCTGCACCCGACCCCGGCCCTGGTCGCCATCGACATCGATGCGGGCGGATTGGCCGGCGGGCGGGATGCTGCCGCCCACCGCGCGCTGAACGGCCGAGCCCTGTCCGAGGCGCTGCGGCAGATCCGACTGCGCCACCTCTCAGGCGCCATCCTCATCGACATGGCGGGGCTGGCGATCGCAAGGCGGCAGGATCTGCTGCCCGGCTTGGCCGCAGAGGCGGAGCGGGACCCGCTTCTGCGTCTGCTAGGCCTGACAGGTCTGGGGTTGGTGGAATTGCAGCGCCGGCGGGTTCACCGCCCGCTGCATGAAACGCTGGGTCAGCCCTTGTCGCCGCTGACCCGTGTCCTGGCGGCCCTGCGCCGTGGCGCTAGCGCCGCGCGCCATGCTCCGGGCGCCGCCATGGAACTGAGGGCCGCTCCCGCCGTTGTCGCGGCGCTGCGCCAGGCCCCAGCCGCCTTGGCAGCCTTCGAGGCTGCGGCAGGACCGCTGCGCCTGCGCCCTGATCCGCTCTGCGCCGCCGGGGAGGAGGATGTCCATGCCGCGTGAGAAAGCCCCCGGTGCGCCGCGCGGGCGCCCCGCCTGCCCGATCTGCGGCAAGGCGCCGCAGCCCGGCTTCCGCCCCTTCTGCTCGGCCCGCTGCAAGCAGGTGGATCTCGGCCGATGGTTGAAGGGCGCCTACGCCATTCCAGGCGAACCGCCTGCTCCGGAGGATGAAGAACAGGGCTGATCCAGCGCGATCCGAAGCGGGACGTAACAATTCGATTTGCCTGCTGGACAGAACGCGTTGCTTCGGTTATCTCGCGCCACCTCACCATGGCGGTGCCGAACGGTTCCGCAGCTTGGGCCCAGATAGCTCAGTTGGTAGAGCATGCGACTGAAAATCGCAGTGTCGCTGGTTCGATTCCGGCTCTGGGCACCATCTTCCCCGGTACAATACCGTTCTGCATCCATCACGCAGATGGCTTTTCGCGCCCGTCTTGCGTGATGCCGTCCGCCGGCCGGTGACGCGGGCAGATCCCAGGCCGTGCCGCCGGACCCATGCTCCTCGGCGCAAGGCCGGCCCTTGTTCGCAGGCGGGGCAACTCCGCTTGGCTCCGGAGCGATGCCAAGCAAATCAGCCATCTTGTGCGATCAGAAACCTTCTTCATCGTGGTGCCGAAGGCTCTCTGCGGATCGCGGTGCGTTGCTCCGCCCGTTCAGGAGACCGTGCTGGGCGCCAACCGCCGCTGTTCCAGCCTTTGCACCGCGAGCGCCGCCAGATCCGCCAGCAAGGCCTTCTGCTCGGTGTTCAGGGGCGGATGGGGCGAGCGGTCCAGCACGCAGAGCGTGCCCAGCCGATGGTCGCCTTCAGGGCTGCGCAACACCGCCCCGGCGTAAAACCGGAAGCCTTCCGGCGCCACCGTCAGCGGGTTGCCGGCAAAGCGGGGATCGGTCGCCAGATCGGGAACCACCAGCGTGTCGTCCGAGCCTGCAATAGCATGGCTGCAGAACGCGTCATCCCGCGATGCGCCCTCGGCATCCAGCCCGTGGGTCGCAGCGAAATCGGTACGATCCCGGCCGACCACAGAGATCAGTGCCATCGGCATGCCAAACAGCATGGCCGCGACCCGCGCGATTCGCTCCAGCTCAACATCGCCCGGCGCGGTGGCACCGGCGCTGCGGAAGGCTTCCACCGCCGCCAGTCTTGAAGCCTCATCGACGGGCCTCGGGGCCGATGGAGGCAGGGGCGGCACGTTGTCGGCCATCGCCACCTGGTTACGCCCGCTTCGTTTTGCCCCGTAGAGAGCGCCGTCAGCGGCAGCCACCAGCGCTTCCGGCCCGAACGCTAGGCCTGGACGCGGCTCCGCTGTGGCGGCACCCAGGCTCGATGTAACCACCATAACAGGCGGATTGCCCTCATGGGGAACAAGCTCGGCCGCGACAGCAGCCCGCACGCTTTCCGCCACGGAGGCTGCGCCGGCGGCATCGGTCCGCGGCAGGATCACCGCCAGTTCCTCTCCGCCGTAACGTGCCACCATGTCGCCAGGGCGGCGCACCGCCGCGGCAACCGCCACCGCCACGCGGCGCAGGCAGCCATCGCCCGCCGGATGGCCATAGCGGTCGTTGAACAGCTTGAACCGGTCGATATCCAGCATCAGCAACGACAAGGCCGTGCCTTCCCGCGCGGCGCGATCCCATTCCCGGCGCAGCACCTCGTCGAAACGGCGCCGGTTCAACAGCCCCGTCAGCCCGTCCGTGCCCGCTTGGGTCGCCAGTTCGGCCTCGCGTGCTTTGTGGGCCGTGATGTCGCGCAGCACGGCGACGGCACCGTCGGGCTGACCGGTCACGGGCGCGAAGGTGGCCCGGATGGCGGCCTCCACCCAGATCAGCCTGCCATCGGCATGGCGCATCCGGCAGGCCAGCGACATCTGCTCCGCTTCGCCGGAGAGAAGCCGTGCCAGGGCGTCCTGCACTTCGGCACGATCCGCCTCCTCCACTTCATCGAGCGCCATCCCACCCATCAGCGCCGTCGGCGCATGCCCCAGCAGGGCCTCACTGGCCGGGGAAACGTAGCGCCGGCGTCCATCCAGCCCCAGCCGCACCACAACGTCACTCGACCGCTCCGCGAGCAGGCGGAAGCTCGCCTCGCTTTCCGCCAGCAGACGCTCGGATTGCTGCCGCCGCCCCAGGGCGCGGCCGAGACGCAGCCCGAGCAGCGCCAGGAGGCCCGTTACGACGAGCGTCACCCCGCCGCGCCACAACGTATCGGTGCGCCAGCCGGCCAAGGCGGGGTCCCGCGCTCGGGCCACCAGCACCACCAGGGGAAAGCTTCGTGCCTGCTGATAGGCTGCGATGCGCCGAACGCCATCCACTGGCGACACGGTGGTGAAGCTGTCCGCCGTCTGACGCGGCAACTTGTCGCGGAACAGGGCGAAGCCAGCGAGGCTGCGGCCGATGGCAGCCCGCTGGAAAGGATGGCGGGACAGCAGGCGGCCCTTGGTGTCGAGCAGCGCGACAGCGCCATTGGGGCCAAGATCGAACCGCGCGAAATACTGCGCGAAGGTCCCGGCATCGAGCAGCGCCAGGGCGAGGCCCGCAAACTCGCCCTGCGGGGTTTCGATCCGGCGCTGCAGGGGGATGACCCAGCCGCGCCGTGCGGGAACATAGACCGGTGCGCGAAGCTGCACGTCGCCGGTGCCGCGCTCCGGCTGGGCTGCGGCAGCCATTGTTTCGGCCGATAATTCCTGCCCGATATCCGCGATTCGCCGCCCGGCCGGCGTGCCTGCCACCGCCGCACCCTCGGCGTCCAAGATCAGGAAATCGGCGCCCCCTTCGAAGGTCGTGGCCTGAGCTCTCAGGATGCGGTCCAGGCGCTGGCGGGCAGCGGGGCCGGTGCCATCTGCCAGAACCCGCTCCGAAGCGCCGGCCAGAATGGCGCTTGCCATCTGCAGCCGGTCGTCGGTGTGCTGCGCGAGGGATCTGGCCAGATTGGCGGCCTCGACTTCCAGCGAGCGCAGCCGCTCCCGGCGTTCGGACAGGCTGTGCCAGACCTGCAGCCCCGCCAGCAATGCACAGGCCAGCAGGATGAGGCCCATGATCGGGCGGGCGAGAGAGGATGGCGCAGCGGCCGGAGGCAGCAGGCGGCGCATGTCAGCGTCCCTCCCCTGGAAGGCCCTCAGCCCTGGCGGTTCCGGATGACGAGGCCGCTCAAGCAGGGCCTGTGCTCGGCCGCGATTCCTGATCTGCGGTTCATCTCAGCGGAAGCGGCCGCATTCATGGCGCAGGTAGCCGACAAGGTCCTCGGGTGAGCCATGCAGGCGGGCCGCGGCTTCGTCGAGCTGAGCCGGAGTCAATCCGATGCGAACCGCTTCGTCACGGCACCAGTCGGCAAGCTTGGAAGCCCATCCGGCGCTGCCATCACCACAGGTTTCAGAGTTGACCGTGCGGCTCGCCCAGTCGGCAATGAAGATCATGGGCTGGTCCGGCGCCATCTCAACCCTCCGGCAAGTTAAGTCAGGACTCTTAAGCGCCAGAGAGGTCACACAACTTTGAGTTGAAGTCAAGTTGTATTGATGGCGGCGCGGGTAGTGCCGCGCCGGCCGTTCTGATCAGGTCTTGGCCAGACCTGCCGCCTTCATCGCCTCGCCCATGGCGGCATCGGTGTCCGCCATGACCTTGCCGAAGGCCGCCCCATCGCCCCAGTCCATGCCAAAGCCCCGCGACTTCATGAAGCCGCTGTATTCCTGTGACTGGTAGACGCGCTGCAAGGCGCCAGTGAGCAACGACTGGATTTCCGCCGGCATCTTCAGGGGGCCGCCGATGCCGCGCCACACAGCAGTCTGGTAGTCGACACCGAGGCTCTCCTTCAACGTCGGAATATCGGCAAACTGCGGATCCCGCTCGGGCGACATGATGGCCAGGCTGCGGGCGCGGCCGGCATCCAGCATGGCCCGGGCCTCGGGGATCGAGCAGGGCACGATATCGATGCCCCCGGCCACAAGATCCTGCATGCCCGGCGCAGCGCCATTGGACGGCACCCAGCGGACGTGGTCCGGCTTCAAGCCCATGGCCTGCAGCCAACCCACCAGCGCCAGGTGCCAGATTCCGCCCTGCCCCGTGCCGGAGGCCTTCAGCTTGCCCGGCGGCGATGCCTTGATGGCTTCGGCCAGCGACTTGATGTCCTTCCAGGGAGAGGATGCGCTGACCTGGACTCCCGGCGCATCGCGGTTCATCAGGCCGAGCGGGGTGTAGTTGGCATGCGTCAGCTGAGTGAGCCCCTGCCAGTGCATCATCGTGATTTCCACGGTGATGATGCCGATCGAATAGCCGTCCGGCGCCGCCGTCGCGATGGCGCTGTGGCCCACCACGCCGGAACCGCCCGTGCGGTTCACCACGTTCACCGGCTGTCCCAGTTCCTTTTCCAGCAGCGAGGCGATGATGCGGGCTGTGGCATCGGTGCCGCCGCCCGCACCCCAGGGACAGATCATCTGGAGCGGACGGGACGGGAATTTCGGCTGCGCAAGGGCTGGCCGGGCCAGAGGCAGCAAGGCACCGCCGGCGGCGGCCGCGCCCAGGATGTGGCGGCGGGAGATGACGGTCATGGAGTTACCCTCTGGATGATTGCTCCGGCGTAACGGCCGGTTCATGGAAAGTATGGTGAGTTTCCTGCGGGCGGGCCAGCGTCTCGACGCATGGCCCGCCTCTTCATCAGGCCGCGGAGGGGCGCCTCATGCGGCGGACAAGCCATGCCCCCACGGGCCACAACAGGGCACCAATGGTGATCACCGACAGCACCGCCGAGATGGGCCGGTCGAAGAACGGCAACAGGCTGTTGTCCGACTTGATCAGCGAGGTGACGAAGCTCTGCTCCACCATGCTCCCCATCACGATGCCGAGCACCAGCGCAGCGACGGGATAGCCGTTGCGCTCCATCACATAGCCCACCACGCCGAAGAAACCGACCAGCGTCACCGCGAACAGGTTGTTGCCGGTCGCGAAGGCGCCGACGGCGCACAGCATCAGGATCACCGGCATGATGGCCGAGCGCGGAACCCGCAACACGGTCGCCGCCAGTCGGATCATGATCAGGCCCAGCGGGATCATGATGATGTTGGCCAGGATGAAGATGATGTAGAGCGCGTACATGCTGTCGGCGCGTTCGGTGAACAGCGTCGGCCCCGGGTTCAAACCCTTCATGTAGAGAACGCCGATAGCGATCGCCGTGATGGTGTCGCCGGGAATGCCGAAGAGCAGCGCCGGCACCCAGCCGCTGGCCAGCGATGCATTGTTGGCGGCGCCCGATTCCACCAGCCCCTCGGGGTGGCCGGTACCGAACTTTTCTGGCTCGCGCGAGAAGCGCTTGGACATGGCGTAGCTGACCCAGGCCGCCATGTCAGCGCCGGCTCCGGGCAGCACGCCGATGATGATGCCAACCACATTGCCGCGCATCATCGGCTTCGGGTAGCGCTTGGTCATCGTCCATTGTCCGGCCAGGATGCTGCCGAATTTGCGACGGGGAATGGGCGGCGGCTCCGCCTCGGCCAGGGCACGCATCACCTGCGACACGGCGAAGACGCCGACCAGCGCCGGCAAGGGCTCGATCCCGCCGAGCAGGTCGGTCATGCCGAAGGTGAAGCGCGGGGCACCCGCCGGGTTCTCCATGCCGATGCAGGCGAACAGCAGGCCCAGCAGCATCGCCGCGATGGCCTTCACCGGCGAGGACCGCGCCACCAGCGTGGCACACATCAGGCCAAGCAGCGCCAGCCAGAAATACTCGAAAGAGGAGAAGTTCAGCGCTACCTCAGCCAGGGTCGGGGCCATGATCATGAGCGAAAGCGTGCCGACGATGCCGCCGATGGCGCTGAACCACAGCCCGATGCCCAGTGCCATCTCCGCCTGCCCCTTGCGGGTCATGGCATAGGCCTCGTCGGTGTAGGCGGCGGAAGCGGGCGTGCCCGGAATGCGCAGCAGGCAGCCCGGGATGTCGCCGGAGAAGATGGCCATGGCCGAGGAGGTGATGATCGTCGCCACCGCCGCGATGGGCGACAGGTAGAAGGTCACCGGCACCAGCAGCGCCGTCGCCATCGTCGCCGACAGGCCGGGCAATGAGCCGATCACCAGCCCGTACACGGCGGAAGCGAAGATCGCCACCAGCACGTCGAACTGGGCAACAAGGGCGAAGCCGTCCAGAAGCTGGCTCATGGCGTCACCACGGCAGCGGCAGGAGGCCGCCGGGCAGCGGCACCCTCAGGAGGTTCCCGAATACGGTGGCGACCCCGATCGACGCCAGAACCGCCACCGACAGGGCAAGCCGCCAGCTCGCCCCCAGCACC
Organism: Teichococcus globiformis; assembly: GCF_042646265.1. Lineage (NCBI taxonomy): Bacteria > Pseudomonadati > Pseudomonadota > Alphaproteobacteria > Acetobacterales > Roseomonadaceae > Roseomonas > Teichococcus globiformis. Next base: position 262,603 of record NZ_JBHRTN010000018.1, read on the forward strand.
CGCGCCACAACAAGCATGATCAATGCACTGGTCAGAAGAAAGCCCAGCGTATCGGCCACCAGCACGTAGAACAGAAGCAGCAGCGGCGGCAGGAAAGCTCGCACCTCGCCGAAGCGCGGCGGCTCTGGCATCGCTTCTCCGGGCCCGACGGGCACCACGGCCTCCGGATCCTCGAAGCTGTGGCCGATGCGCAGGGCGATCATCGCACCGCAACCGATCAGCCCTGCCCCGATGATCATGGGGAACACGGCCGGGCCGACATCCTGCCCCGGCACGCCAGGCTGCTGCGACGCGCCGAAGCAGGTCACGGCGCCGAGGATGGCCAGTGCCGCCCCCGTTACTCGATCCGATAATTGCACGCCTCTTCCTTCCCTTGATCCGCGCCAGGCGGGGGATAATCCCGGCTTTTGTGCCGGATTCCTTCGATCTGGACGAAGGGGAGTGTGCGAAGGCGGTTCGCCTCGGGTCAAGGCCGCCGGAAAGCACGCCGCACGGCTTGATGCCGGGGATGCAAATGGCATGAACGCTTTGCACGGCGCGGGGATCAGGCACCGCATGGGCAGCGTCGGCTGCGATGGCGGCTTGCCCTCCATCCCCGAGCGAATCTGCTCTGGCACGGCTGGAACTGGCGGCACGGACATCGCAGGCGCCGGATGACGCCGCCGCATCAGATCGCCCTGCGCCGGCGCCCCGGCCATGCCGGCCCGTGGGGCCTCAGCCACCGGGAACTCGGACTGGCAGTCAGGGGGCGCGGCCTGCCCTGGCGAAACGCGCGGGCTCGGCGTCCCGTCGCGTGGCGGCTTTCCGCCCTTCTTTGCAGCACCGCTCCGCCGCCCGCAGGTGGTGACGCCATGGGCGTCCGGGTCCATGCTGCGCGGCCTTGAACGAAAGGCCCATGCGATGAGCGATTCCACCCTGTCCGCCCGCCTGCGCGGCGCAGTCGAAGCCCTGCATGAGGAGCAGGTCGGCTTTTTGGCCGAAATGGTGCGGTTCCCGTCCACCCGCGGCAACGAGGCCCCTTTGCAGGATTGGATCGCGGCCCAATTGGCCAGGCGCGGCTATTCGGTGGACCGCTTCACCATGGCCGATGTGCCGCTCGCCTCCCATCCCAAGGCGAGCCCGATGGTGGATGTCGATCCGGCTGGCAGCGTGCAGGTCGCGGCCATGCACCGCGCGGCCATGCCCGGCGGCCGCAGCCTGATCCTGCAAGGTCATATCGACGTGGTGCCGGCCGGGCCTGGAGCCATGTGGACCTATCCACCCTTCGCCGCAGAGATCCATGATGGCTGGATGTACGGTCGCGGTGCCTATGACATGAAGGCCGGGGTGGCCTGCATGATCTTCGCGATGGACGCGCTGCGCCGCATCGGGCTGGAACCGGCCGCCGATGTGTGCGTGCAGACGGTGACGGAAGAGGAAAGCACCGGCAATGGCGCCTTGGCGCAACTGCTGCGCGGTTATCGCGCGGATGCCTGCCTGATCCCGGAATCCACCGGCGAGATGATCACCCGCGCGCAGAGCGGCGCGCTGTGGTTCCGCCTCAAGGTCGCGGGCTCGCCCGTGCATGTGATGCAGGCCCAGGCCGGCACCAACGCCATCCTCGCCGCCTACGACATGATCAAGGCCCTGCAGCAGCACACGGCCGCGTTGAACGAGCAGGCGAAAAGCCATGCCGATTTTGGCGAAATCACCGACCCGATCAAATTCAACCCCGGCGTGATTCGCGGCGGCGACTGGGCCAGTTCCACGCCCGCCTGGTGCGAGGTGGACTGCCGCATCGGCCTGTTGCCCGGCGATGAAGTGGCGGATGCCAAGGCGGCGGTGGAGCGTGTGGTGCGCGCGGCGGCGCAGAAGGACAGCTTTCTCGCCAACAACCCACCCGAAGTGGACTGGATCGGCTTTGAAGCCGATGGCGCGGTGCTGAAGCCAGGCAGCGAACCCGAGATGTTGCTGGCGCGCATCCACCAGGAGATCCATGGCAAGGCACTGGAGGCGCGCCACAGCACGGCGGTGAACGACACGCGCTTCTACAGCCTCTATTATGGCATCACGGCACTCTGCTACGGACCGGACGGCGTCGGGCCGCACGCCTTCGACGAGAAGCTGCGCATCGCCAGCCTGAAGACCACCACGCTGGCCATCGCGCGCTTCATCGCCGAATGGTGCGGCACGGCGCCCTGCCGTCAGGGACAGGGCTGCCGTCAGGGACAGGGCTGACAGAGCGCCGCCGGAACGCCGCTTCTTTCCTGGAAGCGTTGACCTCGCCGCGCCACAGACTTATCTGCCCGGTGCGAGGCCACGTCCTCCCCCCTCAAGGGTTCCATGTCCGGGACGGCCCGGCTGCAGCCAAGACGGGGGTCCCATGGCCTGGATCGCACTCGGCATTGCCGGCCTTTTTGAAATCATCTGGGCGTTCACCATGAAGCAGTCGGCGGGGTTCACCCGCCTCTGGCCCAGCGTCATCACCATTGCGGCGATGATCATCAGCTTCGGGCTGCTGTCGTGGTCGATGCGCAGCCTGCCGCTCGGCACCGCCTACACGATCTGGACGGGGATCGGTGCTGTAGGAAGCTTCATTGTCGGCATTGCGGTGCTGGGGGAATCCGTCACCCCGCTGCGCATCGCGGCGGCGCTGCTGATTGTCAGCGGCCTGCTGTTGATGAAGCTCTCCAGCGCCGAATAAGGCGTCAGCGGAGGCGCGACGGGTGGGCCGCATGGCGGCGCGCCCGGACCAGCCCGAAGCCGTAATGCACCACCCCATAGCCGCCGAGGCCCATGCCCAGAAGGCTGGCGCCCCAGATCACGGCAGCAAGGATATCCTGCGGTCCCATCTCAGGGCGGATCTCCTGTCTCCATGCCCGGATTATGGCGTCGCCAGATGGTGAATTCCAGCCTCGCGACATAGCCGGCCGACATGGCCGCCGTGGCCAGCAGGGCGGCCGCATAGGCATGGATCACCTTGGGCTGCAAAGCTCCTGCCAGAGTTCCCGGATCCGACATGGCGGCCAGGCCCAGCGCCGCCGCATGCGCGCAAAGGAACAACAGCAGCAGCGCTGCGAGCCAGCGGTTGAAATCACCGTGGCACTGCCACGAACGCTGCCTGTCGCAGGCACGGAAGATCAGGTCCACAACCGGCCACAAAGCCAGTGTGAAGCCCAACGCCGAGGCTTGCGGCGCGTAGCGCAGCATCAGCTCGCCCAGATCGCCGGCCGGCAACGGCACGCGGTAGTTGTCCCGATAGACGACCGCGAGCGTCCCGATCAGGCCGAAGGCCTGGGCCAGGATCCATCGCGCGAGGTTCTCCATCTCCACTCCCTCCGCCACAGGGTGTGCCACGCCGGCGGAACCGGAACAATGTTCTTCTTATGTTCTGGTGTTCACGCGATCGGGATATTCTGAATCAAAGGCTTATTGTCCGATTAAGTGCAAGACGACCTCGCGGCGATGGGGCGCGGCGCGGTGCTCGCACAGGAACACGCCTTGCCAGGTGCCGAGCACAGGCGCCCCCTCCAGCACGGGAATGGAGAGCTGCACCTGGGTCAGCACCATCCTGAGATGTGCTGGCATGTCGTCCGGCCCTTCATCGTCGTGCCGGTAGTGCGGCCCCTCCGGTGCCAGGCGGGCCAGAAAGGCGCCCAAATCCTGCAGCACGTCCGGCGACGCATTTTCCTGCACGATCAGCGAGGCCGAGGTATGTCGGCACCAGACCGTCAGCAAGCCTTCCCTGATCCCCTGCTCGGCCACGAAGCGCCGAACTGCGGCAGTGATCTCGATGAAGCCGCGTCCGCGTGTCGGCACCTCCAGCCGGTGACTTGCCTGCCGCATCATGCCCGCTTCTCCTTGCCCATTGCGCTGCGCGCTGCCATCTCGGGCGCAGCAACCATTCCTTCTGAAGGGCATCCCGCAATGGCCGCAAGGCTCTGGTCCATCGGCAGCCTGCTCGTCCTGATCGGCATCATCGCCTATGTGTTCGGCTGGGACATGCTGCTCTGGATCCCGCGCATGGCGCTGGATGCGCTGACCTGGCTGCCGAACATGGTGATGGAGGCCTGGCATGAGCAGCCCTGGGCGGTGGGACTGGCGCTGCTGGGTCTGGCACTGATGGCGGTGGCGCGGGTGATCGGCCGGCGAGGATGATGGGCCGCCACCCGACCTGCCCGTGATGCCGCAGCAGCCGCGCCGCTGGCGTCCGGCGCCCCTGATCCGCGCTTCCTTCGGGCTGCACGGGGCAGCGGCGGGCGCCCTGGTGCTGCAGCCCGGGCTGTGGCCCTGGTGGCTCGGTGCGCTGGTTGCCAACCATGCCGTGCTGACCGCATCCGGCATGCTGCCGCACAGCGCGCTGCTCGGCCCCAACATGACCCGGCTTCCACCCGGTGCATCGGGCCGCATCGCCCTCACCTTTGATGACGGCCCGGATCCGGACGTGACGCCACGCGTGCTCGACCTGCTGGGAGCGGCTGGGCAATGTGCCTCCTTCTTCTTGGTCGGCAAGCACGCCGCTCGCCATCCGGCCCTGGTGCGACGCATCCTGGCCGAAGGGCACAGTGCCGAGAATCATAGCCATACCCACCCCTGGCACTTTGCCACCCTGGGTCCGCGCGGCCAGTGGAACGAGGTGTCGCAGGCGCAGAGGGCCATCCTCGAGGCCGGCGGCAAGCCGCGCTTCTTTCGGCCGCCGATCGGTTTGCGCAGTCCTTTTCTCGATCCGGTTCTGGCGCGTGCGGGGCTTCACCTGGCAAATTGGTCGCGACGCGGCGCGGACGGCGCGTTGGCCGATCCCGCGCGCATCCTGCACCGGCTGCGGGCACCGCGGGCGGGCGAAATCCTGTTGCTGCATGACGGCAACTGCCGTGCTGGCCCGGATGGGCGCGCCGTGGTGCTCTCAGTGCTGCCGGAATTGCTGAGGCGCATCGCCGATGCCGGACTTAATGGCGTGACGCTGCCCGCTGCCGCAGCCGGCGCCATACCAGCAACGGCAACCGCGGCAGAAAGCCCAGCATCAGGCGGGTATGCATCCCGGTGAGCAGCAGGTTGTCCCGCCCATAGCGGAAATGCGAGATGCCGCCTTCTTCCCGCGAAAGGTAGCGCACCGGCACAGGGATGTTCACTGGCTTCAGCCCAAGCCAGCAGAGCCGCACCGCGGCCTCGGCATCGAAATCGTAGCGGCGCATCCAGCGGGTGCGGTGCATCAACGCCACCACCGGCGCCGCGGGATACACCCGGAAGCCGAACAGCGAATCGCCGACGCCGCTCCAGAGCGTTTCGAGGTCGGTCCAGAAATTGGACACGCGCCGCCCCTTCACACGGATCGCCGGCGCTTCCGGCCCGAAGACGGGCACCCCCAGCACCATGGCATCGGGCTTGGTGCGGGAGGCCGCCATCATGCGCCCGATCTCCTCAGCCGGATGCTGCCCATCGGCATCCATGGCCAGCGCATGGGTGAAGCCCGCAGCCAGCGCCGCCTCCATTCCGTGCAGCAGTGCCGCGCCCTTGCCGCCGTTGCGCGTCAGGCGCAGCAGGCGAAGCCCGGGATCGCTCTCGGCCATGGCCTGCACCGGACAGTCGCTGCCATCGGTGCTGCCATCCACGACAACCCAGACCGGGTTCCACTCGGCGCGGGCCGAACGCACCGTCTCGGCCAGCAACGCGCCGCTGTTGAAGGAGGGGATCAGCACCAGATGCGTGGAGGAGGGCGAAGCGGCGGCCATGCTTCAGGCCAGGTCGCGCCGCGGTAGCGGGGTGGCCGGTGCCCTGCTCCGTGAACGACGCCTGCCGTTTCTGCCGCCGGTTCCAGGCTCCTCCTCCGCCGCAGCGGCGTGGCGCAGAAAGGCCTCGACCTGCCGGCTCATCGCCTCGGCCGAGCCGCAGGGCGGGAACCGCGGCCCCAGCCGAGCACGATAGACCAGCGGCAGGGGCGGTATCCGCCAGGCCGGCCAGCCCTTCGCCAGGAACGGGTTGCCGCCCTCGATCACCACGGTCTGCACTGGTGCGCCGGCCGCCTCGGCGATCACCGCAAAAGACCGACTGAAGGGGCCGAGCTCCGCCCCCAGCGGGCTGCGCGTCCCTTCAGGGAAGATCAGCAGCTGTCCGCCATCCCGCAGCATGGTGGAGGCCTGGCGGATCATGGGGCGGACGGCATCGTTGCGCACGTACCGGGCCAGACGCACGCCGCCACCCAGCAAAGGGTTGTGCCAGAGCGAGGCCTTGGTGATGCAGGCGGCGCGCGGAAGGCGGGAGGTCAGCAGCACCGCATCCATCATGGAGGGGTGGTTGGGCGCGATCACCAGCCCCTGCTCGTGCCGCAGCGTGTCCAGCGCCGAAAGGTCGGCCCGCAGCATGCCGCAACCCCGCAGAACCGCCAGATACAGCCGGAAGCCGCGTGAAATGCCCCATCGCCCGAGCCTTCCTCCAGCTTCGGAAGGCAAGACGCGGAACAGCAGCGCTGCGGGCAGGCTCCACGCCAGGCACATCACCGCGAACAGCAGCAGCAGCGGATAAAAGCGCAGCGCTTGCCAGCCGCGCCGCAGAACGCCGGTCTCGTCGCTCCGGTGGGGACGTCCGGTCACGGTGCTGGATCCTTTGCTGCCGCCGGGCGTGCCGCGACCCCGCCCCGGACCAGGAACCTAGAGCATCCTGCCCCGGGAGGAAATCGGGCGCCTCCGCGAAGATGGCCGCGAACGCGGATAACCAGGTGCGGCCGGGTGGCACTGGTGCCATTTCCCCTAGCAGAAGCCTGGGGCGCGGTTTATCGCTGGAGCCGAAGGCCCACCGCCCGCAGGAGACGCCCGTGACCGAGACGACCCCTTCGCAGGCGCTGGCCACGGCACCACATCCGGCGTTGCCGGCCTATTACCAGGGCACCGACGGGCGTGCCGCCTTTGTGCGCCAGCTTTTCGACGACACCGCCGCGCATTACGACCGGATCAATCGTGTCTTTTCCCTCGGCACCGGCGCCTGGTACCGGCGGGATGCGCTGCGGCGGGGCGGCCTCGCGCCTGGCATGACGGTGCTGGACATCGCCACCGGCACCGGGCTGGTGGCGCGGGAAGCGGCGCGGCTGACCGGCCCCGGCGGCTTCGTCTACGGGCTTGACCCCTCGGGCGGGATGCTGGCGGAGGCCCGGCGGGCACTGTCGGCGACCCCCGCCCCCCATGCCCTGCTGCGCGGGCGGGCCGAGGCCATCCCACTGCCGGATGCCTCGGTTGATTTCATCAGCATGGGCTACGCGCTGCGCCATGTGGCCGACCTCAACGCCACCTTTGCCGAGTACCGCCGCGTGCTGCGCCCCGAAGGTCGGCTGCTGCTGCTGGAAATCGGCCGGCCTGAGGGGCGCGTCGCCCACGCGCTGGCGCGTGCCTATCTCGGCCATGTGGTGCCCGCCCTGTGCCGGCTGACGGCGCCGCGCGCCCGCTCAGGCACACTGATGCAGTACTACTGGGACACGATCGAGGCCTGCGTTCCGGCCGAAGCCATTCTTGGCCAGTTGCAACGCGTGGGGCTGGACGATGTCCGTTGCGACACCTCGGTGGGCGTGTTCCGCGCCTATGCGGCTCGACGCCCGGACGGGAGCCTCACCCGCGATTGACGTGCAATTCGCTTTCGTTGTTCCATGTCCTGAACAGTGGAGCCGGAGTTCGCACCCGGCCGGAACAAGGAAACGTCATTGGCCCGCATGCCCTATGCCGATCCGGCAAACCCGGAAACGCGTCCGCTTGCCGAGCGCATCATCCGAGAACGCGGCAGCGTGCTGCATCTTTACGCCATGCTGTTGCACAGCACGCCGGTGGCCGAGGGCTGGCTGCGCTACCTGACGGCGATCCGGCAGGAATGCGCGCTGTCGGGGGCGCTGCGCGAACTCGTCATCATGCGTGTCGCGCATCTGAATGGGGCCCCCTACGAGGCTGAGCAGCACGCACCCATTGCGCTGCGCGAAGGGCTGAACCAGTCGCAGCTTGACGCGCTCGGGGACTGGCAGACCAGCGACGCCTTCAACGAGAACCAGCGAGCGGTGCTGGCCTATTGCGATTCCATGACGCGCGAAGTTCATGTGCCACAGCCGGTGTTCGACGCTGTGCGGCAGGCTCTGCCACCGCGCGAGCTGGTGGAGCTGACCGCCACGATCGGAGCGTACAACATGGTGTCTCGCTTTCTGGAAGCCATGGGCATCGATGCGCGCGACACGTTGCCGGGTGCCGCCGATGCCAAAGCTTGAAGGGCGCGTCGCCATCGTTACCGGCTGTGGCTCCCAGGGGCCGGGCTGGGGCAATGGCAAGGCCATCGCCGTGACGCTGGCGCGGCATGGCGCGACGGTGTTCGGCATCGATAACAATCCCGCCGCGGCGGACGAGACTGCCGGCATCATCGCCGGCGAAGGCGGGCGCTGCGTCACCGCCACCGCCGACGTTACCAACAAGGCCGGCGTCGATGCCGCGGTCGCGGACTGCCTCGACCGCTTCGGGCGCATCGACGTGCTGGTCAACAATGTCGGCCATTCCCTGCCCGGCGATCCGGCCACCATGCCCGAGGATGTCTGGGACGCGCAGATTGCGGTGAACCTGAAAAGCGCCTTCCTCTGCACCCGGGCCGTGCTGCCGGTGATGGAGGCGCAGGGCAAGGGTGCGGTGGTCTCGATCGCCTCCACCGCCGCCATCCGCTACACCGGCAAGCCGCAACCTGGCTACGCTGCCGCCAAGGCGGGGCTGGTGCAGTTCAGCCGCGTCACCGCCATCGATTACGCCCGGCGCGGCGTTCGGCTCAACTGCGTGCTGCCCGGGCTGATGGAAACGCCGCTGGTGGAGAAGCTGGCCGCGGACTTTGCCAGCCACGAAACCGGCACCGACCGCGATGCCTTCTATCGCCGCCGGCATGAGCAGGTGCCGATGGGCCATATGGGCGAGGCCTGGGACGTCGCTGAGGCCGTGCTGTTTCTGGCTTCGGACACGTCGAAGTATATCACTGGCACAGAGCTCCTCGTCGATGGCGGGCTCTGCGCGGCGGTGCGCGGCTGATGCTGCGGCTGGACGGCAAGGTCGCCTTTGTCACCGGCGCCGGCTCAGCCGGGCCGGGCTGGGGCAACGGCAAGGCCACGGCGGTGCTGATGGCGCGTCAGGGGGCGAAGGTGTTCGCCCTCGACAACCGCGCCGAGGCGGTGGAGGAAACGGTTGGCATCATCCGCGCCGAGGGTGGCGTGGCCATGGGCCATCTGGCGGACGTCACCGCTTCGGGCGACGTCGCGGCGGCGGTTGCCGCCTGCGTCGCGGCCTATGGCGGTCTCGACATCCTGGTGAACAATGTGGGCGGCTCCTTTCCGGGCGGCGCCGAGAGCCTGGCGGAGCGCGACTGGGAAGCCCAGATCGACTTCAACCTGCGCAGCGCCTTTCTCTGCTGCAAGCACGCCATGCCGCATCTGCGGGAACGGCGCGGCGCCATCGTCAACCTGTCTTCCATTGCCGCGCTGCGCATGAGCGCGGACCGGCCGCACATCGCCTACAGCGCCTCCAAGTATGGCATCCTGGCGCTGACGAAATCCGTTGCCATGGAACAGGCCCGGGCCGGCATCCGCTGCAACACGGTGGTGCCAGGTCTGATGCACACGCCGCTGGTGGAGAACCGGCTGGTCAGGCAACTCGGCGCCAATGACGCGGCGCAGCTCATCGCCAAGCGCAACGCGCAGGTGCCGATGGGCCAGATGGGGGATGCCTGGGACATCGCCCATGCGGTGCTGTTTCTGGCCTCCGCCGAGGCGAAGCACATCACCGGCACCGAGCTGGTCGTCGACGGGGGAATGTCCGCCGCGATGCCCTGAAAGCGGGCCGGAACGAACCGGCGGCAAGCCGGAACAGGGAGAGCGACCGCATGACCGAGACCCTACCGGCCCAGATGGCGCCGCCCGAACCGTCCCGCCGCGCGCTGCTGCTGGGGGCCGCCACAGCCGCGTTGGCCCGGCCCGCCATCGCCCAGGGAAGCTTTCCCCGCCGGGCCATCACCATCGTGGTGCCGATCCCGGCCGGTGGCGGCACCGACTACGCGGCCCGGCTGATCGCCGATCCCATGGGCCGCCTGCTCGGCCAGCCGGTCGTGGTGGAGAACCGTCCTGGCGGCAACGACGTGGTGGGGCTGACGCACGCCGCGCGCTCCCAGCCCGACGGGCACACCTTGCTGCTGGGCTATTGCGGCACCATGGCCGGGCGCGCGGCAATCGGCGGCACCGGCCCGATCAGCACCACCGACGATTTCGTGCCGATCGGCCAAGTGTCGGACACGCCGCAGCTCTTCGTGACGCACCCTTCCATTCCCGCCGCGACGCTGCCGGAATTCGTGGCCTATGCGAAGGCCAATCCCGGCAAGCTGAGCTATGCCTCGGCCGGGAACGGCTCCATGCACCACCTGGGCACGGAGTTGCTGAAATCCCGCACCGGCATGGATCTTCTGCACGTGCCTTATCGCGGCACCGGCGAGACGATCAGCGACCTTATCGCCGGCCGGGTGCAGTTCTACATGAACTCGCCGCCGCCCTTGGTGCCGCTGGTGCGCGACAACAAGGTTCGTGCCCTGTGCGTCAGCTCCAACGAGCGGCATCCCGGGCTGCCCCACATTCCTTCCGCCACCGAGGCCGGGCTGGGCGACCTGCCGCTCAACGTGTGGTTCGCACTCTACGCGCCAAAGAATGTGCCGGCCGAAATCCGCGCCCGCCTTTCCGCTGTTCTGGAGCAGGGGCTGGCCGAACCCGCCATCCGCGACCGCGCCTTCGAGGCCGGCTCCCTGGTCCGCTTCGCCGGCCCGGACGCCACGGCGCAGCGTCTGCGCACCGAAATCGACGGTTGGCGACGCATCGCCGAAGCGGCCAACATCCGCGCCGACTGATGCGGCAGGGTGGGCGTGGCGCTTGCGGCGCAGCGCCCGCTTCCCCATGATGCCGCCCAGTTCATGGCGGAGGCGTTGCCACCTTCGCCACCCCTCGCTGCCCTCTGGCCCGCCGGCCGGTTTCCCGGTCAGCACCGACGCAGAAAGGGTCTTCCGGACCGATGCGCCTGTCGCCGCTTTGCCTGCTGGCCGTCGTCGCCGGCGCTCCCGCCTGGGCGCAATCGCCCGAAGCTCCCCTTCCCGCCGCGCGCGGCCAGCCAAAGTTCGAGGCTGGGCTTGGCGCCGGCGGTGGCTTCCTGCCCGACTATCCGGCGGCGGGACAGAACCATTTCCAGGGCCTGGCCTTCCCCTACATCATCTATCGCGGCGAGGTCCTTCGCAGCGACGACCAGGGTCTGCGCGGCCGCTTCTACAATGATGACGTGCTCGGGGTGGAACTGAGCTTCTCTGGCGCCTTCCCGTCCTCCTCGGACAACAACCGGGCGCGCGAAGGCATGCCCGATCTGGACTGGCAGGGTGAGGCAGGCCTGGCGCTGCGCCTGACCCTTTGGCGCGACCGCGAGACACCGCAGCGGGTGAATCTGGAATTGCCGGTGCGCGGCGTCTTCTCCACCGATGGCACAGGCGTCCGGTATCGGGGCCTGACCCTGTCGCCCGAGCTGGCCTATGAGCGGCTGGATCTGGGCCGGCCCGGCGGACGGTTCCGCGCCGGTATCGGGCCGATCTTCGCCACCGGCCGCCTGATGGACTACTTCTATCGGGTAAAGCCCGAGCATGTCCGCCCGGACCGCCCGGAATATGACGCGGAGTCGGGTTATCTCGGCACTCGGCTGCAGCTCTCGTACCGCATGCCGGTGACGGAGCGCCTGTCGCTGGTGGCCGGCGGCCGGCTGGAGTCCTTCCACGGCGCGACCAACTCCGAGAGCCCGCTTTTCCGGCAGGAATGGAACACCTCCGTGGCCCTCGGCTTCGCCTGGTCGTTCTACCAATCCGAAACCCGTGTTGCCTCCACCTCTTCCCCCTTCGATTGAGAGCCAGAGCGGCAACTGTGCCATTTTCGCACGTGCTGTTGCCCTTTCTTGGGCGATTGTTCATGAATGAGCCGCATTTGCCGTTCTATGCTCCGTCTTTCCGGCGGTGCCTGGCGGCGGAATGGAGGTTCGCGTGAGTTCCCAACTGACCATCGAATCCGAGGTGGCGGCGCTGATTGTGGAGGCGCTGCATCTGGAAACCACGCCGGATGAGATCGATCGGGATGCGCCTTTATTTGGCGAGGGGCTTGGTCTCGATTCCATCGATGCGTTGGAAATCGCCCTCGCCGTTTCTCGTCGCTACGGCTTCCAGCTTCGCTCGGACGACGAACGCAACGGGCAGATCTTCGCCTCGCTGCGCAATCTTTCCGCGCATATCGACAAGCACCGACAGCGCTGAGCACGGCGACCGTGGGAGTGGCGGGGCCCATGCTGCGCCGGGCACTCCCTTATGCCGCGGCAGCGCTGGCGGCAGCGGTGGCCAAGCTTTCTGACGCGCCAGGACTGGCGTTGCTGATTGGCCTGCCTGCCCTGGCGCTTGGCGCCAGCCGGCGGCAGTCGCCTGCCTTTCGCCTAGCCTTAGCCGCGGTTGCGGTGGCTGCGGCCCTTGCCTTCGCCACTGCACCGTCCATCCTTGCCGTGCTGCTGCCCTCCTTCGGGCACGCCCTGCTGGCGCTGCATTTCGGCCTGACCCTGCTGCCAGGCCGGGAACCGCTCATTACCCGCTATACGCGGCATGATTTTGGCTACCTGCCGCCCGAATGCGCAGGCTATACCCGCGCGCTTACGGCGCTTTGGACGCTGCTCTTCGCTCTTCTGGTCCCGCTGCACGCCATGGTGATGCTCGCCCTGCCGCCCTTCGAAACAGCCGATCCTGGCCTTGTTTACGCAGCTCTGCTGGGCTTCATGCTGCTGCTGTTCCTGGGGGAACATCCCGTGCGCAGCCTGCGCTTCCCGCAACACGGCGTCGCCACGCCAGCCCGCACCTTGCGCGCCATTCTTTCGGCTCATCTTTCCTGACATGCCGCACTCCACCGCGACTGCCCCGCTCACCAACCGCCCCGCCGACGCCGTGTTGTTCCGCCGTGGGGCCGAGGCCGTCACGGTTGGCCGCTTCCTCGCCGACGTGGCGGCCCTGGCCGCAAGGCTGCCCGAGCGCTCCCACACGCTGAACCTTTGCGGGAACCGCTACAACGCCCTGCTGGGCTTTGCGGCGGCGCTGAGCCGCGGGCAGGTGGTGCTGCTTTCCGCCGATCGTTCCGCCCGGCGCCAAGCGGAAATCGCCGCCGCCTATCCGGATGTCTGCGTGCTGGCCGATGCAGTGATCGAGGCCACTGGCGGCGAAGCGCCCTGGGAGCCGCCGCCCGAAGCCATCCGCATCGCGCCCGCGCATGAAACAATGTCGGACGGGCCCAATCCCGAGATTCCCTTGCACCGTGTGGCGGTGATCGGCTTCACCTCCGGCAGCACCGGCCGCCCCGCCGCACATCCCAAGAGCTGGAAAGCGTTGGTGGAAGCCGCCCTGGCCGCCGGCGATCGCTTCGGCCTCGATGCCGGCCCGCAGGAAGCAACGGTGGTCGCCACCGTGCCGCCGCAGCACATGTACGGCTTCGAGACCAGCATCATGCTGCCACTGCAGGTGCCGGTGGCGGCGCATGCCGGGCCGCACTTCTATCCCATCGAGGTGGCCGAGGCGCTGCACGCCGCCCCCGGCCGGCGCGTGCTGGTGACCACGCCACTGCAGATGCGCGCCTTGCTGGGCGCCGGGCAACCGCTGCCACCGCTCGAGGCAGTGATCTCGGCCACCGCGCCGCTCGATCCCGTTCTGGCCGCCAACGCCGAGGCGGCGTGGTCCACGCGGGTGCTGGAGATCTACGGCGCCACCGAGATGGGCTCCATCGCCAGCCGCCGGACCGTGGATGGGGATCGCTGGAAGCTCTACCGCAGCGTGTCCCTGCGCGACGCCGCAGGTGCCGATGCCGCGACGGAAGCCGTGGTGGCCGGCATGGCCTCGCCCGTACCGCTCGCCGATGCGGTGGAGCTGCTGGAGGGTGAACAGTTTCGTCTGCTGGGACGCCATGCCGACATGGTCAAGCTCGGTGGCAAGCGGGCCTCGCTGGCCAGCCTCAACCGCATCCTGCAATCCATTCCCGGCGTGGAGGACGGCGTGTTCGTCGAGCCGGAGGATCTGGAGCGCAACCCCTCCGCCCGGCTGGTCGTGTTCGCCGTGGCGCCAGATCTGTCTGGCGAAGCCATCCTCGCCACCCTGCGGCGCGAGATCGAGCCGGTTTTCCTGCCCCGGGCGGTGATGCTGGTGCCTGCCCTGCCACGGGATACCGTGGGCAAGCTGCCACGCGCCGCGCTGGATGGGCTGCGCCGGCAGCTGGCCGGCACCGCCTGACGCAGCCCTCCGCCATGCAGCACCAGTCCGAGTTCGCCTTTCCCCCGGACCATCCCGTTTTCGCCGGCCATTTTCCCGGGCGTCCCCTGGTGCCCGGCGTCGCATTGCTGGACGCCGCCTTCGTCCGCATGGCGGCGGATGGCAGGGTGGCGCGGCTGGTGCGGGCCAAGTTCACGGCACCCGTCGGTCCGGACGATCCCGTTTCGCTTTCCTGGCAGGAAACGGGACCGGAGCGCCTTGCCTTCCAGGCCCGGTGCCGCGGCGTGCCGGCCTTCAGCGGCGAGGCCGTGCTGGTCGCCAGAGACAGCAGGCGTCCGGCATGAGCTGGCAGCGCCAGCGGGAGCGGGGCAGCCATTCCGCGATGGGGCTGATGGCCTGGATCGTCACCCACATCGGCTACCAGGCAGGCTGGCTGCTGCTTTATCCCATTGCCTTCTACTTCCTGCTTTCCTCGCCCCGGCAGCGCCGTCATGTGTCGCTGTTCCTCGAACGCGCTCTGCGGCGGCGGCCCGGATGGAATGACCTGTTCCGGCTGTACTTCACCTTTGCCGCCACGCTGCTCGACCGGCTCTTTCTCCTGGATGGCCGACGGAGCGACTACCGGATCGAGGTTCACGGGCTTGAAGCGGTGCAGGCACACATCGCGAAGGGCCAGGGCTGCATTCTGCTCGGCGCGCATCTGGGCAGCTTCGACGCTCTGCGCGCCATCGCCGATGCCGGCTGCCCGGTGGAGGTCGTGGCGCTGATGCATGCCGAGCACGCAGCCATCAGCAGCGGTTTCTTCGCCGACTGGGCGGCGGGAAGTGCAACCCGGGTCATCTCGCTTGGCCAGCCGGACGCCATGCTGCAGGCACGGGAATGCCTGGAACGCGGCGGGCTGGTGGGCATCCTGGCCGATCGCACGCCGCAGACGCCCGGCACCGCACCGCGCCGGCGCCGGGTGCCTTTTCTGGGACGTGATGCGGCCTTCCCCGAAGGACCGCACATCCTGGCCGGCGTGCTCGGCGCCCCGGTGATGCTCGCATACGGCGTCTGGACCGGAAAGCGCCGCTATGAGGTGCATTTCGAGCCGCTGACGGATCGCATCGCGCTGGAGCGCCATCGACGGCGGGAAGCGCTGGGCGCGAGCGTCGCCGATTACGCCGTGCGGATCGGTGGCGCCGCCTGTGCCTTCCCCTATAACTGGTTCAACTTCCACGATTTCTGGGAGGAGGTGGACACGACATGACCATCCCCCGACGCACCCTTCTGCTGGCCACTTCGCTGCTGCCGGCGGCCGCACCCGCGGAGCTGACGACACTGGATGGCGTGATGGCTCTGCTGGCCGCCCGCCGCGGCGGCACGGCGCGTTTCACCGAAAGCAGGGAGTTCCCCGAATTAAGCATGCCGCTTCCCAGCAGTGGCACTCTGCGTTGGCAACCGCCCGCCTTTCTGGAAAAGCGCACCACTGACCCCATCGAGGAAGTGCTCCGGATCGAAGGCGACCGTCTCCTGTTCGAGCGGCCGGCGCAGAACATCCGGCGCGAGATCGGCCTGGACGATGCTCCGGAGCTTCGCCCGCTGGTGGAATCCATGCGGGCGACGCTGTCGGGTGACCTTGCCACGCTGCGCCAGCATTTCGAGGTGGGATTTCAAACTTTGCCGAACGGGCGCTGGCAGTTGGCACTGACGCCGCGCGCCATGCGGGTCTATGCCGCTCTGCAATCGGTCCGCATCACAGGCCGCGCCGATGCGCTGCTGTCGGTGGTGACACGCGGCAATGAGGGCGAGACCACCCTCGAAATCACGCCCGGTCCGTGAGCGCCGTCGCCACCGCATGGTGCCGGCTGGGTCTGGCCCTGACCTTGCTGCTGCTGCTCGGCGCCGTGTTGCTGCGGGGTGTCGGCTTCCGGGCGGAGATGAGCGATCTGCTGCCCAGCGGCAGCACGCCGGCCATCCGCTTCATGCTGGAGGAGTTCCGCAGCGGCACCGCCTCCACCTTTCTGCTGGGCGGGATCGAGGGGGCGCCGGAAGCCGAGCTGGCGCGGATCAGCCGCGAAACCGGAGAGACGCTGCGCGCCTCCGGCAACTTCTCCTTTGTCGGCAACGGTGCGCAGGATCTTGCGCCGGAAGAGCGCGACCTGCTTTTCCGCTACCGCTACCTCTTGTCGCCCGCTCTTCAGAACGAACCGGAACGCCTGAGTGCCCCTGCCCTCCGCACCCGACTGGAGGCGCTGCTCGACGGCCTGCGTTCCGCCGCCGCGCCGCTGCTGGCGCGCTTCGGTTTTGCCGACCCCCCCGGCGTGTTTTTAGACCTGCTTCGATCCTGGATGGGATCGGGGCAGATGCAGCAGCGGCACGGCGTCTGGTTTGCTGGCGGCGAGGGTTCGCCGCGCGCGCTGATCGTCGCGCATGGCCGCGGTACGGGAACCGACCTGCAGGCCCAAACTGCGCTGATCGCCGAGTTCCGGTCCGCCTTCGACCGTTCCGGCCCAGGCGAGGCGCGGCTGGTGCTGAGCGGGCCGGGCGTGTTCAGCACCGCGGCGGCGGCGGCGATCGAGGCCGACGTGCACATGATCGCGCTGTTCTCCGGGCTGCTGGTGGCGGGCTTCCTGCTGTGGCGCTACCGTTCGCTGCTGGTGCTCGCCGCGGTTGCCGTGCCCTTGTTGGCGGGCACTCTGGCCGGCACTGCGGCGGTGGCGCTGATTTACGGCGCGGTGCATGGCGCGGCCTTTGGCTTCGGCATGACCATGCTGGGGGTCGTCGCCGATTACCCGATGCTGCTCCTGACGCAGCGTCGCCCGTCCGAAACGCTTTCGGGGGCCGCCCGGCGCCTCGGCCCGACCCTGGCCCTGTCGGCTGCTGCGGCGGCACTCGGCCTGACCGCCATGCTGGCCTCGGGCTTTCCGCTGCTGGGGCAGCTCGGCCTGTTTGGTGCCGTGGGACTGCTGGCCGGGGCTGCCGTCACGCGCTGGGTGCTGCCACGACTTTTGCCGGGCGAGGTCATCCAGCCGCGCCCGTTGCCGGCTCCGGCGGCGCGGACGCTGCGGCGCCTCCGCGGCGCGCGCTGGCCGCTGCTGGCCCTTCCCCTGGCGGCGCTGCTGCTGCTGTTCGCCGGCGGGCCGCGCTGGAACCAGGAACTCGACGCGCTGAGCCCGGTACCGGAACGGATGCGGCAGGAGGATGAAGCAATGCGCCGCCAGCTCGGCGCGCCTGATACGGCGACGATGATCCCCCTGAGCGGCCCGGATGCCGAAGCAGTGCTGCGCCAGGCGGAAAGGGTCGGCGCCGCGCTGTCGCCTCTGGTGGCGCGGGGCGTGCTGGACCGCTTCGACAGTCCTGCTCGTTATTTGCCCAGCATCGCGACGCAGAACGCGCGGCAGGCGGCCCTGCCCCTGCCCGATGCCCTGGCCGCGCCATTGCGGGAAGCGGCAGCCGGCCTACCCTTCCGCCCGGCCGCCTTTGACCGGTTCCTGGCGGATCTGGAAACCAGCCGCGCTCTGCCGCCCCTGACGCCGGAAGGGCTGTCCGGCATGCCGTTGCTCTCGCCCCTGCTGGGCGTGATGCTGTCGGAGCGCGGCGGCTCCTGGCACGGCATGGTGGTTCCCGCCGGGCTGCATGATGTGGCGGCCGTGCGCCAGGCCATTGCCGCGCTGGACGACCCGACGATCTTTCTGGTCGAGGTCAAGGCGGAAACCCAGGCCTTGGTGGTCGCCGCCACGGCCGAGGCGTTGCGCTGGGTGGCGTTGGGCGGCTGTGCCGTTGTGCTGCTGCTGGTATTTGGCCTCGCCCGTCAGCAGCACAGTGCTCGGCTCGGTTCAGTGGCAGCCCTGCGTGTCGCGGCACCGATCGGCGGTTCGCTGGTGGTCACACTGGCGGTGCTGACCCTGGTCGGCGAAGCCTTGAACCCTTTCCACCTCGCGGCGCTGTTGCTGGCCGTGGGGGTTGGGCTGGATTACGCCCTGTTCCTCGGCGTGCCCGCGCCATCCATGTCCACCCCGCCTGCAGAGGCGGAAGAGGAGGAACGCATCCTCGGTTCCGTGCTGAACTGTACCGTCACCACCCTGCTGACCTTCGGCCTGCTGGCCTTCTGCCACACTCCTGTGCTGCGCGGCATCGGCCAGTGCGTGAGCATCGGCGTGGCGGCGGCCTTTATCCTGGCTCTCGCGCTGGCCCCGCGCGGCGTGGTAACGCCGCCCTCCCTGCCAGAACAACGGACCGGCGCTTGAACCAGATCAGCCCCATTCCGCCGCTCGCCATCACCGCACTGACTGCTGTCAGCGCGCTGGGCGCCGGGCTGGACGCCACGCGGCACGCGTTGCGGGCGCGGCAGGGTGGGCTGGCTCCGGCAGCACCGGAAGATGGCGTGCCGGGTGCCTGGGTAGGCCGGGTCGCGGGGCTGGAAAGGGCTTTCCTGCCGCAGGCGCTCAGCCACTTCACCTGCCGCAACAATCTCCTGGCCGAGATGGCGCTGGCGCAGGACGGCTTCGCTGAGGCGGTCGGGGACGCTTGTGTCCGCCACGGCCCTGCCCGCATCGGTGTGGTGCTCGGCACCAGCACGGCCGGCATCGCCGAAACCGAGGCCGCCTACGCTGCCCGCTCCGGCCCGGGTGCACCGCTGCCAGGCAGCTTCAACTATAGCGACACGCATGACCTGCAGGCGCTGCCCCGCTATGTCCGGACCCGGCTGGGGCTAAAGGGGCCGGCATTGGCCGTTTCGACGGCCTGCACCTCCGGGGCCCGAACGGTGATCGAGGCGGCCGCGCTGCTGCATAGCGGCATCTGCGATGCCGTGGTGGCGGGCGGTGTGGACACGCTGTGCCGCCTGACGCTGCGGGGCTTCGACGCCCTGGCGCTGCTTGCCCGTGGCCCAAGCCGGCCTTGTGCCGCAGACCGCGAGGGCATTTCAATCGGTGAGGCCGCCGGGCTGTTCCTGCTGGAGCGTGGTCCGGCACCGGGGCAGCTGGCTATTCTTGGCGCGGGTGCCAGCGCCGACGGGCACCACATGTCCTCTCCCCACCCGGAAGGATTAGGTGCTGTCACAGCCATGCGCCGGGCACTGCAGCAAGCAGGGCTGGCGCCGGCGGAGATCGACTACATCAACCTGCACGGCACCGGCACCCGCGCCAACGACGCCATGGAGGACCGTGCGGTGACGGAGGTCTTCGGCACTGCCTTGCCCTGTTCCTCCACCAAGGGCTGGACCGGGCATACCCTGGGCGCCTCCGGCGCGCTGGAGGTGGCGGTGGCCGCCATCTGCCTGCAGGACGGGCTGATCCCGGGCTGCCTCGGCATCGATGCGCCCGACCCTGATTTCCGCGCCGACCTGGCCATCGCCAACAGGCATGCGTCGGTGCGGCGGGTAATGAGCAACTCCTTCGGCTTCGGCGGCAGCAACTGCGCACTGGTGCTGGGGCCGGCGGCATGAACAGCTCCATGGTGTGCCGCATCGGTGGTGTTGGCCTGCTGGGTGCTGGCCTTCCGGGCTGGACCGCTTCCCGAACCGTTCTGGCCGGCGAGCGTGCCTGGCATCCCGAGCCTCCTGCCATCCCCGCGCCCGCCATGCTGCCCGCCACGGAAAGGCGGCGCGCCAGCCTGGTGGTGCGGCTGGCCCTGGCCGCTGCGGCCGAGGCTGTCGCGGGACAGGCTGGCACAGCGGACGATGAAGCGGACGACGCCTCGCAGCTCGACACTGTTTTCGCCAGCGGCAACGGCGACGGCGCCACCGTGGGCGCCATCCTGGAAGCGCTGACCCAACCCGGCGGGGATGTCTCGCCTACCCAGTTCCATAACTCGGTGCACAATGCCGCCGCGGGGTATTGGGGGATCGGTGCCCGCTCGATGCGGCCTTCCACCAGCCTTGGCGGCCATGACGACACCTTTCCGCTGGGCCTGCTGCAGGCGGCGGCGCAGGTGGCATGGACTGGACGGCCGGTGCTGTTCTGCGCCTGCGATGCGCCGATGCCGCCGCCGCTCGACAGCGTCCGCCCTTGTGGACCGCCGTTTGCCGTGGCGCTGCTGCTTCGTCCGGACAACCGCCGCGGTGCCTCGCTCGTGCTGCGCTACAGCGGCGACACCTTGCCGGGATCCACGGCCTCGGCCTCCCCGCTGCGCTTGGCGCTGGAGGATGGCAATCCCGCTGCCCGTGCCCTGCCGTTGCTGGAGGCGCTGGCCGGCAACCGGACCCTGCGGCATGGCTGGGCCTTGCGCGACGGCGGCATGGTGCTGGCGGAGTTCGCGCCGTGATGCCGGTCGTGCCACTGGATCGCGCCGGCATTGCGCGGCTGGTGCCCCATGCCGGCGACATGTGCCTGCTGCACGCGGCGCTGTCGTGGGATAAGGACAGCATCGCCTGCACCGCCACATCGCACCGCGATGCGGCCAATCCGCTTCGACGCGATGGCATGCTGCCGGCCATTTGCGGCGTGGAATATGCCTTGCAGGCCATGGCGCTGCATGGCGCGCTGACCGCCGATGGCGCGGCGCAGCCAGCCGGCTTCCTGGCCAGTCTGCGCGGGGTGGATCTGGCGGTGGCGCGGCTCGATGACCAGCCGGCACCGCTTTCCGTCACGGCATGGGCGGTGGCGCGGGAGGCGCGTTCCTTCATCTACGCCTTTGCCCTCGTGACGGAAGGGCGGGAATTGCTGGCCGGACAGGCGGCGGTGATCCTGCCCGGCGCTGTGGCATGAGGCGCGCCCTGGTTTCGGGCGCGGCGAGCCCCATCGGACTGGCCATCGCCCGGCAGCTGGCGGCGCAGGGCGAGCACGTCATCCTGCACGCCCACGCGGCGCTGGACCGTGCCGAGGCGGAGGCCGCGGCCCTGCGCGATGCCGGGCACGGTGCCGAGGCCGTCGGCTTCGACCTGACCGACCCCGACGCCACCGCCGCCGGGGTGGCGCGCATCCTGGAGGCCGGTCCGGTGCAGATTCTGGTGCACAATGCCGGCACGCATGACGACGCGCCCATGGCCGGCATGTCAGCGCGTCAATGGCACTCGGTGTTGGATGTGTCGCTGAACGGCTTCTTCCACCTGGCCCAGCCGCTGCTGCTGCCGATGATCGGAACACGCTGGGGCCGCATCGTGGCGATCTCCTCCGTCTCTGCGATCATGGGCAATCGCGGGCAGGCGAACTACGCGGCAGCCAAGGCGGGGCTGTCGGGCGCCATCCGCTCGCTGTCGCTGGAATGCGCGCCACGCGGCGTCACGGCCAATGTTGTTGCGCCCGGCATCATCGAGAGTCCGGCCACAGCGGCCGTGCTCAGCCGCGAGCAGATCGCGAAGCTGGTGCCGGCGCGCCGTGCCGGCACACCCCGGGACGTGGCGGAGCTGGTTGGCTTTCTGGCGTCGGAGCGGGCGGGCTACATCACCGGGCAGACCATCTCGGTGAATGGCGGGCTGGCTTAAGGGCGTGACGCCGGCGGTGGACGGCGCAATGGGAATTTGCTCAGCTGCCGGCCGGACATAGAAGGATGTTCCGGCGGAACCGTTCAGGGTACCGCCGGCGCCCCGGAAAAGGACGCCCGCCATGCATCGCCGCTTCCTCGCCCTCGGGCTGTTGCTCGGCCTCGCCGCCTGCGGCACCACCGAGGCCAGCCTGCCCTATTCCCCGGCCACCCCGCCTGTGGCGCAGCCCGGCGCTGCCTCCGTGGTCGTCATGGGCACCGTGGTGGATGAGCGTGAGGACGGGCGCGAGGACCCCCGCTGGATCGGCACGGTGCGCGGTGGCTTCGGCAATCCCATCAAGCGCCTGGACGCGCCAGAACCGGTTTCGGAGGTGGTGCGGAAGGCCTTTGCCGATGCGCTGCGGGCACGTGGCCTGCTGGCCGCCGGCACCAGCTCGCGCTTCCGGCTGGATGTTCGCATCCTCGACCTGCAGGCCAACCAGCTGGCACGACGCGAGGGCGTCGCCTCGTTCCGCATCAGCCTGGTCAATGCCGCCGGCCGCACGGTGCTGAGCGATCAGGCGGAAGCGCGGAGGATGACCGGCTCCTTCTTCTCGGCAGCCGGCGTGTTCGGCTCGGTGGATGAATTGCAGATGGTGGCGCAGCAGGCCATGAGCGAGGCGATCGACAAGCTGCTCGACCGCCCTGCTTTCGCCGCGGCGCTTCGCTAGCAGTCAGTGTTCGGTCGCCAGCCAGGTTGCCGCGGCCTGGTCGGCGCCCGAAGGGAGCGGCTCGGCCGGAGCCCGCATCCAGCTCAGCACATCCGCGGCCACCACGCCGCGCGCCCGGTCCCGCAGCAGCATGTGATGGCCGTCCGCGTAGTAGGCGGCGCGCAAGGCCGGGTCTGCGGCCGCGTCGCGCAGCATGGTCCGTAACGGCAGGGCGCCCGTGATGCGATCCTTGCCGCCGTAAAGCACCAGGACGCGCCCGCGCGGCGGCGCGGCCAGCGCCGCATCCATCAGCCCGACCAAGCCATAAAGGGTATCGACCCGCACCTCCTTGTAGGTCAGCGGATCGCGGCTCCAGCCCCGCATCGCCTCCTCGTCATCCGTTGGCGCGAAGCCGGGCGCGGAGTTGCGGAACTCCAGCAGCGGCACCGTGTGCGCAAAGAAATCGAGGGCGCCGCGACCCAGCCAGCCGAGGCTGGCACGGCCCTGCAGTGCCGGCGCCAGCAGGATGGTGCCGTCCACCGGCGGAGGCTCGGACGAGGCCAGCGCCACCAGCGCAACGGCACCCCCCATGCTTTCTCCCAATAGAAAGAGCGGCAGGCCCGGATGACGGGCGCGCAGCAACCGGGCAGTCCGGGTGGCATCCTCCGCCAGCGCCTGTGTTCCGGGCCAGACGCCGCGATGCGGTGCCGCTCCGAAGCCGCGCTGATCATAGGCGTAGACAGCGAGTCCTTCGGCGGTGAAGGGCTCGGCAGCGCGGCGGAACGCGTTGCTCGCGGTGTCGCCGAAGCCGTGCAGCGCCAGGACGATGCCTTGCGGGGCCCCGGCCGGCAACCAGGCGTGCAGCGGCAACTCCGCACCGTCCGGCATCACAAAGGCCTGCGGTCCGATGACGGGAGTGGTCACGGCAGGTCCTGCCGGAATGACCTGCGGTGCGCAGGCGACGGCGGCCAGGGCAAGGAGCGGGATGAAGCGCGACAAGGCGTGAGGGCCGGGTTCGATGTTGCGGGCGGCATGGTAGCCGTCCGGCCCTGCGGTGCGTGAGGCTTTCCTGCTCCATGGCATGGTCCCTGCGAAGGCGCGAGACAAGATGCGGCCGCATCTGGCACGGTGCGTGCTTGCGTGGCCACGGCATAGGGGCGAGCAGCCCCATGGAAGAAGGGGCGTGCGGACCATGACACAGAGCTTTCAGCAGGATTGCGCTGAGTTGCTGCAGCGACAGCTGCGGCATGGCCGCATCTCCCGGCGCCAGATGATGCTGGGGTTCGCCGCACTGGGTGCCACGGCGGGCCTCAGCAACCCGGCCACCGCACAGGCGCGGGAACTGGTGATGGTGAACTGGGGCGGCCTGGCCAATCAGGGCTTCAACGAATTCTATGGCCAGGCTTTCATGGCCGCCAATCCGGGCACCAAGGTGGTGCAGGACAGCTCCGGCCCCTCCACCGGCAAGATCCGCTCCATGGTGGAAAGCCGCAACGTCACCTGGGATGTGTGCGACAGTTCCACCGCCACGGCCATCCTGCTCAGCAAGATGAACCTGCTGACGCCTATCGACTACGGCATCGTCGACAAGGCCAACGTCATCGACCCAGCCTTCGCCGTGGAATACGGCGCCGCGCCTTACTCCTTCTCCACCGTGCTGGTGTACGACAGCAGCAAGTTCCCGTCGGCACCCACCGGCTGGAAGGATTTCTTCGACCTCAAGCGCTTCCCCGGCCAACGCCTGCTGCGCCGCGACGCGCGTACCTCGATCGATGTGGCCGCCATGTCGCTCGGTGCCGATCCGAAGAAGCTTTACTCCATCGACACCGGAGCCGCGCTGAAGCGCGTGGCCGAGATCCGCGCGAACTGCGTCTACTGGAACAACGGCTCCGAATCCGAGCAGTTCATGCGCACCGGCGAGGCAGTGATGGGTGCCATCTGGCACACCCGCGCCTCGGTGCTGGAGCGGGAAAGCGGCGGACGGCTCAAATTCATCTGGGATCAGGGCATGCTGCAGGCCGGCACCATGGTGATCCCCCGTGGCAATCCCGGCGGCGCCGCTGCGCAGCGCCTGCTGGCCTCCATGCTGGCCAATCCCGAGCCGCAGGTCGGGCTGCTGAAGCTCCTGGGCAATGGGCCGACCAATCCCCGCGCCGCGCCGCTCGTGCCGCCGGAGCTCCGCCGCATCAACCCCACCGATCCCGAGAATGCGGCGAAGCAGGTGACTCTGGACGAGATCTGGTGGGCGGCGAACTACCAGGAGCTGAATCCGGAATTTCTTGACGTGATCACCGGCTGATGCGGCGCGAATGGGGCTGGTGGGGACTGATCCTGCCGGCTTTCCTGCTGATGACGCTGGTCTACCTGGTACCGATCGCGCAGGTGCTGGTGATCAGCGTCAC
Organism: Teichococcus globiformis; assembly: GCF_042646265.1. NCBI lineage: Bacteria > Pseudomonadati > Pseudomonadota > Alphaproteobacteria > Acetobacterales > Roseomonadaceae > Roseomonas > Teichococcus globiformis. The sequence continues at coordinate 287,372 of NZ_JBHRTN010000018.1, forward strand.
CGAGCCTCGCCCTGGCCTCGCCAATTACGAGCGGCTCTGGACCAACGCCGCCGTGCAGCGAGTGGTCTGGACCACGCTGCGCATTGGGGCGCTGACCACGCTGATCGCGCTGGTCCTCGGCTATGCGCTGGCCTATCGGATCACCCTCTCGCCGCCGCGGCAAAAGCGGTTCTGGCTGCTGGCCGTGCTCGTGCCGCTCTGGATCAGCGTGCTGGTGCGCGCCTTCGCCTGGGTGACGCTGCTGCGTCGCGAGGGGCTGATGAACCAGGGGTTGATGGCCTCCGGCGTGATCGACCAGCCGCTGGCACTGGTCTGGAACGAATTCGGCATCCTGGTCGGCATGGTGCACTACATGGTGCCCTATGCGGTGCTGCCCATGCTCGCCTCGATGGGCGAGGTGGACCACCGCGTGCTGGCAGCCGCGCGTGGCCTGGGCGCCGGGCGAACAGAAAGCTTTCTGCGCGTCTTCCTGCCGCTCTCCATGCCCGGCGTCGTGGCCGCCGGCGTGCTGGTCTTCATCTTCTCGCTCGGCTTCTACATCACTCCTGCCCTGCTCGGCGGTGGCAAGACGCTGATGGCTGCCGAATGGATCAAGCTGCAGATCACCGACCTTCTGCGCTGGGGGCTGGGAGCCATGCTGGCCACGGTCCTGGTGGTGGCGATCCTCTCGACCCTGGCGCTGTTCTCGCGGGTCGTCGATCTGCGGCGCCTGTTCGGCACCGCGCGATGATGGAGGGTTGAGATCATGGGCGGCTACCGTCCCGGCTGGCTGAACTCCTCGATTGCCTGGATGACGGCGATCTACCTGATCGTGCCGGTCACCATTGTGATTCCCGTATCGCTGACCGACCAGCGCTTCCTGTCGCTGCCGCAGGAAGGCCTTTCCCTGCAGCATTATGCCGCGCTACTGGGCAGCGAAGCCTGGCGCGGCGCGATTGGGCAATCCTTTCTGATCGCCCTGGCCTCCACGGCGCTCGCGGTGATCGCCGGCACGCTGTGCTCGGTGGGCTTCTGGCGCATCGGGCGGCGCAGCACCGAGTTGCTGCGGGCGGTGATGCTGCTGCCGATCATCATTCCATCCATCGTCTATGCGGTGGGTCTGTATCGCTCCTATGCCCTGGCCGGCTTGCTGGACAGCTTTGTTGGCGTGGTACTGGCGCATGGCGTGACCGGCATCCCGTATGTGGTGGTCACTGTGTCCACCGCGCTGGCCGCCTTCGATCCGCGGCTGGAACAGGCGTCCCGCGGGATGGGCGCGACACTGTGGCAGACGCTGCGCTGGGTCATCATTCCGCGCATCCTGCCCGGCATCGTTTCGGGCGGCATCTTCGCCTTCATCCATTCCTGGGATGAGTTGCTGATCGTGCTGTTCATCGCGTCGCGCAACGTTTTTACCCTCCCGCGCAAGATCTGGGACGGCATCAACGAGAACATGGACCCCGCCATGGCGGCGGTGGCGGTGCTGCTGGTGATGCTGACGGTGGCGCTGCTGGTGGCCGACATGACGTTGCGGCGCAGCCGCGAGAAGGTCTGATGCGGCGGCGCCGCGAGAAATCCAGATACGGCAAGTCCGTGAAGGTTTGAAGGAGAATGCAATGAAGGACAGGCGTTTCCACCTCGGCTGGTTCCTGCAAGGCTCCAGCGTGCAGGCCTGGGGCGAGCCCTGGACCGGCAACATAGGCCAGGAATGGATGCAGCCGGAGTTCTTCACGGAAATGACGCGCAACCTGGAGCGCGCCTGCTTCGATTACGTCCTGATCGAGGATTCATCCTATGTGGGCGAAAGCTTTGGCGGCACTCGCGACGTGTATCTGCGCGACGCCATCGCCGTGCCACGGCAGGATCCTTCAGTGCTGGCCACCATTCTGACGCAGAAGACGCGGCACATCGGGATCGTGCCGACCTTCGCCACCTTCGCCTACCCGCCCTATCTCCTGGCGAGGCTGGTGGCCACGCTGGACCAGGTTTCCAATGGCCGGATCGGCTGGAACGCCGTTACCGGGAGTTCTGATTTCGCAGCACGCAATTTCGGGCTGGAAGGGCTGCCGGAGCACGATCTGCGCTACGACATGGCCGACGAGTACATGCAGGTGGTGAATGGGCTATGGGGGTCTTGGGAGCCGGGCGCGTTGCTCGCCGACACGGAAACCGGCGTCATGGTCGATCCCACCAAGGTGCATGCCGTCAACCATGAAGGACGCTTCTACAAATCGCGCGGTCCACTCAATTCGGGCCCCTGCGTGCAAGGCCGCCCGGTGATCGCGCAGGCCGGCGGCTCACCCCGTGGGCGGCAATTTGCGGCACAGCATGCCGACACCATCGTTGCCAGCATCAAGGGCACGGCAGGGATGAAAGCCTATCGCGACGATATTCGCGCCCGCATGGCTGCGGCAGGGCGTGACCCGGATTCCTGTAAAGTGCTGTTTCTGATCTCGCCCATCATCGGCGACACGGAGGCTGAGGCCTGGTCGCGCAAGAAGCGGCGCGACGAGCACAATGCGGCGCATCTGCATCTGCGCATGGCGCATCTTTCCAAAATCACCAACATCGACTTCTCCGCCCTGCCGCTGGACGAGCCGCTGGGCAAGCTGACCACCAACGGCCATCAGCAGAGCCTGGACGAGTTCCTGAAGCGTGCCGGCAACAAGACGCTGCGCGAGGCCATGGCGATCTACAACGAGGCCGGCTCGCTGCAGCTGATCGGCACGCCGGAGCAGATCGCGGATCGGATGGGCGAAGCGATGGATGAGGTCGGTGGCGACGGCTTCCTGTTCTCCCTGCCCGACACCAGCCGCCGCAGCGTGGCCGAGGTGGCGGACGGGCTGGTGCCTGCCCTTCAGAAGCGCGGTCTGATGCGGCGCAACTACGCGCACGATCATTTCCGCGACAATCTGCTGGCGTTCTGAGCAGCCCGCCGCACAGGCGGGCCGCCTGCTACCCGGCGGTGACCCCGGCCGCCCGCACCAGAGGCTCCCACTTGGCCATCTCGGAGCGCAGCCAGTCCGCGGCGCTCTCCGGGGTGGAGTCGGCACGCGGCTCGACCGTCAGCTCGCTGAAGCGCTGCCGCAGCTTTTCCTGCCGCATCACCTTGTTGGCCGCGTCGTTCATGGCCGTCACGATTTCCGGGGGCGTGCCGGCGGGAGCGAAGATCATGTGCCAGGTGTAGGCCTCGTATCCTGGCAATCCCGCCTCGGCGAAGGTCGGGATGTCCGGCAGTTGCGGCAGTCGCTTTGCCGAGCTGATCGCAAGCCCCCGGGTCTGCCCTTCCCGCACGCTGTTCACGCCGTCGGAAGCCACGTTGAGGAACATGGTGAGGTTGCCGTTCAGCAAATCCGGCATCGCCGGCGCCGAGCCGCGATAAGGAATGTGGTTGACCTGCAGGTTGCCTGCCTGGTGCAGGAACAGCGCGGTGGCCAGATGCACCGCGCCGCCGGCGCCGGAGCTGCCATAAGTGTAGCGGCCTGGAGCGCTGCGGAACATCTCGATCAGCTCGCGCAGCGACTGCGCCGGCACGTTCTTGTTGACTTGCAGCAGCATGGGAATGATGCCGACCAGCGCCACCGGCTGGAAGTCGCGGACCGGATCGAAGCTGAGATTGGGGAAGAGCGGCCGCAGGACCGAGTGTGCCACGGTGCTGTAGAGGAAGGTGTGCCCGTCCTTCGGCGCACGCGCTACCGCCTCGCTGCCCACCACTACGCCGGAGCCGGTACGGTTTTCCACCACTACCCTCTGCGGCAGGGCGGATGACAGGCCCTCCGCCACGGCACGGGCCGCCACGTCGGTGGGACCGCCGGCAGCAAAAGGACAGATCAGGCGGATCGGGTCGCTGGGCCAGGTCGCCGCCCGGGCGGGCAGCGCGGCGCCCAAACCGACGATGGCGGGCATAGCCAGCACCGCCCGGCGCTTCAGCTGGGTCATGGTCATCCTCCCTGCGATGCTTGCTGCATCTTGGGGAGAACTGTTTCATCGCCGATGCCTGCGGGCAAGAACTTCCGGTGGCCGGGCCAGGCTCAGCGTCCGCGGGTCTGCCGATCTGTATCTTCCGAAGCATCATGCCCGAAGGCACGGCTCGGCGCGTCGGGGATCCGCAGATCCGGGTCGCCGCCGCCTGCACGCTCCAGATGCGACTTCAGGCTTTGCAGCGCCGCCTCGGCCGCGTGCAAGGCAGCCTCGCGAGGGGTTTCCGGCTCCGTGGGGTCGGCGGCAATGGCCACGTCCTTGTCCAGCCGCAGCGTCAACCGTGTATCCTGACCCGCCGCCGTGACGTGCCATTCTCCGCGTGGCTCGAAATCCCAGCTGACCTTGCCGTCTTGCCGGTGCAGCCCACCTTGCGGAATGTTGCCCTCCTCGCGCCGCAGCTGCGGCAGCCAGTCGGGGATGTGCGCCGGGTCGGCCAAGTAATCGAGAACTTCGGCCGGCGGCCTTGAGATGGTGATGGCCTGTTCCATGCGGGGCAGAACGCCACCGCATGGGTTGCGGTTGCCCCTCCTCACCAAACCGGGTCGCGCCTAGGCTGATGCCATGCTCCAGACCGTGATCGAAGACCTGCTCGCCCGCCAGCCCGCCATTCGCGCCCGGCTGGACGATTTCCTCCGCCTGCCTAGCGTGGGCGGCGACCCCGCCTTTGCCGACGGAATGCAGGCGACGCGCCGCTTCCTGCTGGACTGGCTGCGCGACACTGGCCTACGCGATGCGCAACTGCTGGATGGCGGCGGGCAGCCGGCGGTTTATGCCTCCTGGACGGGCGCGCCGGGCCGTCCGACCGTGCTGATCTACGGCCATTACGACGTGCAGCCTGCCGCCCCGCTGGATCACTGGCGCACGCCGCCCTTCGAGCCGACCGAGATCGACGGCCGCCTTTACGCGCGCGGGGCTTCCGACGTGAAAGGTTCCACCACCATCGCCCTAGAGGTGATCGCGGCATTCCTGCGTGCCGGCGGCTGCCCGGTGAACGTCAAGCTGTTCCTGGAAGGCGAGGAGGAAACCGGCTCCCCAAGCCTGCGCCGCATCGTGGAACAGCACCGTGACTTGCTGGCCGCCGACGCCATGATCTCCGCCGATGGCGGCCGCGCCAGCCAGACCCGCGCCACGGTGAACGTCGGCGCGCGCGGTTCCACCGCCTTCGAGATCGCGCTGCGCACGGCCTCCAAGGAAGTCCATTCGGGCCGCTATGGCGGCACCATCCGCAACGCACTGCATGAGATGTCCGTGCTGGTCGCCTCGTTGCATGGACGCGACGGGCGCATCGCCGTGCCGGGCTTTCTCGACGACGTGCCCGAACTCACGCCTCAGCAGCGGGCCGAAACCGCCGCCTTCGCGCCCGATGAGGACGCCTTTATCGCCGAGATCGGCGCCTGCGCCTTCGGCGAGCCGGGCTACACCTTGCGCGAGCGCGTGACGCTGCGCCCCGCCATCGACGTGAACGGATTGTGGGGCGGGTATACCGGCGTGGGCGGCAAGACCGTGATCGCCGCCGAAGCCTTCGCCAAGCTCAGCATCCGCCTGGTGCCCGGACAGGACCCGCTGCGCGCGAGGGATGCGGTGGCGGCACACCTTCGCGCCCTCTGCCCGCCCGGCAGCGAATTGGTTTTCCAGTTCGGGCGCGACGGCTCCCCCGCCTCCTCACTGCCTTCCGACCATCCGCTGCTGCGCGCCGGAATGGCGGTGTGGCGGCAGCTTTCCGGGCAGGAACCGATTCCGGTGCGGCTCGGTGCCACCGTGCCGATCACGGCGATTTTCAAGGAGATGCTGGGCATCGACACGCTGATGTTCGGCTTCAACCTGCCGGATGAGGATGTGCACGCGCCCAACGAGTTCTTCCACCTGGATTCTCTTCCACTTGGGCTGCGCGGCTGGTCCATGCTGCTGGCCGAACTTGGCGCCATGCCGTCCGCAGCATTCGACCGGGTCCGGTGAGCCTGCTTCTCGGCCTCTTCGCCAGCGCCTTCCTGTCGGCCACCCTCCTGCCCGGCTCCTCGGAGGCGGCGCTGCTTGCGCTGCTGGCGGCCTCGACGATCGAGCCCTGGCTGCTGGTCGTCACCGCCACGGCCGGCAACATCCTGGGCTCCTGCGTCAACTATGCCATTGGGCGTGCGATCGAGCGCTTCCGCAACCGGCGCTGGTTCCCCGTGGAGGCGCGCCGCTACGATCAGGCCATGGGTTGGTACCGCCGCTTTGGCCGGTGGTCGCTGCTCGCATCCTGGGTGCCGGTGGTAGGCGATCCGCTGACGGTGGTGGCCGGCGCCCTGCGCGAGGATTGGCGCGTCTTTCTGGCGCTGGTCACGCTGGGCAAGGGCGCGCGCTACGCCGCCATTGCCGGCGCCTTCGCGGCCTGGCCGCGTTGAGCCTCAAGGATCGGCATAGCCCAGCGGCCGCAGCACCAGTTCACCCTGCCGCGGGTCCTCGCGGAAGAACAGCCCGCCCCGGCGCTGCGATCGATCGGGCACGTAGTCGAACTCCAGCAGGCTGGTTTCCACGACCTGCCCTTCCCGGCGGATCTCTCCCTGCACGCGCAGGCTGGCGGCCGTCTGGTTGCCGAGGTTCTGCGCGGTCACCGGCAGGTGGTAGCCGAGGCCGGGTCCGAGCGCCTCGGCTGTGCCGGCCTCCAGGCGGATGCCGGGCGGGGTGTCCGGCCGCAGCAGTGCCTGGTGCAGCAGGATGCCGAGGACGGCCACCAGCATGATCAGGCCCAGCAGCCCGGCCAGCCTCTCGGGCCAGGGTGCCTTGCCGCGGGCGCTCACAGCACCAGCCGCGCCGCCGCGCCCCCCAGAGCGCCGGGAAACGCCAGCACGATGATGGCCGTCAGCGCCGCCGACAACCCGAGCCCGTCCAGCCGCCCGAAGGTCCAGAGGATGTAGCCGCAGACCAGGAAGGTGACGGCGTAGCCGACGATGGAGTAGCGCAGGAACAGGTCCCAGAACCCGCCCTGCCGCCGGTCATCCTCGCCATAGAAGCCCACCTCGTAGACGAACGCATGCAGCAGGATCACGGAGAACAGCGTCAGGGCAATGGCGTGCCAGGGCGTCATCATGTAGGCGATCAGCACCATCTCCTCCGTTGGCGCCAGGTTGAACGCCAGGTAGAGAGCGCCCGCGGCCATCAGGAACAGCGCCGCCGGATACCCGGCCCGCTCCTTGCGCCGCTGTTGCCGTCCGCCCTCCTCGCCGAACTGCGCACGCGCCAGGACGGCACCCATCGCGGCGGTCACCGTTTGCAGGGCGACCTTGCCGTTGATGGCATGCACGTCCTCGCGTGCCCAGTCGATGACGTTGCAGAGGGTCAGCACCAAGACCGACACCACGGCGCCGACGAACAGCGCCAGAAAGGCCTCACGCAGCGCTCCCTTCCAACCCTCATCCGCATCGCTTCCCGTCAGCATGGCGAGGCCCGTCAGCAACGGCACCGACAGGCACAGGAACAGCGCCAGCCGTACCGGATAGGTGGCCGAGCCCAATTCCCACATCTCCATGGTCATCAGGATGGGGAGGGCAAAGACTCCTGCCCCGGCCGCGGCCCGCCCCAGTTCGCGGAAGGATCTCGGCAACCGGTCTCCTCGTTCAGGCATGTCACGCTAACGCTGCGAAGGGGTGGAAGTCACAACGGCTTGCCGCGGTGTGGCGCCGGCGGCTAATTCCCGCCACATGCGGAATTTCGATGCGATCGTTCTGGGCGCCGGCGCGGCCGGGCTGATGTGCGCGCTGCGCGCCGGGCAACGCGGCCGGCGCGTGCTGGTGCTGGACCATGCCCGGCAGGCCGGCTCCAAGATCCTGATCTCGGGTGGCGGGCGCTGCAACTTCACCAACACCGGCACGGTGCCGGGCCGCTTCTTCTCGAACAACCCCCATTTCGCCAAATCGGCCCTCAGCCGATACACGCCCGCGGAGTTCCTGGCGCTGGTGGAAAAGCACCGCATCGCGTGGCACGAAAAGACGCTGGGCCAGCTCTTCTGCGATGGCTCTGCGCGGCAGATCGTGGACATGCTGCTGGCCGAATGCATGGCGGGCGGGGCCGAGATCCGCACCGGCCACCGCATCACCGATGTTTCCCGCGCCGATGGGTTTCGCGTCTCTAGCGACCACGGCGAATTCAGCGCGCCCGCCCTGGTGCTGGCGACGGGCGGCCTGTCCATTCCGAAGATGGGCGCCACGGGGCTGTCGCTGGACCTCGCGCGCCGCTTCGGGCTGCCGCTCACCGAAACCCGGCCGGCGCTGGTGCCGCTCACCTTTTCCGGCGAAATGCTGGAACTGATGCGGCCTTTGTCGGGCGTGTCTCTCCCCGCCGTGGCACGTCTTGGAAAGCAGGCCTTTCCGGAGGCGGTGCTGTTCACCCACCGGGGCTTGTCCGGCCCGGCCATTCTGCAGATCTCCTCCGCCTGGACTGAGGGCGTGCCGCTTCGCCTCGACCTGCTGCCCGATCGCGATGCGGGCATGGAGCTGCTGGCCGCCAAGCGCGCCCGGCCACGCGCGGAGCCACGCACGGCCCTGGCGGAGCTGTTGCCGCAGCGCCTCGCCCAATCCCTTGCCGCAAGCTTCCTGCCGGACCGCATCCTTGCCGAGCAGACCGACAAAGATCTGCGTCGACTCGGCGCCATGCTGCGGGACTGGAACCTGACGCCGTCCGGCACTGAAGGTTACGCCAAGGCGGAAGTGATGCTCGGAGGCATCGATACCACCGCTCTCTCTTCGCAGAGCATGGCCGCCCGCACGGTGCCGGGGCTGCACGTCATCGGCGAGGCGGTGGATGTCACCGGCTGGCTCGGCGGCTACAACTTCCAATGGGCCTGGGCCAGCGGCTGGGCCGCAGGCGGCTCGGTCTGACCCGTTCAGCCGGGCGGCTGGCTCGGGGCGCGGCTGCCGGGACGCAACGCTTCGCGCGGGTGGGTCAACGGGGCACGGCCATCCGGTCCTACCTTCAGTTCCTGGAACTCGCTATCCACCCGCTGCCCGTTGCCTGAACCCGGCGCATCCACTGCCGCCGGTGCCGGACCGGAGCCGGAGCCGTTCTGTTGCCCGGGCTGGGCGGGAATGGAGTGGGTTTCCCCGGTCAGTGCGCCGGGTGCAGGGGACGAAGGATTCGAAGGTGCCTGCGCCAGGGCCGAGCCGGCGAGGCCAGCGGCCAGCAGGGCGGTCGGAAGGAACGGTCTCATGGGTCTCGGTCCGGTTGCTCGCGGTCGGGAAGCGTGCCGCCCAATGCCAACCTCCGAGTGGCACGGCCGGTTGCCGGGGAGGATCGCAGCCCTCCCCTGCTTCCCCCGCATCGCCGACCCTTCGCGAGCGGCCTCGATCGACCAGCGCTGCTAGACGGCTTCCAGTTCGGCCATCCATGCCGGCATGGACGCCCAGGCGAGGACATGATCCCGGTGCACGGCTCAGGCGGGCTCCAGTTCCACGTCATAGGTCAGGAAGCGGTTGGCCACTGGCGCGTACACCGCAACGGCAATAGTCGGACCATGCAGGGTGAGCTGAGCCGGGGTCGGTGCGTCGTCCATCTCGGTGGCGAGCGTGCCGAAAGGCGGGCGGACAAGCGGCACATCAGGTAGCCGCGCAGCGACCACGAAAAGGGGTCAAGGCTGACGATCCGCAACTGGAGCTCGGCCATCGCCATTCGCCGCCTCCATTATGACGTTGCAACCATATTCGCGCCACGGGCTTGACGGAATGGTCATGAATGAAGGACCACCCTGGCCGGGTCATGCGGGAAACATTTCCGTGATCGGGTACGGCGCCGACCCAGAACGCGGGAGGGGCCGTGCCAGGGCTGGAAACGGGTTCGCGATTTGGCGGAACGGCTCCGGTTCAGGCATTCTGGTTTGCGGGAGACACGCCTGCCGATGATGTATCAGCTCTACCAGGCCCAGCAGGACCTGCTTACCCCGTTCCGGGCTTTCGCCAAGGGAACCGGCGCCGTGCTGCGGCAGTTCGACAATGGCCGTCCGGAAACCTTTCCGCTACGTCATTTCACCGCCGCGTTGGAACTGCTGGGATCGAGTGGAATCACCCATATCCGGCCTTCCTTCGGTTTCACCACCGTGGAGATCGGCAACCGGGACGTCACCATTACCGAGGAGCCCGTCTTCTCCACGCCCTTCGGAACGCTGCTGCACTTCCGCAAGGACATGGAGGTTGAGCAGCCCAAGGTGCTGGTGGTGGCACCGATGTCGGGGCACTTCGCCACCCTGTTGCGCGGAACGGTGCAGGAGCTGCTGCCGGAGAACGATGTTTACATCACCGACTGGACCAACGCCCGGGACGTTCCTGTTTCCGCCGGGCGCTTCGGCATGGACGAGTTCGTTGACCATGTGATCCGCTTCCAGGAGGAGATCGGACCGGGAGCGCACATCCTCGCCGTGTGCCAGCCCGCGGTGCCGGTGCTGGCGGCCGTGGCGTTGATGTCGGAAGACCGCAACCCGGCCACTCCGCGCTCCATGGTGCTGATGGCCGGGCCGATCGACACGCGGCAATCGCCCACCAAGGTGAACGAGCTGGCCAACGAGCATACGATTGCCTGGTTCCGAGACAATCTGGTGGACACGGTGCCTTGGCGTCTCAAGGGCGGGGGCCGCCGCGTCTATCCTGGCGCCCTGCAGATCACTGCCTTCATGTCCATGAACATGAACCGGCACATGAACGCCCATGTGGAGCAGTTCCGGAACTTGGTGGGCGGTGATTCCGAACTGGCCGACGCGCATCGCCGCTTCTACGACGAATACCTGGCCGTCATGGACCTGCCGGCGGAGTTCTACCTGGAGACGGTGGAATCCGTGTTCCAGAAGCATGATCTGGCTCTAGGTCGCATGACGCACCGCGGCCGGCCCGTGCGGCCGGAGGCCATCGAGCGCACCTTCGTCCTCACCGTGGAGGGCGAGCGTGACGATATTTGCGGCATCGGTCAGACTTCGGCGGCGCTGGACCTGTGCAGCGGCCTGTCCACGCGCATGAAGCGCCATCACCTGCAGACCGGCGCCGGCCATTACGGCGTGTTCAGTGGCCGTCGCTGGGCTCGCGAGGTCTACCCACGGGTGCGCGGCCTGTTCGAGGAAGCCTCGGCCTGACCCTCCGGGGCTGAGAAGCGGCGGCGGAAGGGGCGGGCCGCAGCGTCCCTGGGTTCACCCCGCCCCCCGCTTGGCCTTATCCTTCCGGCTCATTCCCGGCAGAGGAGAACGCCATGCCCGAAATCCAGATCCAGGCCAGCGACGGCAGCGGCGGCTTCGGCGCCTACCTCGCCATGCCCAAGCAGGTGCCCACCGGCGCCGTGGTCATGATCCAGGAGATCTTCGGCGTGAACCACGCCATGAAGTCGCTGTGCGACTGGGTGGCGGATATGGGCTTCATCGCGGTCTGCCCCGACCTCTTTTGGCGCATCGAGCCGGGCATCGACCTGACCGATGGCTCAAAGGAGGAATGGGACCGCGCCTTCGCCCTGATGAACGCCTTCGACCAGCAGAAGGGAATCGAGGACCTGAAGGCCACCCTTGCTGCCGCCCGCGTGCTTCCGGGCTGCAATGGCCGCGCCGGCACGATGGGCTTCTGCCTTGGCGGGCGCCTTGCCTTCATGATGGCCACTGACTCGGATGCCGATTGCAACATTTCCTACTACGGCGTCGGTATCGACGGGCTGCTGGAGGGGAAAGACCGGATCAGCAAGCCGCTGCTGCTGCATGTGGCCGAGAAGGACCGCTTCGTTTCCGAGGAGGCACGCGGCAAGATGCAAGCGGCGCTGACCGGCATGGGCGGCGTGGCCATGCACGTTTATCCGGGCGTGGATCATGCCTTTGCCCGCATGGGTGGCCATAGCTGGGACGGGCGCGCCGCCACCATCGCCAATGGCCGCACCGCCGAGTTGCTGGCCGTCACCCTCGCCTGACTGCCCGGCCGCAACCGGTCAGCGGCTGCGGATTTTCTTTGCCTTTCGCAGCCGTTCCAAGAATAGGCCATCCATGCCCCGCCCCGCCGCCCCCGTCCGCGTCAGGACATCCCGCCCATGAACGGCGTGGACCACCCCGAGGAAGCCGCCCGTCTGGCGGCGCTGCGGCGGAGCGGGCTTCTCGATACGCCGCCCGAGCGCGGCTTCGACGATCTGGTTCGACTGGTCGCCGAATTGCTGGAAGCGCCGATCGCCGCCATCCACCTGATCGGTGCCGACCGGCAATGGGCGAAATCCGAGTACGGCCTAGGCCGTCGGGAAATGCCGCGCGACATTTCCTTCTGCCGGCACACGCTGCATCAGCCGAGCGGCCTGGTGGTGCCGGATGCGGCACGGGACGAGCGCTTCGCCGCCAATCCGCTGGTGACGGGCGCGCCCGGCATCCGCTTCTATGCCGGCCAGCCGCTGCTGTTCGAGGGATATCCGGTCGGCGCGCTGTGCGTGATCGACACCAAGCCCCGGCCAGGCGGGCTGACTGCGCGGCAACGCTCGGTGTTGCGCGGGCTGGCGGAACTGGCCAGCGGACAGATCGCCCTGCGCAGCGCCGCCGCCGAACGCCAGCAGGCGGAAGCGCTGCGGCAACAAACGCTGGATAGCGCCACCGACTACGCCATCATCACCACCGATATCGGCGGCCACATCACCGGCTGGAATACCGGGGCCGAGAACATCCTCGGCTGGACCGAGGCGGAGGTGCTCGGCCAGAGCGTCGAGATCCTGTTCGATGCCGATGACCCCTCGGCGCAGCGGGCCTCCCGCATGCTGGGGCGTGGCAGCGAGAATCGCTGGCATCGCCGCAAGAATGGCAGCCGCTTCTGGGGGCGGGGAGCGACCACGCCGCTGCGGGACGAGGCGGGGCGTGTCACCGGCTATGTCCGCGTCACCCGTGACCGCACCGCCGAGCACCTGGCCTCCGAGGCGCTGGACGCGGTGAACGAGCGCTACCGCCTGGCGGCCCGTGCCACGAACGACGCCATCTGGGACTGGGATCTGCGCAGCAACCTGGTGCTTTGGAACGAGGCGCTGGAAAGCGCCTATGGCCACCCCCTCGATCAGGTCGAGCCCTCAGGCGACTGGTGGCTGCGCCATATCCATCCCGCCGACCGCAAGCGCGTGCATGACAGCATCCACGCGGTGATCGATGGAGATGGCGCGGAATGGACCGAAGAATACCGGTTTCGCCGTGCCGACGGCACCGACGCGCATGTGCTGGACCGCGGCTTCGTGATCCGTGACGAGGCCGGCCGAGCCCTTCGCATGATCGGCGCCATGCTCGACCTCAGCCGGCGGCGGCGCATCGAGGCGGAGCTGCGCAGCACGGAGGACCGGCTGCGGCTCGCCACGGATGCCGCCGGCCTCGGCACCTTCGATTATTTTCCTGCCACGGACCAGTTGCACTGGGACGATCGCTGCCGCGCCCTGTTCGGACTGCCTCCGCGTGTCCCCGTCTCCTATGAGAGTGCCTTTCTCGCCGGCCTTCATCCCGCGGATCGCGAAACCGCCGATGAGGCGGTGAAGCGCGCCCTGGACCCCTCGGGCGATGGTCGCTTCTCCGTGGAATACCGCACCATCGGGCTGACCGATGGGGTGGAGCGCTGGATCGCCGCCACGGGCCAGGCCTTTTTCGAGAATGGCGCGCCGATCCGGATGATCGGGACAGTGCTCGACATCAGCGAGCTGAAACGTGCAGAGGCAAGGCTTCGTGAATGGAACGAGGCGCTGGAACGCCGCGTGGAGGAGCGCACTCAGAGCCTGCGCGAAGCCGAGGAAGCGCTGCGCCAGAGCCAGAAGATGGAGGCGGTTGGCCAGCTCACCGGCGGTCTGGCGCATGACTTCAACAATCTTCTGGCCGGGATCGCAGGCAGCCTGGAAATGCTGGAAACGCGCCTGGCGCAGAATCACACCGAGGGTATCGCCCGCTACATCGAGGCGGCGCGAGGCGCCACGGAGCGGGCGGCGGCGCTGACCCATCGCCTGCTGGCCTTCGCCCGCCGGCAGACCCTGGATCCGCGGGCGGTCGAGGTGAACCAGCTGGTGGCCGGAATGGAGGAGATGATCCGCCGCACGGTCGGCCCCAATATCCGCTTGGTGGTGGAGGCGGAACCCGCCCTCCCCGCCGTGCTGTGCGATGCCAATCAGCTGGAGAACGCCCTGCTGAACCTGTGCATCAATGCTCGCGACGCGATGCCCGATGGGGGCACGTTGCGCATCGTCACCGCCCTTGCCCCTGGTGAGCCGGGCTGGGTGGCGCTCCGCGTTCAGGATGACGGCGCCGGCATGGCGCCGGAGGTGGTCGCGCGCGCCTTCGATCCCTTCTTCACCACCAAACCCATTGGCCAGGGCACCGGTCTCGGCCTGTCCATGGTGTATGGCTTTGCCCGGCAAAGCGGCGGCCAGGCCCGCATCGAAAGCAGCCCGGGCCAGGGCGCGATGGTGGAGATCCTGCTGCCGTTGCATGAAGAGGCCGTCACGGCTCCTCCGGCCGCGGCACGATCCGATTCCGCCGAGCCGGCCTTGTCACACGGTACCTCGATACTGGTGGTGGATGACGAGCCCAGCGTACGCATGCTTCTGGTGGAGCACCTGGAAGCGCTGGGCTACGGGGTCCGGGAGGCCGGCACCGGCCATGCCGCTCTGGAGCTGGTGAAGGCCGGGCCCGCGCCGGACATGCTGGTCACCGATGTCGGCCTTCCCGGCGGCATGAACGGCCGGCAGCTGGCGGATGCGGTGCGGCAGCGCCATCCCGATCTGCCCGTGCTGTTCATCACCGGCTATGCCGAAAGCACGGTGTTCGGCAACACGCCGCTGGCCCCAGGCTTCGCCATCATGACCAAGCCCTTCTCCATCCGCGCCCTGGGGGACAAGGTGGGCGCGATGCTGGCCGCACCGCGCCCCGGCTGATCAGCCCAGCACCGGCATGGAGAAGCTGGCGCCGGCCCGTATCCCCTTCGGCCAGCGCACCGTGCCAACCTTGTAGCGGGTGTAGAAGCGCACGCCTTCCGGCCCATGGATGTGGTGATCGCCGAACAGCGAGCGCTTCCAGCCGCCAAAGGAATGGAAGGCCATCGGCACCGGGATGGGCACGTTGACGCCGACCATGCCGGTCTTCACGCCCGACAGAAAGGCCTGCGCCGTGTCTCCGTCGCGGGTGAAGATGGCGCTGCCATTGCCGAATTCATGATCGTTGATCAGCTTCAGCGCGCTGTCGAAATCGGGTGCGCGGGCGATGCCGAGGACAGGACCGAAGATCTCCTCGTCATAGCATTTCATGCCCGGCTTGACCCGGTCGAGCACCGTGCCGCCGAGGAAGAACCCATCCTCGTAGCCCTGCAGCGTCAGGCCGCGGCCGTCGACCAGCAGCTCGGCGCCCTCGGCCACGCCGCCCTCGATGTATCCCACCACCTTGTCGCGATGCGCGGCGGTGACCAGAGGGCCCATTTCCGCCTCGGGATCCGTCCCGGGACCGACCTTCAGCGCGCGCACCTTGGGCAGCAGCCGCTCAATCAGCGCGCCCGCCGCGGCCTCGCCCACCGGCACGGCGACCGACACGGCCATGCAGCGCTCGCCGGCCGAGCCGAAGGCCGCGCCCATCAACGCATCCACCGCCTGATCCATGTCGGCATCGGGCATGACGATCATGTGGTTCTTGGCGCCGCCCAGCGCCTGCACGCGCTTGCCGTTCTCCGTGCCGCGACGGTGCACATACTCGGCGATCGGCGTGGAGCCGACGAAGCTCACCGCATCCACATCCGGATGATCGAGCAAAGCGTCGACGGCCGGCTTGCCGCCATGCACCACGCCGAAGACGCCATCGGGAAGCCCGGCTTCCTTGAGCAGCAGCGCGATCTCGTTGCCGAGGCTGGGGTCACGCTCCGACGGCTTCAGGATGAAGGCATTGCCGCAGGCCAGCGCCACCGGGAACATCCACATCGGCACCATGGCCGGAAAGTTGAACGGGGTGATGCCGGCGACCACGCCCAGTGGCTGCCGCATCGCCACGGAATCGATGCCGCGGCCAACACCTTCACTGAACTCGCCTTTCAGCATCTGGGGGATGCCGCAGGCAAACTCCACCACTTCCAACCCACGCTGCAACTCGCCCTTGGCATCGGACAAGACCTTGCCGTGCTCGGCGGTGATAATGGCGGCCAGGCGGTCGGTGTGGCGCTCCAGCAAGTCCCGCAGCCGGAACATCAGCCGCGCGCGGGCATGGGCCGGCGTCGCGGCCCAGGCCGGCCAGGCGCGGCGCGCGGCGCTGACGGCCAGATCGACCTCGGCCGCATCGGCCAGGCCAAGCTGCGCGGAGACCGCACCTGTCGCGGGATTGTAGACCGGCGAAAACCGGCCGGTGCGGCTCGGCACCTCGGCGCCGCCGATCATGTGGGGAATGGTCTTCATCGTGCTTGTCCTCCCTCGGCCCAGACCTGGCGGTACAGGGCGGTGATGGCCTCCGCGTCGGGCACCATCGGGTTGTTGGCAGGGGAGCCGGAAGCCAGCGCCTGCTCGGCCATCAGGGGCAGCAGCCCGTTCCATTTCGCTTCGTCGATGCCATAGGCGCGCGGACCCGGCACGGCGAGATCGCTGTTCAGAGCCCGCAACTCGTCGAGCAGCGCGGCCGTCGCGGAGGCATCGTCACGGCCTTCCTGAATCAGTCCCATGGCACGCGCGCATTCAGCATAGCGGCGCTCGGCGGCCGGCACCGAATAGGCGGTGACGACGGGCAGCAGCATGGCGTTGGACAGGCCGTGCGGCACATGGAAGTGCGCGCCGATCGGGCGACTCATGCCGTGCACCAGTGCCACGGAAGCGTTGCTGAAGGCGATGCCGGCTTCCGTCGCCCCCAGCATCATCGCTTCCCTTGCCTCCCGGTCTGCGCCATCCCGGTAAGCTCGGCGCAGATTGGCGGCGATGCGTCGCACGGCATTCAGCGCGAAGCCGTCCGAGAATGGATTGGCGCGCCGCGATACATAGGCCTCGATGGCGTGGGTCAGCGCATCGACGCCGGTATCGGCGGTCAGCCGCGCGGGACAGGTCAGCGTCAGCTCGTAATCGACAATGGCCGCGACCGGCAGGAAGGAGGCGCCGATGCAGAGCATCTTCTCATGCGTTTCGCTATCGGTGACGATGGTGAAGCGCGTTGCCTCGGACCCCGTGCCCGCCGTGGTCGGGATGGCGATCACTGGCAAGGCCGGGCCATTGTTCAGCGCCGGCGCCTTGTGGTCGCGCATCCGCCCACCCTGCTTCGCCAGCACGGCGACGGCCTTGGCGGTGTCAATGGGCGAGCCGCCGCCGAGTGCCACGATGCAGTCGCAATCCTCGCCCCGCACCGCGGCGCGGGCACGGTCCACAGCGTCGCTGTCGGGCTCGGGCACGGTATCGGAAAAGATCGCGGCGCTGCCGAGCATCCCCTGCAGGCGCTCGGCCAGGCCGATTTTCACCATCATCGGATCGGTGACGATCAGCGGCCGCGAAAGGCCGAGGCTGTCGAGCACCCCCTTGGTCTCGGCGAGTGCTCCGCCGCCGATCCGCATGATGCGGGGCAGCGCGATGGCTGCGATCATCCTGGCGTCCTCCTTCTTGTTCTGGCGCCGAGGCTAGGCGCGCACCCCCTTGCGGAAAAGGGGAAATGGCGCCGAGAACCTGTGCGGAAATGCCGAAGGATCACCATGCCCCGTCGCTTCGACTGGAACGATCTGCGCTACCTCCTGGCCGTTTCCCGCGCCGGAACCGTCTCGGAAGCCGCACGGCGTCTGGGCGCCGACCACGCCACAGTGATCCGCCGCATCGACGCCCTCGAACAGGCGCTGGACGCCAAGCTGGTGGAGCGCAACCCGCGCGGCTACCATCTGACCCAGCGCGGCGAGGCTCTGCTCGCCTCCGCCCGCCGCATCGAGGAAGAGGCCGAGCAGGCCCAACGCGCCCTGGCCGGCGGGGAAGCGCCGCTCTCAGGCCTGGTTCGCATTTCCTCCCTGGAGGGTTTCGGCAATTTCTTTCTGGCCGGGCGCCTGCCGCGGTTCGCCGCGCGCAACCCGGATGTCGCGGTGGAACTGTTGACCATCCAGCAGATCCTGGCCCTGTCTCGCCGCGAGGCCGATCTCGCCATCACCCTGGCCCCGCCCGAAAGCGAGCGCTTCCTGCGCGAGAAGCTCACCGACTATGTGCTCATGGTTTACGGCACGGAGGAGTATCTCGGCCGCGCACCGCCGCTGCGCCGGCCCGAGGAGCTCGGCGCCCACCCCTTCATCAGCTACATCGACGATCTCGTCTTCATGCGCGGGCTGGACTACCTGGACGAGATCCGCCGGGGCCTTCGCGCCCGGCTGCAAAGCTCCAGCCTTCATGCGCAGATGGAGGCGGCCTGCGCCGGGCACGGCCTCTGCGTGCTGCCCGCCTTCATGGCCCGCACCCGGCCGGAACTCCGCGCCGTGCTGCCCCGGGAGGTACGGCTGGTGCGCAGCTACTGGATGGTGTCGGACGCCGACCTGGCGGGAACCCAGCGCCTTCGCGCCATGCGGAATTTTATCCGGGAAGAAGTCGCAGAAGCCCGGGCCATGTTTCAAGGTGAGGCGGCTTGAGAGAGGGCTTCCCTTTCACGCCTGCAAGGCGGTGCCTCACGGCCATCGCAAGCCTTGGTCCCTTCGGAACACCCTTTGCAGAAGGATCCGCCTATCGCCTGAAATGCGGCGGAACCCGATGGTACGCACCCGCTGCCCGTCCAGGACCGGCACCGGGCTCCATGGAGGCACCGAAAAGCTTGATGTGGCGGAACAACTCACCCCGGGTGGGGCACCGTCGCCCCGATCAGATCCGACTCCCGCAGCAGGGCAGCCAGCCGCCCCTCGTCCCAGCCTTCCGTGCCGACGGGGCGGCGGGGCAACACCATCCAGCGGAAATCCGCTGTGGAATCGACGACCCGCACTTTCGTGGCGTCGGGGATTGCCGTGCCCCATTCCTCGCGCAGCAGCCCGCGCGGGTCGCGCACGGCGCGGGCGCGGAAGGCAGCTGATTTGTACCAGTGCGGCGGGTAGCCCAGCAGGGCCCGGGGATAACAACTGCACAGGGTGCAGACGATCAGGTGGTGCAGCCCCTCCTCGTTCGACAAGACCCCCAGTGGCGGCGCGCCTGGCAGGAAGATGCCCATTTCCTCCACTGCCCGCGTGCCGTTCTCCAGCAGCCGTGCGCGGAATGCATCATCTAGCCAGGCTCGCGCGACCACGGCGGCACCGCGCGCCGGGCTGGCCTCGGCCATCACGTCCGTGCTGTGGCGCATGGCCTCCTCGGTGACCACGCCCTTCTCCAGCAGCAATTGCCGGAACCCCGCCAGCAGGCGGTCAGGGGCGATTTGGACCAGGTTCATGCCGCCGCCTCCAGCCAATGCTCGTAGATCTCGACGAGAAACTCGTCGCCGGGCCTGTTCTCGGACCAGATGCCGTCCTGCGCGAAGCGCACATGGTAGAGCGGCACCTTCTCGGCCGGCCGCGCGAAGGCCAGGTCCTCCGGGTTGGGAAACGCCCCCAGCAGGCGCAACACCACTCCTTCCCGCCCCCGCAGGTAATGCGGCGTGCGGATATGCACGCGGCCGCGCGCTTCCGGCCAGTCATCGCGCACGCGCACAGGGTCCCCGGCGTCGAAGCGGCTCATGCGGCCAGCCTCGCGCTCAGCTCATCCTCGGTGATGACACCCTTCTCCAGCATCACCGTGACCATGGAGTAAAGCCAGCGCTGGTAGTAGGAGGAGCGGTCATAGGTTTCGGCACCCAGCCCCTCGATGCCACGCCGCATTTCATCGACGGTGAACAGCCCGGTTGCGCCCAGCACCTGGCGCAGCGCATCCACCTGTCTGTCGAAATCGGTCAGCTCATGATGCGTCTTGTCCAGCTTCTCGCAGGCAAAGCGGGACACGCCGCCCATGTCGTGATGCGCGCGGGCGGGCGCTTCTTCCGGCAACATCATCCTCTCCCCCTTGGGTCGGGATGAGCCTCGCTCCGCCCGGCCCGCCGCGTCAACCGCCATGCCACGCCTCGCGCCGCAGCCGGTAAAGCACCTGCCGGCGCAGCACGTGCCCTTCGGGCAGACGCGGGTGGTCGAACTCGCCTGCGCGGCACATTCCCAGCCGCTCCATCAACCCCCAGGAGGCCGCATTGCCGGGAGCGGTGAAGGCGACGATCTCACCAAGCCCGAGCGTGCCGAAGCCGTGACTCAGCGACAGCTCCGCTGCCTCGCGAGCCAGGCCCTTTCCGTGGAATGGCGTGGCGAGACGCCAGCCAATTTCCACCGGGGGATCGTTCGGCGCTTCCCACGGAATATTCGCCCATGGCAGGCACGCCAGCCCGCACAGCCCGATGGCACCCGGCCTGTTCCGGAGTTCCACCGCCCAGAAGCCATAGCCATGCGCCGCGAAGTGCCCGCCGATCCGATCCATGAAGCCGTCCGACTCCGCTGCGGTCAGGGGTGCGGGAAAGTGCCGCATCACGGCGGGATCGGCGTTCAGCGTGGCGAACGCGCTGCGGTCGTCCGCGCGCCAAGGCCGCAGCATCACGCGGGCACCGTGCAGGGTGGTCATCCTGTCTCTCCTTCCGGCGCAGCCGGTCCTGCCCAGGCCATCCTGAACAGGAGAAAACAAAACGGCCCGGCGCGGAATGCCTTACCCGAAGTTTTGGCCATCCCGCCCCCACGGTCTATGCTTGCCTCAACGGAGGAACCCTGAATGATCCCAGAGGCTGTTGAGGCGCTTGCCGCCCGCATCCCGGACGGCGCCCGCATTGCCCTGCCGCCGGACAACTCCCTTCCCTCCCTGGCTCTGGCCAAGGCCCTGATCCGCCGCGGCGCGCGGGGGCTGCGGCTGATCGGCGTGCCGGTTTCCGGCTTCGCTACCGACCTGCTGATCGGCGCCGGCTGCGCGGTGGAGGTCGAGACCAGCGCCGTCAGCCTCGGCGAGGCCGGCTTCGCGCCGCGCTTCTCGGCGGCGTTGAAGGAAGGCCGCCTGACCGTGCGGGACGCCACCTGCCCCGCCATGCATTCCATGCTGCAGGCCGCCGAGAAGGGTGTGCCCTTCATGCCGCTGCGGGGCCTGATCGGCAGCGACATCCTGGCCAACCGGCCCGACTGGCGCGTTGTCGATAATCCCCTGGCCGATGGCGGCGACCCGATCGTCCTGCTGCCCGCCCTGTCGCCCGATTTCGCCCTGTTCCACGCCGTGCTGGCCGACCGCGAAGGCAATGTCTGGGTTGGCCGGCGCCGCGAATGCGCGACGCTGTCCCACGCCGCAAAGCAGGCCCTGGTCACGGTGGAGCGGCTGCATCCCGGCAATCTGCTGGAGGATGAGCGCCTGGCCCCCGGCACCATCAGCGCCACCTACATCTCCGGCGTCGCCGTGGCGGAGCGCGGCGCACATCCCGTGGCGCTGCTCGACGAATACGGCGCCGACGCAGATTACGTGGCCGCCTATGCCCGCTCCGCCAAAACCGAGGCCGGCTTTCGCGACTGGCTGGAGCAGCACGTGCTGGCGCTGGAGCCGGCCCAATGATCAAGGCGGAGGAACGTCTCGCCGCCAGCCTTGCACGGCTGATCCTGGACCCGGGCGCGCCGCCCGCCCGCCATATCGCTGTCGGCGCGGCCTCGCCCATTCCCGCCGCAGCCTGCTGGCTGGTGCGGAAATCCGGGCATGACGTGCGGCTGTCCCTGCTGCACAAGCGCAGCGGCAATCCGTTTACCGAGGGGTCGCGCGAGTTGTTCGACCTCACCGGTCAGGGGCGGATAGACCTGTTCTTTCTGGGCGGCGGGCAGATCGACGGGCAGGCCAACATCAACCTGATCGGCACCGGCGACTGGCCGGGAACGGGAGTGCGCTTTCCCGGCTCCTTCGGCAGCGCCTTCATGTACATGATGACGCCGCGCACCATCCTGTTCCGCGAGGAACATTCGCCCCGCGTGCTGGTGCCGCATGTCGAACATGTTTCAGCGCCCGGCGTCTCTGCCCCCGGGGTGTTCCGGCGCGGCACGGCCCAGGCGCTCGTGACCGGCAAGGGCGTGTTCCGCTTCGACGCCGCGCGCGCCCGCTTCACCCTGGAAAGCGCCGCCCCCGGCGAGGATGCCCACAGCCTCCGCGCCGCCACCGGCTTCGATTATGACGAGCCGGCCAACCTGCCACAAACCCCGGACCCGACGCCAAAGGAACTCGCCCTGCTGCGCGGCCCGGTCTGCGACGAGATGCTGGAAACCTATCCCGATTTCTGCGCCCGCGTGTTCGAAAGGAAACAAGCCGCATGACCGACGCCATTCCTACCCTTGAAGGCGCCGGGCTGGCGCAATCCGCGGGCGCGCTGGCGGGCCTCAAGGTTATCGACCTGACGCGCGTGCTGGGCGGCCCCTACTGCACCATGATCCTGTCCGACCACGGCGCCGAGGTCATCAAGATCGAGCCGCCCCAGGGCGACGAGGTGCGCGAATGGGGCCCGCCCTTCGGCCCGGAGGAAGCCGGCGCCGCCGCCAGCTACTTCATCGGCGTGAACCGCAACAAGCAAAGCATCGCGCTCGACCTCGGCAAGCCAGAGGGGCGCGAGGTGCTGCTGCGCCTGCTGGAAGACGCCGACGTCCTGATCGAGAATTTCAAGCCAGGATCGATGGAGAAGTGGGGCCTGGGCTACACTGACGTGCTGAGCCAGCGTTTCCCGCAGCTGGTGCATTGCCGTGTGTCCGGCTTTGGCGCCACGGGTCCGCGTGGCGGGCTGCCGGGCTACGATGCCATTGTGCAGGCCATGGTCGGGCTGATGTCGATCAACGGCACCGCCGATAGCGGCCCCGTCCGCATGGCCACGCCGGTGGTGGATTTGGCGACCGGTCTTTACTCCGCCATCGGTATCCTGATGGCGCTGCAGGAGCGGGCCCGCTCCGGCCAAGGGCAATATGTGGACATGACGCTGCATGACTGCGGCATGGCGCTGCTGCACCCTCACGCCGCCAACTACCTGCTGAACGGCAAGCGGCCGAAGCCGACCGGCAACCCGCACCCGAACATCTCGCCCTATTCGGCCTTCCGCACCGCGACCTGTCAGATCTTTGTCGCCTGCGGCAACGACCCGGCCTTCCGCAAGTTCTGCACCTTTCTCGGGCTCGAAGGACTGCCGGACGATCCGCGCTTTCGCAGCAATGGCGATCGCGTGACCAACCGGGAAGCGCTGACCGCCATTCTGGAGGAACGGCTCGGTGCCGAGGACGGGCACTCGCTCTGTGACCGCATGCTGGCCGCCGGGCTGCCCGCCGGACCGGTGCTGAACGTGGACGAGGCGCTGGCCGAACCGCACACGGCGCATCGCGGGATGGTCACCGAACTCGGGGCCTTCCGCGCGCTGGGCACGCCGATCAAGCTGTCGCGCACGCCGGGCGGCACCCGCGCCGCGCCGCCGCGCTTCGGCCAGCACGGCGATGCGGTTCTCGCGCGCCATGGCTATTCGGAAGAGGAGATCGCGGCGCTGAAGCAACAGGGCATCCTGTTCGAGAAGCGGCGCTAGACCAGGGGGCACGCGCCCGGGCACCCGGCGCGGCGCAGCACCGAAAGCCATGGGCGCAGGGAGCATGCTTCCTGACCCTTGGCGTGGAGGCGGTGCCTCCCTCGCCGTGCGATTGGCGAACAAGAGACGGAGCGCTTTCCAGCCTGACAGGGGCTATGGCAGCGAGGCACGTCGAAGGACCGCCCCATGCCGAACACCTCCTTCGGGAATGGCCATCCGTGACCGCTCGCCTATGGGGCCTGATGCTGCTGCTGTCCCTGGCCTGGGGCTGCAGCTTCCTGTTCATGCACCTGTCGCTGGAGGCCTGGCCGCCGCTGACGGTGGTGCTGTCGCGGGTCGTGCTCGCCTCGTTGCTTCTGTGGCTGCTGGTGGCCGCCGAACGCAGGCGCCTGCCCCTGACGCGGCCGGTGCTGGTGGCCTGCCTCGGCATGGGGCTGCTCAACAACGTCATCCCCTTCACCCTGCTGATGTGGGGCCAGACCATGATCCCGAGCGGCCTTGCCTCGGTGGTCAATGCCGTGACGCCGGTGTTCACGGCGGTGGTGGCCCATCTGGCCACGGCGGATGAGAAGCTGACCGGCCCGCGCCTGGCCGGGGTGCTGACCGGGCTGCTCGGCGTGGGTGTGCTGGCCGGACCGGCCGCCTTCTCCGGGGGAGTTGAATTCCATGGCATCCTGCTCGGCCTCGGTGCCTGCGCCAGCTATGCGTTGGCGGCTGTATGGGGCCGGCGCTTCCGCCGCCTGAGCGTGGCGCCCGTGGCCGCGGCGGCCGGCCAGACCTCCGCCAGCACCCTGATGGTGCTGCCCCTGGTGCTGGTGTTCGACGCGACCTCCATGCTGCCGTGGCCGGCGCCCCAGGCCTTGGTCGCGATCCTCGGCCTGGGCCTGGTATCCACGGGCATTGCCTATGCGCTGTTCTTCCGGATCCTGGATGCCGGCGGCGCCACGGCATCGGCCTTGGTGACGCAGATCGCGCCTGTGTCGGCCATTCTGCTCGGCGCTGCCATCCTGGGGGAAGCCCTGTTGCCGCGGCATTTCCTGGGCATGGCGCTGATTGCCTCGGGGTTCGCCCTGCTCGACGAGCGGGTGCTCCGCAGCCTGCGCCGCCCCTGAAGACACTCGGCGGTCAGACTTCCTTTACCGCATGCCCCGATTTTTAGGTCTCCATCGCGGCAGGACGCCCGGAACGACGATCCGTGAGAGGATTGCCGCGTGGCGCTACTGGTCTCGGGCGACGTGCCCAACTCTATTCTGGAGAACAACCGTCCCGGAGACTGGGTTGCCACTCTTGCCCTGATCGGCCCGATGGTTGCCCAGGAAGCGCGTGTGACCGGTGCGGCCACGAAGTTGTTCGAAGCCTCGGTGGATCATTTCAGCGGCAAGATCACCATCCTGCCCCTCTTGTCCTTTGACCGCGAGGCTTATCCCTCCGGCGCCGACCCGGTCTTCGTTCTCGGCTTGGAGGTGATGGTTGAAGGCATCTGGCAGAAGGTAAGCCAGACTTGGTCGGTGACCCTGCAAGGGGTGGATGACTCGCCCCCGCGCGACGTGTTCTTCGCTACCGGCGGCTATGTGCTGGAGAACGATGTCGGCGGGATCATCGGCCGCATCCAGGGGCGTGATGCCGACACCCCGACCAGCAAGCTCACCTATGCCATGGCGGGCCAGTCCGACTGGTTCTTCGAGATCGTGGACGGCAACATCCTGAAGCTGCGGGATGGCGTCGACCTTCTGGGCAAGGGCGGCCAGGTCATCGAGGTGCAGGTCGAAGTGTCGGATGGCTATCGGGAAGCTAGCTTCATGCTGGCCATCCAGGTCTTCAATGTCGAGGATGCCGACGATCTTCCTGCCCCCCCACCGGTGGAGGTTCCGGTTGAGCCCCCTGGCGGGCAAGACCCCGATCCGACCGATCCGGGACCGGGCGATCCTGGCACGTCGAATCCTGGCACGTCCGACCCTGGCACGTCCGACCCTGGCACGTCCAACCCTGGCACGTCCGGCCCCGGCACGTCCGGCCCTGGCACACCGAACCCCGGCAGCGGTGACCCCGAGCCCTCCGATCCCGGCCCGGTCGCTCCCGGCCCAGGCTTACCCGGAGATGGTGGCCCGGTTCCGCCAGCACCTGAGGCAGCATCGGCTGTCTCGCTCAGGGTGGAGGCGCGGGCCAGCCTGGACACCGCCAGCGGGTTGACCATCCGCTGGCAGGCGGAACAGAAGACGCTCTGGAGCGATGGCCATAGCGAGATCCGTGTTCTGGCCGGCGAAGCGCTGTGGCGGCCACCCGACATGGTGCTGCGTGATCTCGCCGCCGGTTGGTCGGGCGCCGAGTCGCAGCCTGTTCGTACCGAATGGACCGAGCTTCTACCCCTGGCTTCCGTGCTGGGCGCTTCCGGCATCTGGACGGCGCAGGACAGCGGCGTGATCCCGTTGACCACGGTGCTGCGGGATGCTCTGGCACATGACGACCCCAGCGTCCTCGCGCTGACGGATGGGCAGCTCATGGCCATGCTGACTAGTCCGGCACAGGACAGAAGCATTGTGGCCGACAACCTGCTGTTCCACATGACGCTGGGCAGCGCCGTGCCTCCGTCGTCCCCGGCAACGGCCCGCTCCGACCTTCCACTGAGCGCCGATGCCCTGGTTTCCACCATGTACCAGGCCTTGCTGGGCCGCGCTCCGGATGGCGGGGAGCTCGCCTTTGGCCGCATGCTGCTCGGCCAGGACAGCGATGGCAGTAGCCTGGTGCAGCGCCTGTCCCAAAGTGGTGAAGCGTTTGCCCTGCAGCAAGCGCAGGATGATTCCAGCTTTGCCGCCTCGCTGCACGCGCTGTTCAGCGATGCGCCGCCGGATGCCGGCGGTCTGGCGCACTGGACCGGCCTGCTGGGCAGCGGAGCACTGAGCCGAGGAGAGCTGGCGCTGTCGGTGTTGGGACACTACGATGTCTTCGGCTTCTGAAGCATCCATTGCAAACTTGCGATTGAGAAGCAGTTTCGGCACTCTGGCCTGAGCGGCAACAGAACGAGCCCCTGCCATGGCAACTCATGGCCTGCCCAGCTGGCCCTACACCGAACTGGACGCCGAGGACCTGCCCCGCCCCGAAGGGCTGCTGCTGGAAGGCATGCGGCGATGGAATGCGGCAGCCGGCATCGGACGCCCGGCCCTGTCCAGCCTTGCGCTGCCCTTCATTGCCGAGAATGCCGTGGAGGCCGCGCTGCCTCTGGACCGGCTGATCCGCTGCGGCCAAGGCCGGTTCCGGCTGGCGCCGGTCACCGCCACGCAGACCACGTCGGATGAGGCCGCGCTGCTGCTGGCCCTGGCGCTCGCCCAGCGTGCGCCCCGGCGGGAAGCCCTGGCGGCGCTGCTGCGGATTGTGTCCGCTGCCGAGGCCCAGTCTGGCCTCGGCCACGCTTTACGCATCGGCGGCGTTTTGCGCCGCGCCGGGCTGCTGATGCGCAACCCGCTGCGCTGAAAACGCGGCCTTGGCGCCTCGCCGCGTTTCCCAGGCACTGCCCCATGGCCTGGGGTGCTATCCCCAGGTGATCCGCCCTGGTGTGCCGCAGCCGTCGCAAACTGGCTCCCACTGCCTGTGCACCTTGCCGCAATGCGCGCAGCGCCAGGAAGGTTCCGGCCGCGCCGCAGCGGCGGCACGCAGCCACTTCGCCTCGGCCTCGCGAAACACCGGCCCTTCACCATGCTCGGCCTGTTCCAGCTCAACCAGCAGCAGGTAGGCGCGGCGATCGGCACCTGCCTCGGCCAGCGCCTCCAGCTCTGCGCGCGCACGGCCGGTCAGTCCGGCGGCAAGCGCCACCCGGGCCAGCAGCAGCCGGCTTTCGGGGTGGGTGCGGTTCTCGGCCACCAGCGCTTCGGCCAGCTTCACACGACCCAACGGGTCCTGCTCGTCGGAGAGATAAGCCTCCGCGATGTCGGGATGCGGTGCCGCACGCCAGCCCTGTTCCAGCACGGTTCGCGCCTTGCGAGCCGATCCCGCAGCCCGCAGCCGGGCGGAGTGCGCCACCGCCGCCGGAGCAAAGGCCGGATCGGCCTGAAAGGCCTGCTTCTCGAAATCGGCGGCGCGGGCCGCCTCGGGTTCCTGCCCGGCGGCGGCCATCGCCAGCGGCGCGCGCGGTGTATCAGGGGCGGCCAGGGTCAGCGCCTCGCGCCAGTCCTGGGTGCGCAGTGCCAGCACGGCCCGCTCCTCGCGTAGCCAGGCGGTGCCGGGCCGTGCGGCCTCGGCCTCACGTGCCAGCTTCTGTGCCTCCGGCCAGTCCTGCCGCTGGATCGCCTGACGCAAAAGGCCGCGCAGGCCAATGAAGCGCGAATCCTCGCGCTTGGCCAGGGCCTGGAACGCCTCCGCAGCGGCGCCTTCCTGCCCGGCCATGCGCTCTGCCTCGGCGGTCAGCAGCAGAAGGTGCGGACTGTCCCCCATCAGCTTTCGGGCCCGCAGCACCTCGCCCCGCGCCGCATCCGACGCGCCGGCGGCCAGCGACACCAGCGCACGGGTCAGCGCCGCCTCGCCCTTTTCGCGGTTGCGGGCCTCGCGCCGTGCACGGGCACGGGCCGGCCAGTTTACCAGCGCGCGAAAGCCCACGATCAGCAGGTGGAGCACAAGAAAGCCAACCGCCGCCAGGATCAGCAGCACGGGTAGGGACAGGGAGATGAAGAACTCGCCAACCCTGAACTCGACAATGCCACCCAGCCGCATCAGCCCCCAGGCGATGCCGACAACAAGAAGGCAAAGAAGAAGAAGCTTGATGGCGCGGCGCATCAGCCCTGGTCTCCGTTGCGCAATGCCTCGATCGCCTCGCGCGCCGCGACCAGCCCCTTGGCCTGGTCCAACCATTCCTCCATGGGACCACGGGTTGGCTGCGGCAGGGCCTCCACCCGTCGCACAGCGCCGCGCAGATCACCGGCCTCGAGAGCCCGGCGGGCGGACTCCACCTCGCCACTGACGGCGTCGCCCCACACGACTTCGTCGCCGCGCCGCACCGTCACCAGGTTTCCAAGGCGCTGAGCCGCCGATTCCCAGACACCCTGCCCCGGGGCGGAGGGTTGCGTCTGTGCCAGCGCCGCCCGGGCCGCATCCTCAAAGGACAGGCGCAGCGACGCATCGGTCGGCGGCCGCAGCGCGGCGTAGCGGCGCAAGGCCGCGGGCGGCTCGCCCGGCAGAGAGGACAGGGCGCGGCCAAGCTCGCGGCCGGCTTGCAATGCGCCTTCGGTGGCTGTGGTGGCGATCAACAGCGACAACCGCCGCTCGGCGCTGGTCAGGCGGGTTTCACGCTGCTGGAGGTTCTCGAAGCGCGCATCCAGTTCCCGGTCACGCGCTGCCAGCCGGTCCCGCGCGGCGGCCTCGGATTCGGCGATGCGCTGCCGCATGGCGCTTTCCACCTCGACAAAGCGCGGGCCAAATGCCGCCTCCGCCGCGGCAATGCGCTGCGCAAGCTGCGCCTCGGCGGCGCTGATGCGCTGCGCCAGGCTGCGCTCGGCCTCGGCGATCCGGGTATCGGCGGCGCGCTGAACAGCTTCGCGGTCATTCGCCTGGGCGGCCACTTGCGCCGCCAGGGACTGGATCTGCTGGTTCTGCGTGGCGGTGCCGTCGCGCAGGGTGCCTTCCAGCGCGGCCAGCCGTTCGGCCGACTGGCTCACGGGTCCCTGCAGCGCCTGAAGCTGTCCGGGCAAGGGCTGCAAGGCCTGCTGACGCTGCTCCAGCGCCTCGATCCGGGAAACCTCCACACGGCCGCGATCGGCCAGCGCAAGCCCCAGCGCAGCCAGGGCGACAATGCCGCTGACCACTGCGATGGGCAGCGCCAGACGATCATGACGCTCCGGCTGCCGGGCCGGCGGCGGAGTGGGACGAGATGGCGTGGCACCGCCTTCAGGACGCGGCCTGGGCGGGATGGGCGGGGCGCCACCGCCCGAACCAGTGCCCGAAGCCGGTGCCGCAGCGGGAGTGGCCTGTGACGTGCCCGTGGATGAGCCGCCTGGCGGCGAAGCCGGAGCTTGCAACGAATTCTCCGTTCCCTGAACTGTGTTCTGGGGCTGAACGGGCGGCGGCGGGGGTGTGACAGCGGCCGGACCATCGGCTTTAGTGAGCGGCTCGGCACCGGAAGCGGAGGGCATCTGGGCTTCTGGCCGGTTCCTGCCCGCCTTTCGGCCGTTGCGACCAGGATCAGACTTCGGGCCATCTTTCGGTGTGTCGCTCATCTTCTACTCCTGCCCCTCGCTGTCCGGTCCCGGCGCCGGGCCCAACAGGGCCAGCAACGCCGCGAAGTCGGGCTTCGCCGTAGCACGGATCTCACGCCAAGGCATGCCCGCCAGCACCTTCACGATCCGGCTGGACAAGGCCAACGCCCGGATATCGCGCAAGTTTTCGGCAAGTCCCGCGTCTCGCAGCTGGCGCTGCGCCAGGCTGGCGGAACGGGGCGACAGAAACAAGGCTGCCACCACCTCGCCGCGGCGCAGCGCCTCCTGCGCCGATTCGGGAATGCCACCTGCGGCAACCGCTTCGTAGACCACGCGGCGCCGTACCCGGAAGCCGTGAGTGCGCAGCGCCGTCGCCAACTCGGCGCTGTATCCGCGCCCCACCGCCAGCAGCAACGGCCCGGCCCCAGGGTCCAACCGCAGCGCCGCCAGCACAGCCAGAGAGCTAGCGTCGCCGGCGGCCTCTGTGACATCGGAGAAGCCGGAGCGGCGGGCTTCGGCGGCCGTACCAGGGCCCACGGCCAGCACTTTCATATCCGGCGCCGCCTGCCCCGCCAGGGCGCGGGCCGCGGCGCGGCTGGGCAGGATCATCGCCTGCACCCCGCTCACCGGCTGGGAAAAACAGGACCGCAGCAACAGCGCGGGCGCCAGCACGGGCCGCCAGCCCAGCGCCGCCACAGCGGCAGCGGTTTCCGAGCAGCCAGGCTCCGGCCGGGTGATCAGCACGCCCGGCATCCCATCCCGGCGAGGGCTCAGCCGAAAATATCGGCCGGGCTGTCGGCGCGCAGGCTGTCGCCCAGCTCCATCCCCAACCGCTCCGCATCGGCGGTGTCGCCATGCAGGCTGCGCTTCAGCAGGAAGCTTCCATCGGGCCGCGCCACCAGCCCCGTCAGATGCAGCCTTCCGTCCGGCAGCAGGCGCGCATGGCCACCGATCGGCGTACGGCAGGAGCCGTCCAGCGCCGCCAGCAGCGCCCGCTCTGCGCGGGACACGGCACGCGCTTCACGGTCCTCGATGCCGCCCAGAAGCTCACGCAGCTCACCATCCGCTTCACGTACGGTGATACCGACGATGCCCTGCCCGGCAGCCGGCACCATGGTGTCGGCGTCCAGCACCACGGAGGCATGGTGCTCTAGCCCCAGGCGGCGCAGACCCGCCAAGGCCAGCAGCGTACCGTGGAAGGCGCCGCTCTCCAGCTTGCCGAGGCGCGAGCCGACATTGCCGCGGATCATCTCCACCCGCAGATCCGGGCGGGCATGCAGCAGCTGGGCTTGCCGCCTGAGGCTCGCCGTGCCGATCAGTGCCCCGGCCGGAACGGTGCCATAGGGATCACCTTCCACCAGCTCACCGGCCCCCGGGCCGAGCACCAGCGCATCCCGCGCATCCTCGCGCTTCATGGCGCAGGCCAGCACGATGCCGGGCGGCATCTCGGTTTCCAGATCCTTCAGGCTATGCACGGCGAAATCGATCCGGCCATCCAGCAAGGCCTCGTGGATCTCCTTGGCGAACAGCCCCTTGCCGCCGATATCCGCGAGGCGCTTATCCTGGATGCGGTCGCCCGAGGTGGCGATGACGTGCTCCTCGAAGGCCCGGGCGTTGCGCAGCACCGGGCAGAAATGCAGCACGCGCTCCAGAAAGGTGCGGGTCTGCCAGAGCGCGAGCGGCGAGCCGCGCGTACCGACGCGCAGCGGCAGCGTGCGATGGGCGTGGGCGCGGACCGGCTGAGCCGTGGCGGAGCCGGAGGACATCAGAAGCGGACCGTCGCGGCATTTCCCACCGGGGCAAGCGGCGGGACGGGGTGGGCAAGGGACATGGCGGCGTCATAGAACCACGCCTCGGATACGGAAAGACTGGAACGGATGCAGAGGGCGTTGATCAGGGGACCGGTGCTGGGCCTGGAGGCAAGCTGCGACGAGACCGCGACGGCCCTGCTGGCGCCTGACGGCACGATCCTGGCCGAAGCAGTGCGGAGCCAGCTCGCCGAGCACACGCCCTATGGCGGGGTGGTACCGGAAATCGCGGCACGGGCTCACCTTGCGCATCTTCCGGCCCTGGCGGATCAGGTGATGCGGGAAGCAGGCATCGGCCCTGCAGATCTTGGCGGCATCGCCGCGACAGCCGGACCGGGGCTGATCGGCGGGCTGATCGTCGGTGCCACCTTTGGCAAGGGCATGGCCATCGCGCATAACCTGCCCTTTGTGGCGGTGAACCACCTGGAAGGGCACGCATTGACAGCGCGGCTGCCCGGGCTGGTGGAAGGTGGGGTGGATTTCCCCTATCTGCTGCTGCTGCTGTCCGGCGGGCACTGCCAGTGCGTCGCGGTGGAAGGGCTTGGCCGCTACCGCCGCCTCGGCTCCACCCTGGATGACGCGGTGGGCGAGGCGTTCGACAAATCCGCCAAGCTGATGGGCCTTCCCTGGCCTGGCGGTCCGGCCCTGGAAAAGCTCGCGGCGTCTGGCGATCCTACCCGTTTTCACCTGCCCCGTCCCATGCTGGGCCGACCGGGCTGCGATTTCTCCTTCAGCGGGCTCAAGACCGCCGTGGCGCAGTCCATCCCGAAGCTGGCGACCGACCAGGACCGCGCCGACCTCGCCGCTGCTTTTCAGCGCGTGGTCGCCGCGGTCCTGGCCGACCGGGCACGCAATGCCCTGGGCATGTTACCGGGAGCCACCGCAATGGTGGTGGCCGGCGGCGTCGCGGCCAACCAGTCGGTGCGTGCGGCACTGGCCGCCGAGGCGTCACGGGCGGGGCTGCCGCTGATCGCACCCCCTATCCGCCTCTGCACCGACAATGCGGTGATGATCGCCTGGGCCGGCATCGAGCGGCTGCGCGCCGGCTGGACCGACCCGCTCGACCACGCGCCCCGCCCGCGCTGGCCCCTGGCCGAACTGGCGGCACCCTCCGCGGAACCGGAGCGGGCGGCATGAACTACCGCCACGCCTTTCATGCGGGAAACTTCGCCGATTGCATGAAGCACGCGCTGGTGGTGGCGCTGATCGGACGGCTGGCGGTGAAGAGCACGCCTTTCCGGGTCCTCGACACCCATGCCGGCATCGGCGCCTACGACCTCGATGGCGCCGAAGCGGAGCGCACCGGCGAATGGAAGCGTGGGGTCGGCCGGCTGCTGGACATCACAGATGGCCCCCTGGCGCCCTGGCTCGACCTGGTGCGCCGCGCCGGCTTTCCGCCCCGCTACCCAGGGAGCCCGGCGCTGATCCGCATGATGCTGCGCGCACGGGACCGGCTGATGTTGTGCGAGCTGCATGAGGAGGACAGCGCCACCCTCCGCACCCTGTTCCGCGGTGACCCGCAAACGGCGGTGCACAAGCGGGATGCCTGGGAAGCACTGTCCGCCCTTACCCCCTTCGCCGAGAAACGCGGGTTGGTGCTGGTGGACCCGCCCTTCGAGGTGGAGGGCGAGTTCGAGCGCCTGGCGGAGGCGGTGGCGCTGGTGGCGCATCGCTTCCGTGCCGGCGTGCAGGCTCACTGGTACCCGGTGAAGCACCGCGCGCCCGTGCGTGCCTTCCACACCGCCCTGGCCGGGAGCGGCGTGCGCGACATCCTGGCCTGCGAGCTGTGGCTGCGCGAGCCCACCGATCCGCAGCGGCTGAACGGCTGCGGGCTGGTGGTGGTCAACCCGCCCTGGAAATTCGAGGAGGAGGCACGTGCCATTCTGGCCACCCTGCTGGAGCACCTGGGTGAAGGCGCGCCTGGGCAGGGCTTCGCCATCACGCGTCTGGCCGAGGAATAGAACAATGAACAAGGTCGCGGTGATCGGCGCCGGTGCCTGGGGCACGGCGCTTGCCATCCAGGCCGCGCGGGCGGGGGCCGGACCAGTGGCGCTATGGGCGCGGGACGCCGACCGGGCCGCGGCGATGCAGCAGTCGCGGGAAAACGCCGCGCACCTCCCGGGCCGTTCTTTGCCTGAGGAGATCGAGGTCACCGCCGATGCCGAGCGTGCGCTCGACGGCGCGGGCCTCGCCCTGCTGGTGGTGCCGGCGCAGCACATGGCGGCGGTGCTGGCAGGCTTCCCGTCCCTGCCGCCCACCCTGGTGGCGGCCAAGGGCGTGACGCGGGACGGGCTGCGCCTGCCGCTGGAAACACTGGCCCTGCGACGGCCCGGCCTGCGTTCCGGCATCCTGTCGGGCCCCAACTTCGCCGTCGAGGTCGCCGACGGCCTGCCTGCCGCCGCCGTGATCGCCAGCACCGATGCTGCGCTGCGTGAAGATGCGGCAGCGCGCCTGGCCACCCCGGGGTTCCGGCTCTACGGACAGGACGACCCGGTAGGGGCGCAGGTGGGCGGCGCTGCCAAGAACGTCATCGCCATTGCCGCCGGGGCGGTGATCGGCGCCGGTCTGGGCGAGAATGCCCGCGCGGCGCTGGTGACACGCGGCTTGTCGGAAATGGCTCGGCTTGCGCAGGCGCTGGGGGGGCGGGCCGAGACGGTGAGTGGACTGTCGGGCCTGGGTGACCTGCTGCTGACCTGCACCGGCGCAGGTAGCCGCAACTTCTCGCTGGGCCTGGCGCTGGGTCGCGGGGAGGCGCTGGCCGCCATCCTGGCCGGGCGCAACAGCGTGACGGAAGGCGTCGCTACCGCTCCCGCCCTGCTGGCCCGCGCCGATGCCGCCGGGGTGGACATGCCGATCGCCGCGGCCGTCAGCGCCGTGCTGTCGGGGCAGGCGGACATGGCCGGCGCTATGGGCAACCTGCTGTCGCGGCCGCGCCGCCATGAAGGGATCTAGCGCGTTCCGCATAGGCGACCGGAGCGGAGCAGGCTATGCAGGTCCGGGCGCGGGATGATTGCCGCGTCCGTCACCGACTCCGGAAAGGCCTGGATGGACGGATCGTTCCAACGCCACCGCTGCACGGTGGTCACCCTGTTGTTCCTGTTTGGGATGGTGGTGACGCTGGCCCTTTGGGCGCTGGAAGCGAGGCTGGGCCTGTTGTCGGGCCTCGACCAGATTGCCTATCCCGCGATGGTCGCCTTGTGCGCAACAGGGCCGCTGCTGCTGCACTGGCTGCCTCACCGCCGCGCGGCGATCGAATTGGCGACCTATGGTATTCTGGGCATCTACTTCCTGAGCAAGCTGGCAGCCTCTCTCCTCGCGCCGGGGAATTTCGGCCTCTACCACGCCGCCTCACTGCTGATCTGGCTGCCCTTTCTGTATGTGGTGGCCTTTGTGCTGTTTGAGAGGCGTGTGGCGCTGATTGCGGCGGGCACGCTGTTCGGATCCTCGCTGTTGCCGCCACTGGTGGTCTGGCCGGGTGCCACCCTGCCCCCCGGCGCGGCCATGCTGCTGTTTCATGCCTATGCGGCGCACGGCCTCATTCTTGGCGCCTTGTCGCTGATCACGTTGATCAATGCCCGCTACGAACGCGCCGCGGAGATCGCCCGTGACATGGAGAGTGCGGCCCTGACCGACACCCTGACCGGCCTGCCCAACCGCCGCGGGCTGGAGCGGCTGCTGCGCAGCCTGGCGGGGCGGGGCGGACGCCGGGTCGGGCTGGCGCTGCTCGACCTGGATCACTTCAAGGCGGTGAACGACCGCTTCGGCCATCTGGTGGGCGACGACCTGTTGGCCCTGCTGGCCCGCCGCATGCGACAGGCCCTGCCGGACGGCGCCCGGCTTGGCCGCTGGGGTGGCGAGGAGTTCCTGCTGGTTGTGCTCGACGACGCCACCGGCACCGCTTCCCTCGCCGAAAGCCTGCGTCAGGCTGTGGCCGGGGAGCCGCATCCGGTGGCAGGCTGCGCCACGCTCAGCGCCGGCATCGCCATCTGGTCCACGGGCCGCCCGATCGCGGCCGCGTTGCGGCGGGCCGATGCGGCGTTGTACCGCGCCAAGGCGCAGGGACGCGACCGCGTGGTGACCGATGGCAGTCGAGCCAGCCCACGTGAAGCCGCCTGAAGCCCGGCCCTAGTCGCCCCTGAGCGCGGCACCCGCGGCCAGCGGCGCCAGCGGCAGGGCCGCCACCACCAGCGCGGCCAGCAACAACAGGAACGGCCGCGGCGAAACGGCACCGGCCGCCGCCTCAATGGCTGCCGCGCCGAAGATCACCGCCGGAATGGCCAGTGGCAACACCAGCAGCGGCAGCAGCACCCCGCCCCGCCGCGCGCCCAGTGTCAGCGCCGCCCCTGCCGTGCCCAGCAATGACAGAAACATTGTCGCCAGGCCGAGGGCCAGCATTGCCACCGGCCAGGCTTCGGTTGGCAGGTTCAGCATGGCGCCGGCCACCGGCGTGGCCAGCAGAAGTGGCCCCCCCGTGCAAAGCCAATGCGCCAACGCCTTGGCGCCAGCGATCTCCGTCCGCGACAGGCCCGACAACAGAAGCTGGTCGAGCGACCCGTCCTCGGCCTCGGCGGCGAAGAGCCGCTCCAGGGGCAGCAGCGCCGCCAGCAGGGCGGAAGCCGTCAGGGCGCCCGGCGCCAGCCGTGCCAGCATGTCGGGCGCCGGGCCGACACCAAAAGGAAACAGCGCCGTCACCAGAAGAAAGAACAGCACGGCGGCCAGCGTGTCGGCCGGATGGCGGGCGGCCAGCAGCATCTCCCGGCGCAGCAGGGCCATCATGCGCCATAGCCTTCCAGCCGCAGCTCCCGCACCGCATCGAGCGGCAGCGGCACGTGGGTCGCGGCGACCACCATGCCGCCCTGCGCCCGATGCCGCCGCAGCAGGCCGCCTAGCCGATCAACCGATGCGGCGTCCAGCCCGACCGAGGGCTCGTCCAGCAGCCAGAGGGGACAGGGGGCGAGCACCAGCCGCGCCAGGGCGAGCCGCCGCCGCTGTCCGGCCGAGAGCATGCGCGCGGGTAGCTCGGCGAGCGGTTCCAGACCCAGGGCCTCCAGAGCCTCGCGCGGCGCACCACCCCAGATCCGTGCCCAGAAGGCCAGATTCTCCGCGACGGTCAGCCCTGCTTTCAGCGCATCGGCATGGGCAAGGTAGCGCAGCCGGGCAGCATGGGCAGCGGGGTCGTCGGCAACGTTTTCGCCTTGCCAGAGGATGTCCCCGGCAGCCGGTGTCAGCAATCCTGCAAGCGTGCGCAGCAAAGTCGATTTTCCCGCGCCATTGGTACCAATCAGCACCACCGCCTCGCCCGGCGCGACGCGCAGGCCGAGCCCTGCGAAAACCATCCTTTCGCCGCGCAACACTGCAATATCTCTGGCTTCCAGCAAGGCACACGAACCCCTTCGGCCCGATAGACCGGGCTTGCAGAGCGTGTAATAAGCCTCCCCGTTCGCAGCAAATATTCGAGGGGACCCCGGACCATGCGGATGATCGGGCAGGATAGCCTGAAGGCGCGTCGCTCCCTGGCGGTTGACGGCAAGACCTACCACTACTTCAGCATCCCCGAGGCGGCGAAGAGCATCGGCGATGTGAGCCGCCTGCCCTTCAGCCTGAAGGTTCTGTTGGAGAACGTCCTCCGTCACGAGGACGGCCGCGCCTATTCGGTGAAGGACGCGGAAGCGATCGCCGAATGGGTGAAGGAAGGCAAGAGCGAGAAGGAAGTGCCCTTCCGCCCCGCCCGCATCCTGATGCAGGATTTCACCGGCGTCCCTGCCGTGGTGGACTTGGCCGCGATGCGCGACGGCATCACCAAGCTGGGCGGCGACCCGCGCCGCGTGAACCCGCTGGTGCCCGTCGACCTCGTCATCGACCATTCTGTCATGGTCGATGTCTCGGCGACGGCGAGCGCTTTGCAGACCAACGTCGACATCGAGTTCGAGCGCAACGGCGAGCGCTACGAGTTCCTGCGCTGGGGCCAGGAGGCGTTCAACAACTTCCGCGTCGTCCCCCCCGGCACCGGCATCTGCCACCAGGTGAACCTGGAATACCTGGCGCAGGGCGTCTGGACCGCCACCGACGCCGGCGAAACCTTCGCCTACCCTGACAGCTGCTACGGCACCGACAGCCACACCACCATGGTGAACGGCCTCGGCGTGCTGGGCTGGGGCGTGGGCGGCATCGAGGCGGAGGCGGCCATGCTCGGCCAGCCGATCGCCATGCTGATCCCCGACGTCATCGGCTTCAAGCTGCATGGCCGCCTGCGCGAGGGCGTCACCGCCACCGATCTGGTGCTGACGGTGACCCAGATGCTCCGCAAGAAGGGTGTGGTGGGCAAGTTCGTCGAGTTCTACGGCCCCGGCCTCGCCGACATGGCACTGGCCGACCGCGCGACCATCGGCAACATGGCCCCCGAGTACGGAGCGACCTGCGGCATCTTCCCGGTCGATGAGGTGACGCTGGACTACCTGCGCCTGTCCGGCCGCGACGAGCACCGCATCAACCTGGTGCGCGAATACTACAAGGCCCAGGGCATGTTCCGCGAGGAAGGCCAGCCCGACCCTGTGTTCACCGACACGCTGGAGCTGGACATGGCGACGGTGGTGCCGTCCATGGCCGGCCCGAAGCGCCCGCAGGACCGCGTCTCGCTCGACAATGCCGCCCCCGCCTTCGCCAAGGAGCTGGCTTCCGGCAACCTCGGCGTGCCCGGCGACAAGGCCGATCTGCGCGTGCCCGTGACCGGCTCGAACTTCGATCTGGGCCATGGCGACGTGGTGATCGCTGCCATCACCTCCTGCACCAACACCTCGAACCCCTACGTGCTGGTGGCCGCGGGCCTGGTGGCGAAGAAGGCCAACGCGCTGGGCCTGAAGCCGAAGCCCTGGGTCAAGACCTCCCTGGCGCCCGGTTCCCAGGTGGTGACCGACTACCTGAACAAGGCGGACCTGACGCAGCACCTCGACGCGCTGGGCTTCCAGACGGTCGGCTATGGCTGCACCACCTGCATCGGCAATTCCGGCCCGCTGCCCGACCCGATCGTCGACGCGATCGAGGACAACAAGCTGGTTGCCGTCTCGGTGCTGTCGGGCAACCGCAACTTCGAGGGCCGCGTGCACCAGAACGTGCGCGCCAACTACCTGGCCTCCCCGCCGCTGGTGGTGCTCTACGCCCTGGCCGGGTCGATCAACCTCGACGTCACCAAGGAAGCCATCGGCACCGGCTCGAACGGCCAGCCGGTCTACCTGAAGGACATCTGGCCGACCCAGAAGGAGGTCAACGACACCGTGGCCGCCGTGGTCACGCGCGAGATGTTCCAGAGCCGCTACTCCGACGTCTTCAAGGGCCCGGAGCAGTGGCAGGCGATCCGCGTCGATGCCGGGTCCGACACCTATCGTTGGAACTCGGGCTCCACCTACGTCCAGAACCCGCCCTATTTCGAGGGCATGGACGCCGAGCCGCGGCCCATCGCCTCGGTCCAGGGCGCCCGTGTGCTGGCCAAGCTCGGTGACTCGATCACCACCGACCACATCTCTCCGGCCGGCAACATCAAGAAGGTTTCCCCGGCCGGCGAGTACCTGGGCGAGCATCAGGTGCGGCAGGCGGACTTCAACAGCTACGGCGCCCGCCGCGGCAACCACCAGGTCATGATGCGCGGCACCTTCGCCAACATCCGCATCAAGAACGAGATGGTGCCAGGCATCGAGGGCGGCATCACCAAGCATCAGCCTTCGGGCGACGTGATGCCGATCTACGACGCGGCCATGCGCTACAAGGCC
The DNA here is from genome assembly GCF_042646265.1 of Teichococcus globiformis. Classification (NCBI taxonomy): domain Bacteria; kingdom Pseudomonadati; phylum Pseudomonadota; class Alphaproteobacteria; order Acetobacterales; family Roseomonadaceae; genus Roseomonas; species Teichococcus globiformis. The sequence goes on from NZ_JBHRTN010000018.1 coordinate 326,553, forward strand.
GAGGGCACCCCGCTGGTGATCTTCGGCGGCAAGGAGTACGGCACCGGCTCGTCCCGTGACTGGGCGGCCAAGGGCACCTTCCTGCTGGGCGTGAAGGCGGTCATCACCGAGAGCTTCGAGCGCATCCACCGCTCGAACCTGGTGGGCATGGGCGTGCTGCCGCTGGTGTTCAAGCCGGGCGAGAACCGCGAGACCCTGCAGCTGACGGGCGAGGAAACCATCGACATCCTCGGCCTCGAGGAACTGAAGCCGCGGATGATCCTGAAGCTCGTCATCCATCGCCCGGATGGCAGCACCACGGAAACCGAGGTGCAGTGCCGCGTCGATACGGCCGACGAGGTCGAGTACTACAAGAACGGCGGCATCCTGCACTACGTGCTGCGCAACATGGCGAAGGCCGCCTGATCCTTCAGGGCCGGGGAAGCTTTCCCCGGCCGTCGGGCATCAATCAGCCTCAGCAGCAAAAAGGCCGGCGCTTCCGCCGGCCTTTTTCATTGCAGGATCGTCTCGACGCGGTCGGACCCTCCTACCCATGCGAAGGCACAGGCGAGGCTCCCGGGCCGCTGCCGGCCAGCTCAATCGTTGGGGCGCTTCAGACGGATCGGCCCGAACAGGGGCGCGTTCCAAGGCAGTTCCAGAAGGCCACGGAGCAGGTTGCGGGGATTGATGGGCTGCGGATGCATGTTCCAGGACATGACACCGGTCTCCTTTCATCGTTGATGGACATAGGATCCGCTCCATCGATGAAGAAGTCCTGAACGCCAGCAAAATAATGTGTCACGCGCAGCACGACACCAGCGGGAACCTTTGCTCTGGCGGCCCGAACGCCTTCCTGGGTCGTAGCCGCACCCTGACCGAGGCCGGCCCTTCTCCCGCAGCTTGACGGTTCGACGCGCCGCATCCATCCGCCTCGACCGGGCGTTGCTGCTCCTGGACCCACGTTGAAAGGATGGACCGCGCGCATGATCCCGTCCCGCCGTATCGACCACATCTCCGACCTGCATTACGGGCGCGTGGACGAGGCCGCGGCGACAGCGTTGCTGGCCACCCTGAACGAGGATCCTGCCGATGTGGTGGTGGTCAGCGGCGACCTGACCATGCGGGCGCGGGCCCGCGAGTATCGTGCTGCGCGGCGATTTCTGGATGCGCTGAAGGCTCCCGTCGTGGTGGTGCCGGGCAATCACGACATCACCAACTACTGGCCATGGGAGCGCTTCCTTGATCCCTTCGGCCGCTGGCGGCGCTTCATCGGCGGCAAGACCGAGCCGGTGTGGCGGGACGGGCACCTGGCAGTGATCGGCCTGAACACCGTGGTCCGCGGCGGCTGGCACTTCTCCTGGGAAGAAGGCCGGGTCAAGAAGGGCCGGCTCAAGCGGCTGCTCGAACGGCTGGAGGATCTTCCGCCAGGGTTGTTCCGCATCGTCGTCGCGCACCATCCGTTTCTGGCGCCGGAGGACGAGCCGGACACTCCGCTGGCCGCCCGTGCCGCCCCGGCGCTGGAACTGCTGCAGAAGGCAGGGGTGCGGCTGATCCTGTCCGGGCACCTGCACCGCGGCTATGTGCGGCTGCATCGTGGCGCGCCGGCCTCCGGCGGGCACCCGGACGAGTTGCTGGTGGTGCAGGCGGGCTCCGCCATTTCCACCCGGCTCCGGGGGGAGCCCAACGCCTACAACCGCATCTGTGTGCACGGCCACGATGTGCGGATCGAGCCCCGTCGCTGGGATGGCGAGCGATGGCGTGATGCCGGCACGCCGTCCTGGCCGCTCGCCGGCGCCATTCCTGTCGGGCCTGCCCCGCAGGAGCTGGCGCGGAGCGAGGCCGCCCAGGCCTGATCACCGCCCACGCGGCTCCGCGCGGCGCAGGGTGGCCGCCAAGGGCAACGCCAGGGCACAAGGCACGGCCATGGCGGTGAAGACGCCGCTGCCCCATGCGGCATAGAGCGGCCCCGACAGCCAGGTCATCGCCCCCATCAGCAGTCCTACCCCCAGCGCGGCGTGCAGGCTCTGCGCCGTACCGGCCAGATGGGGCGGCACCAGGCGCTGGATCAGGTGCATGGCCGCAAGGTGCTGCGCGCCGAAGCTCAGCGCATGCAGGGTCTGCAGCAGCACCAAGGCAGGCAGCCAGTCGGTGAAGCCCATGCCCAGCCAGCGCACGATCCCAGCTGAGGCCGCCAATCCGGCCATGCCGGCCGGGCCCAGACGGCGGATCACGGGTTGCCCGAACAGGAACAGCGCGATCTCCCCTACCACTCCGAGGCCCCAGAGCAGGCCGATCGTGGCCGGAGCATGGCCCACCGCGCCCCAATGGATGCTGCTGAAGGCGTAATAGGCGGCGTGGCTGCTCTGGATCAGCCCGGACAGCAGCAGCAGCCGGGCAAAGCCGGGAAGGCGCAGCGCCGCGAGCACGCCGCCCCGTACGCCACGCCGCGCCGCCCTGTCCGGAGCCCTGGGCAGCACAAGAATCGAGAGCAGCGCCGCACCCAGTGCCACCGCCACCAGCCAGGGCAGGATGCCGAGGCCGAAGCGGCCTGCCAGCCAGCCGGTTACCACGGCCATGGCCATGTAGAGGATGGACCCGGCCGCGCGAACCGGTCCGTAATCGAAGCCGCCACGCCGGGCAGCTGCCAGGGACAGCGCGTCGGCCAGGGGCGTAAGCGGCGCCATGGCGATGTTCAGAGCCATTTGCGCCACCACGAAGCCCGCCAGGCCCGCCGCCCATCCGAACCCCAGCGCCGCCAGCACCGCCGTCCCCGCCAGCAACGCCATCAGCAGCCGTGGATCGCCGAGCGCATCGGCCAGCCGCCCGCCCGCCGGCCCGGCCAGCAATCGAACTGCCGCCCCCAGGGCCAGCACCAGCGACACCTGCTCGGCATTCAGGCCCCGCAGCGCCAGGTAAGCTGGCAGAAAGGGCTGCACCACGCCGATGGCGGCAAACACCGCGCCGATCAGCGCCATGTGGCGCAGGCGCTGAAAGGGTGGGGCGGCGGAGTCGGGGGGCATGATCTCGGGGCAGATTGCACCGGGCGTAGCGCCGCCGCCAGGGCCGGGCACGGCCCTGGACACAGAGGAGAAATGGCCGCACCCGTTGCATGTGCGGCCGCGAAGCGCCACACAAGGCAGGCGATGCGCGATACCGCCCTGTCTGCCGACGCCGGTTCCCTGTCTTCCTCCGCGATGTTTCCGGCCAGGGTGAAAGCCGTCCTCGGCCCGACCAACACCGGCAAGACCCACCTGGCGATCACCCGGATGCTGGCCCATGCCTCCGGCATCATCGGTTTTCCCCTGCGGCTGCTGGCGCGGGAGAATTACGACCGCATGGTGGCGGTAAAGGGGGAGCGCCATGTCGCGCTAATCACGGGGGAGGAAAAGATCGTCCCGCCGGGCGCCAAGTGGTTCGCCTGCACGGTGGAGGCGATGCCGCTGGACCGCAGGGTGGAGTTCGTGGCGGTGGACGAGATCCAGCTCTGCGCCGACCCGGATCGCGGCCATGTCTTCACCGACCGGCTGCTGAACGCCCGGGGTCTGGTGGAAACGATGTTTCTCGGCGCCGAGACCATCCGCCCGCTGCTGCAGCGGCTGATCCCGCAGGCCGAGGTCGAAACGCGGCCGCGCCTGTCGCAGCTTTCCTATGCTGGCCCCGCCAAGCTCACCCGGCTGCCGCCACGCTCGGCCGTGGTCGCTTTCTCGGCCGGAGAGGTTTACGCCATCGCAGAGGCCATCCGCCGCCGACGTGGCGGCTGCGCGGTGGTGATGGGCCGCCTGTCGCCCCGCACACGCAATGCCCAGGTGGCGTTGTACCAGAACCGCGAGGTGGATTTCCTGGTGGCGACCGACGCTATCGGCATGGGGCTGAACATGGATGTGGACCATGTGGCCTTTGCCTCCTTGCAGAAATTCGACGGCCACCGCCCCCGCCCGCTGGCGGCGCAGGAGGCGGCCCAGATCGCCGGGCGGGCTGGCCGCGGCATGCGGGATGGCACCTTCGGCTCCACCGCCGAATGCCCTCCCTTGCCGGCCGAGATGGTGGACAAGATCGAAGGCCACCAGTTCGAGACCCTGACGACCCTGGCCTGGCGTAACTCCCACCTGGATTTCACTGGTCCCGACGCGCTGCTCGACAGCCTGGCCGCGCCGCCGCCAGTGCCCGGACTGGCGCGAGGGCACGACGCGACGGACCACATCACCCTCTCCCACCTGGCGCGGGAGCAGGAGGTGCGGAAGCTGGCCAACAGCCGATCCCGTACCCGCCTGCTGTGGGAAACCTGCCAGGTGCCGGATTTCCGCAAGCTGGCCGATGACAGCCACACCCGCCTTTGCGGTCGCATCTTCACTCACCTGATCAAGGACGGGCATCTGCCCGGCGACTGGGTCGGCCAGCAGATCGGCCTGTGCGCCCGGATCGAGGGCGACATCGACACGCTGATGACGCGGCTCTCGGCCATCCGTGTCTGGGCCTTCATCGCTGCCCGCGCTGACTGGCTGCGCGATGCCGCCCGCTACCAGAACGAAGCCCGCGCCGCCGAGGACATGGTGAGCGATGCGCTGCACGAGCGGCTGACCGCCCGCTTCGTGGACCGGCGCGCCGCCCACCTGATCCGCCGGCTCGATGACAGTGCCGAGGAACTGCTTTCCGCCGTGACCCGGCAGGGAGAGGTCGTGGTGGAAGGCCATGGAGTTGGCCATGTCACCGGTTTCATGTTTGAACCCGATGCCGCTGCGGGTAATGAGGAAGAGCGCAAACTCGTCCTGCGTGCTGCCCGCCGTGCCTTGCAAAGTGAGATGCCAAAGCGCGTGACTGATCTGGAAACGGCGTCCGACGACGCCTTCGCCCTGACGCCCAACCACCGCATCACCTGGAATGGTGACGAGGTCGCACGACTGCGACCCGGCCCCACCCCGGACAAGCCGCTGATCGAGGTGCTGCAATCCGAGTTCCTCGACGGGGCGCAGCGTGAGCGCATCCGGGAGAAGCTGGCCACTTGGCTCGAGGCCATGGTGAAGCGCGACTTGGCCGCGCTCGACGCCGTGGAGGCCAAGGCCGCCGAGGACAACACGCTGCGCGGCCCTGCTTTCCGCCTGCGCGAGTATCTGGGGCTGATGCCCGGCGGGACCGAGGCGGAGGTCAATCCCGAGCTGCGGCAGAAGCTCAAGGGCATCGGTATCCGCGCCGGCCGCTTCGCGCTCTACCTGCCGGAGATGCTGAAGCCCAAGCCGATGGTGCTGCGTGCGCAGCTCTGGGCGCTCAAGGCCGAATGCGATGTGCCGGTGGTCCCAGGCGGCGGACTGGTTTCCGTGCCGCCGCCGGAAGGCTGGCCGGAGGGCTTTGCCGAAACCATGGGCTGGGTGCCTGCGGGTCCGGTGCTGCTGCGCCTCGATGTCGCCGAGCGGGTGGCCGGGGAGCTGGGCCACCTCACCCGCCGCGCCCCCGCCATGCTGCCGCCGGACGTAGCCAGCCGCCTCGGCGTCAAGGCCGATATCCTGCCGGAAGTGTTGCAGAGCCTGGGCTTCCGCCTGATGCCGGCCGAGCCACTGGCCGAGGACGCCTTTGGGCCGCCTGGACCGGCCATGGTGTCGGCCCGGCGGGAAGATCGCGGCGCTCGCTTCCGCCGCGGGGGCCGTCCCGACCAACGCCAAGGCGCCCGGCCCGGATCCGCGGAGCGCGGCCCGCGCCAGGGTCGCCAGGATCGTGGGCCGAACCGCGACGCTTCCCCTGTGGAGGGCCAGGAGGCACAGGGCGACGCCGCCGCCATCCCCCAGCCGGAAGGTGCCGAGGCCCCGCGTCAGGATCGCGGACGACCACGCTTCCAGGGCAAGGGTGGGCCGCGCCCTCCCCGTGGTGAGGGCGAAGGGGGCCCCCGGTTCCAGAACAAGGGCGGGCCCCGTCCACCGCGGGGCGACCGCCGCCCGCCGCGCGAGGACCGTTCCGAGCCTCGCTCCTACAGCTTCACCGGGTCGAAGGACAAAGGACCGGACCCCGACAGCCCCTTCGCGGTGCTGGCGCGCCTCAAGCTCGACAAGGGCTGATGCGCGCACACCGCGCCTGACCCATGGTTGAAGCCGAAGACCGGGACTGGCAGCGACTGGACAAGTGGCTCTGGTGCGCGCGGGTGGCCAAGACCCGCGCCGAGTGCAGCAGGCTGGTGGAGCGTGGTGCTCTGCGGCTGAACCGCCAGCCGGTGGACAAGCCGCATGCCAAGCTGCGGGTAGGCGATGTGATCACTTTGGCGCTTGGCGGGTCGGAGCGGGGGATCGTCAAGGTCTGGCGCGTTCAAGCCTTGGCCGAGCGGCGGGGCCCTGCCCCGGAAGCGCGGACCCTCTACGAGGACCTGACCCCGCAAGGGTCGTGAATCGCTCCGTGGTGCCATGCCCCCGCGGCGCACAATCGCGGTTGCGTCATGCCGCCGCACAGTCCATCTCTGCCCCGCGCTCCGCCTTCGGCGCGTTCTGTGGATCTGCCTGAGGAACCCGGCCGTGACCTATGTCGTCACCGAGAACTGCATTCGCTGCAAGTACATGGATTGCGTCGAGGTGTGCCCTGTCGACTGCTTCTATGTCGGCGAGAACTTCCTGGTCATCCACCCCGACGAGTGCATCGATTGCGGCGTTTGCGAACCGGAATGCCCGGCCGAGGCCATTCTGCCTGACAGCGATGACCGTGCCGCAGACTGGGCCGAGGTTAACCGCGAATATTCTCAGGTCTGGCCCAACATCACCCGCAAAGGCGAGGCTCCCGCCGATGCCGAGGAATGGAACGGCAAGCCGGACAAGCGCGCGCTGCTGAGCACCAATCCCGGCAAACCCTGAGGCACCCGGCCGGCTTGTCCGGCAAGGTGACGCTGCCGCCTTTTCGTGATAGGTTCCGCCTTGGTGACGGTTGCGGGCCAGCGGGCTCGCACCATTTCCCATGGTCATACGCTGCCGCGTTCGGCCCGGGGGCGGAAGGCGGACAATGATCCGCAGCACGCCCGGCACCGGCGCGGCCTCTGTGACAGACTTTCGCAGGAGTTGAAAGCGGAATGAAGCCACCCGCCGGCGCGAAATCCTCCCCTCCGGCCGCCGCCCGGCGCGGCATGGCGGAAAGCCAGGAACCCTCGCCGACCGAAAGCGTCGCCGCAGGCCCCGCCCGTCCTGCCCCGCCGCCCAAGCCACTCGGCAACCGTGGCGAGGAGTTCAAGGCCGGCGACCATGTGGTCTACCCCACCCATGGCGTCGGGCAGGTGCAAGGCATCGAGAGCATGGCGGTGGCCGGCACCGAGCTCAAGGTGATCATCGTCACCTTCGAGGAGAACCGCATGACCTTGCGGGTGCCGCTGAACAAGGCGGCCTCCGCCGGCCTCCGCAAACTCGCTGGCACCAACATGATGGGCGAGGCGCTTGAAACGCTGAGGGGCCGCGCTCGCATCAAGCGCACCATGTGGTCCCGTCGGGCCCAGGAATACGAGCAGAAGATCAACAGCGGAGACCCGGTGCAGATCGCCGAGGTGGTGCGGGACCTGCACCGCAATGCCGGCCAGCCTGACCAGTCATTCTCCGAGCGGCAGATCTATGAGCTGGCGATGGACCGCCTGGCGGCCGAGGTCGCGGCCATCGACGGGACCGACAAGAACGGCGCCATGAACAAGCTGCTGGAGCATCTCAAGGGCTGATCCGCCCTGGCAAGCGCGCATGAAAAAGCCCCGAGAGGCCGTGCCTCCCGGGGCTTCGTCGTTCCGGGGCGCCGGATCGAACCGGCGCCTCGTCACCGCTCTGGCCGCATCAATCCTGCTGGCGGACGCCCATGAACTGCAGCAGCAGCTGGAACAGGTTGATGAAGTTCAGGTACAGGCTGAGCGCGTCGAACACGCTGCGCTTGGCGGCGATGTCCGTGCCCTCAGCATAGGCATACTCGACGTAATCCGCCTTGATCCGCTGGGTGTCGTAGGCAGTGAGGCCCACGAACACAACGACGCCGATCACGCTGATGGCGAACTGCAGAGCCGAGGAGCCCACGAACATGTTCACCAGGCTCGCCAGAATGATGCCGATCAGGCCCATCATCATGAACGTGCCGAGCTTGGTCAGGTCCGCCTTGGTCGTGTAGCCGTAGAGGCTGACGGCGGCGAACATGCCCGCGGTGATCACAAAGGTCGTGGCGATGGAGGTGCCCACATACACGGCGAAGATGTTCGCCATGGACGCGCCCATCGTGGCGCAGAACAGCCAGAATAGCCCCTGCACCGCGCCCTTGCTCATCCGGTTGATGCCGAACGACAGGGCCAGCACGAAGCCGAGCGGTGCCAGCATGGCGACAAAGCCCAGAATGGTGGGCGAGGTCGCGGCGCCGCGCGGTGTCATGACGCGGGTGTAGAACAGGTCGGCCGCGCCGGTGTTCGCGATCAGGTAGGCGACAATGGCGGTCAGCAGCAGACCGGACGCCATCCAATTGTAAACACGGAGCATGTAGCTCCGCAGGCCTGCGTCGATGGCAGCCGCATCGGCGGTTGCCGTGCGGCCCCACCCCGTCATGCCGGTCGGGTAGCGGTAGTCAGGACCAGATGCCATAGGGTTGAGAACTCCTGACGGCGCGGAGGATCCGCGCAGATCACGGCTTAATATGGACTATTCGTAATCTGTTTCAATGGGATTCCCGCATCGGTCGCGTCCAGTATTCGCGATGTGCCGCCGAAGCCTCGTCTTCCAGGCACGGGCCGATGATCCCGGGCGGGTGGTCAGCTGATTGCAACACGGCACGGCAGCTGAGGGAAAGGCCTTTTTCCCCTTGTTCGCGGCGCAGCCGCAAGACGGCATTGAGCGAAAAGCCATAAACCACGCGTCCGATGCCACTCTCGAAGATGGCGCCGGCGCACATGGGACAGGGCTCAGCCGAGCAGTAAATGGTGGCACTCGCCAGGACCGACCGCCCAGTGCCAGCCGCCTCCAGCGCTCGGAGAGTGTTGATTTCCGAGTGCTCCAGCACCCGGGTGGAACTGCCACCGGAACCGCCTTCCGCCAGAATACGTCCGCCGGCGCTGGCCACCACGGTGCCGAAGGGGCGGTGACCCTGCTCCCGCGCCTGCTGCGCCAATTTGAAGGCGCGACGCAGCAGGTTTTCGTCGATCTCGGTTAGGCTATCGGTCATGTCAACTTAGCGTGATTTTCCCACGCCCGGTGATACAACCTCAGACTGAATAATGAAACCTCAGCACAACCATTTCTTGCCGCTCATTCATTCCGCAGCAATGGCGCGGCCCTCGCTCGCAGGGCCAGTGCCGTGCCGGCATAGCCCAAGGCCAGCGTCAGCAAGGTGCAGCCGATCACGGTGATCCCCAGGGTGAACGGAAGAAACACCCAGTCCGTCCGCATAACGTAGCGTGCTACCGCCCAGCTGGCCAAGGTGCCGCACAGGGCGGCGATGCATCCGGCCGTCACGCCGAGCAGCCCAAACTCCACCAACCAGGCCCGGCGGATCTGCGCCCGTGTGGCACCGACTACCTTCAACACCACCGCATCGCGCACGCGTCCCCGCTGCCCGGCCGCCATCGCACCCGCCAGAACAAGGGCACCGGCCGCCAGCGTCACGGACGCCACCGCCGAGATCGCCGTACCCATCCGCTGCAGCAGACCCGCCACAGCTTCCAGGGCATCCCGGACCCGGATGCCGGACACGTTGGGAAAGGCATCCGTTACAGCGCGCAAGGTAGCAGAATCCCGTGCCGCATCGCCGCGCAGCGTTGCGATGTGGGTATGCGGCGCCGCCGACAGCAGCCCAGGCGACGCGATCAGGGTGAAGTTCAGCCCCAGCCCCTGCCATTCGATCTGACGGGTCGAGGCTAGCTTCAGCGGCACCTCGCGGCCCAGAACATCGACGGTGATCTCGTCGCCCAACGCCAGTCCCCAGCCCGCGGCCAGCCTCTCGTCCAGCGACAGCAATGGCGAACCGTTATAATCCGGCGCCCACCATTCGCCGCGCGACAGGCGGGTGCCTTCAGGCGGGCTGGCGGCATAGGTCAGGCCGCGATCGCCCTGAAGGGCCCAGCGCGTTTCCTCGCTGACCACCGCCTGGCCCACCGGCACCCCTTTGATCGACACAATGCGGGCCCGGAGCGACGGCACGCGCCGGACCTCGGTAACGCCGGGCTGCGCCCTCGCCACAGCGTCGAAGCGTTCCGCCTGATCGCTCTGGATATCAATGAAGTAGAAATTCGGCGCCTGGTCCGGCATCTGCCCCTGGATCTGCTGGCGCAGATTGCCTTCGATCATGGCGATGGCCGACAAGGTCGTCAGCCCGATGCCAAGGCTGACCAGCATCAGCGCGGTGGGCGCACCGGGCCGGTGGAGATTGGCCAGCCCCAGCCGCAGCGAAGGCCGGCGCACGCCGCGTAGCCGCCGCGCAAAGGCGGCCAGTCCCCAGGCACCGAGCCGGAACAGCAGCAACGTGCCAATCGCGGCGCCGCAGAAGCCGAGCGCGAAGCCACGCTGCTCGGCTGTGCCGACCACCAGCGCCACCAGGGCCAGTACGGCGGCACCATTGGCGAGCAGCAGCGACAGGCGCGGCCATCCCGCACTGCGCTGCACCGCGTCGCGGAACAGGGCGGCACCGGGGATCTCGCGCGCCCGGCCCAGCGGCCAGAGGGCAAAAACCAGCGCCGTCAGCATGCCATACAGCGCCGCCTGCGCCAGCGGCAGGGGGTAGATCCCCAGCCGCGGTGGCACCGGCAGCACGGATGACAAGGCATGGGCACCCAGCACGGTAAGACCCTGCCCGGCGACCAGCCCGATCAGGATGCCGAGCGCCGACAGCACCATGACCTGAATCAGGTAAGTGACGAAGATCAGTCGGGCGGGTGCGCCGAGGCAGCGTAACGTGGCGATGGTGCGCGCCCGCTGGTCGAGCCATGAACGCACTCCGGTGGCCACGCCGATGCCGCCCACCAGCAACGCCGTCAGTCCGGCCAACGTCAGAAAGGATGCCGCACGGTCCAGGAAGCGGTTCACCCCTGGCGAAGCCTCGGCCGCCGAGCGGATGCGCCAGCCGCCGTCGCCCCGCTCGCGCAGGCCGCGCGCGAAATCCGCCTCCGAGGCACCGGGCGGCAGGGCGATGTTGTACTGGAACTGCACCAGCGATCCGGGCTGGATCAGCTGCGTGGCCGCCAGGTCGCCCAACTTGATCATGGCGCGCGGGCCAAGGATGGCGGGGCTCGCCACCTTGTCGGGCTCCTGCGCTACGGTGCCGGCATAGCGCAGCCGAGCCTCGCCCAGCCGCACCGTGTCGCCATGCGCGAGACCGAGACGCTCGGCCACCAGCGGATCGAGCGCCACGGCGCCCTTCGGCAGCGCCCCTGCCGGCTCCAGTGCCAGTTCGCCGTAGAGCGGGTAGCTGCCGTCCACCGCCTTCAGCTCCACCAAGGTCCGTTCGCCGGAATCGGCCACGGCCATGGCCCGCATCTCGACGATCTCGGCAAGGCGTGCGCCTTGCCCGGTGATCCAGTCCCGCACCGGCTGGGGCATCGGCCGGTAGGACATGGCCACCTGAAGGTCACCGCCCAGGATGCGGCTTCCGTCAGCGGCGAGGCCCGCCTGCGTCGCCGCGCGTAGCGTGCCCACGGCGGTGATGGCAGCAACACCCAGCGCCAGGCAGGCCAGCACGATGCGCAGCCCCTTGATGCCGCCGCGCAGCTCGCGCCGCGCGAAGCGGAAGCCGAGGGCCAGTGTCTGCATCATGCGCTGAGTTGTCCGTCGGACATGCGGATCTGCCGGCCGCAACGCCCCGCCACCGCCGGGTCATGGGTGATCAGCACCAGCGTCATTCCAAGTTGCTCGCGCAGGCCGAACAGCAGGTCCATGACCTTCTGCCCCGTGGCGCCGTCGAGGTTGCCGGTGGGTTCGTCCGCCAGCAGCAGGCGGGGCTCGGCCACCACCGCGCGGGCCAGAGCGGTGCGCTGCTGTTCGCCCCCTGAAAGCTGGCCGGGATAATGATCCAGCCGGTGGCCAAGACCGACCCGCTCCAGCGCCGAGCGCGCACGGTCGAAGGCGTCGCGACGTCCGGCGAACTCCAGCGGCACGGCAACGTTCTCCAGCGCCGTCATGGTCGGCACCAGGTGGAAGGACTGGAACACGATGCCGAGGGTGTCGCGGCGGAACCGCGCCAGCGCGTCTTCGTCCAGCCGGGCCAAATCCTCCCCCGCGACGTGCAGCGTGCCGCCTGAGGGTCGCTCCAAGCCCGCCAGCAGCATGAGCAGGCTGGTCTTGCCGGAGCCGGACGGGCCGACCAGCCCCACCGCCTCGCCTTGTTGCACCGCAAGATCGACTCCGCGGAGGATGTTGACCTCACCCCCCGCCGCCGCCACCTTGAAGGTGAGACCGCGGGCCTCGATGAGGGTCGTGTCGCGATGCCTCCCCTTGGGGGGGCCTGCAGCGGGGGATCGGATGGCATTCGGCGCGTCGAACATGCAGGGCAGATATGGCCGAAGGGACGTGCTGCTAAGGTCTGCGCTCGGTATCGGGATAATTCTTTCGTTGACGCCGTCCGCTTCGGGCCAGACCGGGGCGGCGGGCGGACCTCCGCGGATCATGATGCTGGGGGATTCCATCACCGCCGGATATGGGCTGCCGCGCGAGCAATCCCTGCCCGTTCGCCTGCAAGCGGCGCTGGAGACTGCCGGAACACCGGCCCAGATCGTCGCGGCCGGCGTTTCGGGGGACACCACCGCCGGCGGTCGTTCGCGTCTGGACTGGGCCCTGGCCGACAATCCCCGGGCGGTGATCGTGGCACTGGGCGGCAATGACGGGCTGCGTGCGGTGCCTCCTGCGGACACTTATGCCAACCTGAACGACATCATGACCAGGCTGAAGCAGCGCGGCATGCCCGTGCTGCTGGCAGGCATGCTGGCGCCACCGAATCTGGGGGCGGATTACGGCCGAGAATTCCGGGGCACCTTTGAGCGGCTGCACCGGGAACACCCCGAAGCGGTGTTCTATCCCTTCCTGCTGGACGGTGTGGCGGGCGAGGAATCGCTCAACCAGCCGGACCGCATCCATCCCAATCCGCGCGGGGTCGAGGAGGTGGCACGTCGCATGCTCCCCTCCGTGCAGGAGCTTCTGTCCAAGGTGCAGGGAGGTTGACCCGCCATGCCACGATTGTTCGTTGCCCTGCCCATACCGGAGCAACTGCGGGAAGAGCTGGCCGGCCTTGCCGGCGGCATCCAGGGCGCCCGCTGGGTGCCGCCCGAGAACTACCACCTGACGCTGCGCTTCATCGGCGAGATCGAAGGTTGGCAGGCCGATGAAGTGGATGAGGCTTTGGCCTCCATCCGCGCCCGCCCCTTCGAGGTGCAGCTCGCCGGGTTGGATCTGTTCGAGAAGGCGGGGCGCCTGACCTCGCTGCATGTGAAGGTGGAACGGGGCGAAAGGCTGCTGCACCTTCAGTCCAAGGTCGAGCAGGCGTTGCAGCGCGCCGGGCTGCCGCCGGAGCGTCGCCGCTTCGCGCCCCACATCACCCTGGCCCGGACCGACAAGGCAGCCCCCGACAAGCTGATCGGCTTCGTCCAGGCGCACAATCTGTTCCGCCCGAATCCCATGCAGGTAGAGCATTTCCGCCTGTACTCCTCGCTGCTTGGCAAGGAGCAGGCGCATTACGAGCCCGAGGTGGATTACCCGCTGGAAGAGCCAGGCGCTTCTCCGGCGCCGCTGCCGCGCCAGGCGAGGTTCTGAGGCAAGCGGGCCCGGCGGCCGGACCCGCTTCCGGCCGAGCCTGTCCCGCCAAGCTCTGCCCATCAAGGGCTTCGCGCAGGCTGAAGCCCGCGACGGGTGCAGCCCGGTTGGTCTGGATCATGAACAAAGGTCGAGGGTTTGACGGCCTGCCGGCCGTGCACCACCCTGGACCACATGGCTAATCCTCCGCTCATCATCCTCACCGGCGCCGGTATTTCCGCCGAATCCGGCCTGGCGACCTTTCGGGGTCATGGCGGGCTCTGGGCCGGGCACAAGGTGGAAGATGTGGCGACGCCGCAGGCCTTCGCACGCGATCCCGAGATGGTGCATGGCTTCTACAATGCCCGCCGTGCCCAGCTACGCGACCCGGCCGTGCAGCCCAACCCGGCCCACCATGCCCTCGCCCGGCTGGTCGCCGCCTGGCCAGCCCCGGCGCTTCTGGTGACGCAGAACGTGGACGACCTGCATCACCGCGCCATGCCCGACCAACTTGACAGGCTGCTGCCGATGCATGGCTCCCTCCGCCGCATCCGCTGCACGCGGTGCAGCCAGGTTGCCGACTGGGAGGATGATCTCGCTACCGACACCCCCTGCCCCGGCTGCGGGAACACGGGGGGTCTGCGGCCCGATATCGTCTGGTTCGGCGAGATGCCGATGGGCATGGACCGGATCGAGGCTGCGCTGGAGCAATGCCGCCTTTTCCTCTCGATCGGCACTTCCGGCCTGGTGTATCCAGCGGCCGGATTTGTGGCGGCCCTTTCAGGCGTGGCACGGACGGTGGAACTGAACCTGGAACCCAGCGCCGGCAGCCACCTGTTCGATGAAGCGCATCACGGACCAGCCACCGAGGTAGTGCCGCGCTTTGTCGATGCCTTGCTGGCCTCATTGCGATGATGCCGGCGGAGTTGCCGGAAGCAGGAGCGGAGGACCGGCTTCGGAATTCCGCCGCGGCGGCCCGGGCCTGCACCCTTTGCGCCGCGCATCTGCCGCTGGGACCGAACCCGATCTTCCGGACCAGCACGGAAGCCCGGCTGCTGATTGTCAGTCAGGCCCCGGGAACCCGCGCGCATGAAAGCGGCATTCCGTGGGAAGATGCCTCGGGCGACAGGCTGCGCGACTGGCTGGGGCTGGACAAGCTCCGGTTCCATGACCCGGCGTTGGTCGCCATTCTTCCCACCGGCTTCTGCTATCCCGGGCGCCTGCCGCGCGGCGGCGATGCCCCGCCGCGTCCCGAATGCGCCCCGTTGTGGCACAGGCGGTTGCTGGAGCCCATGCGCGCCATCCGGCTGACCCTGCTGATCGGCCGGCATGCCGTTGGCGGATGGCTCGGCACCGCGGCGGCCGGGCGGCTGGAACACACCGTGCGGAACTTCGCCACCCATCTGGAGAACGGACTGTTCCCACTGCCGCATCCCTCCTGGCGCACGCGCGTCTGGGCGGAGAAGCGCCCCTGGTTCGCGGCGGAAGTGTTGCCGGCCTTGCGCCTAGCGGTGGCCACGGCGCTGGCGAAGCCCAGCACCCTGGAGGATATGGCCGAGAACAGGGGGGGCGTCAGCCCTCGTCTTCCAGCCTCGTGATCTCTTCGTCGGAAAAGCCAAAATGGTGGCCGATCTCGTGCACCAGCACATTGCGCACGAGGCGAAACAGGTCCTCGCCAGTTTCGATCCACTCCACCAGGATGGGCTCGCGGAACAGGAAGATCATGTCCGGCTCAGCGGGCACGGCCAGATGTGTCTTTTCGGTCAGGGGAACGCCGCGATAAAGGCCGGTCAATTCCCAGGGATGCTGAAGCTCCATGGCTTCCAGCGTTTCCTCGTCGGGAACTTCCTCGACCAGGATGGCGGCGCCGCGCACCGCCTCGCGCAGTTCCTCCGGCAGCGCCGAGAAGGCAGCTTCGGCCATGGATTGCAGATCTTCAAGAGTGGGCGGGTGATTGAACTGCATGGCGGCATTCTACGCCGGTTGCCGGCCGGGCCAAAGCCCGGCGGGACCCGACAGGGCGGGTAGCGGCCCGGAGGCCGCTACCCGGCGTCTCAAGGGGTCGCGCGGGGCGCGGGATCGGTCGGGCTCGGGGTCGTTCCGGTGGCGCCGGGTGCCGGAGCCGTGGTGCCGGCCGGGCGCGGATTGCTCGGCGTGCCACCCTGCTCCATCACCATGCCGCCGCCCATGTAGGCGCCGTCATTGTTGGCGCGCCGCGCATTGCCGCGGCCGGAGCGCCGGTTCTCATCCACGGGGGTGCGCACCTCTGGATTGTTCCAGACCGGGCGACCGAGGTTCACGTCATCGGCTGAAGTGGTCGCACCGGTGACCGCGCCCGCACCACCGCCGATCAACGCACCGGCAGCCGCGCCCACCGGACCGCCGAAGGCACCGACACCGGCGCCCGTTGCCGCACCAGCAGCCGCTCCGCCCTGCACGCGGTCGCGCTCATTCGTTCCGCAGCCAACCAGCGTCACAGCCAGCGCAGCCACTCCGAGCATCCTGAGTTTCATGGGCCCTATCTCCCTCGTTGCGGTAGCCGGGGAACGCTTTGAGAAGGCCAAAGGTTGTGCTGCCGGTTGGATTGCCGACTGCATTTTTTACCGATCGTTAACCTGCGGTCGCCACATAAACACGCAGGTCGTCCGCCTCCTGCTCCGCCTCGGCAATACGCGCCTTCACCAAATCGCCGATCGAGACCATGCCACCCAAGGCACCATCCGGCATCAGGACAGGCAGATGCCGCACGCGCCGCCCCGTGACCATGGCCAATGCTTCCGTTACCCGGGTTTCCGGCGTCACGGTGTGCAACACCCGGGTCATCAGCTCGGTCGCCTTCAGCCGCACGGTTTCGGCGCCACGCTCAGCCATGGCCCGCACCAGGTCCCGCTCGCTGACGATGCCTAGCACGGTGCCCGCCTCATCACGCACCAGCACGGCGCCGATACGGTGCTGAGCCAGGGTCTGCACAACGCTCATCGCGTCATCGTCCGGCGCGACGGACACCACCTCCGTTCCCTTGTTGCGCAGGATACGGTCTATGCTTGTCATGGCAGCTTCCTTTCCCAGGCCCGCGGGCTCGCGCGGCGGTCGCCGGTTCCAGGCAGCAGGACCTGCGGCCGGAGCGTCGCCTTGCCCGTCATGATTGCAGCCAAGTCACGATGTGGCCGGGGCGAGGCCAAAGTCCAGGCTTTTCGGGTGGTTGGAAGGCCGCCTCAGCCATATGCCAGCAAGCGTTCCGCTTCCGCTGCCGCACGGTGGATAGCCAGCACGAAGACCTGCCGATCACCGCGTGCCAGCCCGTCAAGGTCAGCACCCAGGAGAAAGGCCAGAGCGCCGGCGGCGCCGGGCTGCGGCAGCGCCGTCGTCAGCCCCATCAGCCGTCCGTCGCCATCGACCACCGGTCCGCCGGAATAGCCCATCAAGGCCCCCATGCGCGCCGTAAAGCCCCGGCCGAAGCCAGGCATTTCGGCATCCGGCGCCTCCACCCGGCCCTCGGCAACCGCATGGCCAAGACCCGGCGCACCAGCCGCCCAGACAGCCTCTCCCGCCCGGGGTGGCGCGGTGGCGGCTTCCGGCGCGGCCAGGAAGCCGCTGGGCACACGAAGCAGCGCCAGGTCCATGCGGCGGCTACGCCCGGCGAGGCTTGCCTCCACCACTCTGCCATCGGCCCGGCGCAAGGTGGCGCCGTCGCTATCCAGCAGGTGGGCACACGTCATGACGTGTTCGGCATCAAAGCCCACAGCCGCGCCCCGCACCGTTCCGCCACGGCTCAGGGCCGCGAAGCCAGTGGCCGTGATGGCTTCGGCAGGGGTGCCGAGAGCGGCGCGGGAAGCAGACGCGGCGCAGCCGGATAAGAGGGCGGGGACGCCGATGGCGCAGGCCAGCAGCCTGCCGGCTCCCCGTCGCATCACGTCCCGTCGGCCCACGACCCTGCCCATCGCACGCACTCCCGGCCCCAACCTCGTTACATCAACTCAAGATTGAGGATCGGGGCCCAACGCCTTCAATACATGGATTGAATTGGCTGTGAAGCCATTTCGGCTCAGGATGCGGCTGGAATCCTCAACGAGGCGTAAAACGGGTGTCTTCCGCGCCCGAGGTTTCTTCGCCAAGGGTTTCTTCGGCAGGAGACGACTCGACCAGTTCGTCGGCTTCCCGTTTCAGGCGCAGGTAGGAGCGGAAGGAAAAGGGCAGCATGCCGCAGTAGATCAGCCCGGCCGCCGCCAGCGCCGCCCAAGGCTCGCTGACCAGCAGTGCCGCATAGGCACCGATCGACAACAGCAGCGGCAGCACATATTCACGCCGCACCTTGAAGTTCTTGAAGCTCCAGGTTGGCAGGGTGCTGACCAGGGCCAGAGCCACCGCGATCAGCAGCAGGCCGACAAAGGCGGGGTGCCGCACCGCCTCGGCCATGCCGTCCCAACCCCAACCCTGAAACGCCAACGAGGCGAAAACCGGGAACATGGCGAGCACCGCGCCGGCCGGAGCCGGCACACCGGTGAAGAAGCTCTGCGCGAAGGCTGGCTTGGGCGGCGGCCCCGGCAAGGGCACTGGCCCGGCATCCAGCGCGGCGTTGAAGCGTGCCAAGCGGAGTGACATGCAAACAGCGAACATCACACAGGGCACGAAGCCCAGCCCGCGATAATCGTGCATGGTCCAGAGATACAGGATCATGCACGGCGCCACGCCAAACGACAGGAAGTCGGCGAGGCTGTCGAATTCCGCCCCAAATCGGCTGGTGGCCTTCAGCAAACGGGCCAGCCGCCCGTCCAGCCCGTCGATCGCACCGGCCAGGATGATGAGGCCAGCCGCCGGCTCCCATCGCTCGTCCAGCGCGAAGCGCATCGCCATGAGCCCGGCGCACAGCCCCAGCAAGGTGAGGATGTTGGGGATCAGCCGATTGAAGGACTGACCCTGAATCCGTGCCCGCCTGCGGGGCATGAGGCGCAGGCGCCGCCGGGTGGACGGGATGCGGGACGGAATGTTCATCAGAGGGCGGAACCCATGGCCCCGCCGGGGGTTGCGTGCACCACCGCAGGCGGTGGCAGTTCGGCAATCACCGTTTCGCCGCCGATCATCAGCTGGTGCTCCGCCACCAGGGGCTGCAGCCCGACCGGCAGATAGAGGTCGGTGCGGCTACCGAAGCGGATGATGCCGAAGCGCTCTCCGGTGCCGATCTGGTCGCCTTCCCGCACGTCGCAGATGATGCGGCGCGCAATCAGTCCGGCAATCTGCACCACGCCCAGATCCTGGCCATTGGTCAGGCGCATCGCCAGGGCGTTGCGCTCATTGTCCTCACTGGCCTTGTCCAGGCTGGCATTAAGGAACTTGCCCGGTCGGTAGGCGATGCGGGTGACCGTGCCGGCGGCTGGTGCGCGGTTCACATGCACATCCGCCACCGACAGGAAGATCGCGACACGCCAGCGGGCCTCGGGTCCAAGGCCCAGCTCAGCCGGCGGCACCATCGGCTTCACGCTGACCACGCGCCCATCGGCAGGTGCCACGATGACCGACCTGACCGGCGTGACCCGGTCCGGATCGCGGAAGAAGTAGAAACAGAATGCTGTAAAGGCGGCACTGAGCCAGAACAGCCAGGAACCGAGGAGGAGCCCCCCGATCACGGCCACGGCGGCACCGCCGATGATGAAGGGCTTGCCGGCCGGATGCGGGGGGGCAAGGACCAGTTTAAGGCTTTGGATTAGGGCCATGATACCACCGGTTATGGTCCGTCGCGGCAAAGCAAACAACCCGCCTCAGCCGGGCGGGAGGGTCAGGATCTGTCCCGGATAGATCCGGCCGGGGTCACGGATCTGGCTGCGATTGGCGCGGTAGATCACCGTGTAGCGGGTTCCGCGGCCGTAGCTGGACCGGGCGATACGCCAAAGGCTGTTGCCGGGCTGCACCACTAGCTGATCAGCTCCGGCTCCCTGCGCTTCCCGGTGGAACGGCCACTCGCGCCGGGCGGCCACACGGCCGCCCTGGCCCAGCTGGTCAACCCGCAAGCGGTGCTGCCCGGTGGCGACAGGTGCTTCCGGCCGAAGGTCCCAGCGCCCTGCCACATCGGCCTGGGCATCCCCGGCATGGCGGTCATCGATATAGACGCGAACACGGCTGCCGGGCGGCGCTGTCCCGGAAAAGCGCAGCGTCCCCGCCTCGTCATAATCCACCATGCCAAGCCCCAGCCGGGCCGAGGCACCGCTTCCGTCGCCGCCCTGAAGCAGACGCGGCGTCGCCTCACGCTGCGGCAGCACCACTGCCAGTGGCGGTTCGGAAGCAGTGGTTCCGTCCGGTGCGGGACGCCGTTCCGGCACGACGACAACAAGGACTTCACCGTTGCGCTCAGCTGCCTCCGGGGACAGGCGGCCGCTGAGCGAAAGAGCATGGCTGCCGGGCGGAAGCGGCGCTTCGGGCTGCATAACCCATTCGCCGCGCCCGTCGGCACGTGCCCGGGCCAGTTCCCGGTCGCCGGCCCGCAACGTCACTTCCGCGCCCGGCTCGGAACGGCCGGCCAGCACGGCGGCGCCCTGTGCTCCAATGCGCGCAACATCGACAGTCGGACCGATGACTGCAGCCCGGGCAGGCTGCGCCGGCGGCGGCACGCTGGACAGGGCCTGTTCGGCACCGGATCGCACTCCCGGCGCGGAGGTCGGCGGGGTGGCGCGGAACCCCCAGACCACAAGGCCGCCCAGCAGGGCCAGCGACAGCAGGCCCAGCCCTAGCAGCCAAGTGCGGCGATTCGATTCCATCATGAAACTTCACTACGTCCGGCTGGCCCGCGGCCGCAAGCGTGCACCATCCCTCCCGTGCTGCTCCTTGAAGCCCTCATGCCACCCCGCCGACCGGTGAAAGCCGTGCCCGGGGCGCGTTCCACCCCTTGCCGAGCCCACAAGGGACGGCTATACGCCCGCCGCACCCGAGACGCGCCGGCCCATCAGCCGACGCCTTGGCCTGACCCGACGGAGCGTAGCTCAGCCTGGTAGAGCACTGTGTTCGGGACGCAGGGGCCGGAGGTTCGAATCCTCTCGCTCCGACCAATTGGTCAGGCCGAAGCCCGCCCTCATCCAGCATGGGGGCGGGTTTTTCTTTGCGCATGGTCTCGCCTGCATCCCGCCTCCAGCCTCCAAGGCGGTTGAGGCTGACCGGAACAACTTTTTTGCAGCGGGCCGCAACAAGCTCCAGCGTAGCATGCATTTTGCATACGGAACGGTCGCCACCCTCGGCATGATGCCACGCGGGTGGGGGGATCAACAGTCCATGACCATCCTGCCACGCCTCGCAGCCACCTTCTGCCTGGGCCTCGCCGTCCTCAGCGCCCCGGGCACCGGGCGCCCGGCCACGGCGCTTGAGCTGGGCGATAGCGGCCTGACGCTCACTGCCACGCCTGCCATAGCCTCCGACTACCTGTTCCGGGGCATTTCACAGACGCGCGGTCGCCCCGCCATGCAGCTGACCCTCGATCTGCAACATGAGAGCGGCTTATACATCGGCGCCTTCGGCACCAACGTCGCTTTCTACGGCAGCAATGCCCGGCAGGAGGTGGACCTGCTCGCCGGCTACCGCTTCGCGGTCGGCGACGCATCGCTCGACCTGGGCGGCATCTTCTACACCTATCCCGGCTACGATGCGCCGCAGGGTGGCTACGACTACAACTACTTCGAGCTGGTGGCGAAAGGCAGCTACACGCTCGATCCAGTGAAGTTCCTGGGCACCGCGGCATGGTCGCCCGAATTCTACTACGAAAGCGGTGGCGCGGTGTATTTGGAAGCGGGCGCGGATGTGACGCTGCCGCTGGACTTCACGCTGAGTGGCCGCTGGGGCTACCAGTTCATTGACCGCAATCCGCGGTACGGAGCGCCGGACTACGCAAACTGGTCCGTGGCGGTTTCGCGGGAGGTGTTCGCCGGGTTCATGTTGAGCGTCGGCTACTACGATACCAGCCTGTCGAAGAATGACTGCTTCGCCGGCACCAAGCTTTGCGATGCCCGGGCTCTGGTGATGCTCAGCCGGCCTTTCTGATCGAGCATCGTGCAGCGGTTCGCCGGATCAGCGGCGCACCGCCCAGACCATCAGCCGACGGATGGGAAACACCCACACGAAGCCGGCCAGCACGAAAAAGGGAAGCTGCAGGGCCCAGTGCCAGCCCTGCACGTGGTCGCCGGCCCAGAGCACCATGGCCAGATAAACGAGCAGCCCGGCCATCCCGGCCAGGCACGCCAGCAAAACCCGCATCCATCCTCCGTGTCCGCACCATACACTGTGGCATTTCGGTTGCAGCGCCGCGTCCGTTTGCAGCGGCGCCATGCTGCGCCTAGTGTGCCCGCGCCCCGCGCCCGCGCCAATCCCGGGCGGCCAGCGCGAGGCAAGAATTCCCGAGGGACCGCTCCCGCCGGGCCGGGCCCTCCGTGCCATTCCGCTGCCTCCGGTCCCCGCCGGGCTGCGGGCCGTTGGGCCATGTCCCGCCCTGCCGCTTGTTTCGCCTGACTGATAAAGGACGCCGATGCCCGATCAAGGCCAGCCCCCCGCCGACCATGCTGCCTTCGACCTGAAGGCACATATCCGGGCCATCCCCGATTTTCCGAAGCCCGGCATCCTGTTCTACGACATCTCGACCCTGCTGCGGCACGGTCCCGCCTGGAAGGCCGCCATGGCTGAGATGGCAGCCCGCGTGATGCCCTACCGCCCGACCCTGCTGGCCGGCATCGAGAGCCGCGGCTTCCTGCTGGCCGCGCCCCTGGCACTGGAGCTGGGCCTCGGCTTCATCATGCTGCGCAAGCCGCGCAAGCTGCCGGGTCCGGTGATCGGCTTTGACTACGCCTTGGAATACGGTAGCGACCGGCTGGAAATGCAGGCCGACGCGGTGAAGCCGGGTGACCGCGTGGTGGTGCTGGATGACCTGCTGGCCACCGGCGGCACGTTGGCGGCCAGTGTGGAGCTGCTGCGCAAGGGCGGTGCCGAGGTGCCATTGGTGGCGACCATGGTGGAGCTGACCTTCCTGAACGGCCGCAGCCGGCTGGACGTTCCGGTGGAAACGCTGGCCGCTTACGATGCCTGAAACGCATTTCTGCCCCTGCGGCAACCGGCCGTGATGGAGACGGCGCGGCGCCACTGGCTTCGCGGGGCCGGGGCCGGGCTGGCCACCGCCTTGCTCGGCCGGGCTGCCCAGGCGCAAGCACCTGTGGCCGTTCGTCCGGAGGCGCAGCCCGAGAGTGCCGTCCTGCTGATGCCGGGACCGGAAGGGGGTGCCGCCATGCGCTGGGCCGAGGGGGTCGCGGCCGGGCTGGTGCGCGGGATGCCGCATCTGATGGTGATGCGACCGCAGGTTCTGGGGGGGCCTGATGGCGTGACCGCCGCCAACCGCTTCGCCACGCTGGGAGCGGGCAATGGCCGCACCTTGCTGGTGCTGCCGGGCCAGGCCGCGCATCTGCGGCTGGTAGGGGAAAGCCGCGCCCAGTTCAGTCCCGAGGCATGGTTGCCCCTTTGCGTCTCCTGGCAGGGTGCGGTGCTGGGCGGACGGGGTGCGTGGCCACCGACCTCGCCGCTGCGCCTGGCCCTGCCCTCGCCGGACGCACCCGAAGCCTCGGCCCTGTTGGCGCTGGACCTGATGGGCGTGCCAGCAACCCCTGTGTTCACCCGCAACCAGCCCCCGGAGGACAGTCTGGCCCGAGGCCAAGCAGATGCCATGGTGCTCAGCGGGCCGGCTCCACTCCGCCTTGCCCGCCAAGCCGGGCTGACGCCTTGGCTGGAGCTGGAAACGCCAGGGCGGCGCGAGCACCCGCAATTGCCCTCCACCGCCGCCACATCCGGCCCTGCGGCGGCGCTGGAAGCGATGCAGGCCGGCTTCGCGGCGCTGCATCTGCGCGCCGCGCTGATGCTGCCCGAGCTCACCGCGGCCGATACGGTGGCAAGTTGGCGACGCGCCGCCCTGCGCTGGCAGGAGGAAGAATCGCGCCAACCCGCCGAAGCCGGCGTGCCCGCGCTGGTGGGTGCGGAGGCACGCGCCGTCATGGCCTCCCTGTTTCCCGCTCCGCCGGCCATGTTGGCCTATCGCGAATGGCTCCTGCGGCGCCTGTCATGGCAGGCTGGCTGAGCGAGGCCGGCAGCACGCCTCAATGATAGGTCGCCAGCCCGGCCAGGATCTCTCCGTTTACCAGGATCAGGAAGTCGAGATCAGGCTTGGGCCTGCCGACCTCCTCCAGCACGCTGCGGGCGAGGCTGGCAAGCCCTTCGCGCAGCTCGGCGGGAAGAAGGGAGTTCGGGCCGGCCGCCGAGGCCAGCACGGCATCCCAGAGCAGTCCCGTCACCATCACCGCTTCCGCACGGGCCATGGGGCGGCCATCCGCGCGGGCCATTTCCAGCAGGGTGAGCGCCCGGCGGAAGGCACCGGCCTCCGCTGCCCGCAGACCCTGGACAGTGGCCTGCAAGGCCGGATGGGTGGTCATGGCAGAGCCTGCATCGCTGGGGCGGCATCGAGCACCGCCTCTTCGTGCTGCATCAGGCGGCGTGCCAGCTTCAGCGCCTGGTAGCACTCGTCCCGCTCGGCGGCGATGATGGCGCCGTCCAGCAGGTCCTGCACCTCGGGGGAAGTGGTGACGCCGCGGAATTCATTGGCCAGGTCGCGGGCCAGCTCCAATCCGGTCTCACGCTCCTGGTCGTTGCCGATATAGGCGGTCTGCAACGCGAAATAGAGGCGCCTTGCCGGGGTGGTGGCGGAGGCCGCCTCCATGATCTGCTTGCCGAACAGGAAGCGGGCGCGACTGGTCAGCTCGATCCGGGCACGGTTGCGGAAGCGGAGGGGGGCGCCATTGACAACCAGCAGGTCGCCCTGACGCAGTTCAAGAACAAGCGTGGACATGGTCAGGCGTTTCCGCTCGGCGCGGCAGGGGCCGCGCGTCATGAAAGGGTGAACGAACAGGAGGGAAGAAGGGCGGCTGGCGTCACGCACCGCTTGGGGTGCGCTGCCGGCATTCGCATCGCGTCAGGTCAGGCCATGGCCTTTACTCGCTCCTCGACGCAGCCTGCGGTGACCGGCGCAGCCTCCCCCCGACAGGGAAGCGGTACGCCGGCGCCACAAGCTGGCGGTCCAGGCAATCTGCGGCCGAAGTCCTAACGATTGATAAAGTTGGTGTGCCCTAAGCCATTCCGAGAAGCAGAAGCTGCCCGGCAACGTTGGCGCCGCGCTCGCGGCGCAACACTGCCTCTTCCCGCGCCAGCAGCTTCAGACCCAGCCCGCCGCCTGAGGCGAGCACAGCATCCGGGTCGTGGCGATAGCGCAGCCCAGGGCCCAGCGCATAGGCGCCCCCCGTGCCGCTTTCGATGCTGAAGGCCAGGACGCCGCCCGGGCGCAGCGCCGCCGCCATGCCGGCCAGAGCCGGCCGCAACTCCCCCAGGTAGTTCAGCACGTCCGCCGCCGCCACCAGGTCGAATCGGCCGGCACAGCGCGGCAGGGCCTCCAGCAGATCCGCTTCCCGCAGCTGATCGTAGAGGCCGGTACGGTGCGCCTCAGCCAGCATGCGGGGTGACAGATCCATCCCTTCCAGGCGGCGGGCGAACGGCTTCAGCGCCCGGCCCGAAAGGCCGGTGCCGCATCCCAGGTCCAGCACGTCCAGCTGTCCCGCCGGTGCCACGCCAGACCGCTCCAGAAGCGCTGCCAGCAGAGCGGGCGTGCGATATCCGAGCCGCTCTTGCAGATCGGTGTCGAAGCGCGGGGCGTACTGATCGAAAAGCTCCCGTACATAGGCCGCCGGGGCGCGGTGAGGTGCCGCGGCCTCTCCCAGTGCAGCCAGCAGGAAACGGGCCTGCTCCGCCAGCTCAGGCGTCAGCTCCGGCAACGCCAAGGCCATCCGCGACGCGTTCACCGCCTCTTCCGCCTGCCCGGCCTCCCGCGCCGCGTGAGCCAGGGCCAGATGCGGCTCGGCCTGACCGGGAGCCAGCGCAACGGCCTGCCGCAGCGGCGCCAGCGCCTCACCCGGTCGGCCCAACCCGCACAGCACCTGGCCCAGGTTGCGCAGCGCCGTGGCATCTTCCGGCCGGCGCTCCAGGGCCGCGCGCAGCGCCCGCGCCGCCGCTTCCAGCTGCCCCGCCTCCGCCAGCGTGCCCCCCAGCGACGCCAGAAATACGGGCGCTTCCGGTGCCAGGCCGACGGCGCGACGGATCAGCCGAAGTGCGTCCGGCAGATCGCCGCTTTGCCGCGCCACAGTTCCGAGGAGGTTCAGCGCATTGGCATCCCGCGGCCGCAGCGACAACACCTGCCGGTAAAGCGCCGCAGCCTCCGCAAGCCGGCCGTGCTGATGCAGGGCCATGCCCTGACGCAGCCAGGCTTCGGCGGTCTCGGGATTGTGCTGGACCGGCATGCATCTCCCTCAGGGCATCGGCAGCGGCAGGATAGCGGGAGAACCGCCGTGCCGCAGCCGTCGCGTCGCGCGAGCTTTTTTCACATTCCCGAAAAGTGCTTTCATAATGATGACTCCCGTGTATCGTAAATTACCGCCGGATGATGGAGTGCCTCATGGATAGCGGACGTGTCGATCTTTGCGGCAGACCCGCCACGCCTCGCACGGCAATAGTCCCGATGCCTGCTCACCGATGTTCGCGGCTGAACCATGCCCGTCGCCTGATCCACACCATCTGAACGGAGAATCCGGCATGTCCGCCTCCACTGGCCTTGTCACGCCAGCCCCCTCCCATGGTCTCCGCCTGAGCGGACCCACCGCACCACGCCGGCCTTTTCTGCAAATCCGCCGCTTCCTGGTGCCGCTGTTGCTGGTGCTGGCCTGGCAGGCCGCTGCACAGGCCGGGCTGATCTCTGCCCGCCTGATGGCGCCGCCTGCCGATATTCTGCGTGCCGCCTGGACCCTGATCCTGTCCGGCGAGTTGCCCTACCATCTGCTGGTTTCACTGCAGCGCGTTGCGATCGGCTTGGCCATCGCCATCGCCGCCGGCGTGTCGCTCGGGTTGACCGCCGGGCTATCCCGGCTGGGCGAGGATGCGGTGGATGCCACCATGCAGATGCTGCGCGCCCTGCCCTTCCTGGCCCTCGTGCCACTGTTCATCCTGTGGTTCGGCATTGGCGAAACCACCAAGATCGCCCTGGTCGCGCTGGGCGCCACCTTTCCGATCTACCTGACTTTGTTTGGCGGCATCCGCGGCGTCGATCCCAAGCTGCTGGAGGCCGGACGCATCCTGGGCCTGGGACGGGCCGAGCAGATCCGTCATATCATCCTGCCGGGTGCCTTGCCGCAGGCACTTGTCGGGTTGCGCTACGGGCTTGGCACTGCCTGGCTCAGCCTTGTGGTCGGCGAGCAGATCAACGCCACCGCCGGCATCGGCTTCCTGGTGATGGATGCGCGCGAATTCCTGCGCACGGACATCATCCTGGTGGGACTGCTGGTGTACGCCCTTCTGGGCCTGGGGGCCGACCAGCTGGTGCGCCTGCTGGAACGCCGCGCCCTGGCCTGGCGTCCTTCGCTGATCCGGGAGGCCTGATCATGACCAGCCCCGTTGTTTCGCTGCGCGGCCTTTCCCGCCGCTTTGGCGGCCCCGACGAGCCGCCGGTGCTGAACGGCATCGACCTCGACATCGCGCCCGGCGAGTTCACCGCCCTGCTCGGCCGCAGCGGCTCGGGCAAGACCACGCTGCTGCGCACCTTGGCAGGACTTGATCCCGTAACGGAGGGCGAGGCCCGGCTGCCTGAACGCCGCGCCGTGGTGTTCCAGGAGCCGCGCCTCCTGCCCTGGAAAAGCGTTTGGCAGAACGTGGCCCTGGGCCTGCGCGGCGAGACCGCCGCGAATCGCCGCAAGGCGCAGGCCGCCCTGCGCGAGGTAGAGCTGTCGCACCGCGAGGACGCCTGGCCCCTCACCTTGTCGGGTGGCGAGGCGCAGCGGACTGGCCTCGCCCGGGCCCTGGTGCGGGAGCCGGAACTTCTGCTGCTGGATGAGCCCTTCGCCTCGCTGGACGCGCTGACCCGGCTGCGGATGCAGACGCTGGTGGCGGAGCTGTGGCAGGCCCACCGCCCCGCCGTGCTGCTGGTGACGCATGATGTGGAGGAAGCGCTGCTGCTGGCCGACCGGGTGCTGGTGCTGGATGGTGGCCGCCTTTCCGCGGACCTTCCGGTCGATCTGCCCCGCCCGCGCCGCCGCGCCCTGCCCGGCTTCAATGCCCTGCGGGTGAAGCTGCTGGCCAGCCTGGGCGTGGATGAGGATGGGCATGATGCCGCGTCCCGCGCCGCCTGACCCGATGAACCCCGTTTCCGGAACACCGACCATGCGATTCCATGCCACACGCCGAAGCCTGCTGCTGGGCGCCGCCGCCGTCCTCGCCGCGCCGGCCATTTCCCGCGCGCAGACGCCCGTGCTGCGCATCGGCAACCAGAAGGGCGGGTTGCGCTCGCTGATCGAAGCATCGGGCCAGGGAAAGGATCTGCCTTACCGCATCGAATGGAGCGAGTTTCCGGCCGCAGCGCCGCTGCTGGAGGCCCTGAACGCCGGCGCGATCGACCTTGGCACCCAGGGGGATCTTGCCTTCCTCAGCGTCTTCGCCAATGGCGCGCCGATCCGGGCGATCGGTGCAACGCGCGCCGATGCAGCCTCCCAGGCCATCCTGGTGCCGGGTCAGTCGACAGCCAGAACCATCGCCGACCTGCGCGGGCGAAAGGTGGCGGCCAACCGGGGCGGCTGGGGCCAGTACCTGCTGCGTGCGGCGCTGAAGCGCGAGGGCATCCCGCATGGCGAGGTGACCCAGGTACCGCTCGGCCCGGCCGATGCCTCCCTGGCTTTCCGCTCCGGGGCCGTCGATGCCTGGGTGATCTGGGAGCCCTACAACTCCATCGAGATCGAAGGTTTCGGCGCGCGCATCCTGGCTGACGGCACCGGGCTGACACCTACCGTCAGCCTGCTTTCGGTGAACGAGGCGGCGCTGCGCGACAAGCGACCGTTGCTGACCGACTTTGTTCGCCGCAATGAGCGCGGCTGGGCCTGGGCGCAGGAGAACATCCCCGCCTTCGCCCGCAGCACCTCTGAGTTGACGCGCATCCCGGAGGCCATGCTCCGCCGTGCCTATACCGTGCAGAAGACTCGCGCCGTGCCGCTCGACGCTGCGCTGGCCGCCGAACTGCAGGTGGCTGCGGACCAGTCGGTGGAGTTCGGCGTCATGGCGCGCACCATCCGGGTGGCGGATGCGGTGGATACGGGGTTCACCCTCGCCTCGGCGCGGTAGTGCTTCATGACGGTACGCTGCTCCTCGCATCGCAAGGAGCAGGAATCTGCCCACCCGCCACGGAATGGGGCGGGCGGGCGCTGGCCATGGACCCGGTGGTTATGTCGCTGGATCGATGATCGTCTCCCAGTGGCGGTAAAGGGCCACGATGTCCCCACTGGTCAGGATCGGCATGGCCTGCTGTAGCTGATCGTCGCTCCAGCTCCACCAACGAAGTTCGACCAGCCTGGCAATGTCGGCATCGCCGAAGCGCTTCCGGATGGTTTTGGCAGGATTGCCGCCCACAATGGCGTAAGGCTCGACATCCTTCGTCACCAGGGACCGGGTACCGATGACCGCGCCGTCACCGATTGTGACGCCGGGCATGATGATGGCCTCGGATCCGATCCACACATCGTTGCCGATCACCGTGTCGCCAGCCGGCTGGAACCCGTTTTCCGCTCCGGCAAAGAACGGGATCTCTGGCATCCAGAAGAAGGGAAAGGTGCTGATCCAATCGCTCCGGTGTCCCTGATTTCCGGCCATGATGAAGGCGGCGCCCGAGCCGATCGAGCAGAACGAGCCGATGACGAGCTTGTCGGCGCCCGCGTCCGGCAGGAGGTAACGGGCGCAATCGTCGAAGCCGTGTCCGTGGTAGTAGCCGGAATAGTAACTGTATCGCCCGACCTGGATGTTGGGATGAGTGACTAGGCGATCGAGGGTTATGCCTTTGAAGGGGCTTGCGAAGACATTTTCCATGGTGAGTACCGTCTGCTTGCGGCCGCACATGCGGCAACGATCCGCCCGCCTGGCGCGGACGAACGCCCGCAGGCGACGGCAAGGCCGCCTGCGTTCCGCTCCTCACGTCATTGACGCGGAAGCGCGATGCTGATGGTACTCGGAGCGGCCTTCATGCAGGCATGATGGATCAACAGGCACCCGGAACCAAGCGCGATCACGGCAGCCCCGGCTGATAGCTCATGGCGCGCGGCCGGGCGCCCAAGCGCCTCGGCACCGCGGCAGCAAGAGCCCCGGAGAGGCGGCGCGCCGTCCGGGCGTCGCGTCGCCCTAGAACAGTCCGTTGATCCGCCCTTCCGCGTCCAGCCCGATGCCTTCAGCCGCGGGGCGCCGCGGCAGGCCGGGCATTGTCATGATGTCGCCCGCGATTGCCACCACGAAGCTGGCGCCCGCTGAAAGACGCACCTCGCGCAGCGGCAACACATGGCCTTCCGGCGCGCCCAGGAGCGTCGGGTCGGCCGAGAAGGAATACTGCGTCTTGGCGATGCAGACCGGCACATGGCCGAAGCCCTGCTCCTCGAAGCGCTTCAGCTTCGCGGCCACCGGCGGCGGGATGCTGACGCGCTCGGCGTGGTAGATCTCGCGCGCCACCGTCTCGATCTTGCCGGCCAACGACAGATGGTCGGAGTAGAGCGGTTCGAAACGCGCCGACTTCCCGGCGATCAGCGCCTGCACGGCGCGCGCCAGATCGGCCGCGCCCGCGGCACCGTCGGACCAGTGCGTGCACAGAATGGCCTCAACACCGAGCCGGCCCATCGCGGTCTGCACGGCGCCGATCTCGGCCTCCGTGTCCGAGGTGAAGCGGTTCAGCGCCACCACCACCGGCAGGCCGAACTTCTGCATGTTCTGCACATGCCGCGCGAGGTTGGGGAGGCCGCGCGTGACCGCCCCCACATCCTCGGTTCCGAGCGCCGATTTCGCCACGCCGCCATTCAGCTTCAGCGCCCTTACGGTGGCGACGACAACGCAGGCGGAGGGCGCGAGCCCGGCCTGGCGGCACTTGATGTCGAGGAATTTCTCGGCACCCAGATCGGCGCCGAAGCCAGCCTCTGTCACCACCACATCGGCCAGCTTCAAGGCCAGCCGTGTCGCGATGACGCTGTTGCAGCCATGCGCGATGTTGGCGAAAGGCCCGCCATGCACCAGGGCGGGCGAGCCTTCCAGCGTCTGCACCAGGTTGGGCGCCAGCGCGTCGCGCAGCAGCGCGGCCATGGCGCCATCGGCCTTCAGGTCGTGCGCGGTGACGTTTCGCCCGTCCCGCGTCTGGCCGACGATGATGCGGCCGAGCCGGACACGCAGATCGTCGAGGTCACGCGCCAGGCAGAACACCGCCATCACCTCGGAGGCGACGGTGATGTCGAAGCCGTCCTCGCGCGGGAAGCCGTTCGGCACGCCACCCAACGAGACGTTGGTGGAGCGCAGTGCCCGGTCGTTCATGTCGATGGCGCGGCGCCAGGAGATGCGGCGCGCATCGAGACCGAGTTCGTTGCCCCAGTAGAGGTGGTTGTCCACCATGGCCGCCAGCAGGTTGTTGGCGGCGGTGATGGCGTGGAAGTCGCCGGTGAAATGGAGGTTGATCTCCTCCATCGGCACCACCTGGGCATAGCCGCCGCCCGTGGCGCCGCCCTTCACTCCGAAGCATGGGCCGAGCGAGGGCTCGCGCAGGGCGATCATGGTTCGCGTACCGAGGCTGTTGAGCGCGTCGCCCAGCCCGACCGTGGTGGTGGTCTTGCCCTCGCCCGCCGCTGTCGGATTGATGCCGGTGACCAGCACCAGCGCACCGTCCGGCTTGTCCTTCTGCGCGGCCACGAAATCCAGGCCAAGCTTCGCCTTGTATCGGCCATAGGGCTCGAGGGCCGCGTCGGGGATGCCCGCGCGGGCGGCAATCTCGCCGATCGGCAGCAGCGTCGCGGCACGCGCGATGTCGAGGTCGGTCGGCATGGGTCCACCCTGCGGATGTGAAAATGTCACGCCCGGGATAGACGCGGGAACAGGCATCCGGCAAGGCGCGGCCGGCGGTTGCGGCCGCGGCGGCAGCGTCCGGCGAGGCACTGACACTTCCGTTATGGCGGGCCGCAGCGATCCCGTGTCACATTACACGACAACAACAATCCGACCGGGAGATGTCGTCCGAAATGGATCGCCGCAGCCTGCTTGCGGGGCTCGCCGCCCTGCCCGTCCTTGCCGCTCCCCGCATCCTGCACGCCCAGGGAGGCGCCGGCGGCAAATGGCCATCGCGCCCCATCACCGTGCTGGTGCCCTTTGTCGCGGGTGGGCCGAGCGACATTGTCGCCCGTGCCATCGCCAACCGGATGAGCCAGGTGATCGGGCAGCCGGTGGTGGCGGAGAACCGGGCTGGTGCCAATGGCGAGGTCGCTGGCCGTGCCTTGGCCCGGTCCGAGCCGGATGGCCACACCGTGATGGTAGGATCTATCGGGGTCTTCGCCATCAACACAGCGCTGCGACCGGATCTGGGCTATGATCCGGTGAAGGAATTCTCGCCTGTCACCCTGGCCGTCACCACGCCCAACGTACTGGTCGTCAACCCCGACCGGGTCAAAGCCAGCAACGTCGCCGAGCTGGTGCAGTGGCTGAAGGCGAACCAGGGCAAGGCATCCTATTCCACCAGCGGAGTCGGCTCCTCGGACCAGATGACGACGGAGCTGTTCAAGCAGCGCACCGGCACCGATGTTGCGCATGTGCCCTATCGTGGCGGCGCGGCGGCGGCGACCGACCTGATCGCCGGCAATGTGCAGATGTCGTTCCAGAACCTGCCTACCGTGTCGGGCCACATCGAATCGGGACGGCTACGCGCGCTGATGGTGACCGACAGCAAGCGCCACCGCACCCTGCCCAACGTGCCGACCGCCGCCGAAGCCGGGATGGAAGATTTCATTGTCACGTCCTGGCAGGCAGTGATGGCCCCGGCGGGGCTGCCACCGGCGGTGGCGAAGCAACTGCATGGCGCCGTCACCGAGGCTCTGCTGCATCCGGATGTGAAACCGCGCATGGAGCAGATCGGCTTCGACGTGGTGGCCAACACGCCGGAAGAGTTCGGCCGCTTCCAGCAGGCCGAGATCGGGCGCTGGCGCGAGGTGATCCAGCGCGCCGGCATCAAGCCGGAATAGGCGGTTCCAGCGGTCAGGTGCCTGGCTGGCCGAGGCCATGCACCTGCCAGGCACCGTCCTGCCATGCCAGTTCCAAGTGCACCGCCAGTGGGACGCCGGGCGACGGCCCGGCGGTCCCGGCTGGAAAGGCGATGCGCAGCGTGGCCCGCCCCCATCCGGTGAAGCCGATATTCTCCAACACCGCCGGGCGCAAAGCACCATCGCGAAGCAGGGGCGGGCTTCGCCGGAGTTCCAGCACCCGGCGCAGCGCCGACGCGTCCGTCTGGCCCTGGCGCAAGGCCGTGCCCATCAGAGCGCTATAGCTCGCACCAGGAGCCAGCATCACCGGGGTCGGGCGCCAGGATGGGCGCGGCAGCAGCGCATCACCCGGCCAGCGAAGTTGTGCCAGCAGCGCTTCGGGCTCAGGCCCGGCACCCAGCCGCACCATGGCCAGCAGCGGATCCGCATGGCCCGAAGCAGTCATGGCCGCGCCGATCACCAGCAGGACCAGAGCAGCACGTGGCAGCATGCGGCGGCGCGGCTTAGGCGGCTCCGGAACAGCAGGCAGTACCACCGGCTCATCATGCTCCGCCCAGATTTCATCCCAAGGATCAGCCTGACGGCTAAGCGACATACGCCGCCGCCCGCGGGGGAGCGCCCCGTCTCTGCAATCTCACAACCATGAGATTTCATCCCAACTTTCTCTTTTTCGAGATTATCGGGATAAAGCTTGCCGATGAGTTAAGGCGTGTGTCAGCCGATGGGACGCAGATGGATGCTTCAGCCGTAGCGTGAGAGCCGCTGCTCCAGCGCTGCCAGCGCATCCGCCAGCGCGGCATTCATGCCTTGTGCCAGTGCTTCGGCCGGCAGTTCGCCCTGCGGCGCCAGGGGCGCGCTACCTTGCAGGCTCCACTGGCGCACCAGCTGCGTTTGTCCGCCTTGCTGCCGCAGCAACACCGCCGAAAGCCCGGCCCGGGCCTGCCGCGTGCCCAGATCAGCCACAAGCGAAGTGAGTTCGCTTTCCAGCACAAGATCGGGAGCGATGCGGCTGCCGGTGGCGATCACCGCCGAAAAGCGACCTGATTCGGCCAACCAGCGGCGTAGCACTTCCTCCGCCGCCTCGGCTGGCGGGGCGGTCCATTCGGCGTAGAAGTCCAGCGCCTCGGTGCCATCAGGGCGCAGGCTGCGCAGGCCGCGGCTTTCCATGCCCGGCGCCGCGCGCATCAGCCGCACCAGCAACACACGTCGCGCCGGCCCCGTTGCCGCCTGGCCCTGCCGCTGCGGTGCCAGCGGAAAGCGCCGGGGCTCAACATAATCGTAGGAAGGCAGGACCGAACAGGCGGCCAGAGCCGGCATGGCAAGCAGCGCCAGGCGGCGGCGCATCGGGGGTTCCATCGTGTCGCGCATCCTATCGCGGCGGGGGTGGCGGCGCGCCGAACAGCACCTGTCCCGGCGCGCGGCGCAAGGTCTCGGTGGTGTCGCGCAGATTGGTCACGGTGGCGCGGAGGTCGCGCAGCAGCGGGCCCAGATCGGCATTCGTGTCCTGCGCGGTGACGCGGGCGGTGCGCGCCGTCTGCTCCAGCGCGGTGATCACGGCCGGCAGGCGCTGCATGGAACGGCGCAGCTCTTCCGAAGCGGCCGCTGCGTTGTTCAGCGCCGCCTTTGCTTCCGGCCCACCGACCAGCGCGTGCAGGTCCGAACTGACGCCGCGCAGCTCGGTGACAAGCCCGGGCAGGTCGGATTGCGACAGGATCAGCCGCAGATCGGCCAACGTGCCGGCGCCTTCCGACAAGGCGCGTGCGAAGTCGCCATTCTCCAGCTGCCCGCGAACCAACGCGACCACCTCGGTGATGCCGGTCAGCAGCTCCTCCAGTGGCACCTGCTGGATGCGGTTCAGCACCTGCTCCGCCGCGTTCTGCACCTGAGCCACCGTGGAAGGCACGGAGGGCACCACCGGATAGCTGGGGCTCCAGGGATACTCGCCTTCCGGGAAGCGTTGCGGATTGACGAAGTCGAGCTCGATATAGGCCAGGCCGGTGATGCCCTGGCTGGCGAGGCGGGCGCGGAGGCCACGCTGCACCGCCGCTTCGGCGGTGGCGGCGTCGGGCACGGTGGCACGCTGGGGATCGATCGCCAGCCGGACGAAAACAAGCTGGAACGCCTCCAGCGCGCTTTTCCGGTTGTCCGGCGGGTATTCCGCATTGACCAGACCGATTTCGCTGATCTGCCCGATCTGCACGCCCCGGTAGCGCACCGGGGCGCCGACCTCGAGACCGGTCACGCTTTCCGAAAGGTAGGTCTCGAAGGTCAGCGCGGATCGGCCGAAGCCGCCGCCGGTCAGAAACACCACGAAGCCAAGGGCCAGGGACAGCCCGGCCAGGATCAGCGCGCCAACGCGCAGGTAAAGGCTGCGATAGCTTGCCATGGATCAGGCCGCCTCCCGGCGGAAAAAGGCGCGCACGGTGGGGTGCGTCGCGTGATCGCGCAGTTCGCGGGGGTCGCCCTCGGCGATCATGCCCTGGGCCTGCTTGTCCAGCATGATGCAGCGGTCGCCAATGGCCAGAATGCTCTGCAGCTCATGCGTCACCACGATGAAGGTGGTGCCGAGGTCGCGAGCCAGGTCTTGGATCAGCTGGTCGAGCCCGGCCGATGTGATGGGATCGAGCCCGGCGGAAGGCTCGTCCAGGAACAGCAGCGGCGGGTCCAGCGCCATGGCGCGGGCGATGCCGGCGCGCTTGGCCATGCCGCCGGAGATCTCGGCCGGCAGCCGGTCGGCGGCCTCCGAAAGTCCGACCAGGCCGAGCTTCACCCGCGCCACCTCCTCGCGCGCCGCCGGGGGCAGGCTGGTATGCTCCTCCAGCGGCAGCATGATGTTCTCCAGCAGTGTCATCGAGCCGAACAGCGCGCCCGACTGCCACATCACGCCGAGCCTCGACAGCAGGTCGCGCCGCTGCCGCCCGCCAATGGCTGTCAGGTCCTCGCCCAGGATGCGGATCTCGCCCTGGGTAGGCGGGTACAGCCCGATCAGCAGCTTCAGCAGCGTCGACTTGCCGCAGCCCGAGCCGCCCAGGATCACGAAAACCTCACCCTGCCCGACTTCGAACGACACGTCGCGGAACAGCGTGTTGGTGCCGAAAGCCATGGCCAGGTCGCACACCTCGACCACCGGCCGCTCCACCGCGGTGCCGCGGATATCGGGGCAATCCTCGCGCCGCACCATCAGTAAGACAGCCGGAAGAAGAGCACGGCGAAGAGCCCGTCCAGAACCACGGTGGACACAATGCCGCCGACCACCGCCGCCGTTGCCGCGTCGCCCACGGCGCGCGGCCCCCGTCCTGCCAGAAGGCCGGCACGGCAGCCGATGGCGGCGATCACCAAGCCGAACACAGCGGCCTTGGCCAGCCCGCCGAACAGGCTGCCCAGCGTCAGCCACTGCACCAGCTGGCTGACCACCAGCGCAACGGGAAAGCCCAGGGTGTACATCACCGCCGTCATGCCGATCAGGCCGGACACGTTCATCAGCAGCGCCAGCACCGGCATCACCAGCATGGCCGCCAGCAGGCGCGGCAGCACCAGCATCGCCACCGGCTCGACGCCCATGATGCGCAGAGCGTCCACCTCCTCGTTCACCGTCATAGTGCCGAGCTCGGCGGCATAGGCCGAGCCCGTGCGGCCAGACAGGATCACGGCGGCGATCAGCGGCCCCAGTTCTCGGATCAGCGAGATGCCGACCAGAGGCGGGATGTAGATCTCGGCGCCGAACATGCGCATCGGGATGGACGATTGGAACGCCAGGATCACCCCGATCAGCGTGCCCAGAAGGATGGTCAGCGGAAAGGCACGCAGGCCGGACTCATCGATATGCCGCAGCAGGTCGCCGAAGCGCATGCGCCGGGGATGGCCAAGCACGGCGGCGGCCATGGTGGCGGCTTCACCCAGAAAAGCGGTGCCGGCGCGCAGACTGCGCACCCCTTCCACACCCCATTGACCGACGCGGCCCACCAGCGGTAGCGGCGGCGGGCCGGGCCTGGGGCGCGGCGCCGCGCGGGCATCCCGCACGCGCTGCATCACGGCCCCGACCGGGTCGCTCGCGCCTTCCACCGGGGCGTCGCCGGCGAGTCCGGCGGCGTTCAGCACCAGGGCAGCCCCGGTGGTGTCCAGGGTGGAAACAGCCGAAAGGTCGATGCGCCGGGCCCCTCGGGCCGCCTTCAGCGCGCCGTCCCAGATGCGCGGCACCTGCCGGGTGACCAGCGCGCCATGCAGCCGCAGCGTATCCTGTTCACGCGCGAAGCCGGCGGCCTCATCCTCGGTCACGTCGCTCAAGCCGCTCCCTCCCCTGCGCCGGAAGGGCAACGACGCCATCGCGCGACCCGTGTCAAGCCCTGCCCCCTTGCGCGCAAAAGGCGAGCGCGGCGGCTGCGGCCTGCAGCCCGCTGGCCCAGGCTCCACCCACCGTGGCGGCAAGCCTCGGATGGCAGGCCTCGCCGGCAAAGGCGAGGCGCCCTTCTGCCAGGGGCCGCCCCAGGATGCGGCGCGCCTCGGCCCGCCCGGGACGCGCGTGGGAATAGCTGCCGCGCGAGAACGGATCGTTGCCCCAGTCGCTGGCCAGGGCCGGCTCGCGCCTCAGTGCAGCGGCGGCCCGGGCACCGTAGGCGCACGAAAGCTCCGAGAAGGCATGGTCCAGCAGCGCCGCCGGCCCTTGCCGCGATAAGTCCCAGGCCGCCGTGCCACCCAGGAAGCCCATCATGTGGTCGCGGCCGAAGGGCCAGGCGACAAAGGTCATCGCGGCCTCGTCCTCGGCCTCTACACGGCGCTCGAGCCCACCGAAGGGCGGAAGGTCCAGCCGGTCCTCCCCGGCCGCGCGCAGCCCCACTTTGTTCAGGAGGCCAAGTGGCAGGTCGTGGATCGCCTGTTCCGTGTTACCAGGCAGCCCGGGGAGGAAGCGGATCGCACCCGCCGCCAGCACCGCTGTGGGCGCGGTGACGATGGCGGCACGCGCGGCGATCCGGCCGAAGCCGCCTTCCAGCAAAACACCGGGGCCGGACCAGTCGATCCGCTCGACGGCCATTCCATAGGTCACCGGCAAGGCACCGGCGAGCTTCGCCAGCAATCCGCCCACGCCTCCGCGCAGCAACAGGTTGGGCCCGCCAAGCTGGGTGTCGAGAAAATCGCGCAGGTCCATGGCGGAAAGCGGTGCCGCGCAGATCACCGGTCCTTCCCAGTGCGCCACGGTTGCGTCCCAGAACCCGCCGCGCGGGGCGTGGACTGCGGCACTGTCCCCCGGCGCCGCGCCATCGCGCGCCGCAGCCAGCACGGGGTGGAACCGGCCATAGGCGGCGTCGTACTCCGCCATTTCGTCCCTGGTTGCGGGGCGGCCATCCACCAGGCAGCCATGGCTGCGCACCGTGTCATGGTCAAATGCGCCTTCAGCGAGTTGGGTCAGCCCGTTCTCGCCCGCCTGATGGAGCCAGGTGGCGCCCAGGTCGAAGGGCGCGCCCAGTGTGCGAACATCCGTCCAGGCGCGCCCACCGGGACGGGTCCGTGCTTCCAGCACCTGCACCGTGACCCCGGCGGCCTGGATGGCGCGCGCGGCGGCGATGCCCGCGGCGCCAGCCCCGACCACAACGATGTCGGGCATGGCCATGGTTCAGTGGCGCATCCGCGCCCACGCATCCCGGCCACGCCCCACCTCCGCCGCGTCAGCGACGTCGTTCGGCACCACCCGCTTGCCCACGGGAAACAGCGAGGCGGCGGCCAGCTTCAGGTGTGCCCAGGCGAAAGGCAGGCCGATAATGGTGACGGCACATCCCGCAGCCGCCACCAGATGGGTGATGCACAGCCAGATGCCCGCCAGGACAAACCACAATGCGTTGGCGATGAAGCCGAGCGGGCCCGTGCCAAGGGAAGGCACGCCTGTCAGGTCCTGACGCGACACCAGGCGTTGGCCGAAAGGCAGAAAGGAATAGCCGGCCATCATCAGGCAGGCCCGCGCCCAGGGCAGGCCGATCACCGTGACGGCCATGATGGCGGCGGCCAGCAGCCACATCAGCGCGGGGATGAAGCCCAACCCGGGCACGTTCCACAGGATGTTCAGCAGCAGCGCCAAGGTGAGATGTCTCCTTATGACCGCCCACTGCCCAAAGCGGGCCTTCCGAGCGGAAACCGGGTGGTTTCGCGTTTCAAGTGACCATGCCCGGCAGGAGTTGCAACCCGTCCCCCGTGACAGTTCGGCCGATCCGCCGCATGCTGCAACTTTGTTGCAGCGGCGGGGGTTGCGGATGTCGGACGTGAAGGAACCAGGCCGGGCCGATGATGGCACGATGCGGCCGCATTCGTCCCACTGGGGTGCATTCCGCGCCGGATGGCGCAACGGCACGCTGGTGGTGGAGCCGCATCCTGCCGACCCTGACCCCTCTCCCATCCTGCAGAACTTCCCCCAGGCGCTGCGTCACCGCGCCCGCATCGCCACCCCCATGGTACGGCGCGGCTGGCTGGAGCGCGGGCCAGGCCCCGACCGGATGCGCGGGCGCGACGAGTTCGTGTCGGTCCCCTGGGACAAGGCGCTGGACCTGCTGGCAGGAGAGCTGGGGCGGGTGCGGGACGCGCACGGCCCCGCGGCGATCTTCGGCGGCTCCTATGGTTGGTCCAGCGCGGGCCGTTTCCACCACGCGCAGAGCCAGGTGCACCGGTTCCTGAATACGGTGCTGGGCGGCTATGTGCGCTCGGTCAATTCCTACAGCGCCGGTGCTTCCGCGGTGATCCTGCCGCATGTGATCGGGCCGATGGACCCGGTGGCCAAGCGCAACGTCACCTGGGAACAGATCGTTGAGCACACCGGCCTGTGCCTGTCCTTCGGCGGCATGGCGGTGAAGAACAGCGCCGTGGCCTCCGGCGGCGTGTCTAAGCATATCGAGCGCCCCTCGATGAAGGCGGCCGCCGAGCGAGGCTGCCGCTTCGTGCTGATTGGCCCGCTGAAGGACGATCTGCCGGAAGAGGCCCGCGCCGAGTGGTTGCAGATCCAGCCCGGCACCGACACGGCACTGATGCTCGGCATGGCGCACACGCTGGTGACGGAAAGGCTGCACGACACAGCCTTCCTCGCGCAGTTCTGCGTCGGCTATGAAAAATTCGAGCCCTATGTGCTCGGCCAGACCGACGGCCAGCCCAAGGACGCGGCCTGGGCATCCGCGGTCTGCGGCGTGCCGGCGAACATCATCGCGCAGCTTGCGCGGGATGCGGCAGGAACGCGCACCCTGATCTCCATGGCGCACTCGCTGCAGCGCTCGGAGCATGGCGAGCAGCCGGTGTGGATGGCGGTGGTGCTCGCCGCAATGCTGGGCCAGCACGGCCTGCCCGGCGGCGGCTTCAACTACGCGCTCGGCTCCATCGCGCATTACGGCAAGCGCAATGCCGCGGTGCCGATCGGCTCCCTGCCGCAGGGGCGCAACACGGTGCCCGATTTCATCCCCGTGGCGCGCATCTCCGACCTGCTGCTGAAGCCCGGGCAGCCTTTCGACTACAATGGGCAGGAACGGCGCTACGCCGACATCAAGCTGGTGTACTGGGCAGGCGGCAATCCGTTCCACCACCACCAGGATCTGGCCCGCCTGCGCCGCGCTTTCCAGGCGGTGGACACGCTGGTGGTGCACGAGACGGCGTGGACCGCCACCGCCCGCCACGCCGACATCGTGCTCCCCTGCACCATGACGCTGGAGCGCGAGGATATCGGCGGCTCCTCCCAGGATGACCTGCTGGTCGCCATGCACCGGCTGGCGGAGCCGTATGGCCTGGCGCGCGACGATTTCGCCATCTTCGCCGATCTCGCGGCGCGGCTTGGCAAGGAGGAAGCCTTCACCGAAGGTCGGGACGCGCAGGGCTGGTTGCGCCACCTCTACGAGAAGACCCGCGCCGCCATGGAAGCGCGCGGCGACAAGACCCTGAGCTTCGAGGAGTTCTGGGAAGCAGGCGAGCTGAAGCTGCCGATGGACGAGGATGATGGCGGCATCATCCGCGCCTTCCGCAACGACCCGGAGAATGAGCCGCTACCCACCCCTTCGGGAAAGATCGAGGTGTTTTCCGAGACCATCGACGGCTTCGGCTACGCCGATTGTCCCGGCCATCCGACCTTTATTCCCTATGGCGACGTGCCGAACGGGGAGAAGCCGCTCTGGCTTGTGGCCAATCAGCCCGCGACGCGGCTGCACAGCCAGCTTGATTTCGGCGGCACCAGCGAGAACTCCAAGCGGCGCGGCCGCGAGGTGATGCGCCTGCACCCGGCCGATGCTGCGGCACGCGGCATTGCGGAAGGCGACATCGTCCGGATGTTCAACGAGCGCGGCGCCTGCCTGGCCGCCGCCTCGCTGTCGGAGGCGCTGATGCCCGGCGTGGTGCAGCTGGCCACTGGCGCGTGGTACGACCCGGCCGATCCGGCGGAGGACAACCCGCTCTGCGTCCACGGAAACCCCAACGTGCTGACGCGGGATGTCGGCACGTCGCGGCTGGCGCAAGGCTGCACCGGTCAATTGACCACGCTGCAGGTGGAGAAGTTCACCGGCAACCTGCCGCCGATCCGCGCCTGGGACCCACCGGCAGGCTGACCAGGAAAATACCCCGAGGTTTATTTTTTCCCGATCATCTCCGCCCCAGGAACTTTGCGCGGCGGACCGGCGGCATTCCGTCATCCGCCCCACGGCTCGGGGCGGACGCGGCGCGGCATCGAGCGAAAAGGAATCCTTCCGGAAGGGCGCCAGCCTGCTCAGCCTGCTCAGCCTGCTGCTGATGAGCGCCTGCTCCGCCGGGCGCAGCCGCAGGCGGCGGCGCTTCGCTGCTCGGCCCGGATGGCACCAGCGTCAACGGTCAGCCGGTGCGGCTGAACGTCAATACCCCCTCGCCCTGACCAGCCTGCAACACGACCTTGCCAAGAGCCACAGCAGCGAGGGCCGAGCCAGCCGCTCGCCCGGGTCCCGGCTCGGCACGGTGGGGCCCGGCGGGGAAGGCCTGTCCGGCGTGGCCGCCTCGGAGGCCGGACCGGAGCAGCGAGATGGGATGGTGCTGGGCGCAACTGGCTGGAACGGAGGCCAGTCTGGATTTCCTTTGCGACCCGGCGGATCTTTCTCGGGCCGTCGGCACCGCAGCCAGGCTTGGACGCGCCCGGCTGGCGATCGCCCCCGGGCCGGGGCATTGTCAGGCCCGCTGGCTGAGGAGAGGCTGCCGCCGTGACCGAGACGCTGATCCTGATGTGCCACCCGGATTACGCGCGGTCCCGCGCCAACCTCGCCCTGGCGGGGGCGGCGCGCGATGTGCGGGGGGTGGAGGTCGTGCACCTCGATGCACTCTACCCGGAGGGCCGCATCGATGCGGCGGCGGAGGCGGCCCGGCTGATCGCCGCGCGCCGCATCGTGCTGCAGTTCCCGGTGCAGTGGTATTCCACGCCGCGCTGCTGAAGGCTTCGCAGGATGTCGTGCTGACGCGGATGTTCTACATCAACGCCGCGACCGAGGGCGCCCGTCTGGCCGGCCGCCCGCTTCTGGTGGCGGCGACGGCCGGCAACCGCCCTTCGGCCTATTCGCCTGAAGGGGGTCAACCTGTTCCCGCTGACCGAGTTGCTGCGCCCGCTGCAGGCCACTGCCAGCCGCTGCGCGCTGGCCTGGCAGGAGCCGTTCCTGCTGTTCGAATCCCGCCACGCCGAGGCGGCCACGTTGGAGGCCTCCGCGCGGCGCTATGCCGAGCGGCTGGCTGGCCTGCCGGGCTAGCCTCCGGCCTGGCGACGGCCTGTCGGTTATGCCTCAGCCCTCGTGCACGTCATGCACCTGTATGCCGCTGCCTTCCGGCG
This sequence comes from Teichococcus globiformis, assembly GCF_042646265.1. Classification (NCBI taxonomy): domain Bacteria; kingdom Pseudomonadati; phylum Pseudomonadota; class Alphaproteobacteria; order Acetobacterales; family Roseomonadaceae; genus Roseomonas; species Teichococcus globiformis. The sequence continues at coordinate 369,149 of NZ_JBHRTN010000018.1, forward strand.
GCATGGCCAACCACTGGCCCCGGCGCAGCGTCTCGCGCGTATCCTCCAGCCCGCTGGCCCAGTGCTGCCGCATGGCGGTGGCGGAGAATTCGTAGTCCTTGGCCTGCCCCTCGAAGGCCTGCTGCTGGTAGATCATCTGCAGGATGACCACTTCCGGCAGCCGCTCCAGCCGCTGCTTCTCCGCCCGTTGCGTGGCATCGAGCTGCGCCTCTGGGATCTGCTCCAGCGCCCGCCTCAGCGCCATCTCCAGTCCGCGGATGCGGCGGTAGAAATCCGTCACGGCACGGGTACGGCTGCTGTAGCGGATATCCTTCTCACGCGACATCACGCCGGGCATGGAACGAGGCACCCGACCCCGGGCGCTGAACAGGTCCACCTGGAAGGCGAGGGTGTTGCGGCCTTCTAGGTTCTCCAGCAGGTGCTGCAGCGGCGTATTGGAAACCAGCCCGCCATCCCAGAAATACTCGGTGCCGATCCTCACCATGGGCAGGGCCGGCGGCAGCGCGCCGGAGGCCACGATGTGATCGAGGGTGATGCGCATGCGGGCACTGTCGAAAAAGGCAAAATTGCCCGTGGCCACGTTCACCGCCCCTACCGAGAAGCGGATGGTCCCGTCGTTCAACCGGTCGAAATCCACCAATTCCCGCAACGTTTCGCGCAGTGGCTCGCTATTGTAGAAGGCGGTGGCGGTTTTCGCGCCGGGCAGGGAGAACCATGGGCTGGGCTGGTTGGGAGTGAAAAAGCCTGGCTGGCCTTCCATCATTGTGGCCAGGGCCGAAGCTTCGTGCCGCCATTGCCGCACGAGGTCGCTGTCCGGCCAGGGATCCCAGCCCCGGTCGCGGGTGATGCGTTCCCAGAAGGCACGCAGCGCTGCAACCCGCTGTCCCGGGGGATTGCCGGCGATCAGTGCCCCGTTGATGGCACCGATCGACACGCCGGCGATCCAGTCGAGTCCGATCCCAGCCTCCACCAGCGCCTCATGCACGCCTGCCTGATATGCGCCGAGCGCGCCACCGCCTTGCAGAACCAGCGCAACCCGACGGCATCCTTCCGGACGCCAAGCCGCGCTGTCGGGCAGTCCTGAGTGCGGGGCCTGATGGTCCATACGGCATTCTCCTGCTCGGCAGGCCCGCTCTGTCTCCGCCTGCTGCGCCACGCCAACCCCTACCCCACACGGCCTCCGCGATCCAGGACGCCGGCACCATCCTCTTTTTTCTTGCATGGCCGCCGCGCGGAGCCGATTGATCCCCCGTGAGACACGAGAATGACGACGCTGCCGCCCGCCCGACCCCGAGCCGCCTTTCCATGAACCAGTCCGCCGGGGCGCGCAGCAACGGCCTGCGCTGGCATCTCCGCGAGGCCACAGCCGGCCTGCACGATCAAGCCGATGCGCTTGGCGGCGCTTACGACCTCCGTTCTCGCGCCGGGTATGCCGCGTTTCTTTCCGCACATGCCCGCGCGCTGCCCGGGCTGGAAGCCGCGGTGGCCGAGGCCCTGCCCCCCGGCGCCATGCCCGACTGGCCCCGGCGGCGGCGCGCGGCATCTCTGCTGACCGATCTGGCCCGGTTGGAACTTCCGGTGCCGCACGCCTTGCCGGTGGCGCCGTTGGGGTCGGCTGCCGCGGCCTGGGGCATGGCATACGTGCTGGAGGGGTCACGGCTGGGCAACGCCATGCTGTTGAAGGCGGTGCGGACCAGCCCAACCCTGGCGGAAGCTGGGGCGGATGCCTATCTGTCTCACCGGCCGGACAGCGAAGGCTGGCCCGGTTTCGTGGCACGGCTGGAACAGGCCCTGCCCGACCCGGCGTTCTGGCCGCAGGCCGGCCAGGGTGCCCGTGCTGCCTTTCACGTCTTTCTCGACGCACTGCGCTCAGGAAGGGCGCCCATTTCGGATCGAGCCGAGTACGCGACGCATGAATGATCAGTTCGGCCACGTGACCCTGCCTCCCGGCGTCGACCTGACCAATTGCGACCGCGAGCCGATCCATCTTCTGGGTGGCATCCAGCCCATCGGCTTCCTTTTGGCGGTGACATCCGACTGGGTGGTGCGGCGCGCCTCCGCCAATGTGGCCGAGCATCTTGGCCAGGGCGTGGACGACCTGCTGGGCGAGCCGCTGGACGAGTTGCTGCAGCACGAGGCGATGCATCAGATCGGCGGTCGGCTGCACCTGCTGCGAGGCCCCAACGCGGTGGAGCGGCTGTTCGGCGTGGTTCTGCGCGAAGGCGGCGTCGCCTACGATCTGGCGGTGCATCTTTCTGGCGACCTGATCGTGCTGGAAGGAGAACCATCCGACCTGGAGGACGCGCTGGAGGCCGGCACCACGGTGCGTGGCATGATCGCGCGGCTGCACCAGGCCGAGGGGTTCGAAGGCATCTGCCGCGAGGCGGTGCGGCAGATCCGCGGCCTCACCGGCTTCAATCGCGTGATGCTGTACCGCTTCGACCATGACGGCGCGGGCGAGGTGATCGCCGAATCAGCGGCCAGCTTCCTGCCCTCCTTCATGGGGCTGCACTTTCCCGCCTCCGACATCCCGCGCCAGGCGCGGCTGCTCTACGAGCGCAACTGCCTGCGGCTGATCGGCGACACCGAAGCGCAGCCCGTGCCGGTGCTGCCGTTGCTGGACGGCAGGAGCCAGCCGCTCGACTTGTCGCTGTCCGTGCTGCGATCCGTGTCGCCCATCCACATCGAGTATCTGCGCAACATGGGCGTGCGATCCTCCATGTCCGTGTCGGTGCTGCGCAAAGGCCGGCTGTGGGGCCTGATCGCCTGTCATCACAACGAGGCGCTGAACGTCCCCTTTGAGCGCCGCACGGCAGCGGAGCTGTTCGGCCAGATCTTCTCGCTGGTGCTGGAATCGCGCGAGCGAGAGGAGGAGCAGAAGCGCGACGCCGAAGCCAACCGGGTGCACCAGCGGCTGATGGCCTCGCTCGGCGCCATGCGGCCTGGCAGCCGCTCCCTCACCGAGTTCCTGGAGCTCTTGTCAGAGGTACTGCCCTGCGACGGCATCGGCCTTTGGAGCAAGGGCGGCACTTCGCTGCGCGGCCACGCTCCTACGGCCGAGGAATTTGCAGGCATTGTGCGCTTCCTGCACCGTGCGGCCTCGGGCACCGTCTACGCGACACACCGGCTCGGCGAGATGCATCCGCCGGCGGCCGACTTCGCCGACCGCGCGGCCGGCCTGCTGGCCATTCCGCTGTCACGCTCGCCACGCGACTACCTGGTGTTCTTCCGCCGCGCCGTGACCCATTCCGTCACCTGGGCGGGCGACCCGCACAAGCCGGTGACCTTTGGCCCCAACGGCGCCCGCCTGACCCCCCGCAAGAGCTTCGAGGCCTGGCACCAGACGGTGGAAGGGCAGAGCCGCCCCTGGACCGAGAGCGACATGCTGATGGCGGAGCGGCTGCGTGTGACGCTGCTGGAGGTGGTTCTGCAGCTCACGGACATGGCCGAGCGCGAGCGGCGCGTGGCGCAGGAGCGGCAGGAGATCCTGATCGCCGAGCTGAACCACCGCGTGCGCAACATCCTCGGCCTGATCCGCGGCCTGGTGACGCAGAGCCGCAGCCATGCCCGCACGGTGGACGAGTTCGCGGAGATGGTGGGCGGGCGCATCCAGGCGCTGGCCCGGGCGCACGACCAGATCAACACCGATCGCTGGCAGGCGGCGCCGCTGCACGAACTGGTCTCGGCCGAGGCCGAGGCCTACCTCAACGACAAGCAGGACCGGATCCTGCTTTCCGGACCCCCGGTTCTGCTGGAACCGAGCGCCTACACCACCATGGCCCTGGTGATGCACGAGCTGGTGACCAATGCCGCCAAGTACGGCGCGCTGTGCGATCGGGCCGGGCAAGTGCGGCTGCGCTGGGACTTCACCGCCGCCGAGGATCTGGAACTGTTCTGGACCGAGGAAGGCGGGCCGCCGGTGAAGCCGCCCCAGCGGCAGGGCTTCGGCACCACCATCGTCGAGCGTGCTCTGCCGCACGACCTGAAGGGCGAGGCGGAGCTGCGTTATGCCATCACCGGCGTGGAGGCGCGCTTCGTGATCCCGGCGTCACATGTGCGGCGCGGCACCGGCCAGGTGCCCGCATCGGCGGCCGCGCTGGTGGCCGCCGCACCGCTCCCCGTGGCCGAGTTCTCGCTGGCCGGCCGGGTGATGCTGGTGGAAGACAACCTGCTGATCGCCATGGATGCCGAGGACCAGCTCCGCCGCATGGGCGCCGAGGCGGTGGATGTCGCCAGCTCGGTGCAGGCAGCGCTGCGGCTGCTGGAGCACGCACCGCCGCAGATCGCGCTGCTGGACGTGAATCTGGGGCGGGAAAACAGCTTCCCCGTGGCCGACGCCCTGCTGGCGAAAGGTGTGCCCTTCGTGTTCGCCACCGGCTACGGCGAAACCAACGCCTTTCCCGAGCGCTTCCGAACGGCGGCGGTGATCAGCAAGCCCTACACCGCGGCCGAAATGCGGCGTGCCCTGCAGGCCAGGCTGGGGGGCTGATCCCCCCTCTTGCCCTCAGCGCCTGAGCGGGCAGCTCAAAGTGCCCGCCAACCGATGTCGCGGCGGCAGAACCCTTCGGGCCAGCGCACCGCATCGACGGCCCGGTAGGCCGCATCCCGCGCCGCCTGCAGCGTGGCGCCACTGCCGGCGATGCCGAGGACCCGCCCGCCCGTCGCAACCAGGGAGCCGTCCTCCGACCGGTTCGTGCCGGCATGGAAGACCTGCGCGCCGGGCACCTGGGCCGCATCCTCCAACCCCTCGATGAGGCTGCCCTTGCCGTAGGCGCCGGGATAGCCCTGCGCCGCCATCACCACCACCATCGCCGCTTCCTTCGACCAGCGCAGGGTGAAGCGATCCAGCTCGCCATCGCAGGCGGCCAGCAGCGCGGCCAGCAGGTCGGATTGCAGGCGCATCATCAGCACCTGGCATTCCGGGTCGCCAAAGCGGACATTGAACTCGATCAGCCGCGGCCCCGTTTCCGTCAGCATCAGCCCGGCAAACAGCACGCCGCGGAACGGTGTGCCGCGGCGCGCCATCTCGTTCAGCGTCGGCTGGACGATGCGGGCCATGACCTCGGCCTCCAGCTCCGGCGTGAAGGCAGGCGGCGGCGAATAGGCGCCCATGCCGCCGGTGTTGGGGCCGGTGTCGCCCTCCCCCACCCGCTTGTGGTCCTGTGCGGCCGCCATGGGCAGGGCCGTGCGCCCGTCGCACAGGGCGAAGAAGGAGACTTCCTGCCCCAAAAGGCGTTCCTCGATCAGCACGGTGCCGCCGGCCGCACCATGAACACGGTCCTCCATGATCTCGGTGATGGCGGCCTCGGCCTGCTCCAGCGTCTCGGCCACCACCACGCCCTTGCCGGCGGCGAGCCCATCCGCCTTGACCACGATCGGTGCGCCCTTATCCCGCAGATAGGCCCGCGCGGCGGCAGGGTCGGTGAACTGCGCCCATTCGGCGCCGGGAACCCCGGCTGCGGTGGCGACTTCCCGGGTGAAGGCCTTGCTGCCTTCCAGCTTCGCCGCCGCCGCGCTGGGGCCGAAGCAGCGCAGACCGGCGGCCTCACAGGCATCGGCCAGGCCAAGCGTCAGCGGCGCCTCTGGCCCCGCCACCACCAGATCCACCGCATGCTCCCGGGCAAAGGAAACCAGCGCCGGAACTTCCTCGGCGCCGATGGCCACGCATTCCGCGATTTCGGCGATGCCGGCATTGCCGGGCGCGCACCAAAGCTTCGTCAGCAGGCCGGAACCGGACAGAGCCCAGGCGAGGGCATGTTCGCGGCCGCCGCCGCCCACCAGAAGCACCTTCATGACCCGCTCGCCCTTTTGCCTGGGAAGATCCTGGACGGGCGGGTAGCATGCTCGCGGCACCGGGCCAAATGGCGTCCGGGTAGCCTATGCACGCCACAGCGGAAGGCTGCGGCCCTACCCGAACACGGAAAGCGGTTATGGCGCGGGAACTTGTTTTCTACACCAACCCCATGTCGCGCGGCCGCATCGTCCGATGGATGCTGGAGGAAACCGGGGAAGCTTACCGGACGGAACTGCTGGACTATGGCGGATCCATGAAATCGCCGGATTTCCTGGCCATCAACCCGATGGGCAAGGTGCCCACCATCCGTCACGGCGGCACCGTCGTGACCGAGGCGGCAGCGATCTGCGCCTATCTGGCCGATGCATTTCCCGCCGCGAAGCTGGCGCCGCCGCCGGAAAGCCCCGAGCGCGGACCGTATTACCGGTGGCTGTTCTTCGGCGCCGGAGTGGTGGAGCCGGCGGCCAGCAACGCCGCGCTGGGCTTCGAGGTGCCGCCCGATCAGCGGGCCCTGATGGGCTATGGCTGCCTGGAGGATGTGCTGAACACGCTGGAGCAGGCCGTGTCCGGCGGCGGCTGGCTCGCGGGGAGCAACTTCAGCGCGGCGGATCTTTATCTGGGGGCGCAGATCGGCTGGGGCATGCAGTTCGGCACCCTTCCGAAGCGCCCGGCTTTTGAGCGGTTCTGGGAGCGGTGCTCCACACGCCCGGCGGCGATCCGCGCCCGGTCGTTGGACGAGGCGCTGATGCCCGCTGCGCCCGGGAAACCGAGCGCCAGTTGAGCGCAAGCCGGCCGGGAGGCGACAAAGCATGACCCTTTGGCACTGCAACCTGGCGGTTTCGCTGGACGGCAAGATCGCTCGTCCCGACGGCGGGGTGGATGACTGGCTGGCGCGCGACTATCCGCTGGACGAGACGGAATTCGGCGCCTTCCTGAACAGCGTGGACGCCATCCTGATGGGGCGTGGCACCTTTGATGTGGTGCAGGGCATGGGGGCGTGGCCCTATCCCGGCAAGCCCACTGTGGTCATGACCAGCCGCCTGTTGCCGGAGGCGCCGCCGGAGGTGGAGGCGCGAACAGGCGATCTCGGCGACGTGGTGGCGGAGTTGGAGGCGGCGGGCCATGCCCGGATCTGGATCGCCGGCGGCGGCCAGTTGCTGCGCGGCATGATGGCGCTGGGCAAGCTCGACATCCTGGAGATGATGGTGATTCCGGTGGTGCTGGGCGACGGCATCCCGCTTTTCCCGCCCGGCACGCCGGAGATGAAGCTGCGGCTCGAATCCGGCCGTCCCTGGATCAAGGGCGCGATGCACCTGCTCTACCGCTGCGGCTCCTGACGCCGCTCCGCCCATCAGGCCATCCTGCGGAGGGCCGATCGGCATGAAAGCTTTGTTTTCAACGATCTGCCCCATAGGTTTGACTTCATGGGAGCCCCCACCACGGGGACCAGCGGGACACTAGGCCGGGACCCCGCCCTCCCCTAGACTGGGTCGCGCATGGATATCGACACGCCAGACGCCCCGCCCCGCAGCAACGCCCCTGAATTCACCGTCTCGGAAATCAGCGGCGCCATCAAGCGCACGCTGGAGGGCACTTTCGGCCGGGTGCGGATCCGCGGTGAGATCACCGAGCTGAAGGCCTATCCGTCCGGTCACATCTACCTGGCGCTGAAGGATGAGGGGGCGAAGATCCGCGCCATCATCTGGCGCTTCGCCGTGCCGCGCCTTTCGCTGCGGCCCGAGAACGGCATGGAGGTGATCGCCACCGGCAAGGTGTCTTCCTACGGAGAACGCTCCGACTACCAGCTCATCATCGACCGAATCGAGTTTGCCGGCGAAGGCGCGCTGCTGGCGCGGATCGAGGCGCTGCGCAAGAAGCTCGGCGCCGAGGGCTTGTTCGACGAGGGGCGCAAGAAGCCGCTGCCGCTGCTGCCGCGCGTGGTGGGCGTGGTGTCCTCCGAGAAGGGCGCGGTGATCCAGGACATCCGCACCACCATCGCCCGTCGATTCCCGCGGCATGTGATGCTGTGGCCGGTGCCGGTGCAGGGCCAGGGCGCGGCCGAACGCATCGCCGCCGCCATCGAGGGGTTTTCCCGCCTGCCGCGGGGCATCCCGAGGCCGGACGTGCTGATCGTCGCGCGTGGCGGTGGAAGCCTGGAAGACCTGATGGCCTTCAACGAGGAGATCGTGATCCGCGCCGCCGCCGGATGTCCCATCCCGCTGATCTCGGCGGTAGGACACGAGACGGATACGACGCTGATCGACTTCGCCTCCGACCGGCGCGCGCCGACGCCCACCGCCGCGGCCGAGCTGGCTGTCCCCTCGCGCACCGACCTCATGGCCGCCATCGCGCAGACGGCGGCCCGGCTGGTGCAATGCGGGCGCGCGGCAGTGGACCGCGCCCGGCTGCGCCTGTCCCGCGCCGAGGCCCGCATGCCGGACCTGCCCGGGCTGGTCGGTGCCGCACGGCAACGGCTCGATGACCGGGCGGAGCGGCTGTCCCTCGCCCCCTCGGCCCTGATCGAGCGCAAGCGTGGCCAGCTTTCCGCCATCGCCCACCGCCTGCCGCATCCGCGCGAAACACTGGCCGGCCACCGCCACAGTGTCGGCCTGTTGGAGCATCGCGCGATGGCGGGGCTGCAAAGGCTGCTGGACCGGCGGCAGAACGCGCTGCACCGCCTGCCCGACCCAGCGCCGAGCATTGCCGCCAGACTGCGCGAATCCCGGCTACGGCTGGAAGGTTCGACGGGCCGGCTGGAGGGCGCCTCCTACCAGGGAGTGCTGGCGCGCGGCTTCGCCCTGCTGCGCGACGAGGCCGGAGAGCCGCTGACCAGCGCCGCGGCCATTGTGCCGGGCGCGCGGCTCACGGCTACTTTGCATGACGGCACACGCTCCCTGCTGGCGGAGGTGGAGGATGGCTCGGCGCCCGACACCGGCCCGGCGCCATCTCCCGCACCACGGCCGCGCCGCCGCACCGGCCTGGAAGGCAAGCCCGATCTGCCTGAACAGGGCTCGCTGCTGTGATCCACCCTTCGAGCGGAGATTGTTTCGCATGAACGCGACCGCTACCCGACGCGCCCTGCTCGGCCTGACCAGCACCTTGCTGGCCGCCTGCGCCACCGAGCAGCAAGGCGGCGCCGCCACGCTGGAAGGCGGACCGCTGCTGCGGATCGAGCCGGCGGCGCCTGCCGCCGGAGGCCGCTTCGCGCAGGGGGGGCTGGCGCTTGGACGGGTTCCCGCGGGCAGCAAGGTGACACTGGATGGCAAGCCGGTGCGGGTCGGTCCCGATGGCCGCTTCGCCCTGGGCTTCGGGCGCGATGCGGAGGCCGATGCAAGGCTCGGCGTCACGGCGCCCAACGGACGCACGGAGGTGCGGGCGCTGTCGGTGCTGAAGCGCGAATGGGATGTCCAGCGGATCAGTGGCCTGCCGCAATCGATGGTCAGCCCGAATGCCCAGCAGATGGCCCGGATCCAGCGCGAACGCACCCGCATCGCCGCCATCCGCCGCATCGACAGCGACCTGCCGCATTTTTCCGAGGGCTTCGTCTGGCCTGCCCAGGGCCGCATCAGCGGCGTGTTCGGCAGCCAACGCATCCTGAACGGGGAAGCCCGGGCGCCGCATCTCGGCCTCGACATCGCCGCGCCCACCGGGGCCCCGGTACGGGCCATGGGCGCGGGCCAGGTGCTGCTGGCGGAGGATCTCTACTTCACCGGCAACACTGTGCTGGTGGATCATGGGCGTGGCGTCGTCAGCCTTTATGCCCACCTGTCACGCATGGATGTGCGGGAAGGCGAGGTGCTGCAGCAGGGGCAGGCGCTGGGCGCCATTGGCGCCACCGGCCGCGCCACAGGGCCGCATCTGCACCTCGGGTTGCACTGGCTGAGCACCGCACTGGATCCGCAGCCACTGCTGCCGCCGCTCTGACGCATTGCGCTGTCCATGCGACCGGCGCGGGGCTGCCCGGCGTCGGATCGCGCCAAACTGGAACAGCTTTCGTGAAAGTGACGCAGGCCGTTCACGAATTGGTAAGGCGCATGGGGCATTAGCGCCGCCATGCCCACCACCGCGCCCCGTCCTGCTCCCGCTACCGAACCCCTGCCTGCGCTGGGCAGCTTCGACACACCCATCGTTGCCCTGTTCGACACCGCTGCCAGCGCCAGCGTCGCCCTGCAGCGCGCCGGCGTCACCCTTTGGCGCGAAGCTTCCCCAGGGGTGGTCGCCATGGCGCCGCATCCCGGACTTCGGGAGCAGCTCTACGCCGCCGGCGCGATGCTGGTGGTTGGCTGAACGTTCAGCGCTTGTAGGCTTCCCGCGGAAAGCGCCTGTGCAGCCACAACCACTCCTGCGGCCGGGCCCGAACCCAGAGTTCCACTCGTGCATTCATTGCTGCCGTCAATGACCGGGTGTCGGCTTGCCGATCGCCACTCTCGGGCAGAACCAGCGGCTTCTCCACCACCAGCCTGAAGCGGCAGGGGCCGATGCGCTCCGCGTGGACAGGGATCACCGGGCAGCGGAAGCGCAATGCCAGTTCCGCGGGGGCCGTGGCTGTCCTGGCCGGGTGGCCCAGGAAGTCGGCCTCCACTCCCTCATTCATCTTCTGATCCACCAGGACGCCCAGCGGCTGCCCGTCCATCAGATGCCGCAGCGCCTGACGCGCACCCTTCGAGCCTTTGGGGAAAAGCGGGATCTCGGCGTCGCCCAGGCGCAGCCGGCGCAGTTCCGCATCCACGAGCGGGTTGTCCGGTGCGCGGTAGAAGCCGCCGAGGCGCAAACCCTCCGTCAGGGTGGCTCGGGTGAGCACTTCCCAGTTTGCCAAGTGGGCGGAAAATAGCACGGCGGGATGATTGGGCGGTGGCAGGTTCTCCTGCCCGGCGATTTCCCAGCCAGGCCCCTCGACGGTCGGGCCCATCCTGGTCAGATGCGGCAGCTCCATCATGGTGCGGCCCAGATTGTTCCAGGCTCCGCGCAGCACCGCCTCGCGCCAGCCTGCGTCGCTGTCGGGGAAGGCCATTTCCAGGTTGCGGCGGCCCACACGTGACACGGGCAGCCACGGGCCGATCCCGCCGGCCACGGCACCTCCCAGTGCCGACGCCCGCACCGCCCCGAGCCGGCGCGACAATCCCAGCAGCACCCGCACCAGCCCGGCTTCGGCCCGCCATCGCCATTGCCCCTTCGATCGTGCCAAGCGACGGCCCCTTCTGCGCGTGGAGGCGCCGTTCTGCGGCATTGGCGCAGCTTTGGCCACCGCATCCCCTTGATGGCCGATATCGGCACCCCATGGATTACGGGACGGTAATCCCTATATGGTAGAACCGATGAACGATCTCTGGAGGAGTCGCCCCATGCGTCGCAAGGCCAGCATCCTGGCAGCTTTCGCCGCTTTCGCCCTGGTGCTCGGCCCGGCCCTGGCGGAAGCCCGCCCAGGCGGCCGCAGCAGCATGGGCAGTCGCGGCAACCGCACCTTCACCCCGCCGCCGGTGACGCGCACCGCGCCCGACGCGGCACGTCCCATGGACCGCAGCTTCCAGCAGCCTGCCCGGCCCGGTGCGGCAACCCCTGGGGCAGCGCCCGCCCAGACGCGCGGCGGCATGTTCGGTGGCGGCTTCGGCGGCGCGTTGATGGGCGGCCTGATCGGCATGGGCATTGGCGGCCTGCTCTTCGGTAATGGCCTGTTCAGCGGCTTCAGCGGCTTCGGCAGCATCCTGGGCCTGCTGTTGCAGCTGGCGCTGGTGTTCTTCCTGGTGCGCTGGGCGCTGCGGTTCTTCCGCAGCCGGCAGCAGCCGGCCATGGCCGGCGGCCCCGCCGCGGGCGGCATGCGGCGCGAGATGCAGGGCGGGGCGGTTCCCCCGCAGGGTGCAGGGCGCCCGATGGGCGGCGCTGCGCCGGCGGCCGCTCCGGTGCAGCTGAACCAGTCCGACTTCACCGCCTTCGAGGCCCTGCTGCGCGATGTGAACGCCGCTTGGTCGCGGCGTGATCACGCAACCCTCGGCAACATCGCCACCCAGGAAATGAACACCTACTTCGCGCAGGACATGCGCGATCTGGATGCGCGCGGCTGGCGCAATGAGACACGCGACGTGAAGCTGGAGTCCGGCGACCTGTCCGAGGCCTGGCGCGAGGGCAACGTGGACTATGCCACCGTTGCCATGCGCTTCAGCCTGGTCGACGTCACCTACGACCAGCAGGGGCAAGTGGTGGAAGGCGATCCGCAGCGGCGCGACACCGCGACCGAGCTCTGGACCTTCTGCCGCCAGCCTTCCGGCCCCTGGAAGCTCTCCGCGATCCAACAGGGCGGCTGATAAGGACTCCGGTTCGTTTCGTTGATGAGGCGCGTCCTTCGGGCGCGCCTCTTTTTTTTGGCCGTGCCCCACTGTCAACCCGGCACTCCGATGGCAGGGGGCCGGCCCCGAGTGCCAGAAGGCCCGCGCAGCGCCAAGCGCTCGGAGCAGCCGCGGGAGCAAGCGGCTACAACGGTGATCAACTGGCCGTGCCGGTCACCGCCGATGCACCCACCGCCGAGGCGCAGGGTCATGTCACCGCCGACATGCCGGGGCGCATCGACATGAACGGGGATGGGCAGGCGCTCGCCCGGAGACACACCGGGTGCCCGACCGCTTCTTCCTGGGCTGCGCAGCGCCCCGCGCAACGGTGCAGGTATCCGGGCCGTCCCCTTCACCCTCCTTTGGAATATGAAGAAGCCTGAACGAAGCGGGGACGAAGCGCGGGAATCTTCTGCCCCGGCGGCCCGCGACTTGCTAACCCTCCGCCGATCGATCAATCCGATCTGGAGTATCCCTCATGACCCTTCCCCGTCGCGGCTTGGTGCTTGGCACGGCCGCAGCCGGCGGCCTGCTGGCCACCCCCTTTCTGGCGCGCGGCCAGGCGGCACTGACGCCGGTGCGCTTCTGCCTCGATTGGGCCTTCCAGGGGCCACAAGCGCCCTTCGTGCTGGCCGCCGACAACGGCTACTTCCGCGACGAAGGGCTGAACGTCACCATCGACCGCGGTTTCGGCTCGGGCGATACGCCGGTGAAGGTCGCCACTAGTGCCTATGATATCGGCATCGCTGATCTTTCCCCGGTTATCCGGCTGCGCCTGACGACGCCGACCAGCGACCTGATTGCTCCCTTCGTGATCCAGCAGGGCAGCCCGCTTTCGGTGATGACGCTGAAGAAGACCGGCATCACCACGCCGAAGCAGCTGGAAGGCAAGCGGCTCGCGGCGCCGGAGACGGATTCTGGTCGGCAGCTCTTTCCAGCCTTCGCCAAGGCCGCCGGTATCGATGCCTCCAGCATCAACTGGATGACTGTGACACCCCAGCTGCGCGAGCCGATGCTGGTGCGGGGAGAGGCGGACGCCATCACCGGCTTCGAGGTGTCTGGCGCCTTCAGCCTGCAGTCGCTGCGCGTCGCCCCGGCCGACATCGTGTCCATGCGCTATTCGGATGCGGGGGTCGCCCTTTTGTCCACCGCGCTGATCCTGCGCCGTCCCTATGCCGAGGCGAATGCCCGCGTGGTGACCGGCATGATCCGCGCCATTGTTCGCGGCCATGAGGCTGCCTGGAAGGAGCCGGATGCCGCCATCGCGGCGCTGGTGAAGCGGGACGCCACCGCCCCGCGCGACGTGGAGAAGGCGCGGATGATGTCCAACTTCACCTTTATCCGGACGCCCGAGGTGCTTTCAGGCGGCCTCGGCAATCTGCCGATCGAGCGGGTGCAGGCGGCCATCGACACGGTTCGCTCCGCCTTCAACATCGGCACCGAGCTGCCTGCGGCCAGCCTGTACACCCCGGCCTTCCTGCCCGACGCGGCAGCACTGAAGCTGTCGGCGTAGGTCGGAAGGAGCGGCACCCCCCCTTGATCCAAGGCAGGGGGCCGCCTTCCCCGGTGGTGGCCGGTCAGCCGGCGCGGCTGGCGCTCCATTGCCCACCGCCCTCGATCTGTCCGCTCATCCGGTTGCCGTCGGCCTCGCCCGTGTAGCGACGCCCACCGGCAGTGAAGGAAATCTGCCGCCCGTTCATCCGGGCCGCGGTGATCGGCTGCGCCTTGCCATCCACCGTCAGCGTGCCCGACAGCATCTGGTAGTTCTGGGTCAACTCCAGCCGCCCCTCGCCGACCTGCCAGTTTCCGCCGACCTTGGCCGGAATGATCCACTTGTAGGCGCGGCAGAAGCTGGAGCAGCTGGGCGTGCCCTCGAATTGCTGGTCGGGCTCCCAGTTGCCCATGGTGAAGGTGTTGGACACCACCCTGGTTCCCGGCTCCATGTCCAGCAGGATGGGTCGCAGCCGCTCGTTCAGGGTCTGCAGCAGGAACAGGGTCACCACGGTGGCTCGGGAGAAATCCGACTGGAAGATGTCGGCCTCGTCAAAGGTCGCGCGGCTGCTCAGTCCGGCGGCGGCCGCGTTGCGACGGGACAGCTCCACCAGCTCGGGATTGAATTCCAGCCCGTGCGCGCGGACCCCGCGACGGGCCGCCGCGATCACCGTGCGCCCGTCGCCGGAACCCAGGTCGATCAGGTAGTCCTGCGGCGTCACCTGCGCCATATCGAGCATCTGCTGCACCAGCGCATCATGCGTCGGCACCCAGACCACATCCTTGCCGGCCTGGCCGACGGAGGGCGTATAGGGGGCCGGCTGCTGCTGAGCCTGCGGCTGCTGTGCCAGCGCACCCGCAACCAGAACAGGGGCGAGGGTGACGGACAGGGCACAGGCGGCCAGGATGGGAAAACGCCTCATGGCGCGTCTCTCCGTTCAGGGTGTCATGGGGAAAGTGGCGTTTCCGCCGGCTCGCGCCGGCGGAACAGCAGCAGCGGCGTGCCGGCCGCCAGCACCGCCAGCCCGATCAGGGCGCCGGCACCGGTATGGGCCAGCGAGGCATGCAGCATGTAGCCGCAGCTCAGGCAGAACAGGGCAGGCGTCAGCGGGTAGAGCGGCACGCGCCAGGGCAGCACGCGATCCGGCTCGCGCCGCCGCAGCACGAAAAGCGCAAAGCCGGTCAGGAGCATGAAGCCCCAGAACACCGGGGCGGCATAATCCACCATGGCGCGAAAGCCATCCTGGGTCACGGCGCCGAAGCCCACCAGCGCCAGCGAAATCGCCGCCTGCAGCACCAGCCCGCGCGCGGGCGTGCGGCGCCGGGCGTTCCACTGGCCGGCGGCCGCCAGCCAGCTGATGTCATGCGCCAGCGCCGCGGCGGAACGTGCGCCGGTGAAGATGGTGGCGTTCAGCGTGGAAATGGCGGCGACCAGGATCGCGGCGCTCACCAGGCCCGCCCCGGCATCGCCGGCGACGCTGCGCATCATGTCGGCGGCCACGGCATCCGAGGCGCGCAGACCGTCCAGGCCCAGCGTGGCCAGCAACGCGGCATTGACCGCGAGGTAGATCGCCACCAGCACCACCGTGCCGACAATGAAGACCCGTGCGATGTTGCGCGGTGCATCGCGCACCTCGCCGGTCAGGTAGGCGGCCTCGTTCCAGCCGCCATAGGTCAGCAGCACGAAAATCAGCGCCAGGCCCAGCGCGGCCCCATCCGGCGGGGTGGCAGGGGACGTGGCGGGCACCGCGCCGTTCACCGCGGTGCCCAGAAGTCCGAAAGCCACAATGGCCAGGATGGCGCCGATCTCGATCAGCGTGACCACGATCTGCAGGTTCTTGCTCTGGTAGGTGCCGGCGATGTTGATGGCGGTCAGCGCCAGGATCGACAGGGCGGCATAGATGGCAGGCCCCTGCGGGCCCAGCGGCCACAGTGTGGCGGCGTAGTCGCCCAGCACGAAGCCGATGCCGGCGATCGCGCCCGTCTGGATCACCGTGCCGCGCGCCCAGCCGAACAGCATGGCCACCGGACGGCCGTAGGCACGAGACAGGAAATGATATTCCCCGCCGCTTTGCGGATGGGCGGCGGAAAGTTCCGCGTAGCACAGCGCGCCGATCAGCGTGATCAGCCCGCCCAGCAGCCAGATGCCCAGAAAGGCGGCCTCGCTCCCCACATTGGCCGCCACCAGCGAGGGTGTGCGGAAAATGCCGATGCCGACAACAATGCCAACCAGGATGACGATGGCATCGAAGGGAGAAAGGCTGCCTGGCTGGATGGTGGGCTGGGTGGCGGCCTTGGCAGCATTCTGGCGTTGCGACATCGAGCCTCCGGAGAGCGGGCCGGCGGCATCCGTCTGGCCCGACTGCCGCAGAAAGCTTTCGGGGAACTTAAAACCGCTTCATGCGGAGGCTAGGCGCCACGGTCGCCCGCGGCCAGATGCTTTCGCGCCGAAACACCAATCTTTACTTTTCAGGGTTGAAGCCGGCTCCGCGCCCACGGCTCCATCATTCGGTGCCCCCTCAGATGCCGGGATAAGCCGTCGGCCGGAACGATGCTCCCCGGACCAGGCCATGTTGACGGCACCATGTCTCAAAATCAGCCTGCGCTCAGCCCCCCCTCGGCCCGGGCTTCGTGCCTGTTGTGGAAGCAATTATCTTGGTAGAGGGCCACTCATCGCCACGATGTTCGGGCAGCTCGCCCTGAAGACACGTCATCCATGGGAGATGCCGCCGATGCTTCCGCTTTCCCCCGGGTGCAGCAGGCGAGCCCCGCGATGCCCATGAACGCGCCTCGCCTGGAATGGACCGAGGATGCCGGCAGCCGCAGCGCCGCCTGGCTGTCCGGTTCGGGCACCCTTCCTCCCCGCCGGGTCCAGGCCGTCGATGATGCGATCCGCGCCGACGATGCCTTTCGGATGGCGTGCGAAGGCGTCGGCCTGCTGTGGCGCGGTGATTTCCAGAATGCGCGGCAGTTGCTCCAGGCGCTGACGCGCCGCTTCGACAAGCGCGCGGCGCGCAGCCGTCTGCCTGAGTGCACCCCTATGCGTGACCGGTTCCATCGATACCGGCAGGGCCAGGCCCTTCGTGCGCGCATCCTCGGCATGGTGCTCATCCCGTTGGATGCGGCCTGGACGATTCCCCTGCCGCGCGCACCAGACGTGCAGGCGGCCCTCTGTCATGCGCTGGACATGCCTGGGGACGAGGCCGTGTTATCGCTGCGCGAGCTGCAAGGCATGGTCGGCGCGTATGAATGGCACCGCAAAGGCGTGCCCGTCGGCGCCCTGGACGGCGCGATGATCCACCCGGATTTCGGCGTGTTCTCGCCGATCCGGGGCGAGTACCTCGACCTGGTCGCGCAGGCGCCGTTGCCGGCGGGCGAGACGGCCTTCGACATCGGCACGGGCACAGGCGTGCTGGCGGCCGTGCTGGCACGGCGCGGCGTGCCGGCCATCCTGGCCACCGATTTGTCTCCCCGTGCCCTGGCCTGCGCCCGCGCCAATGTTGAGCGACTGGGTCTGACCGGCCAGGTCACGGTGCAGGAGGCGGACCTGTTCCCGCCAGGGCGCGCTGCCCTGGCGGTCTGCAACCCGCCATGGCTGCCAGGCAAAGCCTCCTCCTCTCTTGAGCAGGCGGTATACGACCCGGACAGCCGCATGCTGCGGGGCTTCCTGGATGGGCTGGCGGCGCATCTGGTGCCCGGCGGAGAAGGCTGGCTGATCCTGTCCGACCTGGCGGAACACCTTGGCCTGCGCAGCCGCGAAGAGTTGTTGAACATGATCAAAGAGGCCAGTCTGACGGTTGCCGGACGGCTTGATGTCCGCCCGACCCATGGCAAGGCCGTTGATGCCATGGACCCGCTGCACGCCGCCCGGCGCCTGGAAACGACCTCACTCTGGCGCCTCCGCGTGGCGCCCTCCTGAAGGCAGCGCTGCGTCCCGGACAGGCGCACCGGCGCCTTTCCTGATCCTGCCTCCCCCTGGGCAAAGTCCACCACCGGCGCTATCCCCCTTCGGCGAAACTTCAGCCGCCGGAGAACGAGCCATGCCGCATCCCAAGCCCGTCATGCTGGTGATCATGGATGGCTGGGGTTGGCGTGAGGATGGTGCCGACAATGCGGTGCGGCAAGCTCGGACACCGACGTTCGACCGACTCTGGGCCGGGGCGCCGCACAACTTCCTGCACACCAGCGGCGAGGATGTGGGCCTGCCCCATGGCCAGATGGGCAATTCCGAGGTCGGGCACCTCAATCTCGGTGCGGGCCGCGTAGTGATGCAGGAATTGCCGCGCATCACCCAGGCGGCGCGCGACGGCTCCATCGCAGGGCTGCCGGCCGTGACCGGTCTGATCAGCAGGCTGAGGCAGAGCGGCGGCACGCTGCACCTGATGGGGCTGCTTTCGCCCGGCGGGGTGCACAGCCACCAGGATCATGGTCTTGCCCTGGCGCGCGCCTTCGCCGAAGCCGGGATCAAGGTCGCGCTGCATCTGTGGACCGATGGGCGCGACACGCCACCGGAGGCAAGCCCCGGCTTTTTGGCGCAGTTCGAGCCGCAGCTACCCGCCGGCGCGCGCATCGCCACCCTCACCGGCCGCTACTTCGCCATGGACCGGGATCAGCGCTGGGAGCGTGTGCGCCAGGCCTATGACGTCATGGTCGAGGGCCGCGGCCAAGCTTCTGCCCCCAGCGCCGCCGCCGCGATCGAGGCCGCGCACAGGGTAGGCACGACCGACGAGTTCATCCCGGCCACCGTCATCGGCGACTATTCCGGCATGAAGGATGGCGACGGGCTGCTCTGCTTCAACTTCCGCGCCGACCGGGTCCGGCAGATCATGACCGCGTTGCTCGACCCCGCCTTCAACGGCTTCCAGCCGCCGCGCCGGCCGCTCTTCGCCGGCACCGCCGGGATGACCGAGTATTCCGAGGCACTGAACCCATTCCTGGCCACGTTGTTCGGTCCCCAGACGCTGAAGGACATTCTGGGCGAGGTGGTGTCCCGGGCCGGCCTGAAGCAGCTCCGCATGGCCGAAACGGAGAAGTATCCGCACGTCACCTATTTCCTGAATGGCGGCGAAGAAACGCCTTTTCCGGGCGAGGAGCGGATCATGGTCCCTTCCCCCAAGGTCGCGACCTACGACCTGCAGCCGGAAATGTCCGCACCGGAGCTGACGCGAAAGGCGGTGGAGGCGATTGGCACCGGCCGCTTCGATCTGGTGGTGCTGAACTTCGCCAACGCCGACATGGTTGGCCACACCGGCAGCCTCCAGGCCGCCATCCACGCCTGCGAGGCGGTGGATGAGGGCGTCGGCCGCATCGTGGAGGCGGTGCGGGCGCAAGGCGGCGCCGTGATGATCACAGCCGACCATGGCAATGCCGAGCTGATGAGGGACCCGGCGACCGGTGGCCCGCACACGGCCCACACCACCAACCTGGTGCCTGTGATGCTGGTCGGTGCGCCGGAGGGTACGACGCTGGTCGAGGGGAGGCTGGCGGATGTGGCACCGACCCTGCTGGACCTGATGGGGCTGGAGCAGCCCGCCGCCATGACCGGCCGCAGCCTGATGCGCCGGCCTGGCTGATGCGGCGGCGCTGAGATCCGGGATGGCCGCCATGGCCCGCCTGCCGTGCGCCAGCCGCCAAGCCTTGAGACGCCGCCTGCCCTTGCCGGTTCCGGCCATCCTGGTTCCGGGGCTGATGCTTGCTGCCCTGTCAGCCGGAACCGGCATGGGGTGGGAAAGCTGGGGACATCGCCAGAACAAGCTGTTGTCCGGCCTGATGTCCGCCGCCAGGGCCGCCGAGCCCACCCCCCGCTCCGTACGGGAAGCGGAGGCCGCGGCCCGCACCGCGCAAGAGGCGGCGGAGACGGCTGCGCTGGCCGCGCGTGAGGCTGCCGAGGCGGAAGGCAAGCTGGCCGAGCAGCGCGCCGCCGCAGGTCGCCGCGCCGTGGCCGCCGACGAGGCCGCCGCCGCCGCCGGTGAAGCGGCGCGCGAGGCCGCGGAGGTGCGCGACGCAGCGCTGGTGGATCTGGGGCGACGAGCGCAGGCCATGGCGCCGCTGCTGCCGCTGCTGCGCCGGCTGTCTTCCTGGCCATCGGAAACGCTGCTGGCGGTGCCCGGCGACCCGGAAACAGCGCTGCGCGGCACGCTGGTGCTGCGCAGCCTGACCCGCCACCTTTCCGCCGAGGCGGAGGCGCTGCGCCAGGCCCAGGCCGTGGCCGCGGAGGCCACCCGCAAGGCCGAGGCCGAGGCGACGCAGTTGGCCGAGGCGCGGGCCGAGGTACGCGCCGCCGCCGCGGCGGTCGAGGCCGCGCTGGCCGACGCCCGTGCCCGGCGCGGTGCCGCCGAGCGCGAGCAACGGGAAGCCGCCGCCGAAGCCGCTACCAGCGCTGCCCGCGCCACCGACCTGCGGGACGTGCTGGAACGGCTTGAGGCTGCGCGGCAAAAGGCGGAACGCGACGCCGCCGCGCGGGCGGCACGGGAACAGGCTGCTGCGGAACAGGCACAGCGCCGCCGGGCCGAAGCGGAGGCCGAGGCGCTGGCGACCCGCCGCCGTGCCGCCCAAGACGCCGAGGAGCGGGCGCGGCTGGCGCGGGAAGAAGCCGTGTTGCAGCGGCAGGAGCAGGCGCGGCAGAGGCGGGCCGAACAGGAAAGCCGCCAGGCCAGCCGCGCCCCCGCCGTGAGTGTGCCGCGCGGCGGCCGCACGGTGCCGGTGGCAGGGCGTGTGTCGCGCGACTTTGGCGATGCGGGCGCGGGCGGCGCGGCACAGGGCATCACCTATTCGGCACCGGCGGGAGCGCGGGTGGTCAGCCCCTGCGGCGGCCGCATCGCCTTTGCCGCGCCTTTCCGCTCCTACGGCCGCATGGTCATCATCGATTGCGGGGGCGGTCATCATGCCGTGCTGGCAGGCATGGAATCGCTGGATGCAGACGCCGGATCGCGCGTGCTGGCCGGCGAGCCGGTGGGCCGGCTCGGCGGGGATGGCGACGCGACCCTGTATATCGAGCTGCGCCGGAATGGCACACCGGTCGACCCCAAGCCCTGGCTTCGCGCGCGGGGTTAACAGCGTCCGGCCGGACCGGGGCTTTCCCATTGTCGTAAAAGGTTTCAATTTGACCGCAGGCCCCCAAAGCGCTCTAGGGTATCGGGGCAGTGTCCGGGAAGATGGCCGGCGGGAATAAAGGGTCGTGGTATGAAGCGTGGATTGCGGACCGCTGGCGTGGTGGGTGCGGCCTTTCTGGCCGGAACCGTGCTCGGCCCGGTCGTGTTGCCGCCCGTGGTGTCTGCAATCGCCCAGGAAAGCGGCAGCCGCGCCGAGACCTACCGCCTTCTCAATTTGTTCGGCGACGTGTTCGAGCGGGTGCGCGCCGAGTATGTGGAACCGGTCAATGACCGGGACGTGATCGAGAGCGCCATCAACGGCATGCTCCAGGGCCTCGACCCGCATTCCTCCTACATGAATGCCCGCTCCTTCCGCGACATGCAGGTGCAGACCCGCGGCGAGTTCGGCGGCCTCGGCATCGAGGTCAGCCAAGAAGGCGGGTATGTGAAGGTGATCAGCCCGATCGACGACACGCCGGCGGCCAAGGCCGGCGTCAAGCCCGGCGACCTCATCACTCACCTGAATGGCGAATCCGTCCAGGGCCTGTCCTTGCAGGAGGCGGTGGAACGCATGCGCGGCGAGCGCGGTTCGGCCATCAAGCTGACCATCCGCCGCCCTGGCGCCGAAACGCCCATCGAGCTGTCCCTGGTGCGAGACGTAATCCGCCCGCAGGTGGCGCGCTTCCGCATGGAGGGCAACGACGTCGCCTATGTGCGCCTGTCCTCCTTCAACGAGCAGACCGACCTCGCCCTTCGCAACGCCATCTCCACCATGCGCAAGCAAGCCGGCAACAACCTCAAGGGCGTGATCCTCGATCTGCGCAACAATCCGGGCGGGTTGCTGGACCAGGCCGTGCAGGTCTCGGACGACTTCCTGGAGCAGGGCGAAATCGTTTCCACCCGCGCCCGCCGCGCCGACGACGCCCAACGCTGGAACGCCAAGCCGGGCGACATCACCGACGGGCTCCGGGTGGTGGTGCTGGTCAATGGCGGCTCGGCTTCGGCCAGTGAGATCGTGGCCGGCGCCCTGCAGGACCATCGCCGCGCCGTGGTGCTGGGTACCAAATCCTTTGGCAAGGGCAGCGTGCAGACCGTGATGCCGATTCCCGGCAACGGTGCCATTCGGCTGACCACTGCCCGCTACTACACGCCCTCGGGCCGCTCCATCCAAGCGCTGGGCATCTCGCCCGATATCGAGGTGCTGGCGACGCGGGAAGAGGCCAATGCCCCGTTGCGCGACCGCGAGGCCGATCTCCGCAAGGCGCTGCGCAACGACAATGGAACGCATGAGAGCGCGCCCGTTCCGCCGGTGAACCTGCCCGCCGGGGTGCAGGACAAGGTGTCCCGCCTGCCGCCCGAAGGCGCGCCGGCCTTCGACCCGACCAAGCCCGAGACCGATTTCCAGTTGCAGCAGGCGGTGACGCTGCTGCGTGCTTGGTCGGCCGCCGAGCCGCAGCGCCGCGCGGCGCGCTGAAGCGGGCAAGGCCACAGGGAGGGAGGAGCCTGCCGCATGTCCGGCTCCCGCCTCGCCTGGCGCGCGCTCGGCCTGTTCTGGCTTCTGGTGCTGGGTGGCGCGTGCGGTGGCGTGGCGCTGCTGCACAGCTGGGGCCCGCCGCCTGAGGCGGTTCCCGGAGCCCCTGCCACCCTTCCATCGCCTTTGCCCAACATTCACAGCCACGCTCCCCCGCCCATGGCGGCGGAGGAACCTTTGGCCGCTCCGGAGCTCGGCGGTGATCCACAGACCGGCGGAACCGTGCAGGATTTCGCCGCCACACCACTGCCACCCGCCGCCCCGGCCGAGCCCTGGCGCGCGCCGCCCGAGGCACCGCCTCCACCGCCCCTGGCGCAACGGGCCGGTCCGACCACCGGCGGTGCCATCGCCCCGCCGCAAGCAGCACTGCTGGAACCCTCGGCGCACGGTCCGCTGCCGCGCATCGGCGCCGATGGTCGCCAGCCCCGCGAGGCTTATGCCGCTGCCTTCCGGGACGAGGGGCTGCCCCGCATCGCCCTGGTGATCGGCGGCTTCGCCGAATCGCCTCTGCGCGCGGAAGAGGCCATCCGACGCCTGCCGGCAGGGGTGACCCTCGCCTTCTCCCCTCTTGCGCCACAGCCGGACGCGTTGCTGGAGCAGGCCCGGCAGCGTGGGTTGGAGGTGGTGATGGCGTTGCCGCTCGACTCTTCCGGCACCGCGCCAGGGGCGCATGTGCTGCGCGCCTCGCTGGGCTGGACCGAAAACCAGGAGCGCCTGGAACGAGCCCTTGGCCGCTTCGCGGGCTATGCCGGAACCATTGGCGCGGTGGGGGGACAGCGCGGGGAGCGCTTCACGGCGAACGAGGCCCAGCGAGCAGCGCTGGAAGCTGCGCTGCAGCGTCGCGGCCTATTCTTCATCGATGCACGTCCCGGCGTGGGCGATGCTGCCTCCGTGGACCAGATCCTGGACGAGCCCCTCACCGGGGGCGAGGTACAGTACCGGCTCCAGGCACTGGAAGCTGTGGCGCGGCAGCGTGGCCATGCCATCGGTCTCGCCGCCGAGCCCGCGCCGCTGCTGGTGGAGCGGATCGTCGCCTGGGCAGCAGGCCTCGGCGCGCGCGGGCTGGCGCTGGCGCCGGCCAGCGCCGTGGTGCAGCCTCCAGCCATCGAATCGACCCGCTGACGGATCCGCCATGACTGAGCTTCCCTACCGACGCAATGTCGGCGCCGTGCTGTTCAATGCCGAAGGGCTGGTGCTGATCGCCCGGCGCAATGACGTGGCCACCGAAGCCTGGCAGCTGCCTCAGGGCGGGCTGGATGAGGGCGAGGACCCGCGTGTCGCCGTGCTGCGCGAGCTGGCGGAGGAGATCGGCACGGGACGGGCCGAAATCATCGGCGAGGTGGAGGATTGGTTGAACTACGACCTTCCGGCCGAGTTGTTGGGCAAGGCCCTGCGCGGCCGGTTCCGCGGGCAGACGCAGAAATGGTTCGCCCTGCGCTTCACCGGCCGTGACGAGGACATCCGGCTGGACCTCGACCCGCATCCGGAGTTCGATGCCTGGCGCTGGGCGCGGCTGGAGGAGCTGCCGGAGATCGTTGTCGCTTTCCGCCGGCCGGTTTATGCGCGGCTGGCACAGGAATTCGCCCGGTTTGCCGCGCGCTGAGCCGGCCCGGGCGCAAGGGGAGAAGCCATCATGGCCTTCATCGTGATTGCGCATGACGGGCGCGACGCCGAAGCCTTGCAGCGCCGCCTCGATGCGCGGCCGGAGCACCTGCGGCGGGTGGAGCCGCTGGCGGCGACCGGAGAGCTGGTGATCGGCGGAGCAATCCTGGATGCACCGGAGGGGCGCATGGTGGGGTCCGCCCTGGTGGTCGACCTGCCGGACGAGACAGCGGTGCGGCACTGGCTGGCAGAGGATCCCTACATGAAGCAGGGCGTCTGGCGCGATCTCACCATCCTGCCCTTCCGGGTGGCACCGCTGCCTTACCGTGCCCTCCCATCAGGCGGCAATTGACATGGGCGGGCAGGAGGAACTGCGCATCCGGCCTGCCACGGAACGCGACCGTGCCGCCATCCTGGCCATCATCATGCCGGTGATCCGCGCCGGCGAAACCTACACCCTGCCGCGCTCGATGGCCGAGGACGACGCGGTTGCCTACTGGACTGGCCCAGATCGGAAAAGCTTTGTGGCAGAGGATGGGACTGGCCGCATTCTCGGCACCTATTATCTTCGCGCCAACCAAGCGGGGGGCGGCGCGCATGTGTGCAATTGCGGCTACATGACCGCTGCCGAGGCAGGCGGCCGGGGCGTGGCACGGGCCATGTGTGCCGATTCCCTATCCCGCGCGCGGGAAGCCGGCTTCCATGCCATGCAGTTCAACTTCGTCGTCAGCACCAATCTTCGGGCCGTCCGGCTGTGGGAAGGAATGGGCTTCGACATCCTGGGCCGCCTGCCGCGCGCCTTCCGCCACCCTGCGCACGGCTATGTGGACGCACTGGTGATGTTCAAGACGCTGTAGGCCAGCGCCGAGCGCCATCGGTTGCCTGGCAATCACCGAGCTTTCTCTCACGAAGGCGCGAGGCCGCGCGAACTATCCGGCGCCGGCCGCGTTGCACCCCCCAAGACGTCTCGGGGGAAGCTTCCATGCACGACGTAAACACGGTCGTGGCCAGCCAGGCCACGGCCCTCCTGGCGCGTTTCCGTGCTGTCCGCGCTGCCACCGAGGCCCTGTCCGCCCGCCTCGGGCCCGAGGAGCAGGTGGTGCAGTCGATGCCGGATGCCAGCCCGGTGAAGTGGCACCGGGCCCACACCACTTGGTTTTTCGAAACGTTCGTGCTGCGCCGATATGCCAGTGGCTACGGCATCTTCGACGAGCGCTTCCCCTTTCTCTTCAACTCCTATTACGAGGCGGCCGGACCGCGGAACGCCCGCTTCAAGCGTGGCCTGACCACGCGCCCGAGCGTGGCGGAGGTGGGCGCATACCGGGCACACGTTGATGCGGCCATGACCGGCTTCCTCGGCACGGCGGAACTCGGGCCTGAGGTCGCCGAGCTGGTGGAGTTGGGCCTGCAGCATGAGCAGCAGCATCAGGAGCTGCTGGTCACCGACATGCTGCACGCGCTGTGGGAGAACCCGCTACTGCCCGCCTGGGACATCGAGTGGCACGAGCCGGTCAGCGCCACCGGGCCTGCCCGCTTCCTGGATGGACCCGAGGGGGTGGTGGAGATCGGTCATTCCGGCCCCGGCTTCGCCTTCGACAGCGAAACTCCCCGGCACAAAGCCTTTCTGGCACCGTTCCGCATCGCCGACCGGCTTGTCACCAATGGCGAGTGGCTCGACTTCATGGAGGATGGCGGCTACCGCACCGCCACGCTGTGGATGAGCGATGGCTGGGCCACCGCTTCGGCCGCCGGTTGGGAGGCGCCGCTGTACTGGTCGCGCCATCAGGATGGCTGGAAGCAGTTCACCCCGGCCGGCGAGCATGCGGTGAACCCGGCGCTGCCGGTGCGGCACATCAGCTGGTACGAGGCCGATGCCTTTGCCCGCTGGTCCGGACGCCGATTGCCGACCGAGCAGGAATTCGAGGCCGCAGCCGCCCTTCCCGGCTTCCACGATGCCACCGGCGTCGCCTGGCAATGGACCGGCAGCGCCTACCGTCCCTATCCAGGATTCCGCGCCTGGCCGGGCGCCGTTGGCGAGTACAACGGCAAGTTCATGGTCGGGCAGATGATCCTGCGAGGCGGCTCGCTGGCCACCCCGGAAGGGCATGCCCGCGCGACCTACCGGAATTTCTTCGCACCCGACAAACGTTGGCAGTTCACCGGCCTCAGGCTGGCGGAGGACAAATGAACAGCATCACCAAGCCGGGCCCGGCCGAGACGAATGGCAGCGGTTCCGGGGACGACCACCGGCCGGAAATGCTGGCGGATGCGTTGGCCGGGCTGAAGGCGCCCCGCAAGACATTGCCCTGCAAGTGGCTGTACGACGTGGAGGGCGCGGCGCTGTTCGGCGAAATCACCCGCCTCCCCGAATACTACCCCACGCGCACCGAGATCGGCATCCTGCGCGGCCATGCCGCGGAGATTGCCGCCCATGTGCCGGCCCATGCCGCGGTGGTGGAGTTCGGCTCCGGCGATGGCGAGAAGGTGGATGTGCTGCTGGACGCGCTGGAGGCGCCTTCGGCGTATGTTCCGGTAGACATCGCGCCGGAATGGGTGGCCGAGGCCGCGTCCAAGGTCGCGGTCAGCCATCCGGATCTGGAGGTGCTGCCGATTGCCGCCGACTTCACCCGCGAATTCGGCCTGCCTGACCAGGTAGAAGCCGCACCGAGGCTGGGATTCTTCCCTGGCTCGACGATCGGCAACTTCACGCCGGAGGAAGCTGTTCGGTTTCTGGCCCGCGCCCGCGGCACGCTGGGCGAGGACGCCATGTTCGTGATGGGCGCCGATCTGGTGAAGCCGCGCGAAACGCTGGTGGCGGCCTATGACGACGCGGCGGGGGTCACGGCACGCTTCAACCTCAACCTGCTGCGCCGGCTGAACCGCGAATGCGGCGCCGATTTCGACCTTGACGGCTTCGAGCACGTTGCGGAATGGAACCCGGAGCTGAAGCGGATGGAGATGCATCTGCGTGCTCGCCGCCCGCAATCGGTCGCTCTGGGAGGCGAGCGCATCGACTTCGCGGAGGGCGAAACCATCCATACGGAGAACAGCCACAAGTACACGGAGGAGGACCTGCACCGCCTGGCCGGCCGCGCCGGCTGGCAGGTACAAGGGATCTGGACCGATCCGGCGCGGCTCTTCTCCGTATCGCTGCTCGGCCAGGGTTAGGACACCGCCCCACCGACCCCGCGCCCCGGCTCAGCCTTCGAGGCTGACACCGGCCGCCTTCGCCACCGCGCCCCATTTCCGGATCTCGCCGGCCACAAAGGCGTTCGCTTCGTCGAGCGTCTGCGGCGCGGCGGTGCCGCCCAGTTGCAGCATCCGGGCAGCGACGCGCGGATCGCGGAGAAGCGCGGTGACATCGGCATTGACGCGCAGGGCGACCTCGGCCGGCGCCGCCTTGGGCAGGCACAGCCCGCCCCAGCCGATCGCCTCGTAGCCGGTCAGAAACTCACCGATCGAGGGAACATCGGGAAGCTGCGGGGCACGACTGGCCGAGGTGACGGCAATGGCCTTGATGCGGCCATCCCGCACATGCGGCAGCGCACTGGCGACGCTGTCGAACATCAGGGGAATGTTGCCGGCGATCAGGTCGGCCATGGCCGGGCCCGAGCCGCGATAGGGCACATGCGCCAGCTTGATGCCGGCGCCCGACGCGAACATCTCGGCCGACAGGTGCTGCGAGGTGCCAGGGCCGCCGCTGCCGTAGTGGATGCCACCTGGCTGGGCGCGTGCCGCCTCCAGCAGTTCCGGCACGGTGCCGGGGCCAAAACCGGGATGAGCCACGATCATCAACGGCACGGTGAACACCGTGGTGATGTAATTGAAGTCGCGCAGCGCATCGTAGGGCAGGTTCGGGATGATGCTCGGGTTGATGCCGTTGGTGCCGCTGGTGGAGGCGACCAGGGTGTACCCATCGGCAGGAGAGCGCGCGCCGGCTTCCATGCCGACCACGCCCGCCCCCCCGGCGCGGTTCTCAACCACGATACGCTGCGGCCATTGCCGCCCCAGTTCATCCGCCAGATAGCGCAGGATGGTGTCGGTGGCCTGGCCGGGCGGAAACGGGATCAGCAATCGCACAGGACGATTGGGCCAGTTCTCGGCGGCCCGTCCGGCCCTGGGGAAAAGGGCCGACCCGGCTAGGGCCAAACCGGCGCCCAAAAGGTGGCGGCGGGCCGGGTGATGAGGCATCAGAAGTCTCCGGAAAGCAATCCGGCGGTGTATGCGGTGGTGCCCGCCTGAGGATCAAGTCAGGCGGGCTGTCCTATCGACGGCGTACCCTCAGGGCGAGCGTCGCCGCAGCAACGTCACCGCCAGAAGCAGCAGGGCCGACAACAGCACCAGCACCATGGCCGCCGCCATGATGGTGAGGCTGATGGAATCGTTCAGCCCGGAAAACATCTGGCGCGGCAAGGTCCGCTGCGCCGGCCCGGAGATGAACAGAGCAACCGCGACCTCGTCCAGCGAGGTGGCGAAGGCGAACACCGCGCCCGCCGCAACGCCGGGCAGGATCTGCGGCAGGCAGACGCGCAAGAACGCCCGCACCGGGGATGCGCCGCAGGACGCGGCTGCGCGCAGTTGCGTGGCATCGAATTGCTGCAGCGCGGCCAGAACGGTGACCACCACAAAAGGCGCGCCCAGCGCGGCATGGCCCAGGATCAACCCTGTGAAGCTGTTGGTCAGACCAAGCGGCCCGAACACCAGCAGCAGCGCCACGGCGACGATGATGGCGGGCACCACCATGGGTGCCAGCAGCACGGCCATGACCAGCGACTTGCCCGGGAAGTCGGATCGCCACAGCCCGAAGGCCGCCAACGTGCCCAGGCTGCCCGCCACAAGCGCGGCGCCCGATCCCACCTTGAGGCTGTTCCACAGCGCCGGCAGCCAGAAATCCGACTGCCAGAAATCCGCGTACCAGCGGAGCGACAGCCCCGGCAGCGGATAGAACAGAAAGGAGCCGGAAGAGAAGGAGAGCGGCAGCACCGCCAGCACCGGTGCCATCAGGAACAGGATGGCAAGGATGCCGAAACACCAGAGGATCGTGCGCGAAGGGGAGAGATGAAGTGCCTTCATGCCGTCCGCACCTTGCCGAAGCCGACCAGCCGTCCGTAGAGCGCCACCACAATGGCCACAGCCGCCAGCAGCATCACCGACAGCGCCGCGGCCAGCCCCCAGTTCACCGTGCGGGAAGCATAGAAGGCCACGAAATAGGGCACCATCTGGTCGTTCGCGCCACCCAGAAGGGCCGGCGTCACATAGAATCCCAGTGCCTGGATGAACACCAGCAGACACCCTGCCCCCACTCCCGGAAGGGACAGCGGCAGTGATACCCGCAAAAATGTCCGCAGCGGCGAGGCGCCGAGCGACAGCGCCGCGCGCGGCAGCCGCCAGTCGAGAGCGCGCAGGCTGCCGTAGATGGGCAGCACCATGAAGGGCAGCAGGATGTGCACCATGGCCAGCAGCACGGCGCCGCGGTTGAACAGCAACGGCAATGGTTCTGCGATGATGTGCGCGCCCTGGAGGGTGGCGTTGACGATACCCTCGCGCTGCAGCAGCACCATCCACGCGGCGGTGCGCACGATCAGGCTGGTCCAGAAAGGAAGCATCACCCCGGCCAGCAGCCATGGAACCAGGCGCGGGGGTGCAGTTGCGATCAGCCACGCCAGCGGGTAGCCGATGGCGAGGCAGATCACTGTCGCCAGCGCACCGATCCACAAGGTGCGCCAGAGCACGGCACGGAAGATCGCCTCATCCGCCTGCGCAGCGGCGATGCTGCCGGCAGCGTCGCGCTTCAGGTCCAGTACGGCCAGCAGGTTGAAATCCGAGATCGGCCCGCCGGCGCGGCGGATCGCACCCCAGGGCGCAGCTGTGGCCCAGTCCTCGGAGATGCCTGTCAGCGCCTGGCGCGGTGGCCCTTCGGCGGCTCCGATGCGCCGAGCGGTCATCGGCAGAAGGGAGCGGAAGCCCGGCCAATCGGCGTTCAATCGCGCCGCGGCGCGGGCAAGGGCGCCGCCGCCCGCCTGCTGGTCGCGCGCACGGGCCTCGCGCAGATCGGCGGCCAGGGCGGCGAAGGCGGCATCGTCCGGCACCGCGCGCCCGTCCCACTCGGCCAGCGCCGCGACGGTGCGCGGCAGCACCGGCGCTACCTCGCCCTCCTGCACCGCACGCAGCAGAAAGGCGCCGATCGGCAGAACAAAGACCAGCAAGAGAAACAGCAGCAGCGGCGCCACCAGCGCCGCCGCTTTCCAGCGCGGGCTCAACGGCGCTTACCGGGAAACCCAGGTGTTGAAGCGCTGGTTCAACCGATCGAGATTGTCGAGCCAGAACTGGTCGCTGATCTGCAGCGCCCCCTCGGCGTTCGCCGGGGCCGTGGGCAGGTTGGCCAGCACGGCCTGCGGCAGACGGTCCTGCGCACCCTTGGCCGTCGGGCCATAGGGGATGCGCGACGGCAACTCGGCCTGGCGGGCCGGCTGGGTAACGAAATTGATGAACTGCAGCCCCTTCTCCTTGTTGGGGGAACCCTTCATCACCACCCAGCTATCCAGGGTGAACAGGTTGTTGGCCCAGGCAATGCCGAAATTGCGGTTGTCCCCCTGGTTGGCGGCGGTGATGCGGCCGTTGTAGCCCACAGTCAGGGCCAGCTCACCGCTGGCCAGGAGCTGCGCGGGCTGGCTGCCGCGTTCCCACCAGACGATGTCGGACTTGATGCTGTCCAGCTTGCGGAAGGCGCGGTCTACCCCGGCGCTGGTGCCCAGCAGCTTGTACACCTCGGAAGCCTGCACGCCGTCGGCCAGCAGCGCGATCTCCAGCGTGGTCTTCGGACCCCGGCGGAAGCCGCGCTTGCCGGGAAATTTCGCGGTGTCGAACATATCCGCCCAGTTCTTCGGCCCCTCGGCAATGCGGTTCCGGTCATAGGCGAGGATGAAGGAGTAGAGGATGTTGCCCACGCCGCATTCGTGCACGGCCTCGGGGATGAAGCGGTCCTGGCCGCCTAGCGCGGACCAGTCCATCTTTTCGAACAGTCCTTCCTCGCAGCCGATCAGCAATTCCTCGCTCTCGACCTGCACCACATCCCAGTTGTTGGCGCCGGACTGGATCTTGGCGCGCAGCACGCCAACGCCGCCATCCCAGGTTTCCTCCAGCAGGCGCGCCTTGGTGTCCTGCTGGAACGGGCGGAAAAAGATGTCGCGCTGGGCATCCTGATAGGCGCCCCCCCAGGACACCACTGTCAGGTCTCGTCCCTGCGCCTTCGCATCCGCCACCGGCAACATCGCCGCCAGCATGGCAGGCGCCAGAACACCGAACGCCAGCACGGCGCCGAAACCTTTCCGCAGCATGATCCGCTCTCCCCTCGCCGGGCGCCGCGGGCGCGGCGCGCCTCCGAAAGCCTAGGGCGGCCCGGCGCGGGTGAAAAGCGTTCTGCTCAGCTTGGATGAGCATCCTGCGGCAGCACGGTGTCGAGCAGCCGCAGACCAGCCCGCTCCAGCGAGTCCGCAGCCTCCAGATGACCAAGATAGGGGGCAGAGGCGAAGGCGCCCTCGATCATCAACACCAACGTATCCCCTGTCACCTCCGGATCGGCGGCGCCGGCCGCGCTCAGCATCTGCCGGATGGCATCGCGGACCTTCAGCTTGTAGGCATCGGCAACCTTGCGGGCCGGGTGGCAGGGATCGGGGAATTCAACGATCGCCATGCCCAGCGGGCAACCGCGATAGCCATGCAGCCGCATGGCCTCGGCCGCTGCCCGGACATAGGCCCGGGGCTGTTCCGCCGGGGTGATGCCCGCACTCTGCGCCTTCTCGAACCAGCAGGCCTCATCAGCGCAATCCTCACGCAGCACCGAGGCGATCAGCTCGTCCTTCGATGGGTAGGCGCGGTACAGGCTGATCTTGGTCGTGCCGGCGACACGGCAAAGTTCTTCCACGCCCGTTGCGCGGATGCCCTGCTTGTAGAAGAGCTCCTTCGCCACATCCTTTAAGCGCTCAGCGGCAGGGCGGGGGTTGCGCTTCGTGGATCTCGGCATCTCGGACACGGTTGCGGCTCTCGCTCCTCAAGGTTTTCCCCGAGCTTTCAGGGGCTCCGGCGGAAAAAAGCATCAACACGAAAAAGCACGGTCAGCAGGGGGGTTGCAATGTTACCGACCGGTTCGTATCAATATCGAACGAACCGGTCGGTATCATCCGGCTCAGGAGATAGTCAATGGCCCACTCCTTCCGCAAGACCCTTCTGGCATTTCCCTTGCTTGGCTTGGCATTCGCCACGCCCACCTTGGCGCAGCAGGCCCCTGCCCCCCCCACTGTGACGGTGGAGCAGCCGCAGCGCCGCTCGCTGACCGAGTGGGAGGATCATATCGCCCGGCTGGAGCCTTCCGCCCGGGTAGAACTGCGCCCGCGGGTTTCCGGCCTGATCGAGCAGGTGCATTTCCGCGATGGCCAGGTCGTTCGCGCAGGCGACCTGCTTTTCACCATCGACAAACGCCCCTTCGAGATCGCCGTGCAAAGCGCCGAGGCGGCGAGGGACGGTGCCCGCGCCCGGCTTGAACTGGCACGGCAGGATATTCGCCGCACCGAGCCACTGGTGGCCGGGCGTATCGCGCCCCAGGCGCAGCTGGATGCCCGCCGCGCCGCAGAGCGGGGAGCCGAGGCCGAACTGGCCGATGCCGAGGCGCGGCTGCGCCAGGCCCAGCTGGAGCTGAGCTGGACCTCGGTGCGCGCGCCGCAGGGCGGCCGCGCTTCCGACCGGCGGGTGGATGCCGGCAATCTGGTCCAGGCCAGCCAAACGCCGCTGACCACCATTCTGACGCTGGACCCCATCTATGCCAGCTTCGACATGAGCGAGTCGGATTACCTGCGTTTGGCCCGCACCGGCGGCGCCCGCCCTGGCGCCGCACCGCGCGAGGTGCGGCTGCGCCTGGCCGATGAGGCCGAGTTCAGCCACGGCGGGCAGCTTGACTTCCTTGACACCGAGTTGCGGCCACGTTCCGGCACCATCCGTGCCCGCGCCCTGCTGCAGAACCCGGACATGTTCCTGACGCCCGGCGCCTTTGCGCGGCTCCGCCTGCCCGCCGGCCAGGGCGAGCGGCTGCTGGTGCCGGATGCCGCCATTGCGGCGGACCAAGCGACCCGTGTGGTGATGACCGTGGCGGCCGACGGTACGGTGGTGGCCAAGCCGGTGGAGCTTGGGCCCCTGGTCGATG
Source organism: Teichococcus globiformis (assembly GCF_042646265.1). NCBI lineage: Bacteria > Pseudomonadati > Pseudomonadota > Alphaproteobacteria > Acetobacterales > Roseomonadaceae > Roseomonas > Teichococcus globiformis. The sequence continues at coordinate 402,174 of NZ_JBHRTN010000018.1, forward strand.
GGCTGCGCGTCATCCAGGCGGGTCTCACGCCCGCCGACCGCGTCATCACTGCGGGCCTGCACCTGGCACGCCCCGGCTCGCGCGTGACGGCAGAGGTGAAGTCGGCCGACGGCCGCCTCGCCGCCGCCCGCTGAAGGAAGCACGCGCCATGCGCTTCGCCCAGTTCTTCATCGCGCGGCCGGTTTTCGCCGCCGTCATCTCCATCGCCATCGTGATCATCGGTGGCATCGCCGGCTCCCGCCTGCCGATCGGCGAGTACCCCGAGATCGCCCCGCCCACCGTGACCATCACGGCGCAGTATCCGGGTGCTTCGGCCGCGGTGATCGCCGAAACGGTGGCCTCGCCGATCGAGCAGGAGATCAACGGCGTGGAGCGGATGCTCTACGTTTCCTCGCAATCCACCGGCGACGGCCGCCTGACCGTCAACGTGGTGTTCGAGCAGGGCACCGACATCGACCAGGCGCAGGTCCTGGTGCAGAATCGCGTGGCCATCGCCGAGCCGCGCCTGCCGACCGAAGTCCGCACCCTGGGGCTGATCGTGAAGAAGGCGTCGCCCGACATCATGATGGTGATCCATCTGGTTTCGCCCGACCATTCGCGATCGGACCAGTATCTTGCCAACTACGCCACGCTGAACATCAAGGACCGGATCGCGCGGCTTGACGGCGTGGGCGACGTGCAGCTTTTCGGCGGTGGCGGCGACTACGCCATGCGCGTCTGGCTGGATCCGGCGAAGATCGCGGCACGTGGCCTGACGCCGGGCGAGGTGGTCGCCGCGCTGCGCCGCGCCAACGTGCAGGTGGCGGCGGGCGGGCTGAACCATGCACCCACTGCGAACACGAGCGGCGAGGCCTTCCAGCTCAACATCTCGGCGCTCGGTCGGCTGCGCTCGGTCGAGGAATTCGGGCAGATCGTCATCGCCGCCGGCGAGGGCGGCGCGCCGCTACGCCTGGAGGATGTGGCCCGGGTCGAGCTGGGCAGCCAGGACTACACGCTGCGCGCCTACCTGACCGGGGAAAGTGCGGTCGCCATGCCGGTGTTCCAGCGTCCGGGTTCCAATGCCCTGGCGACGGCTACTGCCTTGCACCAGACGCTGCAGCAGGCGAAGCAGAGCTTCCCGCCCGGTGTCGACTACCGCATCGTCTACGACACCACGCAATTCATCGAGCAGTCGATGGAAGCGGTGATCCATACGTTCATCGAGGCGATCATCCTCGTGGTGCTGGTAGTGATCCTGTTCCTGCAGTCCTGGCGCGCCTCGATCATTCCGCTGGTGGCCATTCCCGTCTCCATCATCGGCACCTTCGCCTTCATGGGCGCGCTGGGCATCTCGTTGAACTCCCTGTCCATGTTCGGCCTGATCCTCGCCATCGGCATCGTGGTCGATGACGCCATCGTCGTGGTCGAGAATGTGGAGCGCCACCTGGCCGAGGGAATGGACCCCGTTGCTGCCACGCGCCGCACCATGGACGAAGTGGGCATGGCACTGATCGCCATCGCTCTGGTGCTCTGCGCCGTGTTCGTGCCGACGGCCTTCATCGAAGGGCTCGCAGGAGCCTTCTACCAGCAATTCGCCGTCACCATCGCCGTCGCCACGCTGCTCTCGGCTCTGGTGTCGCTGACCCTTTCCCCCGCCTTGGCGGCGCTGCTGCTGCGGCCGCACAGCCACGAGAAGCTCACCGGCTGGCGGGCGGCGGTGGCCGCGCCCTTCGGTTTGTTCTTCCGCGGCTTCAACTGGCTGTTCGACTCGCTGTCCATCGGCTATGGCGCAGTGACGCGGCGGCTGGTGCGTATGTCCGCCATCGTCATGCTGGTTTTCGGCGGGTTGCTGCTGCTGACTGGCCAGACGGTGCGCACCACCCCCACCGGGCTTATACCGCCGCTCGACCGGGGCTATCTGATCGCTGCCTTCCAGCTGCCGCCGGGTGCCACGCTGGGCCGGACCGACGCCGTGATGCGCGCGGCCTCGGAGGAAGTGATGAAGGTGCCGGGCGTCGGCAACACGGTGATGTTCACCGGCTTCGACGGCGCCACCTTCACCAACGCGCCGAATACCGGCGTGATCTTCGTCACCCTGGACAGCTTCGAGAAGCGCCAGGCGGAAGGCATTTCCTATCCTGGGCTGATCGGCGCCGTGCAGGCTGCCGTCGCCACGCAGCGTGAAGCAATGGGGTTGGTCATCCCGCCCCCATCCGTCTCCGGCATCGGCACGGGCGGCGGCTTCAAGCTCTACATCCAGGACCGTGGGGATCGCGGCGCCCGCGAGCTGGAGGCCGTGACCAACCGCGTCGTCGCCGCCGCCTTCGAGCGGCCCGAGATCGCCATGGCCTTCACCCTGTTCAACACCGCCACGCCGACGCTGCGCGCCGAGGTGGACCGCTCCAAGGCCGAGATGCTGGGTGTACCGCTGGACCGCGTATCCGAGGCGCTGTCGGTTTATCTGGGCTCGGCCTATGTGAACGACTTCAACATTCTGGGCCGCACCTACCGCGTCACCGCGCAGGCCGAGGAATCCCAGCGCCGGAACCCGCGCGACGTGTCGCTGCTGCGCACGCGCAACGATGCCGGCGAGATGGTGCCTTTGGGCTCGTTGGCCACGCTGGAGCCGGATACCGGGCCGTATCGCGTGCCGCGCTATAACCTGTTCCCGGCGGCCGAGGTCCAGGGTGCGGCGGCACCGGGCGTCTCCACCGGCCAGGCCATCGCGGCCATGCAGGAGGTCCTGGCGGCGGAGTTGCCGCCTGGCTACACCTTTGAGTGGACGGAGCTGGCCCTGCAGGAGACAACCCAGGGCAACACCGCGCCCATTGCATTCGGCCTTGCGGTGGTGTTCGTCTTCCTGCTGCTGGCAGCTCTGTACGAGAGCTGGCTGCTGCCGCTGGCCGTGGTGCTGATCGCCCCGATGTCGATCCTGGCGGCCCTCTCGGGCGTGATGTGGCGCGGGATGGACAACAACGTGCTGGTTCAGATCGGCCTGGTGGTGCTGATCGGCCTGGCCGCCAAGAACGCCATCCTGATCGTGGAGTTTGCACGCCAGGCGGAGCAGGAGGGCATGTCGCGCTGGCAGGCCGCCGAGGCCGCGGCCCGCACCCGGCTCCGCCCGATCCTGATGACCTCGCTCGCCTTCATCCTCGGCGTGCTGCCGCTGGCCATTGCTACCGGCGCCGGCGCCGAGATGCGGCAGAGCCTCGGCACGGCGGTGTTCGCCGGCATGCTGGGGGTGACGGTGTTCGGCCTGGTGTTTACACCCGTCTTCTACGTCGTCGCCCGCGCCATGGCGCGCAGCGAACGGCGCCGGACGGCGGCCGTGCAGCCGGCCGAATGATCGAAGGAGAATTGCGCATGGATGATGCCCCCGCCCCGCCCCCGCTTCGCACCATTTCGCGGGAGACCCTGCGCGACGGTTCGCTGATGGCGGCGGTGCGTGCGACCCCGGGCCTCATCCTGCGCAGCGAAGCCGAGATGCAGGCCACCCTGGATGACGCCCTGGCCGCGCGCCCTTCCAGCGCGCCGGTCTGGGTGTTCGGCTACGGCTCGCTGATGTGGAACCCGAGCTTCCATTTCGCCGAGCGGCGCCGTGCCACTTTGCATGGCTGGCAGCGGCGCTTCTGCCTGTGGCTGCGTGCCGGGCGCGGCACGGTGGAACAGCCCGGGCTGATGCTGGCGCTGGATCGCGGCGGCAGCACGCATGGCGTCGCCTTCCGGCTGGAGGAAGGCACCGAACGCGAGGAGCTGGGCCTCGTCTGGATGCGCGAGATGGTGGTGGTTGGCTATCTCGCCACCTGGGTGACGCTGGAAACGGAGGAAGGTCCGATGGCCGCCATCACCTTTACCGCCGATCATGCCCAGGCTGCCTATGCCGCCGAGCTGTCCGACGAGGAAAGCGCCGCCTGCATCGCTGCGGCGCATGGCCCGATTGGGAGCAATGCTGAGTATCTGGCGCAGACGGCGGGGCAGCTCGACGAGATGGGCTTGCACGATGAGGGGCTGGAACGCATCCGTCGCCTGGTGGCCGAGCGCAGCGCCGCCTGACCTCGCCCCACCATCACCTCGGGGGCGCCTCACGACGCCTGTTCGCACCGGATGACGCTCCGCCGCGTGGCTGGATCGGCGGCGAAAACCGGACGGTTCGATTCCGGCCTGCCATGCAGCAGCGCCGCCAGACGGAACAGGCCGGATCAGCCCCCGGCAGGAAGGCGCCGTTACGACGCTTTGGCATCCTCGGCACAGCGCCACACGCCATCAGGCGGAGAACGCCAAAGCCTGGTTGGCGTCCCAGGCAACGGCCGCGATGGCACCGATCTCGGGAACCGGCCCGCCGCCCACTGTGCGCTTGGCCAGCAATTCTCCCCCCTCGCCCAGGGAAAGCCGCAGCCGCAGGTGGTCGCCCTGAAAGATCGCCTCGGTCAGCCGGGCAGCCAGGGCACCCTCTCCCAGATCGTCGGCGCGCACCGGGGCAACGGCCACCCGTTCGGGTCGGATGGCGACGAAGCAGCGGCTGCCGGCACCGCCCGTATCGACGATTCGCGCCTCCACCACCGGGCCGCAATCCAGCGCCACCCGCACCATGGGGCCGTCGGATTCAATGACGCGGCCCGGCAGCCGGTTGTTCTCGCCCACGAAGCCGGCGACGAAGCCATTGGCCGGCGCCTCGTAGATGCGGCGGGGCGTGGCGAGCTGCCGCACCAGCCCGCCCTCGAACACGGCGATGCGGTCGGACAGCGTCAGCGCCTCGGCCTGGTCATGCGTCACATACATCATGGTCAGGCCGAGACGCTGGTGCAGGGCGCGGATTTCGTATTGCATCTCCTCCCGCAGGGACTTGTCGAGCGCGCCCAGCGGCTCGTCCAGCAGCACGATGGGCGGCTCGAACACCATGGCGCGGGCCAGCGCCACGCGCTGCTGCTGCCCGCCCGAAAGTTGGGACGGGCGGCGCTCGCCAAAGCCTTCCAGCCGCACCATCGACAGCGCACGCGCCACACGGGCGGCGCGGTCGGCCTTCGGGATCCCCCGCACCTCCAGCGGAAAGGCGACATTCTCGGCCACCGACATGTGTGGAAACAGCGCATAGGACTGGAACACCACGCCGATGCCGCGCTTATGCGGCGGCAGCCGGGCGATGTCGCGATCTTCCAACAGGATTCGGCCCTCGCTGGGCTGCTCGAACCCCGCCAGCATCATCAAGGTGGTGGTCTTGCCCGAGCCGGAAGGGCCCAGGAGGGTCAACAACTCGCCGCGCTGCACGGCCAGATCGAGCTGCTTCACCGCATAGCCCGCGCCCTTGGGCCCATAGGCTTTGCGCACCCCCTCGAACCGCACCAGCGCCTCGGCCATGCCCCGCTCATCCCTTGCTTCTGCGCCTGCATCGGGGCTGGCGGGGCGCCTTGTCAACCGAGCGTCCTGCCGCGACGCTGAGCGGGAGAGAACAAGCGGAGCCCCGAATGCCAGACCAAGACGCCAGCCTGATCGCCACCCGTCACGGCCCGGTGGGCCACCTGCTGATGAACCGCCCGCGGACGTTGAACGCGCTGGACCTCAGCATGATCGAGGGTTTCACCGCCGCCCTCGCCGACTGGCAGACGGACCCGCATCTGCGGCTGGTGCTGCTGGAAGGAGCCGGCGGCCGGGCCTTCTGCGCCGGTGGCGATGTGCGGCGGGTGCGGGAGCTGGTGCTGGCCGGTGACCGTGCGGGGGTCGAGGCCTTTTTTGCCGCCGAATACGCGGTGAATGGCGCCATCGCCGCCTTTCCCCTTGCCTGGGTCAGCCTGATCGACGGCGTGTGCATGGGCGGCGGCCTCGGCGTTTCGGTCCATGGCAGCCACCGGATCGTGACCGAGAAGGCGATGCTCGCCATGCCGGAAACAGCCATTGCCCTGTTCCCCGATGTCGGCACCAGCCATGTGTTGCCACGCCTCGACAGCAGCGGTGCCATGGGGCGCTGGCTGGCGGTAACGGGCGCCCGCCTGTCCGGCGCCGAGGCGGTCGAGGCAGGTCTGGCCACCCATTTCGTGCCGTCGGAGCGGCTGGAGCCGCTGCGCGCCGCCCTGTTCGCCGAGGGCGACGCGGCCCAGGTGAAGAATTTCGCCCGCCCCGTGCCGCCAGGACGCATCGCCGCCCTGCGCCCGGCCATTGAGCGTTGCTTCGGGTCGGAACACCGCGCCGGCATCGAGGCGGCGCTGGAGGCCGAAGAGGAGGAGGCCGGTTGGGCCGCCGAGCAGCTGGCCATCCTGCGCCGCGTTTCGCCCACCAGCGTCGCCGTGACGCTGGAACTGCTGCGCCGCGCTGCGACCCTGGACCTGCCGCATTGCCTGGAACTGGAGCTGGCCCTCACCCGCAACGTCACCGCGCACCCGGACTTCGCCGAGGGCGTGCGCGCGCTGCTGGTGGACAAGGACAACGCGCCGCGCTGGCAGCCCGCCCCCGATGCCAGGGCCCTCGCCGCGCTGTTCGAGTAAGGCAGCCCTTCCGCAGGGGAGCGTTCTCCCCTGCCCCGCGGGTGGCCGGCGGCCTCAGCCCACCGACACATCCACCGGCACCGTCCATTCCACTGCCTCGTCCAACGGGAAGATCGGGCGCGGCAGGTTGCGGAACGGCACGCGGGACAGCATCGGCGTCACCAGCCCTGGCCCGTCGACCTCCAGGATCTGCTCGTCGGCGAACAGATCGTCGAAGCCGGCGCGGAAATGGCCGCGCGACTTCACCACGATGCCGCGCAGCGCACGCGGATCGAGCCCCAGATGCTCCATGGTCGCGGTGTCCGCGCATTGGTGGCGGATGGAAACGAACACCACGTCGATCCGCCCCTCAAGCCGCAGCCAGGCGGTAAGGCCTAGCGCCTGACGCCGGTTGCCGATGATGCCGCGCCGCCCGACGATGTTGCCGTCCGACAGCGCCATCACCTCCGCCTCGGCCTCCAGCCGGTCGCTGCCGGGCGTGGTCTCGCTGCGGTTCAGCACGGCGCGAAAGCGGGCGCCTTGCCCCTTGCTGTGCGCCTCCAGCGCCAGCTCGGGGTCGAAATGGATGGCGAAGGCGGTGCGGTCGATTCCCGCTTCCAGAAAGGCGCGCAGGATGGCCGTGGTGTTGCCGCGCGCGCCGCCGCCGGGATTGTCGGCCACATCGGCGAAAAGCAGCGGCGGCAGGGCGGGGTTGTCGCACGCCTCCTTCAGCCGCCGCGCCGCTTCCTCCACCGGTGTCAGCGTCGCGATGAACTCCTCGCGCCGCGCCCAGAGCATGCCGGCGAGCTCGCGCGCCACGGCCTCGGCCGCCGCCTGGTCTCCACGACTGGTGACGATCACGCTCATGCCGTTCTTTGCGCAATCGCCCAGGCTGAAATTGCCCAGCACCGAGACGTTCAGGATCGGCCCGGTGCAAAGCTCCTGGCCGCGCGCGATGGCGGCGCCGTAGGGACCCCGATCGGAAAGCAGCGTGACGGAAGCGGGCAGGATGGGCAGGCGGACAAAGGCCTTGCTCGTCCGCACGCCCCCGAGCAGTTCGCGCATGGCCCGCCCTGCCTCCTCCCCGCGCACGAACATATCCACATGCGGATTGGTGAGGTAGGCGATCAGCAGGTCGGTGCGCTCCACCATGGCTCGGCTCACATTGGCATGCAGGTCCAGGGTCGAGACCACCGGAACATCCAGCCCAACCACCTCGCGCACCATCGCGTAGAGGGTGCCTTCCGGGTCCGGCTCCACCGTGGCGGTGGCGGCGCCATGGGCCTCGATGTAGACGCCGTCCAGCGGCAGGGCGGCGCGCAGCTTTTCCGCCAGGGCGACGAGGTAGCGGTCGAAGAAGCCCTGCTCCACCGGCCCGCTGGCGCCGGCCGAGGTGATGGCGAGGGGCACCGGCCGCCAAGGCCCCGCGCGATCCATCTCAGCCACGAAGCCCTTGATGCCACCCGGATCGCGTGACGTCTCGGCGCGCGCATCCTCCAGCAGAGCATCGCCCTCCAGGAACAGCTTCTGGCGGAACTCGGCCTCCTCCGCAGGGGCCGAGAAGCCATTGCTTTCCAGCATGAAGCCCAGCAGGGCGATCCTGGGATTGGCGGTCATGCGGCTCATCCTTGCGGGTTGCAGGCCCGCAGACTGCAAGTCCCAACGCCTGCCTGTCCAGCCGCCGCCGGCGCTCAGCCGCGCGGCATGGCCAAGGCCAGCAGCACGGCCAGAATGGAAAAGCCGAGCCCCGTGCCGAACACCGCCTCGTGGCTTTCGGCCGTCACGCGGAACAGCGCGGCGAGGCCGAAGCCGCAGAGGGCCTGCGCGGCGGCAAAGATCGCCGTGGCTCGCACCCAGAGGATACCCACCGAAGCCCCCGCCAGCATGCGCGAAGCGGTGAGCGCCACCGCCGAAACACCCACCCCCGAAAAGCCCGAGAGCAATGCCGCCAGCAGCACCGTCCATGCGCCCGGCAGCAGCGCGACGCCCAGCGCGGCGACCTGCACCAGCATCCAGATCAGCATGGCGCGGCGCCCTCCCAGCTGGGCCGTCCATCGCCCGCCGCCGAGCGTTCCCGCCACGCCGCCCAGCCCGAACAGCACCCACAGCAGCGACACGGCCAGACCCTCCAGCCCATGCCCGCGCACCGCCAGATCCGCCAGGTAAACCATGGGCGCCGCCATGCCGGCGCCGGAAAGACCATAGGCGGCCAGCAGCGCCCCGGCACGGGGCGGCGGCGGTGTGCTGCGGGGCAGCTGCGTGGCCTCGGCGGCCGGGGCGGGCCAGGCTCGCCGAATCACCAGCCAGAGCAGCGCGGCGGCGGCGGCGAGGCCCAACCAGGCTGCAACCACCCCCGCCTCCAGCAGGGCCGGCACCAGCACGGCGCCCAGGACGATGCCGACAGCCACGCCCGAGATCACGATGCCACCGGCTGCCGCGCGCCGCTCGGCCGGCACGGCCGCCTGCACCGCGGGACCGGCCAGGGCCATCATCACGCCTCCCGCCAGCCCTGCAAGGGCGCGCCATAGCGCCAGCCAGAACAGGCCCAGCGGCATGGCGCAGAACAGAAAGGACATCACCACCAACGCCATGCCCAGGTCGAGCGAGATGGGGATGCCAAGCCGCCGCCCCACATGCCGCCCCAACAGGGCACCGGCCAGGTAGCCGGTGAAATTGCAGGCGCCCAACAGGCCGGCGCCGGCGCCATCCACCCACCCTGCCGCCACCAGGGCTGGGAACAGCGGCACATAGGCGAAGCGGGCAAGGCCAATCCCCGCTGAAAGGCTGCCTGCCGCCGACACCGCGACGTGCATCACCTGCCGTGGTCCACGAACGGACAAGGCCATTCCCGCCAGCCGGGAATCAGGCCGGTCGCCAGCTGCGTTGCTCATCTCCAGCACCGCCGCGCTGGCTCAACGCGCGGCCAGGGTTCCATCGACCAGGGCCGGCGGCAGGTCGGCGGCAGAGGGTGCCCGGTTCCCGGATGGTTGCTGTGCCGCACGCAGGGCCCGCCGGAGCCGGGCGAGACCGGCGCGAACATGGCCGGCCTGGCACAGTCTTTCCCCTTCGCGCGCCAGATCGCGCAGCGTGTCCTGCCGGCTGCGCGGCTCGCGCGCCAGGCGCGCCGCCAGATCGGCGCAGTCCGCGCGCGTTGGCGACAGCACGCGCAGTTCCGCCGCCTCGGCCATCGGCGCAACGAGGAGAAGCAGCAGCAAGCTGTACGAAGACAGGCCCATGGGCTCCACAATGACCCCCGGCGCCCTGCGCCGCGATGATCGCGGCATGAAGCCTCGGTCATGGAGGGCCGGTCACGGCACGTCGCGGCTTGCCGGGGCGGCGGCGGCGGGAGCCTTGCCCGCGCTGCAGGCCGAAGATGGCGACCCCTCGCCCTGCGCCTCGCCCGGCAGCGGCAGGCGGAAGAGCACCAGCAGGCCGGGCCGTTCCGGCGTCCCCGCCGCGTCCTCGAACCACAGCGAGCCGCCATGCATGCGCACCACGGCCCGCACAAGGGAAAGCCCCAGACCCGATCCCGGCGTGGCGCGGGCCGTGTCGGCCCGGAAGAAGCGCTCGCCCACCCGGGCACGGTCCGGCACCGAAAGCCCAGGCCCCTGATCCGCGACACCCACAATGATGGCCCCCGCCTCCAACGCGGCGGACAGGCGGATTGTCGCGCCTGGCGGGCTGAACTTCACGGCGTTGTCCAGCAGGTTGGCCACCACCTGCAGCAACAGGTCGCGGTCGCCCACCAGTGGCAAGGTCGCGGGCCATTCCGTTTCCAGAGTTTGTCCATGCTCCTCGGCTGTCGCGCCGTACAGCTCGGCCGCATCGGCCAGCAGGGTGGCCAGATCGAGTGGCGCGAAAGCGGCACGGCGCGCACCATGCTCCACCTCTGCGATGCGGAGCACGGCCTGGAAAACGCGGGTGACGTTGTCGAGGTCCCCGATGCCGCGTTCGATGGCGCCGCGCAGCGCCACCGGATCGTCCGACTCGTCGAGCAACGCCTCCTCCAGCCCGTTGCGGGCACGGGCGATGGGCGTGCGCAGATCATGCGCGATCGCGTCGGAAACTCCGCGCACCCCGTCCATGAGCTGGGCGATGCGGTCCAGCATGGTGTTCATGCTGGCGCCGAGCCGGTCGAATTCGTCGTCATGCGGGGAAAGCGGCACGCGCGGCGAAAGGTCGCCGCCGGCGATCAGCGCGGCCGTGGCCGAAGCCTGGGCCAACCGCCGCTCCAGCGCCCGCCGCATCAGCGCGGCGCCGGTGACGGCGCAGACCAGCGCCGCACCGGCGGCCCAGATCAGCCCCTCCGTCAACAAGCCGCGAAGCCGCTGCTTTTCTCCGACCTCGCGCCCCACGGCCAGGCGGAGGCCGCCTGGCAAGTTCATCACGTAAAGGCGGCCATCGCCGGGCGGGGCGTCGCCATGGTCAAGGGTGGTGCTGTGCCAAGAGGCTTCCCCTGCGCGGCGCGGCAGCTCGGCCAGGTTGCCGGCGAGGCGCCGCCCGGAGGCATCCTGCAGCAGGTAGAGCGTCTGGCCCTCCGCATCGACCGCCAGCCGTTCCTCGATGGCATCCACCACGGCCGCCGGGCCGGCAGCGCGCCAGCGGTCCGACAAGGCATGCGCATCGGCGCGGATGGCGGCATCGGTCTGCCGCTCCAGGGCGCCGGCGGTACCCCACCAGAGCACCGCGCCGAAGGCGAGACCGGCGACCAGGAACACCGCGGCGAACAGTGCGGCGAAGCGGAAGCCGGCGGAGGAGAAGAGGCGCCAGACCGGACCCGGGTGTTGCTGGCGCCGCCGCTGATAGGGCATGGGCGGAGCGTCAGGCCTCGCCGCGGATCATGTAGCCGGCATTGCGGATGGTGTGGATCAGCGGCTTGTCGTGCCCCTTGTCCAGCTTCTGCCGCAGGCGGGAAACGTGAACATCGATCACGTTGGTCTGCGGGTCGAAATGGTAGTCCCACACCTTCTCCAGCAGCATGGTGCGGGTGACGACCTGCCCGGCATGGCGCATCAGATGCTCCAGCAGACGGAATTCACGCGGCTGGATGTCGATCTTCTTGCCGGCGCGGGTCACGGTGCGGGACAGCAGGTCCAGCTCCAGATCGGCCACTTTGAGCCGTGTCGCGGGCGCATCCACGGCCGGGCGGCGACCCAGTGCCTCGACACGCGCCAGCAGTTCCGCGAAGGCAAAGGGCTTGACCAGGTAGTCATCGCCGCCGGCCTTCAGCCCCTTCACCCGCTCATCCACCCCGCCCAGGGCGGACAGGAACAGAACCGGCGTATGGTTACCCTGGCCGCGCAGCGTTTCCACCAGCCGCACGCCATCGACCCCGCCGGGCAGCATGCGGTCCAGCACCAGGAGGTCAAAGCTCTCGCCCGCCGCCATGAACAGGCCGTCCCGCCCGTTGGCGGCATGCTCGACGGTGTGCCCCGCCTCCTGCAGGCCCTTCCGCACGAAGCGGCCGACCTCGGCATCATCTTCCACCAGCAGGATTCGCATGGTGTCACGCTCCATCATTCTTCCGGAGCGACCCAGCGGGGCCGCGCCACGACGGAAGGATGCCTCGCCCTCGTCGCAGGCGCCAGAGCCGCCTGGAACAGGACTGGAATGCGCCGCCGCGGCAGGGCTTGCAAGATGCCGGCTCCGCTTCCAGATCAAGCCAATTTTCGATATATCGAAACTGTGGAAAGGACTTGATGCACCATCTTCACCATGCTCCCCGCCGCCGCAACGCCGTCCCATCGGGCGACATCTCTCCCCATCATGGACGTTGCCGCCACCATCATGACGAGCAGCCGCCGCAACGCCGCCGTCATGGTCAGGGCCGGATCTTTGGCCAGGGCGGCCTGCGGCTGGTGCTGCTGCACCTGATCGGTGAACGCCCCCGCCACGGCTACGAGCTGATCCGCGCCATCGAGGAACGCACCGGCGGAGCCTATGTGCCAAGCCCCGGCGCCATCTATCCCACCCTCGCCTTGCTGGAGGAGATGGGGCACGCTTCGTCGGAGACGGATGAATCGGGCCGCAAGAGCTACCGCGTCACGCCCGAGGGCGAAGTCGAGATGGCGGCGCAGGCTCCGCTGATGCAAGCCTTGCTGGTCCGATTGCAACCGGAGGGCGCCCCAGGCCGCCCGCCGCAGATCACCCTGGCCATCGCCCATCTGCGCATGGCCCTGCGGGCCCGGCTGGCGCGCGGCCCGCTGCCCGAGGCGGAGGCCGACGCCGTCGCCGCCCTGCTGGATGACGCCGCGCAACGTCTGGAACAATGCTGAAATGAGCTTCAACGAAATCCTCCCACCGGCAGATCCGCGCGCGCCGCGCCGGCTGCGCCATGAGATCCGCCTGCGGCGCCTGACAGTGCGCGCGGTGCGGAAGCTGACGCCGCACATGCTGCGCATCACGCTGGAAGGGCCGGATCTGGCCGGCTTCCAGAGCCCCGGCTTTGGAGACCATGTGAAGCTGTTCTTTCTGGAACCGGGCCAGGATCCTGCCATCCTGCCGCAACAGGGTCCGGAAGGGCTGGTTTTTCCGGGCGATGAGAGACCAGCGATGCGCGACTACACGCCGCGCGCCCATGATGCCGCCGCCGGCACCCTGGACATCGACTTCGCCCTGCACGAAGCCGGGCCAGCCACGGCCTGGGCCGCCAAGGCACGCCCCGGCGATCGGTTGCTGATCGGCGGGCCACGCGGCTCCCTGATCGTGCCGGTGGCCTTTGACTGGCACCTTCTGGTGGGCGACGACACCGCCCTTCCCGCCATCGCCCGCCGCCTGGAGGAACTGCCGGAAAGCACAAATGCCCTGGTAGTCGCCGAGGTGAACGGACAGGAAGACGAGTATCCGCTGGCCAGCAGGGCGCGAACGACGATCCGGTGGGTGCATCGCGGCGGCAGCCCGGCCGGCGACCCGGCCCGGCTGTTGCGGGCGCTGGCGGAAGCCGAGTTCCCGACCGGCGACTACTTCTCCTTCATCGCCTGCGAGGCAGCAGTGGCAAAGGCAGTGAAAGCACTGATCACGGAGGAGAAAGGCGCTGATCCGCGCTGGATCAAGGCAGCGGGATACTGGACGCTCGGTCAGGCCGGGTGATGTCCCGCCGGAAGGGGCCTCGACCCTTTCCGGTGATGCCCGGCCCGACAGGGAGACCGCCAGCCAGACAACAGGATCCGCCCCTCCGGGCGTGTGGGCGTCAGCAGCCGCCAGGCAGCCGCTCCAGCTTCTCCATCACGCCATTCACGGCGAAGTCGCCGAAATCCATGTTCATCTCGTCGGCCACGCCATTGGCGTAGTAGCGCAGCCCCACCTCGTACTCGGGGGCGCTGACGCCCGCGGCACTGGCGGCATCCTTGCCGAAAAAGGCGATGCGCATCTTCGCGCTGCCTTCATTGACCATCAGCGGAAAACGCGCTTCGGCCTTGCCCGGCGTCCAGCCGCCAAGCACCGTGGTGCTGTCCTGCGCCCCATCCTCGCTGGTCCCGTCGAATAGTGGCGACACCAGCATCTTCTTGCCCGCGCGAGCCAGTTCCAACGTGCGGATGGTGTGGGCCATGGGCAGCAGAGTTCCGGGCGGCAGCGCCACCTCGGTCTGCGCCGGCATCTCGTAGCGGACGGAGCCGCCATCGGCCTCGCTCTTCAGCTCCGCCTCGCCGCTGACGCGCTGGGTGACGGCGCCCTGGGCCGACTGCGTTAGGGTAAAGCGCAGCCGCTTTCCGTCCTTGCTTTCCCAGGTGGAATACTCCGACGCCGTCTCGATCAGCGAGCCGGAGCGGTCAGCCACCGTGAGTTGCAGGCGCTGCCGGGTGGTCCAACCGTCGCAGGCATCCATCACCTCGAACGCCATGGCGCCTTCGGCCCCCATCACCTCGCCGCCCTGGCGAATGCGGTCGAGCTTCAGCACATAGGCCGCCCGGTGTGGAGCGACGGCAGGCGACGACGCGGTGGCCGCGGCGGCAGGGTGCACGGCGGGCGTGGCAAGCGTGGCCAGGAGGCCCGCCACCGCCAGGCGACGAGCAAGCACGGTAACAGCGGGCAGACGCTGGCGCATCGGGCGATCCTTTTCTCGGTCTGGCCCGGACAAACGGCCCGGCCAGGGCCATCCGCTACACTTAGGCGGTCCTGGCCGCTTTGGCAGGGGTTTCGGTAGCGCGGCGCGTCAGCCCTGGGACTTGGCGGCCGGCTTCGCCGGCGGCAGGTCGAGCTTGATCGACAGCTCCTTGAGCCGCGCCGCGTCCACCGGAGCAGGTGCATGCATCATCAGATCCTGCCCCTGCTGGTTCAACGGGAACAGGATGACCTCGCGGATGTTCGGCTCGTCGGCCAGCAGCATCACCATGCGGTCGATGCCCGGCGCCGAGCCGCCATGCGGCGGCGCGCCGTAGCGGAAGGCGTTCAGCATGCCGCCGAACCGGTCCTCGACATCCTGGGCGGTGTAGCCGGCGATCTCAAAGGCACGCACCATGATGTCGGGGCGGTGGTTGCGGATGGCGCCGGAGGACAGCTCGATGCCGTTGCAGACGATGTCGTACTGGAAGGCCTTGATCTCCAGCGGGTCCATCGTGTTCAGCGCCTCCAGCCCGCCCTGCGGCATGGAGAACGGGTTGTGACTGAAATCGACCTGCTTGGTTTCCTCGTTCAGCTCGTACATCGGGAAGTCGACGATCCAGCAGAAACGGAACTCACCTTCCTCGATCAGCTTCAGCTCCTCGCCAAGCTTCGTGCGCACCTTGCCGGCGAATTTCGGTGTCTCGTCCTTCTTGCCTGCGGCGAAGAACACGGCGTCGCCGGCCTTCAGCCCACAGGCCGCGCGGATCGCCTCAACGCGGTCAGCCTCCAGATTCTTGGCGATGGGACCCTTCGGCCCCTCCTCCGCGAACTGGATGTAGCCCAGGCCGCCGGCGCCCTCGGCGCGCGCCCACTCGTTCAGCTTGTCGAAGAAGCCGCGCGGGTTCGCCGCGGCGCCCGGCGCCGGGATGGCGCGGACGATGCCGCCGCCTGCCACCACCTTGGAGAACAGCCCGAAGCCGGAATCGCGGAACGGCTCGGTGACATCGGTGATCTTCAGCGGATTGCGCAGGTCCGGCTTGTCCGAGCCGTAGTCGAGCATGGCGGCGTCGTAGGCGATGCGCGGGAACGGCGCGGGCGTCACCTTGCGGCCACCGCCGAACTCGTTGAACACGCCTTCCATCACCGGCTCGATCGCCGCGAAGACGTCTTCCTGGGTGACGAAGCTCATCTCGAAGTCGAGCTGGTAGAACTCGCCCGGGGAGCGGTCGGCGCGCGAGGCCTCGTCGCGGAAGCAGGGGGCGATCTGGAAGTAGCGGTCGAAGCCCGCCACCATGGCCAGCTGCTTGAACTGCTGCGGCGCCTGCGGCAGGGCGTAGAAGGTGCCAGGATGGTTCCGCGACGGCACCAGGAAGTCGCGCGCGCCCTCGGGCGAGGAGGCCGTCAGGATGGGCGTCTGGAACTCCGTGAAGCCCTGCTCGATCATGCGGCGGCGGATGGAGGCGATGACGCCCGCGCGCAGCATGATGTTGCGATGCTGCTTTTCCCGCCTGAGGTCCAGGAAACGGTAGCGCAGGCGCAGCTCCTCAGGGAATTCCTGCTCGCCGGCCACCTGGATGGGCAGCACCTCCGCGGCGGATTGCACCTCAAGCGACTGCACCCGCAGCTCGATGGCGCCGGTAGGCAGCTTGTCATTCACCGTAGCGCCTTCGCGCGCCACGACCTCGCCCGTCACCGTGATGACGCTTTCGGGACGGATGGCATCGGCGGCGGCGAAAACTTCGGAGCCCGCGGGGATGACGCACTGCGTCAGACCGAAATGGTCGCGCAGGTCGATGAACAGCAGACCGCCATGGTCACGCTTGCGGTGCACCCAGCCGGAAAGGCGGGCGGTCTTGCCCGAATCGCTGGCGCGCAGCGCGCCGCAGTTGTGGGTGCGATAGGCGTGCATGGATCGATCAAACCCCGGGGATCAGACGCAAAGGGCCGCAGAAGGGGCGCTAGACCCGCCCCTGTCAAGGGAAAGCACGCCTGAGGCAGCCGCGCGTGGCGCACTTTCCGGCTCGGCGTGGCTTCGCTAAACCCTTGTGCATGAGTCGTCGCACCACCGCGCAGGATCCGGACCCGGTCCTCATCACCACCACCGAGGCGCTGGCCGAGCTTTGCGCCCGCCTGCGCAGCGAGTCCTTTGTCACGGTCGATACCGAATTCATGCGCGAGCGGACCTATTGGCCTGAGCTCTGCGTCGTGCAGCTCGGCGGGCAGAACGACGTCGCCGTGATCGACGCGCAGGCCGAGGGCATCGACCTCGCGCCGCTCGGCGAATTGTTTGCCGACCCTGCCGTAACCAAGGTGTTCCACGCGGCGCGGCAGGATGTGGAAATCTGCATCATCCGCTTTGGCGCGCCCCCTCGCCCACTGTTCGACACCCAGATCGCCGCCATGGTGGCAGGCTTCGGCGACCAGGCCTCCTATGACAGCCTGGTGCGCGGCCTGGCCAATGCCTCGATCGACAAGGCGCACCGCTTCAGCGACTGGTCGGCCCGTCCCCTTTCGGCGGCGCAGATCAACTACGCCGCTGCCGACGTGACCCATCTGCGCCGCGTCTACACCGCCCTGGTGGAGCGGCTGACGCAGGATGGCCGGCTGTCATGGGTCGCCGAGGAAATGGCTGAGCTGACCGACCCGGCCACCTACCGGCAGGACCCGGAGACCGCCTGGGAGCGGCTGAAGCCCCGCACCGGCAACCGCCGCTACCTGGCCGCTATCAAGGCCGCCGCGGCCTGGCGCGAAAGGGAGGCGCAGCGCGTCAACATTCCCCGGCAGCGCCTGGTACGCGACGAGACGCTGCTGGAGATCGCGGCCACCCAGCCCGCCACCGCGGCCGAACTGTCCCGCGCACGCGGCATCACCAAGGGCTTTGCCGATGGCAAGGCGGGTGCCGGGCTGCTGGCAGCACTGGCGGAGGCGAAGGCCCTGCCGGATTCTGCCTTGCCCGAGCCGCCACGCGACCCTCGCCAGCAGGGCGCGCCGGCCTCCCCCGCCCTGATCGCGCTGCTCAAGGTGTTGCTGGCGGCAAAGGCCGAGGAGCACCATGTGGCGCCACGCCTGATCGCCAGCAGCGACGAGCTGGAACGGCTGGCAACGGAAGCAGAGCCGCAGATCCCGGCCTTGCATGGGTGGCGGCGACAGATCTTCGGGCAGTCGGCGCTGGCATTGAAAGGCGGCCGCCTGGCGCTGGGAGTCGAGGGACGCAAGGTGAAGCTGATCCAGAGCTGAGGCGGATCAGTGCCGTGCCTCCGGCGGGTCCGGGCCTGAGCGGTTCGGCCCTCAGGCTCCAGCGCGCCGCACGAGGGGGCAGTCCGCTCCGCCCCGGCTCAGACGCTGCCGGGAGCGAGCTCGACCACGGCACTGAGGCCCAGCGTGGCCGCCAGCGTTTCCACCCGGCGCTGCACGCTGTCGCCGGCAAAGACGCCGCCTCCCTCCACCAGCCGCAGGGTCAGCGTTTCGGCTGTTCTCGACAGGCTTGCGCCCTTCAGCAGCGAAGGCGTGCCGCCGGACAAGGTATAGGCCAGCCGCAGCGCGGCCCCCAAAATCTCCGCCCGGTGCAGCGATACGCTGTCCAGCAGCATCCGGGCAGTGTGGAGCCAGGCCGCGTCGCCTTCCTGCTCGTAGCGGAGGGCCACGGCGAGGGCGAGAAAAGCCCGCTCATGGTGGTCCAGCCCGATGCCGGGCTGCCGCAGCACGCGCAAGAAGCTTTGCTCCGCGCGGTAATCCGGATGGTCGTGGCTGCCGATGTCCGACAGCCAACACGCCGCCTCGCACAGCGCGGTGGCGGCGGAGCTTTCCTCCGCGAAGAGCGGCGCGGTCCAGGTGCAAAGCGCGGCCGGCAGTTCCGTGTCGCGGCCATAACGTGCGGCCATCTCGCGCCCTGCCGTCAGCAAAGGGTCTTCCCGCCGGGTCGCAGGGTCCAGTTGCACGGCGTACCAGCCTTCCCGCAACCCGTTTGCGCTGAAGACAACACGCCGCGCGCCCGTAGCCCGCAGCAGGCGGCGCAGCGCCACGGCGGCGAAGGGCAAGTCCTGCAGGCGCTTGGACGGAGCCCCCGGCAGCTTCTCCAGAGTCCGCCGGGTGGCACCCATCACCAGGCCGCAGAGATCGCGCGCCTCTTCCCGCCGCAGCACATAATGATGCACGATGGATAGCGGATAGGAGGTCTGGGCGATGTGGATCTTGGCCAATGCCCGCCAGGCGCCGCCGACCAGGTAGAGGTCCCGGTCCCTGCCGTGCTCCAGCCAAGGCAGCCGGCCCAGCTCGGCTTCGGCGATGGCGCGGGCACGGGTGACGTCGCCCTCCGCGCGGTCTGCCAGGCGGATGGCGCCGAGCGGCAGCGAGGCCATGGCGCCGGCACGCCCCTGTGACAGTTCCACCAGCTCCAGCGACCCACCGCCCAGATCGCCCAGGATACCGTCCGCTCCCGTGAAGCCGAGCAGCACGCCCTCCGCCGAGAGCCGCGCCTCTTCCTCGCCTTCCAGAATGCGGATGGGAACTCCCGGCATGCGCTTGGCAATGGCGGCGGCAAATTCCGGCCCGTTCTCCGCATCGCGCACCGCGGCGGTGGCCAGCACCTCCAGCGGCGCCACACCCATGCCCCTGGCAATGGCGGCGTAGCGCTCCAGCACCGTCAGCGCCTGAGGCACTGCCTCGTCATTCAGCCGGCCGGTGGTCTGCAGCCCGCGTCCAAGGCCCAGCACCGCCTTCTCGTTGAAGATCGCCAGCGGATTTCTCCCCCGACCCTCGAACACCACGAGGCGCACCGAGTTGGAACCCAGATCGACGATCCCGCTGCGGGGGGGATGCGCCAATCCAGCGGCGGGGGGAAGGCTGTCCAAGATGCGATTATCCCTAGTCCTGCGTCACGCGGTCCTGCCGCCGGCGAACCGGGTCGGCGGGGGCCGCGGTCCGCTTCAAAGCACTGCCCCGCCCCGAGAGCGAGGGGTTTGTCATGAAATACTCATGGGCCGACACCGGTTGCGCACCCGGGGGCAGGCGGCGCCAGCAGGCGTCGGGCCGGAGCTGCCAGGATTGCGCCGTGTCCTTGAGGCTGGTGACCATGATCTGATCGACGATCTGGGCATGCACGGTGGGGTTCTCGACCGGCACCATGGTTTCCACGCGCCAGTCCATGTTGCGGGCCATCCAGTCGGCGCTGGAGATATAGACCCGAGCCTTGCGCGACGGCAGGCGCTGCCCGTTGCCGAAGATGTAGACGCGGGAATGCTCCAGGAAGCGCCCGACGATGGATTTCACCCGGATGTTGGACGACAGGCCGGGCACGCCCGGGCGCAGGCAGCAGATGCCGCGCACCACGCAATCCACCTTCACCCCCGCTTCCGATGCGCGGTAGAGCGCATCGATCAGCTGCTCATCCACCAGGGAGTTCATCTTCAGCCAGATGGCGCCGTGCCGGCCTTCCCGGGCATGGGCGATCTCCTGCTCAATGAGGCCGAGCAGGGCCGGGCGGATGGTGAGCGGCGAGAAGGCGAGCTTCTCCATCGCTTCGGGCCGCGCATAGCCGGTCATGAAGTTGAACAGCTTATGTGCATCCCGCGTCAGGGCAGGGTCGGCGGTGAAGAAGGACAGGTCGGTGTAGATGCGCGCCGTCACCGGGTGGTAGTTGCCGGTGCCGAAATGCGCGTAGGAACGCAGGATGCTGCCTTCGCGTCGGGCAATGAGCGACACCTTGGCGTGGGTCTTGAGGTCCACGAAGCCGTAGACCACCTGCACTCCGGCCGCTTCCAGCTCCCGCGCGAGGGCGATGTTGCGCTCCTCGTCGAAGCGCGCCTTCAGCTCCACCATGGCGGTGACCGACTTGCCGAGTTCCGCGGCCTCGATCAGGGCGCGGGCGATCGGGCTGTCTCGGCTGGTGCGGTACAAGGTCTGCTTGATGGCGACGACGCTCGGGTCGCGCGCCGCCTGGCGCAGGAACTGCACCACCACGTCAAAGCTTTCGTACGGGTGGTGGACCAGGATGTCCTTGGCCCGGATCGCCGCGAAGCAGTCGCCGCCGAAATCCAGGATGCGCTCGGGAAAACGCGGGGTATAGGGAGTGAAGAGCAGGTCCGGCCGATCATCCACGATCAGCTGCTTCAGGTCCGCCATGCCGAGCAGCCCTTCAACAACAAAGATCTCGGCGCGCGGCGCGTCCAGCTCCTCCACCACGAAATCCATCAGGTCCGCTGGCATCCCGGCATCCACCGAGAGCTGGATGGCGCGGCCACGGCGGCGGCGCTTCAGCGCACTCTCATAGGAGCGGACGAGATCTTCCGCCTCCTCCTCGAACTCCACATCGGTGTCGCGGATCAGGCGGAACAATCCCTGCTCGGCATTCACGTAGCCGGGAAACAGGCGCGGCAGGAACAGGGTGATCAGGTCCTCCAGCCGCAGGAAGCGGATCGGGGCGCTGCCCACCGTGGCCTGGGCCACATCTTCCGTGGTCGGCAGGCGGATGAAGCGCTCGATCTGCGGCGGGATGGGCAGCAGGGCGCGCATGGTCCCGCCATCCTCCTCGCGCACCATCTTCAGCACCATGCAAAGCGAAAGATTGGTGATGAAGGGGAATGGGTGCGCCGGATCCACCGCCAGCGGTGTGAGCACGGGAAAGATGCGGTCCTGGAAGTAGGTTTCCAGCCAGTGACGCTCGGCCTCCGTCACCTCCTCCGGCGCGCACACAACGATGCCGGCCTGCCGCATCTGGCCGCGCAGTTTCTGCCAGGTGGCCTGCTGCTCGTTGGTCAGGCGGGCCGCGCGGGCATGCACGGCGGAAAGCTGCTGGCCCGGTGTGCGGCCATCCACGGAGGAGGGCTGGATGCCTGCCCGTTCCTGTCCCACGAGCCCCGCAACACGGACCGAGTAGAACTCGTCCAGGTTCGACGCCGAAATTGCCACGAAGCGCAGCCGCTCCAGCAGCGGGTGGTTCGGATTCGCGGCCTCTTCCAGCACGCGGGCATTAAAATCCAGCCAGGACAGCTCGCGGTTGATGAAGCGCTCGGGCGAGGCCGGGTCGATGGCCGGTATCGTCGGTTCCCTGGCGGCGGTGCGGACGGCACCGTTGCGGCCATTGCGCGGGAGCGCAGGCTGGATGCCGTGGGCATCCTGCACGGCGGTTTCCGCAGTGGAGGGTTCGGCGGCGGCTTCGTTCTGCGGCATGTCGGCGGATCTGGCTTCGCTGTCCATGGGCGACAGCCTACAGCAAGGGCGGTGCAGCCGGCGAGGCGGCGTCGGAAAACTCCATGGAAACGTCATCGGCGCCGCTGAAGCCAGGCCAGTCGGCGAGAGCCGCGCGGGCAAGGGCCCGGGTCACTGCTCCGCCCGCGGCCAGCGCCGCGCGGTCCAGCCGGGCGGCGGCGGCGGCGATGGCGGCGGCCTCGCGCGGCAGGCGCGCCAGCAGCCAGTCCTGCACGACCTCGGATACGCGCAGTTGCCGCTCGGCGAAATGGCGGGCCAGCAGAGTCGCCAGCAGGGCATCCGATGGCTCACCGATGCCCACGGCCGCCGTGGCACGTAACCGGCTGGAAAGGTCCGGCAATTCCACTGGCCAACGGGCCGGCGGGCTGCGGCCGGCCAGCAGGAGCGGCAGGCGCTGCGCGGCGCAGGCATTGATCAGGTGGAACAGCGCCGCTTCCTCGGCCGCGGCATCGGCATCGTCGAGCACCGTGGGCGCCGGTTCCGGCACGCCGCGCAGGGACGGTCCGTTCAGCACCCGCCAGCCATGCGCCGCCGCCTGGAGGCGCAGAAGGTGCGACTTGCCCACCCCTTCCGGACCGAAGATCGCCAGCCGGCCGACGGGCCATTCCTCTACGCGTGCCAGCCAGGCCCTCGCTTCGGCATTGGATCGGTCAGGCAGCACCTCGCCACGAAACAGGCTCGGCAGGTGAAGCGGCAGGGCCAGTTGGCGGTCGGCCAGCATCACTCTCCTGTTCGCGGCGGATCGAGGTAGAGCGGGCTTTCCAGGTAGCGGCGGATCCAGTAGCGCGCCAGCACGCCGATGGCCGCCGCCATGGGCACCGCGAGCAGCACGCCCAGGAATCCGAAGGCCACGCCACCGGCGAACAGCGCGAAGATCACCCACACCGCGTGCAACTCAACCCGGTCGCCCAGCAGGCGGGGGTAGATGATGTACCCCTCGACGATCTGCCCGGTGACAAACACGGCAGCCACCAGCGCCACTCCGTTCCAGGTGCCGAACTGCCCGACCGCCAGCAGCAGCGCCGTGGCCAGCCCCGTCATGGAGCCGACATAAGGGATAAAGGACAGCAACCCCGAGGTCAGCCCGACCATCAGCCCCAGCTCGAGCCCTACAGCAGACAGGCCGATGGCGTAGTACACCGCCAGCATGGCGCAGCAGAGCAGCTGCCCGCGCAACCAGGCCGACAGCACACGGTCTGTGTCACGCGCGAGTTGCCGGAGCGTGGCGGCATAGCGGCGCGGCAACAGCCGCTCGATCCGCAGCATCATGCCGGTCCAGTCGCGCAGCAGGTAGAAGGCCACCACCGGAGTGACCACCACCAGGGTGAAGACCGAGAAGAGGGCGTAGCCGCCGCCGATCAGCCGGGTCGCCGCCGTGCCGAGGAAGGACAGGATGGCACCGACCTGGGACACGGCGAGGTCGCGCAGCCTGGTGTCGAACACCTCCGGACCGAAGCGCTGCTCCAGCGCCGCCACCGCCTCCTGCACCGCGGCGCCGACGCCGGCGATGTAGCTCGGCAGCCGAGCCAGCAGCGTGCCGACCTGGGAGATCACAAGGGGGTAGAGCAACAGGAGGGCCAGCAGCGCCAGCGCCATCAGTCCCGCGACCAGCAGGAGCGAGGCCAGGCCGCGCGGCATGCCGAGGCGGTGCAGCCGCGTCGCCACCGGGTCCAGGAAATAGGCGATGCAAGCGGCCAGCACGAAGGGCGTCAGGATGGCCGAGAACAGCCAGAGCAAAAACAGTACCGCCAGCCCCAGCCCGACGGCCAGCGCGATGCGCTGCCCGCGCGTGGCGTTGCGCATCCGCGCCGGGCGCAGGCCAAGGGTGGGCGGCAAGCGCGCCGGTGCGGAAGGCGGCTCGCGGGGCGGCAGTGTTGGCGGGGTCTGCGGCTTCATTTCGGTGCTTCCGGCCCCTTGCCGGCGTCATCGGCCGGCCCGCCGCGCAGGGCATGGACGACGTAGGCGAGGCCGGACAGCAGGGTGGTCGCCGCCACCGCCCAGATCAGCCAGTCGAGCACCCTATCGCCGGGCAGCGCGAAGCCTGCCACCAGCAGGGCCGCAGCCGCCAGCAGGATCTGCGCTGCCGTGTTCCACTTCGAGATGCGCAGAGGCGCCATCCGCGGCACCGTGCCGAGGTAGCCGAGCAACACCACCCCTCCCATGATCAGCACGTCGCGGAACACCACCAGCATGGCCAGCCAGTCGGGCAGCACGCCGCGCCAGGCCAGCCCGATATAGGTGCAGATCAGCAGCGCCTTGTCGGCCAACGGGTCGAGCGCAGCGCCGAAAGGCGATTGCACCTGCCACCGGCGGGCCAGCCAGCCATCCAGCGCATCCGAAAGTCCTGCGGCTGCGAATAGGTAGAAGGCGTGATCCAGCCGGTCGTGGATGATCAGCCAGAGCGTGGCCGGAACGGCGCAAAGCCGGGCCAGGGTGATGGCATTGGGCAGCAGGCGCAGAAGCCCGCCCCCGGCCGCCCCTGCCCCGCTCCGTTCCGCCGGCTCAGAGCCCACCCGTCAGCCCGAGTTGCCAAACCATTTCGTTCTGCCCCCCGGACGCGCCCCCCGGGTTCACGGGCGGTGCCGCGGCGCCAGGGGCAACCGGCGGCGCCGCGGCACCCCAGGGCACCGGCGGCGGCAGCCGGCCTGGAATGGCTGC
Organism: Teichococcus globiformis; assembly: GCF_042646265.1. NCBI lineage: Bacteria > Pseudomonadati > Pseudomonadota > Alphaproteobacteria > Acetobacterales > Roseomonadaceae > Roseomonas > Teichococcus globiformis. Next base: position 426,515 of record NZ_JBHRTN010000018.1, read on the forward strand.
GGGCTGCGCGGCGGGGCGCACGGCGCCGCCATCCAGGGGCAGCACCGAAAGGCCGGAGGTCGGCAGGACCTGCGCGGCGCTGGCCGCATCCCGGCGCAGGCCCAGCCTCAGCCTTGCACCGTCCACGGCAATGGATTCGATGTCCACCGTCGCGATCTCCGGGCTGACCGCCAGCCGGCGCCGGATCTCCAGCCAGTCGCGGAAGCCGCCATAGCGAACATCGGCCTGCACATGGCCGACGGCCGGCGCGCGAGGCACCACGGGTGGAGCGGCGGCGCCGGTGCCGACCGCAGCGGTGCCGGATGTTCCTCCCCCTGCCCCCGGCAGGCGGTTGGGATTGAAGTTCACCGTGAGCCGGCCGTTGTAGCCGGTGCGACTGGTCCGCTCTTCCTCAACAATGATGGAGCTGACCATGTTGTCGATCTGGCTGTCACTCAACCCACGGGGCAAGCCCATCTCGCTGGCCATGCGCTCATAGGCGATGCGCTGCGCCGAAGCGATGGCACGGGTACGGGCGATCACGGCGTTCTCCGCCGTGGCCTCGGCCGGCACCCCGCGCTGGGTGGTGGCGCTGATCACGGCAGGGGAAGCGACATCGGTCAGGGGCGGCAGGGCCTGTGCGCCCGCGGGCTGCGAAACCGCTCCGCAACCCAGCCCCATCACGACAGCGGTTGCGGCGAAGCGCCGAAAATGTTGCATTCCGCCCCCTTGGATGCCCGGGATCGCGATCCAGTTCCGTCCGGGTCTTTTGCGCATAGCCGATCGGGCCCCCCCATGACCAGTCTCACCTACCGCGACGCCGGCGTTGACATCGAAACCGGCGACGCCCTTGTCGATGCCATCAAGCCCCTCGCCCGCTCCACCGACCGAAGCGGCACCATGGGCTCGCTGGGCGGCTTCGGCGCGCTGTTTGACCTGAAGGCGGCCGGCTACACGGACCCCGTCCTGGTGTCCTCCACCGACGGCGTCGGCACCAAGCTGAGGCTCGCCATCGACACCGGGATGCATGACGCGGTGGGCATCGACCTGGTTGCCATGTGCGTCAACGACCTTGTCGTGCAGGGTGCCGAGCCACTGTTCTTTCTGGACTATTTCGCCACCGGCAAGCTGGAGCTGGCGCAGGCCCGCGCGGTGATCTCCGGCATTGCCGAAGGTTGCCGCCAGGCGGGCTGCGCGCTGGTGGGCGGCGAGACCGCCGAGATGCCGGGCATGTACGCCAAGGATGATTACGACCTGGCCGGCTTCTCCGTCGGTGCGGCGGAGCGGGACGGCCTGCTGCCGAAGCCCGATGTGGCGCCAGGGGACGTGGTACTCGGTCTCGGCGCCTCGGGCGTGCATTCCAACGGCTTTTCACTGGTGCGGCGCATCCTGGCCGCCGCCAACCAGGGTGTGAACAGCCCCGCCTCCTTCGGCACGGCGGGCGAGACGCTGGGCCAAGCGCTGTTGGCGCCGACCCGGATCTACGTGAAGTCCGTGCTGGCGCTGCACAAGGCGAAGCTGCTGAAGGCCGCGGCCCACATTACCGGCGGCGGCCTGCCGGGCAATTTGCCGCGCGTGCTGCCCAGGGGCACGGTGGCCGTGCTCGACGCCACGGCGTGGACCCTGCCGCCGGTGTTCGGTTGGCTGGCCCGCCACGGCAATGTGGCGCCGGAGGAGATGCTGCGGGTCTTCAATTGCGGCATCGGCATGTGCCTGGTGTTGAAGCCCGCCGATGTGGATGCCGCCACTACCCTACTGACCGATGCGGGCGAAACGGTGTTCACCCTCGGCACCATCCAGGCCGGGGATGAAGGCGCCGCCCCTGCCGTGCGGGTGGAGAACCTGTCGCCCAACTGGCCGGCCGCATGACCAACCGCCGCCGCACCGCCATCCTGATCTCGGGGCGGGGCAGCAATATGTCGGCCCTGTTGCAGGCCGCGGCCGACCCTGCCTACCCGGCCGAGATCGTGCTGGTGCTGTCCAACCGGGCGGATGCCGCCGGATTGGCCCGCGCCGAGGCCGCCGGCATCTCCACAGCGGTTGTGGAATCCCGCCGCTGGGGTCGCGACCGTGCCGCCTTCGAGGTGGCCATGGAGGAGGTGCTGGCGGCGCGGGGCGTGGAGCTGATTGCGCTGGCAGGCTTCATGCGTGTGCTCACCGAGGGCTTCACGGCGCGCTGGGCCGGACGGATGCTGAACATCCATCCATCCCTGCTGCCGGCCTTTCCCGGGCTCGACACCCATGCGCGGGCGCTGGCGGCCGGCGTCCGGCTGCATGGGTGCACCGTGCATCTGGTAACGCCCGGCGTCGATGAAGGGCCGATCATCGCCCAGGCCGCCGTGCCCGTACTGATGGACGACAGCGAAGCCACCCTGGCCGCACGGGTGCTGGAACAGGAGCATCGCCTGTATCCCGCGGCCCTGGGCTGGGTGGCGTCCGGCATCGCCCGGCTGGACGATGGGCGGGTGGTGTTGCATGCGCCCCCCGGACCCAGCGCCGGAGCGCTGCGCAACCCCGGTTGAGCTATCGTGCCGCCTGACGGATGGGGCAGGCCTCCGTGATGAACTCGACCCGGCGATCCAAAGCGTCGGTCAGATCATCGGTGCCGGTGCCGATCAGCGGCATGCTGGCGCCAAGGCCCTGCGCTTCCGTCCGCTGCGCCAACACCGGGCGCTGCTCCACGAGTTCCTGGCGCACCGTCTGGGCACGGCCCAGCGAAAGGCGCTCGTTCCAGGCTGTTGCGCCGGTGGGGCTGGCATGGCCGTTGAGGTCGAGGCAGATGTTGCGCGGAGCGGAGCGCTCGGCGATCTGCCGCAGCCACATCGGATAATCGCCGCTGATTTCCCGGTTCGGCCAGAAAGCCGTTGTGCCGGGGCGGAACAGGAACTTCACCGCCAGCGTGCCGTGATCGAGCCCGTAATCCACGACCCGGCCGAAAGCCTGCTCGGCGGCATCGGCCCGGCCCATAGCCCGGTTGCTGAGATAAGCGCCGTTGCGTGCCTTCAGCGCGTCCCCGCCAGGCTGCGCGGCCGCCGCCTCGTAGGAGACCAGCGCCGCCTCGTACCGTCCGGCCTCGTAGGCCCGGATGCCGTCGGCGAGCTGGGCCTGAGCCTGCAGCGCCTCCAGGTAGCGCGGATCAATCGGCTCTCCGGGATCGCGGGCGCAGGTCTGCAGATAGGCCTCGGTGATCGTTTCCGCCGCCCAGGCCGGGCTGTCGCGGAAAAAGGCGGTGGGCGTCGGGTCCACATTCTCGGCCCGCACCCAGGCGGTCTCGTGCGACACCACCTTGCCGGTGCGCAGATCGCCCAGCACGGCCCAGATGCGGTAAGTACCGGGACGTGCGTTGCTGCTGGCCGGGATGATGCCGGGACCAGCCACGGCCGTGATCGCGCCCATCAGGACGATCGGCTGCTGCGCAAGGCTCTCCGTTCCGAAAGGACGCAGCGCGAAATCGGGATAGCGGGTGCGGACGATCTCCGCCATGCGCGTTTCCATGCCGCGCGTGGTGGTGTTCTGGCTGCCGGTGGCACGGTCGATCAGCGGATCGATCACCAGGTCGTAGCGGCCCGAGCCGGTGGGCGGGTCGATCCGCGCCCGGTCGAACAGCGACACTGTCAGGTCGCGCACCGCATCGTCCAGGCTCTGCGCCTCCCGCGATGGCTTGGGTGCATCAGCCACGCGCATGGGAAGCTCCACGCCGGCGCGAGTGCTACCTCCCTGCCCTCCCGGCAGGGCACATCCGGCCAGCAATCCGACGCCCAGCGAAGCTGCCAGCACCGGTGCGCGCCAGAACCCCCGCAACAGTGCCCCCCGGGACCACGCGGGCCGGTCAGCGGCACCCTTCGCGCAGGAAGTTCTGGTCTGCATGTGACGGTTCCTCTCCAAGCTGCGCCCTGAGAACAATGGCGCGACAGCGTTGTTGCAGCCCTACCGTCATCGGCCGGACCGCGACGGAAGCCTGCCTCACCTGTGCGGATAGGCGCTGATCCCGCGTCGCAACCGCAGCGTGCGCCGAGCGGACAGCCGGTTCCTGTGCGCGTGACGCCATGTCAGGCGGCACCGCCCGCAGGGCCAGGGCCGTGTCGGCGGATCTCGCAATGTCGGGCACCGGAACCGGCGCGACCGCGAGGCCCTCCGGCGCGGCTTGTCCCGGCAGGACGGGCGGAGCGGCGACACGGCCGGACGCCGCGACCTCCGGCTCGGCAAGGGCGGCAATCGAAGGCTGCTCCTGAAGGGGCACGTCCTCGACGTCAGGCGAGCCCAGTGCCTCCAGCGGCGGCCAGACGTTTCGGCCGCCCTGGATGCGATCCAGCTGGGCATCCAGCGCGTCCGCCTGACGCAGAAGCTGCTCCACTTCCGCCAGCAAGGCGTCGCGTTCGGCCTCGCCGCTATCATGCTGCAAGGCCGCAGGTTCGTCGGACCGCTCGAACAGCGGAGCCTCGGGCGCCGGTGATGGCGACAGGGTGGCGATGCGCGCCTCGACCCGCTGCTCAGCGGCAGGGGTGGTGTGCAAACCGGACCATACCAGCGTGCCCAGCGTCACCGTCAGCCCTGCTGCCAGACCCAAGGCAACACCCGGCATGATCACGCCAGTGATCGTTCTTTCCCAGACGGGCCGCTGCCGGGGCGAGACCGACTTCCGCGACGTATTTTCCATGGCGGAACTCCGGCTATCCAGGCCCTCATGTAGACACGCCGCGCACAGAGGCCATCAACCTCCGGTGGGAAGAGCAATACTGCGGCACTTCTCACGCATCTGTTATGTCCGGCGGACCGGAGACCCTCCGAAACCACCAGGATCACGAATCTGTCATCTGCGGCACATTGACTTCGCCGGCGCATCCGAGAACGTTCTCTGCAGCAAAGACGGCCGAGAAAGGGCCGCGCAGAGGAACAAGTTCATGAGAGCACAGCCAGAGGGCGCGCCGGGATCATCCCATGCCTAGCAGGCCGTCGCAGCGCGTCACCATCAAGGATCTGGCCCGGGAGATGGGCGTATCCGTCGCCACCATCGCGCGGGCCTTCCACCCCGAAGCCGACATCGCCGTCGCCACCCGCGCCGCCGTGCTGCGCCTGGCAGCCGAACGCGGCTACCAGCCCGATGCCCTGGCTCGCAGCATGATCACCGGCCGCACCCGGATCGTGGGTGTGGTGGTGGCCGACCTGGAAAACCCCTTCTATCCGATGGTGCTCGCCTCGCTCAGCGCCGCGCTGCAGCCGGCCGGCTTCAACACCATGCTGGTGGTGGCAGAGGCGGGCGGGCCGGTGGACCCGGCGCTGCGGCTCCTGCTGTCCTACCGTCCGGAATACGCCATCATCCTCGCCACCAACCTGACCACCGAGGCGACCCGCACCTGCGCCGCCGCGCAGGTGCCGCTGCTCTACTTCAACCGGGCGCCGCTCGACACGGATGCGCGCGCGGTGGTCTGCGATAATCTGGGCGGCGCAGGGAGCCTGGCCCGTCACATGATTGCCGGCGGTATGCGGCACCCGGCCTTCATCAGCGGCCGCGCCGACACCTCGACCAACCAGGAACGCCATGAGGGCTTCCGCACCGCCTGCGAAGCAGCAGGCCTCACCGTGCGGGAGGAAGCGGCGCAGTCCTTCACCTATGCGGCCGGGCAGCAGGCGGCGCGCAGGCTGCTCTCCTCCGGCGAGCGGCCGGACGGCATCATGGGCGCCAGCGACATCCTGGCGCTGGGCGCGGTCGATGTCGCCACTCGCGAATTCGGGCTGCAGATCCCGCGCGACCTGATGGTGGCGGGGTTCGACGACATCCCGATGTCGGCCTGGCCGGCACACGACCTGACCACGGTGCAGCAGCCGGTCACCGCCATGGTGGAGCGCACCCTGGCCTGGATCCGCGACGAACCCTGCGAGGGCGGCACGCTGCGCCTGCCCGCCCGGCTGATCATCCGCGGCACCACGCGGACGGAGCCGGCCGCGGAGCGGACATGCAATGACATGAAGGAGGAGCGCGCATGAGCGCATTGAAAACGGTAGCGATTGTCGGCGCAGGGCTGGTGGGCTCCGGCTGGGCGCTGGTTTTCGCCCGCGCCGGTGCCGCGGTTCGCGTCTATGACGCGGACGCCTCGCTGCGCGCCCGCGCACCCGCGCGCATCCGTCAGATGCTGCAGGACATGCAGGGCGCCGGGCTGATCGCCGATGTTGAGGCGCCACTGTCGCGTATCACCATCTGCGACACGCTGCCCGAGGCCGTGGGAGCCGCCGACTACATCCAGGAATCCGTCCTGGAGCGGGTGGATGTGAAAACCGCCGTCTGCACCGAAATCGATGCGGCGATGCGCGCCGATGCGATCTGCGGATCTTCCTCCTCCGGCATTCCCGCCTCGGCCTTCACGGAAGGGCTGGCCAAGCGCAACCGCTTCCTGGTCGCGCATCCGGTGAACCCGCCGCACCTCGTGCCGCTGGTGGAGCTGGTGCCGGCACCTTGGACCGATGCCGGCATCCTTCCCCAGCTGCGCCAAGCGATGGAGGGCTGGGGGCAGGCGCCGATCGTGGTGAACGCCGAGATCGAGGGCTTCATCCTGAACCGTCTGCAGGGCGCATTGCTGAACGAGGCCTGGGCACTGTACGAGGCGGGCCTGGCCTCGGCCAAGGATATCGACCTCACCGTGTCGAAAGGGCTCGGCCTTCGCTGGGCCTTCATGGGCCCCTTCGAAACCATCGACCTGAACGCGCCTGGCGGCATCGCGGATTACTCGGCGCGGCTGGCGCCGCTTTACCACAACATCGCTGTGTCCCGTGCCAACCCGCAGCCCTGGTCGCAAAAGGCGATCAGCAGCGCCGAGACCGAACGCCGCGAGACCCTGCCGGCCGACAAGCTGCAGGAACGCACGGACTGGCGTAACCGGCGACTGATGGCGCTGGTCGCGCATCTGCGCGCGCAGCCTGAATAAAGCCAACTACCGGAGAAATCCCCTTGCTCGGCATTTTCGCGATCCTGCTGTCTTTAGCAGGGCTCATGTACTTTGCTTATCGTGGCTACAGCGTGCTCTATCTTGCTCCCATCATGGCTGCCGTGGCGGTGGTGATGGCGCAGGGCGGTCCGCTGCTCGCAACCTATACCCAGATCTTCATGACCAGCCTCGGCCGCTATGTCGTGCTGTTCTTTCCCATCTTCCTGCTGGGCGCGATCTTCGGGAAGCTGATGGCGGATAGCGGCTCTTCCACCACCATTGCGCACACCATCGTGCAAAGGCTTGGCGCCAAGCACGCGATCACCGCCGTCACCATGGCCTGCGGCGTGCTCACCTATGGCGGCGTGTCGCTGTTCGTCGTCGCCTTCGCCATCTACCCGATCGCGGCGGCGCTGTTCCGCGAGGCCCAGGTGCCCAAGCGCCTGATCGCGGGCGCCATCGCCCTGGGGTCCTTCACCTTCACCATGACCGCGTTTCCAGGCACGCCTGCCATCCAGAACGCGATCCCGACCCGCTTCTTCGGCACCACCACCTTTGCCGCCCCGGGCCTTGGCCTGATCGCCGGCTGCATCATGCTGTTCGGTGGCCTGGCCTGGCTGCAGATGCGCGCGAACCGGGCGAAGGTGGCAGGCGAGGGCTATGGCGACCACCAGGAGAACCTGCCGCAATTCGAGGAAGGGGAGCGCCCGGGCTTCGCGCTCTCCATGCTGCCCATCGTCGTCGTGATCGGCCTGAACGCGCTGTTCTCCCTGATCGTCTTCCCGCGCATGGACCTCGGCTACCTGGCGCAGCAGGTCTACGGCAATGTGTCGCCCACCGCCGTGATCGGCACCTGGGCGCTGATCGTGGCACTGGTGGGCGCCATCCTCACCGTGTTGATCCTGCAGCGCCGCCACCTGCGCGACGCGCAGAAGACGCTGAACGAGGGCACGACGGGCTCGATGCTGCCCATCTTCAACACGGCGAGCGAGGTGGGCTACGGCGCCGTCATCGCGTCACTGGCCGCCTTTGTGGTGGTGCGTGACTTCGTTGTCGGCATCGCACCCGAAACGCCCACCATTTCGCTGGCGATCGCGGTCAATGCGCTGGCCGGCATCACCGGCTCCGCCTCCGGCGGTCTTTCCATCGCGCTCGATACGCTCGGGGCCACCTATCTGGAACGGGCCAACGCGCTCGGCATCAGCCCGGACCTGCTGCACCGCATCGCCGCCATCTCCTCGGGTGGCTTCGATTCGCTCCCCCACAACGGTGCGGTGATCTCGCTTCTCACCATCACCGCCCTCACCCACAGATCCTCCTACGGGGATATTTTCGTGGTGAACCTGGTGATCCCTGTCTGTGCGCTGATCGCCATCATCATCCTTGGTGCGACCTTCGGCGCCTTCTGACCATCGAAGATCCGGGGGGAGCCAAATGCTCCCCTCAGAGGGACTTTCTCTCCACCAACGTCGCGGGCAGTCTTTCCGCCCGCGACGCCCCCGCCTCACCGGCCAGCCGGGCCCGCAGCAGCGCCACGGTGCACGCGATCATGTCCGCCACAGGCTGCCGTAGCGTGGTCAGCGCGTAGGCCGGCCAGGCGCCCATGGGAATGTCATCGAAGCCGATCACCGATACGTCGGCCGGAACGGCCAGCTCCAGGCCATTCCGCAAAGCGTCCAGCCCCCCCAATGCCAGAATGTCATTGGCGAAGAAGATGCCGTCCACTCCGCCCAGCTTCAGGGCGGCCCGATGTCCGGCCTCATAGCTGAAGTCTCCAGCCTCGACGCGCATCGGCGCAATGCCCTGCGCAACCAGCACCTCGCGAAATCCGCGCTCGCGGTCCTGGCTGGTGGAGGTGTCCGGCCGACCGGCCACATAGGCCAGCTTCCGGCGCCCGCGGCCCAGCAAGGCCTCAGCCGCCGCGCGTCCGCCCGCCACATTGTCGCACGACACGCTGTCCAGCTTCGTCGGCCCGATGGCCGTGCGGTTGAACAGCACGGCTGCACGCCCATCGCCCAGCCAGTGCGAGGCACTGGCCGAGGACAGGCTGGCCGAGGTCAACACCACCGCATCCACGTGATACTGCCGCAGCATGGGCAGCGCGTCGTCGGCGCTACCGCCGGGCGGGACCGTGATCAGCAGCGACTGCAACCCCGCATCCGCGAGCGCGGCGCTGAGCTGTTCGAGAACGCCAGGATAGAAGGGGTTGGTCAGCTCCGCCATGACGATGCCAACCAGCGTGCTGCGTCGCCGCGACAGGGCGGCGGCAATGCCGTTCGGGCGGTAGCCCGCCTCCTCAGCCGCGCGGAGGATGCGCGCGCGCATCTCGGGCGCGACCGAGGCGCCGGGGCTGAAGGCCCGCGACACCATGGATTGCGAGACGCCGAGGCGGCGCGCCAGGTCGCGCGCCGTCACCGGCAGCTCAGGCGGCGTTCTTGCCGCCATAGCGCCGCACGCGGATATCCGCCTGTTCCTTGTGACCCGCAAAATTCTCGATGGCGCAGAGACGCGAGCAGTATTCCCCAACCATCGCCGAGGCTTCCGGCTTCACCGTCTGCCAAGTACAGGTCTTGATGAACTTGCCGACCCAGAGGCCGCCCGTGTAGCGCGCGGCCTTCTTGGTCGGCAGGGTGTGGTTGGTGCCGATCACCTTGTCGCCGTAAGCGACGTTGGTCTCGGGGCCGAGGAACAGCGCGCCGTAGTTGCGCATGTTGTCACGGAACCAGATCGGATCCTTGGTCATCACCTGCACATGCTCGGAAGCGATGTCGTCGGCCACCTGCAGCATCTCCTCATCGGTGTCGCAGAGGATGACCTGTCCATGGTCGCGCCAGGAAACGGAAGCGATGTCGGCGGTCGGCAGCACCTTGAGCTGGCGCTGGATCTCTTCCTCGATGTCCTCGGCGATCTTCTTCGACGTCGTGAGCAGCACGGCCGGCGAGGTCGGGCCATGCTCGGCCTGGCCCAGCAGGTCGACGGCGCAGAGCTCCGCATCCACCGTGTCATCCGCGATCACCAGCGTCTCGGTCGGGCCGGCGAACAGGTCGATGCCGACGCGGCCGTAGAGCTGGCGCTTGGCCTCGGCGACAAAGGCGTTGCCGGGTCCGACCAGCATGTCGCAGGGCTTCACCGTCTCGGTGCCGATGCCCATGGCGGCGACGGCCTGGATGCCACCCAGCAGATAGATCTCGTCGGCGCCCGCCATCGCCATGGCGGCGACGGTGGCCGCGGGTGCCACGCCGTTCAGCGGCGGGGTGCAGGCGATGACGCGTGGCACGCCGGCGACCTTGGCGGTCAGCACGGACATGTGGGCGCTTGCCACCATCGGGTAGCGGCCACCCGGGATGTAGCAGCCGACGCTTTCCACCGGGATGTGCTTGTGGCCCAGCGTCACGCCCGGCAGCGTCTCGACCTCGACATCCTTCATCGAAGCGCGCTGCACCTCGGCGAAGCGGCGGATCTGCGCCTGGGCGAATTTGATGTCCTCGATCACCTGGGCCGGGAGGCTGGCGATCAGCTCGTCGATCTGCGCCTGCGACAGGCGAAAGCTCTCCGGCGACCACTTGTCGAACTTCTCCGACAGCTCGCGCACGGCGGCGTCGCCCCGCGCCTCCACGTCGGCCAGAATGCCCTCAACCGTTTGGCGCACCTTGCGGTCGTACTCGGCCGTCTCGGCGGCCTCCGCGCCCTTTTTCAGATAACGGATCATGGCGTGCTCTCCCCTTCTGCGCTGGCGTGCAGGCCACACCATGGACTGGCATTGCATACGGATGCAAGCCCGTTATGCATCCGTATGCACAGGCTGGCGCTTACTCCGCGGTCCAGCCTCCATCCAGCATCAGGGCGCTACCCGTCATCAGGGCCGCCGCATCGGACGCCAGGAACACCACCGGCCCCATCACATCCTCGACCACGCCGATGCGGCCGATCTTGATCTTGGTCAGCACCCAGTCGCGGAACTCCGGCTTCTCGAAGAACGGCCTGGTCATCGGCGTTTCGATGAAGGTCGGGCAGACGCTGTTGACGCGGATGCCATGGGCGCCGAGCTCCACCGCCATGGCCTTGGTCAACCCCTCGATGGCGTGTTTGCTGGCGCAGTAAACGGTGCGGCCCGGCCCGCCCACATGGCCCATCTGCGACGAGACATGGATGATGGAGCCGGGCCGCCCCGCCGCGACCAGCCGCTTCGCCACCGCCTGCGCGACAAAGAAGGCCGAGCGGACATTCAATGCCATCACTGCATCGAAATCTTCCGGCGACACCTCGATAAAAGGCGCCGGGCGATTGGTGCCTGCATTGTTCACCAGGATGTCGAACGGCTCGGCTGCGCCCAGCGTGGCGGTCACCGCATCGAGATCGCCTACGTCGAGCACCATGGCCTCCGCCTGTCCGCCAGCCGCGCGGATGGCGGTGGCCGCGGCCTCGATCTCGGCGGCGCTGCGCGCGGCCAGG
>NZ_JBHRTN010000018.1:437953-454498 GCF_042646265.1 Teichococcus globiformis
TCGGCCAGGGCGGCGGCGGCGGCGAGGCCAATGCCGCGCCCGGCGCCGGTCACCAGGGCGCGCTTGCCGTCCAGGCGCATCTTAGGGGTCTTCGGCAACTGGGTCATTCTGTCCTCTTTCCGGTGATTTCCATCCGCGGCATGCGGTAGATCAATGTTTGGCGCAATGCGTCGCGACATGAAGCCTGCCTGAGAGACACTCAGCCGTCACCCGCCGGAACCGTCCGGTGCGGAACGGCCCCGACCCCTGGGAGCGTCAGCATGGCCTGGGATTTCCTGCCGAGCGCGCTGGACCTCGCACGGTTCCAGTTCGCGTTCACCATCGCCTTCCACTTCATTTTTCCGGCCTTCACCATCGGCCTCGCCAGCTTCCTGGCGGTGCTGGAGGGGCTGTGGCTCGTCACTGGCCGGTCGGCGTACCTGGACCTGTTCAAGTACTGGGTGAAGGTCTTCGCCATCGCCTTCGCCATGGGCGTGGTGTCCGGCGTCGTCATGTCGTACCAGATCGGCACCAACTGGTCGGTCTTCTCCGACCGCACCGGCAATGTGCTGGGGCCGCTGCTGGGTTACGAGGTGCTGACCGCCTTCTTCCTGGAGGCCGGCTTCCTCGGCGTCATGCTGTTCGGGCTGAATCGGGTGGGGCGCGGGCTGCACTTCACCGCCACCTGCCTTGTCGCTCTCGGCACCGCCATCTCCGCCTTCTGGATCCTTTCCGCCAACAGCTGGATGCAGACGCCTGGCGGGCACCTTATCGACGCCGATGGGCGCTTCATGCCGGATGATTGGTGGGCGATCATCTTCAACGCCTCCTTCCCCTTCCGCTTCGCCCACACCCTGACCGGCGCCTATCTCACCACCGCCTTCATTGTCGGCGCGGTGGCCGCCTTCCACCTGCTGACCGACAGCCGCAACGAGCGGACCCGCATCATGTTCTCCATGGCGATGTGGATGGCGGCCATCGTGGCGCCGCTACAGATCGTCATCGGCGACCTGCACGGTTTGAACACGCTGCAGCACCAGCCGATCAAGGTCGCCGCCATGGAAGGGCATTGGGAGCGGCAGCGCGGCGCGCCCTTTATCGTGCTTGGCCGGCCGGACCACGCACGCGAGACGACCGATGTGTGGTTCGAGATCCCAAAGGCCTCGGCCCTGATCCTGACGCATGAGCTGGATGGCGAAACGCCCGGGCTGAAGGATGTGCCGCCGGAGCAGCGGCCGACCAACGTGCCGCTGATCTTCTGGTCGTTCCGCATCATGGTGGCGATGGGGTCGCTGATGGCGCTGCTGGGCCTGGGCTCGCTGGTGCTGCGCTGGCGGCGGGCGCTGTTTGACACGGCGTGGTTCCATCGCTGCGCCGTGGCCATGGGCCCGTCCGGCCTGATCGCCGTGACAGCCGGATGGATCGTGACCGAGGCTGGCCGCCAGCCCTACACTGTGCAAGGGCTGCTGCGCACCGCAGACAGCGTCTCGCCCCTGGCGGCGCCGGCCGTCGCCACCTCACTGCTGGCCTTCATCGTCGTCTACTTCATCGTCTTCGGCGCCGGCATCGCCTTTCTGTTCAGGCTCTTTGCCAGGCCGCCCTATTCCGCCGAATCCGACGTGCCGGCCGGGGAACCGATCCGCAGCTCCGGCATCACCCCGGGCATCAGCCGCATCCGCCAGAATGGCTGAGGGAGACGCAGCATGGAATTCTACCTGCCCCTGATCTGGGCCGTCCTGATCGCCACCGCCGTGTTCCTGTACGTCGTCATGGACGGCTTCGACCTCGGCCTCGGCATCCTGTTTCCCTGGTTTCCGCAGAAGCATGAACGGGATGTCATGGTGAACTCGGCGGCGCCCGTCTGGGACGGCAACGAGACGTGGCTGGTGCTGGGCGGGGCCGGCCTCTACGCCGTGTTCCCGCTTGCCTATGCCACCATCTTTCCCGCCCTCTACATGCCACTGATCCTGATGCTGCTGGCGCTGATCTTTCGCGGCGTGGCCTTCGAGATGCGCTTCAAGGCGCTGACGGACGCACACCGGCGCTGGTGGGACCGCTCCTTCTGTTGGGGCAGCTACCTCGCCGGCTTCTGTCAGGGCATCGCCCTTGGTGCTCTGGTGCAGGGCATCCGGGTTGAGAACCGCGCCTATGCCGGTGGCTGGTGGGACTGGCTGACTCCGTTTTCGCTGCTGACCGGCGCGGCGCTGCTGACCGGCTACGCGCTGCTCGGCGCCTGCTGGCTGATCTGGCGCAGCGAAGGGCCGATCGCTGCCCGCGCGCGCCGGCTGGCCAAGCGGCTGGGTGGTGCCCTGCTGGGCTTCATTGTTGTTATCAGCCTGATCATGCCCTTCATGGGCACGGCTTTCGCTACCCGCTGGTTCACACTCCCCTGGATGGCGGCCGCGGCGCCGGTCCCGCTGCTGCTGGGCTTGTTCACCTGGCGCTTCTTCCGCGCCATCGACATCACCGAGCGCCGCGAGGCGATGGCCGACCAGGACCCGGACGGACGGGCCTTTCGCTGGCATGACGGTGCGCCGTTCCTGTATGCCCTGGGCTGGTTCTTCCTGTCCTACACGGGCCTGGGCATCAGTCTGTGGCCTAACATGGTGCCGCCGGGCATCAGCATCTGGGACGCCGCGGCCTCGCCCCGGTCGCAGCTCTTCCTGCTCTATGGCGCGGCCGTGCTGATCCCGGTGATCCTGGCCTACACCGCCTATGTGTACTGGATCTTCCGCGGCAAGGTGCGCGTTGGCGAGGGTTATCACTGATGGCCCGGCGCCTGGGCTGGTTCGTGCTTCTCTGGCTCAGCGGCACAGCGAGCCTGACCATCATCGCGTACGTGATCCGCTGGGTGCTGCATCCCGGATGATCCGAGGCGCAGGCGGGCGGAACCTCGCCCGCCTGCCCACCCCGGCCTCAGGCGGCGCCGGCACGCAGAACCGTCGGCGCGTACACGCCCCGCTCGCCGGGCACGGCGGCCAGCCTGTCGGTCAGGCCCAGCACCGTCTCGGCTCCGCCGAGATAGACCACCCCATCCGGCGCCAGCTGCGCCGACAGCGCATTGAGCACCCGCCCCTTTGTCGGAGGGTCGAAATAGATCAGCACGTTGCGGCAGAAGATGACGTCGAACTTGCCAAGCGCACGATGATCGCCCAGCAGGTTGCGCTCCTCGAACCGCGCCATGGAGCGGAGCTCCGGCGCGATCCGCCAGCGTCCCCCTTCCTGTCGGAAGTGCTTCACCAGCATCTGCACGGGCAGCCCGCGCTGCACCTCGAACTGAGTGAAAACCCCTTCCCGTGCGCGATCCACGACCTCCCGGGACAGATCGGTGCCGTAGATCTCGGCGCCGCGGATACCCAGCTCCACCAGGATCATCGCGATGGAATAGGCTTCCTGCCCGGTAGAGCAGGCTGCCGACCAGATGCGCAGCCGGTGACCCGCCGGGCGCGACGCCATCAGCTTCGGCAGCAGCCGCTTCAGGTGATCGAACGGCTTGCTGTCCCGAAAGAAGCTGCTTTCATTCGTGGTCAGCGCCTCGGTGACGTTGCGTGCCAGAACTTCCGCCCGCGGGTCGCGCAGGCGCAACGCCAACGCATCCAGGCTCGGGATGCCCTCCTGCTTCAGGATCTGCGCCAGGCGCGTTTCCAGCATGTATTCCTTGTCCGGCGTCAGAACGATGCCGGAGCGTGTCTTCACAAGCGCCGCGATCGAGGCGAATCCTTCGGCATTCATGCCATTCCTCCCGGGGCGCCTGCCCCAAGCTGCGCCAATACTTTCTCCGCCAGTTGCTCCGGCGGCAGCAACGCCTCGGCCAAGCCTGCCTTGGCGACGGCACCGGGCATGCCCCAGACCACGCTGGAAGCCTCGTCCTGCGCCAGCACCGTGCCGCCGGCGGCGGCCACCGCCTTGCACCCCAGCATGCCGTCAGCCCCCATCCCCGTAAGAATGACGCTGAGCACCCGCCCCTCGCAGGCCTTGACCACGCTGCGCAGCATCGGGTCCACCGCCGGGCGGCAGAAATTCTCCGGTGCGTCGCTGTTCAGCCGCGCCACCAGCCCGGCAGGGCCGGCCTCCACCAGCAGGTGCCGGTCGCCAGGCGCCACATAGATCCGCCCGGCGCGCAGCACCTCGCCATCCTTTGCTTCCGCCGCCTGCAGGCCGCCCAGGCGGCTGAGATGATCGGCCAGCATGGCGGTGAAGCCGGCAGGCATGTGCTGAACCACCACCGCCGGCACCGCCAGGGATGGGCCCAGCCGGCGCACAAAGGCCGCCAAGGCCTGCGGGCCGCCGGTGGAGGACCCGATGGCCAGCAATCTGGCGCGGGCGCGCGGCCCACTCACCTGGCGCAGGGCCGGCGCCGCACCGACGGGCCGCACCGCCGCAGGCTGAGGCGGAACCGGCAGGGGAGGAGGCAGCGAGGGTGCCGCCGCCAGGACCACGGAAGGTCGCGGAACAGGCTGCGGCGCAGCGGGGCGGGGCAAGAGGGCAGCGCGGGCACTGCGCACGCGCGCCCAGCCCTTCACCTTGGCCAGCAGGTCTGCCCGGAAAACGGGATCGTTCATGCCTCCCGCCGCTGCCGTAGGTTTCGGCACATAGTCGGCGGCGCCAGCCCGCATGGCCGCCATGGTGGCCTCTGCCCCGCGCTGCGTCAGAGCACTGGCGACAATGACAGCCAGGCTGGGATGCAGTTTCAACAGCAGGGGCAATGCCGTCATGCCATCCATCACCGGCATTTCGAGGTCGAGCAGCAACACGTGCGGCCGCTCCGCTTCGGGCAAGGCGCCAATGGCATCCAGCGCCTGCTGCCCATCACCCACTCGTCCAATCACCTCCAGCGCAGGATCGGCGCCCAGGATGCGGGCAAAGGCGGACCGCACGGTGGCGCTGTCGTCGCACAACATCACGCGGACCACCCCGCGCCCGCCCCGCCCCGCGGCGGAAAGCGCGGCGCTCACGATTCCAGTTCCTCCTCAACAAGGCCGAGCTGCGCCAGCTTGCCGGTCAGGATGGCATCGTCGAACGGCTTCATGATGTATTCCTGCGCACCATTCGCCAGCGCCTGCATGATCTTGTCGAACTCGCTTTCGGTGGTGCAAAGCATCACCAGCGGCTCCTCCGGCCCGAACTCGGCACGCAGTGCGACCAGGAACTCCATGCCGTCCATTACCGGCATGTTCCAGTCCAGCAACACCAGCTTCGGTAGTGCGAAGCGGCAGGCCTCCAGCGCCTTCTGGCCATCTTCCGCCTCCCGAATGGCGAAGCCGTGGCGCTCCAGGATGCGGCGCGCGGCCTTGCGGACCACACGGCTGTCATCCACCACCAGCACATTGATCTGATCCATGGTGGTTCTCCTCTCCATCCGCCTCAGTCGATCGCCAGGATGCGGTCCACATCCAGCACAATGAGCAGTTGCCCATCCTGCCGGTGCACGCCGCGCGAGATGTCGCGCCAGACGGTGTCCAGCGTCGGCGGGTTTCCGGCGAAGCCCTCCGCCTTCAGCGGCACGACCTCGCCCACCGTGTCGGACAGGAGGCTGTAGAGCTCGCCACCCTGCTCGACCACCACGCTCATCGGCGGGGCGGCACCGGCTTCGCGCAGCGGGAGCCCCAGCCGCCGGCGCAGGTCGATCGCCGTGACGATGCGGCCGCGCAGGTTGAGGCTGCCGGCCACCTCCTTGGGCGCCAGCGGCACGCGGGTAATGGCGGGCGCCGCCATGATGTCGCGCACGGTGAGCACCGGTACGCCGCAAAGCTGGCCGGCAACCGTCAGCGTCAGGAACATTTCCGCCGCGCTGTCGGTCATGAGGGCGGTGCCGTTGCGCGGCGCCGCGGGAGGCTGGGTTTGGGTTTGCATCTTGCGTGATCCTCAGACCAAAGTCGGTGTGGCCAGGCATTCGCGCATAGCGCCGAGCAGCGCCTCGCGATCCGATTTTCCAAGCGCAGTTGTGAAGCCCGCTGCCATTGCCTTGCGCATGCGCTCGGCATCCATCCGGCCGCTCAGCGCCAGCATCGGCAGCTCGCTCCACGCGCCCTCGGCGCGAACGGCGCGTGCCAGGCCGAGCCCATCCAGATCGGGCATCTCGATGTCGGAGACGATGATATCGAACATCGCACCGTGCTCGCGCAGCGCCAATGCCTCGGCCGCGCTGTTCACCGCTGTCACCGCATAGCCCGCCGCCCCGAGGCCGGGGACCAGCAGATGGCGGAAAAAGGCGCTGTCTTCCACCAGCAGCAGGCGGGGCTCGGACACGTCCGGCGCCGGTTGCCGGAACCAGTCATCGCCCGCCTGATGCAGCCACCAGGAGCAGTCGATCACGTCTGTGACCTTGCCGCAGATGACCGAGGAGCCGAGGAAGCCCGGCTGCTCGGAGGTGCCCTCGATGTTCAGCACCTCTTCGACCACGTCGAGGATGGCGTCGACCATCAGCCCCATGGCGCGATCGCGGTCGTTGAACACCAGCACGGCCTGGCGGCGGCCCCGCTCCGGCGGGCTCCAGTGGCCCGACATCGGCACCAGCGGCATCAGCTTGCCACGGTACTGGACCAGGAACTTGCCGCCCGAATGCTCGATGCTCTCAACCGGCAGGTCCTCGAGCCGCGCCACCAGGCCCAGCGGCACCGCCTTTGGCGTGTCGTCGCCAGCGGAGAACAGCAGGAGGGCGGTGCGCTCGCCCGAGCGGGCGCTGCCCATGGCCGCGACCTTCACCGCGTCATCCACCGGCCCGTCGGCGCCGACGCCGGTGGCGCGAGCGATGCCGTTGGGATCCAGGATCATGATGACGCTGCCATCGCCGAGGATGGTGTTGCCGGAGAACATGGTGACGTGGCGCAAGATCGGCGCAACCGGCTTCACCACGATCTCCTCGGTGTCGAACACCTTGTCGACGATGATGCCGAAGACGTTGCCGCCGACCTGGGTGACGATTACGAAGCCTTCCTCCCGGGCCTCCTCCGGCCGGGTATCGAGCTGCAGCAGGCGCGACAGCGAGACCAACGGCAGCAGCCGCTCGCGCAGGCGCATCACCGGGGTGTCGTGGATGCGCTCGATCTGCGCGGCCTCGCCGCTGCCACCCGCGCGCACCAGCTCCACCACGCCGATCTGCGGCACGGCGAAGCGCTCCCCCGCCGCCTCGACGATCAGCGCCGAGACGATGGCCAACGTCAGCGGGATCTTGATGAAAAAGGTCGTGCCCTTTCCTTCCACCGAGCGCAGCTCGATGGTGCCGCCGATCTTCTCGACATTGGTCTTCACCACGTCCATGCCGACGCCGCGGCCCGACACGGAGGTGACGGCGGCGGCGGTGGAGAAGCCGGCGCGGAAAATGAAGTGCTGGATCTCCCGCTCGCTCATGCCGGCCAGCTCGGCCTCGGTGGCCAGGCCCTGCGCCAGCACCTTGGCCTTGATCCGCTCAGCCGGCAGGCCGCGCCCGTCGTCACCGATCTCGATGATGATGTGGCCGCCTTCGTGATAGGCGTTCAGCGTGATGCGGCCGAGTTCCGGCTTGCCGGCTGCGCGGCGCTGCTCCGGCGTTTCCAGCCCATGGTCACCGCTGTTGCGGACCATGTGCGTCAGCGGGTCCTTGATCAGCTCCAGCACCTGCCGGTCCAGCTCGGTGTCCGCGCCTTTCATCACCAGCTCGATCTTCTTGCCGAGCTCGTTGGCAAGATCGCGCACAATGCGCGGCAGCTTCTGCCACGCATTACCGATCGGCTGCATGCGCGTCTTCATCACACCTTCCTGCAACTCGGAAGTGATGTGCGACAAACGCTGCAGCGGAACGGTTAGCGCCGCGTCACTGCGCGCCCGCACCAGCTGCAACAGCTGGTTGCGGGTCAGCACAAGTTCGCTGACCAGCGTCATCAGGTCTTCCAGCACGTCCACCGAGACGCGGATGGTCTGGGCAGGCGTGATCGGGCCTGCGGCAACAGGGGCGGCCTCGCTTTCCTCGGCGCGCGGCGCGGGAACATGCGGCGCGGGGGTTGCCGGTGGCACGGGCACCACCGGCGCGCGAGGAGCCTCCGGCTCGGCCGGGGCATCGAACAGCGCCTCGGCGGCGGCCGCATCAGCCACCGGGTCCGATCCCGCTTCCTCGGATGGAGGAGCAGTAGCGGCAGCGATGGGCGCGGCAACCGCTTCCCCGCGCCAGGCGGCATCCAGCGCCGCGATCAGCGGAGCATCATCTCCGGGCGGCTCGGCACCGGTGCTTTCCAGCCCGGCAACGATGCTCTTGAGCCCGTCCAGCGCGGACAGGATCAGCGTGATCCCCTCGGGCGTCACCTGCAACGTGCCGTCGCGGTAGCGCCCGAGCACATTCTCGGCCGCATGCGCGACCTTCTCCAGGCGGGAAAGACCTAGAAAGCCGCAAGTGCCCTTGATGGTGTGGACATTGCGGAAGATCTCGGAGAGGGTCTGCCGGTCGTCCGGCGCCTTCTCCAGCTTCAGCAACGCACCATCGAGGGCCGCAAGCCCCTCATTGGTCTCGGTCAGAAAATCGGCGAGAAGGTCGTCCATGGCAGTCCCCGACAGGCTGGGTTCGTTCCACAGCCTGTGCGCCGGACCGCAAACAGCCGGTAAACGGCGGTGCCGGATTCGCGCAGCGTGTTCTCAGGCGGCCGGCGACAGGATCAGCGCCTCTTCTCCCTCGTGCGGAACTACCAGCATGCGCCATCGCGACGCCACCGTGAGCCGCCCCAGCATGGCCGCCGGCACTTCACGGGGGCCCAATGCCGGCTCGCCCCGCAGCACCGTGAGCAAGGGCGCGGGCCATGCCACAGCACGGCCGGAAGGGTGCAGCAGCAGCCCTTCTCCTTCCCGCGACAACGTGACGACGCCCCCACGCGGCAGCGCATCGCCCACCAGCAGTGCCGCCACCAGCAGCATCTGCGCAACCGGTGCCGGCAGCGCCTCCTCCGTGCCCATTCCCTTCAGCGCGAGGCTGGCACGACCGCCGGCGAGCATGCCATCCAGCAGGCCGCTCAGTTCCGACAGGGCCAAGGTATCGCTGATGCCGCCGCAGGCGGCACGCCAGAACTTCAGCCGCCGGCGCAGATCCGTGGCGGCGTCGCGCGCCAGCTCTGCCGCTTCCGGATCGTCCTCCAGCATGTCCAGGGCGCCGGTGACGGTGCCGAGCGGCCCCACCAGGTCGTGGCACAGCCTGGCACACAGATCCTGCGCCAGCGTGGTTTCCCCTTCCATCCATGCATCTCCATTCCGGCGGGCGCGGATTCGCGGCACCCGGCTCCATGTCGATCCCTTTAGCCTGTGTCTCTTGAAGGCGACGTTAAGATTCCCCTTTCCCTGCCCACTGGCGCCACGCCGGCAGCCGCGTCACCCTTGAAGCCATGATGACGATTCTTGAACCCGGCCTCCTTGTCCGGCATCCGGCTCATCCCGAATGGGGGCTGGGGCAGGTGCAGTCGGTGGCCGGCCACCGGGTGACGGTGAACTTTGAACATGCCGGCAAGCTGCTGATCAACACGCGGCAGGTCGCGCTCGACGTGGTCGATTCGCCGTGATGTGGCATGCCGGGCGGCTCCGGCCTTGAGCGGGCCGGACTGGGCCGCGGCCTGGGCAGGGGCGGCGTCCCTGCTCGGCGGATGGGAAATCGGAGTGGCGGTGGGCGCGACCCTGCTGGCTGGGCTGCTGCGCGGTTATGCGGGCTTCGGTACCGCCATTCTGCTGGCACCGGTTTACTCGACGCTGTGGGGCCCGCGTGTCGGCGTGCCGATCATGCTGCTGATGGAGTTGTTCGTTTCGGCCTACCTGATGCCGCGCGCCTTCGGTCAGGCCAACCGGCGGGTCATCTTCTCCATCGGCGCCGCCGCCGCGCTGGCCACGCCCATCGGCGCCCTGGTGCTGCTGGCAGCCGATCCGCTGGCCTTGCGCAAGGCCATCGGGGTTTGCGTGCTGGCGCTCGGGGCAGCCATGATGTCGGGCTGGCGCTACCACGGCGCGCGGCCGATCGGGCTCAACCTCGCCGTTGGCACCGTGTCGGGTCTGCTCAAGGGCGCCACCGGCATGTCCGGGCCACCGGTCATCCTTTATCTGCTCTCCGGCCCTGAGGCAGCGGCGCAGCACCGCGCCAACCTGATCCTGTATTTTGGCCTGATCGGCATCGTTGCCGTCATCCCGCCGCTCTGGGGCGGGCTGATCGGCCTGCCGGTGCTGATGATGACGGCTCTGATGCTGCCGCTGATGCTGCTCAGCGTGCCGCTGGGGGCGCGCCTGTTCCATGTGGTCCCGGTGGCATGGTACCGCCGCTGCGCCCTGGCGGCCCTGGCCGCGGCCGGGTTGTTCGCGCTTCTCGGCTGAGGGCTTGCAAGCGGGCGGCAGGGACGCCCAAATGAGGGCGTGTCCCATTTCACCGCCCTTGCCCCGGATCCCCGTGCCATGATCGACCCGTTCGGCAGGCGAATCTCGTATCTGCGCGTATCGGTCACCGACCGGTGTGACCTGCGCTGCACCTACTGCATGGCCGAGGACATGACCTTCCTGCCCAAGGCCCAAGTGCTGAGCCTTGAGGAGCTGGAACGGCTCTGCGGGGCCTTTATCGACCTTGGGGTGCAACGCATCCGACTCACCGGCGGCGAGCCGCTGGTCCGGCGCGACGTGATGCGGCTAATCGGAGCGCTCGGTGCGCGCCTCGGGCCCGAGGGGCTGCGCGAGTTGACGCTGACCACCAACGGCACCCAACTGACCAAGCATGCCGAGGGTCTCTACGCCGCGGGGGTCAGGCGCATCAACGTCTCGCTCGATTCGCTGGACCCGGCCCGGTTCCGGGCCTTGACCCGTTGGGGCGACATCAACAAGACGCTGGACGGCATCTTCGCCGCCAAGGCGGCCGGGTTGGCGGTGAAGATCAACGCGGTCGCCATGAAGGGCGTGAACGAGGATGAGTTCGACCGCCTGCTGATCTGGTGCGGCGAGCACGGCTTCGACCTGACCCTGATCGAAACCATGCCGATGGGCGAAATCAGCGAGGATCGCACCGACCAGTACCTGCCCCTTTCCCTGGTGCGGAACCGGTTGCGGGCGCATTGGACCTTGCTCGACACGGATTACGCCACGGGCGGCCCGGCGCGTTACATGGTGGTCAAGGAAACCGGCCAGCGCCTGGGTTTTATCACGCCCATGACGCACAACTTTTGCGAGAGCTGCAACCGGGTACGCCTGACCTGTACCGGGACGCTGTACATGTGCCTGGGTCAGGATGACGCGGCCGACCTCCGTACGGTCCTGCGCCAACCGGGTCTGGGCGATGCGGGGCTGCGCGACGCGATCCGCGAAGCCATCACCCGCAAGCCCAAGGGGCATGATTTCGTGATCGACCGTCGCCACAGCCGTCCGGCCGTGGCCCGGCACATGAGCCTCACAGGCGGCTAGCTCCATGCAGGATTTCCGGGCTCTGGTCACCTCCCTCGCCATTCCCGGAATGCCGGAATGGACGGGGTTGCTTCTGCTGCTGCTGGGCCTGCTCTGCGCCGCGGCCTTTTTGCTGATGCCATTCAGCGTGTTCGGGGTGAAGGCTCGGCTGGAAGCTTTGGAGGTGCAGCTCGACGAGATCCAGTCGGAGATCCGCGAACTCGCCTTGTCGATCCAGGATCCGCTGGCGGCGCGCCGCCCTGGCCCGGTCAGCGCCGACTGGACGGAGCCGCCATCCCTGGGCGGCAGCCGCCTGCCGTCACACGAAGCGCCGCGGGTGGTGCCGCCCGTGCCGCCGCCGCCAGCCTATCCGCAAACGCCCGCCCGCCGGGCCGAGCCGCGGCTGGACTGGCCGCGGCAGCGCTGAACCCCTAGGGGATGACGGCACCGGCTGCGGGTCCCGCCAGCGGACGCGGAGGCACTGGCGCCAGGCCGCGGGCAGCACGGGCGATGTCGAGCGTGAACGCGTCGGCATCCAGTTGCAGCAGTGTCTTCTGACGGGTGGGCACGGCCACGAAGACCTTGAGGAACCGCCCGGCCGCCACGCCGACGCAGACTTGCTGCCACATCGGCGAACGGCCATAGGTGCCTTCCAGCACCGCGCATTGCAGCGGTCCGCCTCCCTCGGCTGGAAGCACGTGCCGCGTGGATTCCGCCATGGAGCGCCCGGGGGCTGGATTCAGCGCCTCGGCCACCCCTTCTTCCAGCTTCACCGTGACGGTGGCAACTGGCGTATCGGGGGGCAGTGGCGGCATGCCGTGGTCATACAGCGTGACGGCGGCAACCGCTGCCCGCGCCGCAACGTCCGGGCCCGCCAGCGTGGCGTAGTCCACTGCTCGTCCCTGACCGGGCTGGCTCGCCTCCATGTCCGTGGTGACACCGCGTCCGAAGCCTGAAGCTTCCTGCGGCAGCCTGTCCAGAACCGTGTCCAGCGGCGGCCGGAGGCCGCCAGCGCCCGCTCCTCCATCCGGTGCCACGCAGCCCCCGGCCAGCAGCGCCAGCAAGGCCGGAGCAACGAGCCTGGCAGCCCGTGCGATGCCTGGCGTCAATGGCTCGCCCCCGGCAGCCTCAGCCCTAGAGCGAGCACCGCATTGGCCATGATGATCCCCTCCCACAGAAGCTCCAAACCCACATAGGTGATGAGCGCCACGCCGATGTAGGCGATGAACCGGAAGCGGTCGAGGAGCCGGGCCAGCAATCCGCCCAGCAAGCCCATCATCAGGATGGAGATGACCAGCCCGACGATCAGCAGCGGGAGGTTGGCGCGCGCTACGGCGGCCACGGCCAACACGTTGTCGAGGCTCATGGACACATCGGCCAACACGATCTGCCAAAGAGCCTGTGTCAGCGTCTTCTCAGGCGATGCCGCCGCCTTCGTGTCTGCGTCGTTCCCGCCGTCATGGCGAAGCTCGCTGAAGAAGCTCCAGGCGATGTAGAGAAGCGCCAGCCCGCCCAGCAGGTCGATCCACCATAGCGAGAGAAGCAGGCTGGCGAAGATGGAGAAGATGACACGCAGCACCGCGGCGGCGATCACCCCGAACAGCACAGCCTTGCTTCTCTGATGCGCCGGCAGCCCCGCCGCCGCCAGCCCGATCACCACCGCATTGTCACCGGACAGGATGATGTTGAGCCACATGATCTCGGCCAGCGCCGGCAGCATGCTGGTGAACGCTTCCATGGAAACCTGGGATCTCCCGTGTCGCGGGGACTCCACGGTCCCGTCAGGGGCGGCACGCTACTGGAGGGGGGCAGCACCGTGAAGCGGTCAGGCCCAAGCATGACAAGGGCTTAACCTCTGAGAAAGCATAAAAAAGGGCCGCCCGATGGGCGGCCCCGGACGGCTCGCTCAGGAGCGCGGCATCACCGCGCGGAAGTGCCGCTGCCGGTCAGGTAAGGCAGCACTTCGCCACTGCCCGACCAGATCATGTCGATCGCGACATACAGGATCACCAGCAGGCCGACCCAGGCGATCCAGCGGTGCTTCTCGAGCAGCTTGGCAATGAAGGTGGCGGCGACACCCATCAGCACAACCGAGATGGCAAGCCCGACCACCAGCACCCAGAGGTGCTCCTTGGCGGCACCGGCCACGGCCAGCACGTTGTCGAGGCTCATGGAGACGTCCGCCACCAGGATCTGGATGATGGCGCCCCTCAGCGTCTTGCGCTGGCCGGTGGAGGCGGCCTCGGCGTGGGCCTCCATCTCGGCCTCTGTCACCTCGGGCGCGTGGCCGCGCTGCAACTCGCGGAACATCTTGTAGCAGACCCACAGCAGCAGGATGCCGCCCGCCAGGGTGATGCCGACAATGGCGAGGAGCTGGGTTGTGATGGCCGCGAAGCCGATTCGCATCACGGTTGCCGCGACGATGCCCCAGAAGATGGCCTTGCGCCGCTGATCCGCGGGCAGCCCGGCGGCCGCCATGCCCACCACGATGGCGTTGTCTCCCGCCAGCACGAGGTCGATCAGCAGAACCTGACCGAGCGCAATCAGCTCGGGCATGAAGGCAGACAAATCCATGAACCTGTTCCCGTTCCCGTCAGCAGTAGCTCGCGCTTAGAGCGCCCGTTGGGCTTTCACAATGCTCATGTCCAGAACATGAACATTCCTTCATTTATTGTAACAGGTCAGCTTCATGTTCCTGCCGGTTGACGTGGGCGCCCGCGAGGGGCCATTCCCGCCGCATCGCGCCCGGGCGGCGCCCCGCCGGGCGCATGGCCCGCCGCCCCCGCTGCCAGGAAGATCCCCATGGTCCCGCGCTACGCCCGCCCCGAAATGTCCGCCATCTGGTCGCCCGAATCGCGCTACCGAATCTGGTTCGAGATCGAGGCGCTGGCCGCCGAGGCGATGGGGCAGCTTGGCACCATCCCGGCCGAGGCCGCGCGCGCCATCCGAGAGAAGGGCCAGCCCCGCGCCGACGGCATCTCCGCCGCCGACATCGCCCGCATCGACGAGATCGAGCGCGAAACCCGCCACGATGTCATCGCCTTCCTGACCTGGATGGCCGAGGGCATTGGCGAGGAAGCGCGCTTCATGCACCAGGGCATGACCTCCTCCGATGTGCTGGACACCTGTCTTTCGGTGCAGCTGACCCGCGCCGCCGATCTGCTGATCGCCGACATGGACGCCCTGCTCGCAGCCCTGCAGCGCCGTGCCGTCGAGCACAAGTTCACCCCCACCGTGGGCCGATCCCACGGCATCCATGCCGAGCCCACCACTTTCGGCCTGAAGCTTGCCGGGCACTACGCGGAATTCGCCCGCTGCCGTGCGCGGCTGGTTGCGGCGCGGGCGGAGGTCGCGAGTTGCGCCATTTCCGGCCCCGTGGGCACCTTTGCCAGCGTGGACCCGAGGGTCGAGGAGTTCGTGGCCGGGAAGCTTGGCCTGGCCGTGGAGCCGGTTTCCACGCAGGTGATCCCGCGCGACCGGCACGCGGCCTTTTTCTGCGCGCTCGCCGTGGTGGCCTCGGCCATTGAACGGCTGGCCACGGAGGTGCGCCACCTGCAGCGCTCCGAGGTGCGGGAAGCGGAGGAATTCTTCCACCCAGGCCAGAAGGGCTCCTCGGCCATGCCGCACAAGCGCAACCCGGTGCTGAGCGAGAACCTGACGGGGCTTGCCCGTGTGGTGCGTGGATATGCCACCCCGGCGCTGGAGAACGTCGCGCTGTGGCATGAGCGGGACATCAGCCATTCCTCGGTGGAGCGGTTCATCGGCCCCGACGCCACCATCACCCTGGATTTCGCCCTGGCCCGCCTGACCGGCATGATGGACAAGCTGACGGTGTATCCCGAGCAGATGGTGGCCAATCTGGAAAGCCTGGGCGGCGTGGTGCACAGCCAGAAGGTTCTTCTGGCCCTCACGCAAGCGGGCATTTCGCGCGAGAACGCCTACAAGGCAGTGCAGCGCGCGGCCATGGCGACCTGGACAAAGCTGGCCGAACCGGATGGCAGGAGCTTCCGCGACAACCTGCTGGCCGATGCGGAAGTGTCCGGCAAGCTCGACGCGGCGGCGCTGGATGCGGCGATCGATCCACAGCGCGACTTCCGCCATGTGGAGACAATCTTCAGCCGTGTCTTCGGCTGAATCTTTCGCGTTGCGGCACACGGGGACGTGACGGTGCGGTCATGTTCCCGCCCGGCCTCCGCCACGGTTCTGCCTTCGACGGCACCCCATATGGGAACCATGACGAGGAGGACCGAGACCATGCGCCGCTTGCGTCAACTGGCCATGATCGGGCTGGCCGCCGCCGGCCTGGTGCTGGGCACCGCAGCCGCCCTTCCCGGCGCCGCCAAGGCCGCGGGGGTGAACCAACCGGAGGTTCTGCTGGTGCATGATGGCTGGCGCCGTGGCCCGCCGCCGCGCTGGCACCACCGCCACCAGGGACCGCCCCGCGGCTATTACGGGCCGCCGCCGCGCTACTACCACCGTCCGCCGCCAGTGATCTACCAGCCGCCGCCGCGTGCCTATTACCCGCCGCCACCGCCGCGCTATTACCGGCCGGCGCCACGGGCCGGCTTCTATTTCGGCTACTGATAAGGCAGGGCGGGGATCATCCACGGGGATCATCCCCTGCCCTGTTGACCGGCCTTAGCCGATATCCTGCTCCGGCAATGGGCCCGGCTTCGGCGTTCCAGGCCCGGCTTCGCCCACCACCGGCGGCTCGCCCTTCACGGTGGGTTCTACGCGGCCGGCCGAGCCACCCCCCTGGAGCTTCGTTTCCAGCGCCGCAACACGCTCCGCCAGCGCAGAGCTTTCCTCGCGTGCCCGGCGGGCCACTTCCAGCGCCGCGTCCAGATCCTCACGCTTCACCAGGTCCAGGCGCTGCACCAGCATCTCGACCTGAGACTTGGCCATCGCTTCCACCTCGGCCCGCAGCCCGGCCATCACCGAGAATGCGCCGCCGGCCATGCCTGCAAGGTCGTCGAAGAAGCGTCCGCGGCGGCCAGGGCCAGCGCCAGGCCCGCCGCCCATTCCGCCACCCGGGCCGCTCCCGGTGCCGCCACCCATTCCGCCGCCCGTCTCGGGTCCGGTATTCATGTCGCGCATTCTCCTCTCGGCGGCCATGCCGCCCGCCATGATCTCTGCCGTCAACTTGCCGGCCGGGTGGCACGGCGCCTATACCCGGCGCCTATAGCCGCCCGGGGCGGGGGGCGG